>NZ_AULT01000008.1 GCF_000422425.1 Oceanospirillum beijerinckii DSM 7166
GAAGTGAAACTGCTCAGCGCCGATGGTAGTGTGGGGTCTCCCCATGTGAGAGTAGGACATCGTCAAGCGCCTATTTAGTCTTTTTAGAAAAGACAGCAAACCCCGATCAGCAATGATCGGGGTTTTTTCGTGTGGGCGAAAGAAAAGTCTGTAAGAAAAGCAAAACAACAACGTAGCTTGCAGAACCCCCCTGATTCCATCTGCCATCTATCGCCGCAGCGCACAGAAGTGAAACGGCTCAGCGCCGATGGTAGTGTGGGGTCTTCCCATGTGAGAGTAGGGCATCGTCAAGCGCTTGTTTAGTCTTTTTAGAAAAGACAGCAAACCCTGATCAGCAATGATCGGGGTTTTTTCGTGTGAGCGAAAGAAAAGTGGTGGAAGAGGATAGGAAAGCAGAAATGGCTGAATCGATTCTATTAGAGGGCGTTATGGAGAATTATTCAGCCAGTGATAATTAATTGTCTCTTAGATAGTTTTTGCTGATATGGCGGAACTGGTCCGTATTGGCTTTCTTAAGCCACTCGTACGCAACCATCTCCTTACTAACTAATTGAATACCATTCTGCTGTAGGCGCACCAGTGCAGTTTCGTAATCGGATTGCTTACGGGAGCGGATGGCATCGGTGACCACAAAGACATCAAAACCTTGCTCTGCCAGACCTATAGCAGACTGTAGTAAGCAGATATGGCTTTCTGCTCCCACCAGAATGAGCTGCTCCTGATCCGCTTTATTAATTTCCATTAAACAGTGAGGCTCTTCGGCTGTGGAGAAGTGCTCTTTATGCAATACTGTAGCCTTATCTAAGAGGGGCAAAAGTTGCTCAGAGGTGTGGCCGAGCCCCTTAGGGTATTGTTCTGTGACAAAAATTGGGACTTCGAGTTGATTGGCAATTTCGATCAGCCATTGGCTATTAGCAACCATTGTTTCAGCATCATGAAGGGCCGGGAGCAACTTTTCCTGGATATCGATGACTAATAAAGCAGAGTTGTCGGGACTGATCAGCATAAAAACTCCTTTTGTTTTTGATATATCAGTTGAAAGCGTTTACTACGCCCCCATAATTCTGAGCATAACAAAACAACGAAACGTACAGGTAACTTTATGCAGCGAGTCTTTGTCTGGTTTTTTGCTTTCTTTCTGGTAGTCGGTACTGGAATTGAGCAAGCCGAAGCAAAACGTTTAGGTAGTGGTAAGTCTTCTGGGACTTTCTCCAGAAGTGCAACCAGTCCCACTGCCACTAATACATCGACACTGAGCCAACCGGGGAAAACTCAAGCGGCTGGCACTGCCAGTACCGGCAGTAAAATGAAAGGCCTGTTAGGTCCACTGGCAGGTCTGGCTGCAGGTGGTCTGTTGGCTGCAATGCTGTTTGGTGAAGGGTTTGAAGGTTTCCAGATTATGGACTTCTTACTGATTGCCTTGGTGGTATTTATTATCTTTAAGCTGATTGCCCGTAAGAAACAGCAGGCGATGCCTGCAGCTGCACCGGGTGGTTATCAGAAGCAGGCTCATGGTCAGGAGCAGCAAGGTGGTTTTGATACTAACTTGATGGGCGGTAGTCTGGGCGGTGGTACTCCGGCAGCACAAGCACCTGATTGGTTTGATGCGGATAGCTTTGTAGAGCGGGGTAAAGGTCACTTTGTTCATCTGCAAAAATGTTGGGATAACAACGATCTTGAAGAACTCCAGGAATTTGTTACGCCAGAGATGTACAACATTCTATCTGAAGAGCGCCGTGCTCTGGATGAAGAGCCAAACACTGAAGTGGTTAAACTGGATGCACGTCTGGGTGGTATCAGTCAGCAGGGCTCTCTGGTGGAAGCGAGCATAGTTTTCTCTGGCCAGACCAAAGAGAATAGCTCTCTGCCAACGGAATTCAGCGAAACCTGGCACATGGTACGTGATATGCGTGAGCAGAACGCAAACTGGTACCTGCAGGGTATTCAGCAGAACTGATCGTTTGGAACGTTTGTTCTATAGCTGAATGAATACTGCTAAGTAGTACTAGGCAAAGGGCCATCATTTTGATGGCCCTTTGCTGTTTATCTCTTGTTACTTCTGAGAAGTTAGAATCTTACTCATCGTGATCTCGTAGGAAACACCACTGATCCCCTTTACTTTGTTCTTCACTGAAGTAATGGCCCTCCAGATCAAAACCTTTGAGCTGTTCCGGATCAGTCAGCTGATGCTGGATAATATAAGCAGTCATCAAACCGCGGGCCTTCTTGGCGTAGAAGCTGATCATCTTGTATTGGCCATTTTTCCAGTCTTTAAAGACTGGTGTGATGATACGGGCATTCAGCTCTTTAGCCTTAACTGCTTTAAAGTATTCATTGGAGGCCAGATTTACTAGAACGGCTTCTCCATGCTCTTTCTCTTCCTGGGCAAACTCTTGATTTAGTGCTTCAGTTAGCTGGTTGCCCCAGAACTGATAAAGATCTTTACCTTTGCTATTGGCAAACTTGGTACCCATCTCCAGGCGGTACGGCTGGATTAGATCCAGCGGGCGCAGCAGACCATACAAACCTGACAGGATTCTTAGGTGGTCCTGGGCAAAGTCAAAGTCCTGCTCTGAGAAGCTTTCAGCATCCAGACCGGTATAAACATCACCTTTAAACGCCAATAGTGCCTGCTTGGCATTATCCGGTTGGAAAGGCAGTGACCAGGAACCAAAACGAGCAACATTTAACGCAGCCAGTTTATCACTCAACTTCATCAAGGTTGCGACCTCAGCCTGAGAGAGTTCTTTAAGTTCATTGATCAGTTGCTGGCTGTGATCCAGATAGTCCGGCTGACTGAAAACCTCTGTTTTGGCCGGGGTTTCAAAGTCCAGTGTTTTTGCAGGTGATATAACGATTTTCATGGCGGCTTCCAGACGGAAAATGGCTTAAAAACTAATCATAACAGCATCTTATAACTGATTAAAATGGTAGGTTTTGCGCTGCATCATAATAGTGCCTCAAAATAGTGCGAGCCCTATTTTGGTGCGTGGCTTTTGATTTTATCTCTGTGTTTTCAGCAATAGTTTAGTTTTTCTATCCTTAAATGACTCAATGTACAGAGGAAATGCCTGTTTTTAGTAGGCACAGCTCTTGCTCTAAGAAGAGTATAACGATTATTAATAAAAGCAATGGGGTGTGTTCTATGGATGCGGCAAACGTACAGAGTAATCTGGACCTGGTCTGGATTATGGTCTGTGCCGCATTGGTGATGTTTATGCAGGCTGGATTTACTGCATTGGAGTCAGGACTGACACAAGCCAAAAACAGCATCAATGTGGCGATTAAAAATATTACCGACTTTATAATCTCGGTATTGATCTTCTGGGCGGTGGGTTACGCGCTGATGTTTGGCGAGAGTTCAGGCGGTTTCTTTGGTACCAGTGGCTTTGGCCTGTCGGGTATGACTGAAGCCAGTGATTTTGCCTCCTTTGCCTTTCAGGCAACCTTCGCCGGTACAGCTGCGACGATTGTTTCCGGGGCCGTGGCGGAGCGAACCAAGTTTCTCGCTTATGTGGTGATCGCCGTTTTTACCATCTGTGTGATCTACCCAGTATCTGGTCACTGGATCTGGAACAGTGACGGCCGGCTGGCCCAGAAAGGTATGATCGACTTTGCAGGTTCTACCGTGGTGCACTCCTTAGGCGCCTGGGTTGGCTTGGCCGGTGCGATTGTAGTCGGTCCTCGTCTGGGGGTTTTTGGCAAAGAAGGCAAGGTCAATAAAATTCAGGGTCACAGTCTGGTTCTGGCCGTGGTTGGTGTGCTGATCCTATGGTTTGGCTGGTTTGGTTTTAATGGTGGAAGTACTCTGAGCGGTGATGCCAGTATCGCCAAGATTATTGCCAATACCATGCTAGCTGCCGGTGCCAGTGGCTTAAGTTGTTTCTTCATCTCTATGGCGTTGCACGAGCGTCGTGAAGTTAATGTTGAGAAACTGCTTAATGGTGTTGTCGGTGGTTTGGTCGCAATCACGGCAGGGTGTGCTGTTGTTGAACCCGTAGGCGCGGTGGTGATTGGCTTGATTGCAGGTACAGTGCTCTACGCTGCGGAGTGGATTATTCTGAATGTCCTGCGTGTTGATGATCCAGTGAATGTGGTCGCGGCCCATGGTATTTGCGGTGCGCTGGGTACCATTTTATTGGTGTTCTTTGCTTCGGAATCAGCACTGGTAAACGGTAGTGTGATGGATCAGTTGTTGGTTCAGCTGACAGGTGTGGCTGCGGTCTTTGTCTGGGGCTTTGGTCTGGGTTATCTGGCCTTCTCTCTGATGAAAGCCTTTGGCGCGCTGCGTGTACCGCCTGAGGATGAGGAGCGTGGGCTTAATGTGAGTGAACACGGTGCCAGCTCCTCTCTGCTGGATATGCAGGAAGCGATGCAGATGATTATGGAAGATGGAGACCTGACCCGCCGGGTAAAAGTGGAGCGCGGCAGTGAATATGAGCGTATCGCTGCTATCTTTAATCTCTTTCTCAGCAGCTATGAAAAAGCCATCGGTGATATTAAGTTAGCATCCGGTGAGCTGAGCCGTTATGCCCAGGCGATGTCCGTGGCCAGCCATGAGCTGGAAAGTGGTGTCATCAATCAGAAGGCCCAAAGCTTACAAATTACGGCAGCAATTACTCAGTTATCTGCGGCAGTTAAACAACTGGCCGCCAGTGTACGGGAAACCTCGGAGCAAACTCAGGAAGCCACACTGCAATCATCCAATGGCCATGAGCTGGTGAAAAACAGTATACGTGATATTCATGCTCTGGCAGAGCGTATCTCTGCGGTCTATGACGTGACAGAACAGGTGGAAAGCGAAACTGCAGCGATTACCGGTATTCTGGAAACTATCGAAGGGGTTTCCGAGCAGACCAATCTATTAGCGTTGAATGCGGCGATTGAAGCCGCTCGTGCCGGTGAAGCTGGTCGGGGGTTTGCAGTGGTTGCTGATGAAGTGCGTGCGTTATCGCAACAGACGCAAGGCTATACCCGAACTATTCAGGAAACCATCACCCAATTGCAGAATAGAGTGCAAGATGCCGTGACCTTGGTACGCAGTGGTCATCAGTTAGCCGATAGTAGTGTCACGACGGTGAGTAGCTCAGGTGATGCCTTTGCTGCGATTAATACCATGGTGCATGCCATCAATCATAGTAGTGTAGAGATTGCGACCGTAGCGGAACAGCAGTCACAGATCGCTAATGAGGTGGACCAGAATATTCGTCAGATCGATCAGGTCGTACAGCAAACCGCTGATGAGGTCCATGCACTGAATGGTTTGGGCCAGAGTATCGAATCTTTGGCCAACGAACTCAATGCGTCGGTATCGGGTTACTCCGTAGGTGCCTCAGGACTAACGCATTAACGCGAATCTAAGGCAGCAAAATATACGTGGGGGCTTTGGCATTGCCCGTAATGGGCTCTTACTGAAGGTGAAACGTTATGTGTTATTAATTTTGTTACGTGAGTGACAGTGTTGAAATGCGTTACTATCCCTCGATGATTTTTTCGAGGGATAGTTATGTTGCAACGGGTACTCAATATCTCACCCTATGCTTTATTGGTGTTTACCACCTTGTTTTGGGCTGGTAATTTTGTTATGGGACGGGCAGTGCATCTGGATGTTCCGCCGATCGGGCTTAGTTTTTGGCGCTGGATGACCGCTCTGCTATTTATTTCTCCGTTTGCGCTTCCTCAGCTTAAGCAGAGTTGGCCTGTGATACGCCAACACTGGTTTATTCTGCTGGTACTCTCTGTATTCAGTGTGGCTTGTTTTAACACCATGGTTTATCTGGGGCTGCAAAGTGCGCCTGCCAGTAGCAGTATTTTGCTACAGTCTGCCTGTCCGGTGATTATTCTCTTTTTGTCCTGGCTTTTCTTCCGGGAAAAAGTCTCATTGGTTCAGGCCCTGGGCATGCTGATTTCCCTGAGTGGTGTGGTGGTGGTTGTGACAGAAGGCCAGCCTGCTAATGTACTGGGACTGGATTTTCTTAATGAAGGTACCGCCTGGATCTTGTTAGCGGTACTGTGTTGGGCGATCTATTCCGCCTTGCTGAGATTAAAACCGAAAGAGCTGGGAGGGTTCGCGTTCTTCTCATTAACGGTGCTGGTGGGCGTTATTGTGCTGCTGCCGTTTTATATTAATGAGACACTGAGTGGACGACCTATGCCGATTACCACCACCTCAGTGATGAGCGTGCTTTATGTTAGTATTTTTGCTTCTATTCTCGCTTATCTATTTTGGAATAAAGCGGTCGCTGAGCTGGGTGCGAACCGCAGTGGTCAGTTCATTCATCTGATACCAGTGTTTGGTATTACATTGGCGGTGGTCTTTCTGGGGGAGACATTAAAGCTGTTCCATCTGGCGGGTTTTGTCATGATCCTGGGGGGCATCTGGTTGGCGACTGTTCTGGGTCGACGTTAGGGCGATACTAAACATAGTGAGAGCAGAGGTTGGCTGAGCTACCATAGAGTCTAAAATAAAAAAGCGAACGCCAGTTGATCTGGTGTTCGCTTTTTTTGTTGGTTTTCCACTGAGATTAAGAGGTTTTGGATAAACCGAATCGTCTTGATAAAACGCATTTAGTTAAAGCGAATTAACAGGACTCCGGCAAATAGCATAACGATGCCCAATACCCGCCAAAGATTAATGCTGTGTTGTGGAAACGTTGCCCAGCCAAAGTGATCCAAAATCACTGACATGGTCAGCTGGCCTGCAACAAAAAGGGCCATCATAGTTGCGGCACCCAAACGAGGTGCTAAGAAAGCGGATGTTGCCACAAAAATAGCACCCATTATACCACCGGCCCAGGCCCACCACGGGGCCTGCTTCAGGCCTGCCATTACCGGCCACTCCTGACGGGTCAATAATGCCACAACAAAGAGAGAGATTGTCCCGACCACAAAGGAGATAAAGGAGGCCCAAATGGTCCCCTCACTGCTTTGGGCCAGCGTACTGTTTACGCCTGATTGCATTGGCATCAGGGCGCCGGCCAGAAGGGCTATTAAAATCCAAAGGGTTAACACCGATTAATATCATCCTATTGATTGTATGAGTTTAAGTCTTTAGGCTTCGATACGATTGCGTTTCACCATATACAGAGCTTTTTGCACTGATCTAAGGGCACGGATTAGGCATCTGTTGATGGATGGCTTCAATACCGGCTATGACCTCATCAGATAGCGTCAGCTCGATACTGGCAATATTGCTGGCTAACTGCTCCATTGTTGTAGCACCAATAATATTACTGGCCATAAAGCTGCGTTCGTTAACAAAAGCCAGTGCCATCTGTGCCGGGTCCAGCTGATGTTCTCTGGCCAGGTCCACATAAGCTTGAGTCGCGATATCTGCCTTTTCACTGGTGTAACGCTGGAAGCGCTTATACAGTGTCAGGCGGGCATGCTCAGGCCAGGCACCGCCCAGATATTTACCGCTTAAGACACCAAAACCCAGGGGGGAATAAGCCAATAGAGGAATGTTCTCTCGGTGAGCGATCTCAGCCAAACCGATCTCAAAGGTACGGTTTAGCAGGCTGTAAGGATTTTGAATACTCACCATACGTGGCAGATTGTGAGCTTCGGCCAACTGTAGGTATTTCATCACGCCCCAAGGGGTTTCATTGGATACGCCCACATGACGGATCTTCCCTGCTTTCACCTGCTCATTCAGTGCTTCCAGGGTTTCCAGCAGCGGCGTGGCCACTTCCTCTTTATTATGACTATAGCTGAGTTGGCCGAAGTAGTTGGTGTGACGATCCGGCCAGTGTAGCTGATACAGGTCGATATAGTCAGTTTGCAGCCGCTTAAGGCTGGCATCGACGGCTTGCTGTATATGCTCACGGTTTAAGCGTGGGCCGCCACGCAGATAACCCAGCCAATCACCGGGACCTGCGACCTTTGTCGCCAGAATCACCTTATCCCGGTTGTTACGACTCTTAAACCAGCTACCGATATGACACTCTGTTGTGCCCTGGGTATCACCCTGTGGTGGCACAGGGTACATTTCAGCAGTATCAATAAAGTTGATGCCCTGATCCAGTGCATAGTCCAGCTGCTGGTGCGCTTGCTGTTCTGTATTTTGTTCGCCCCAGGTCATGGTTCCCAGGCACAGCTTGCTGATATTGAGATCGGTATTGGCCAGTGTTTGATAGCGCATAATCGCCCTCATTTGATTCAGTTAGTAAAGTCGATGAGCCATAAGACTGACATCTTCAGTCAAAGCCAAGGGGGCAGCTAAAAAAGTTGTTGCCGTTCTTTTGGCCTGACAGCCATCAACAAAGTCTATTGGAACTTACTGTTTATTTACCTATCGAAGATGTCACATATTTGAGTGCCGACTGATATAAGGTGTAACACATTATTGCCATATGTAGGGGTTATCTTTCGATTTGTAGCAAGAATCCATTTATTGAGTCTTGTCAGTCATTAGTAGGGTGATAGAATGCCCGGCTCGAAACAAGGCGTCGCCTTACATTTTAAATAATCCTATGACTAATGGTTTTTCATGATGTCTGAACAGCCCCGACTTGTGACTCGGTTTAAGTTTTATCTAGCTGAGAAACTGTTTCACTCCTCCGTGCTAAAAGGTTCTAAGCTGCGACATCAGTGGGTGATGTCTATGTTTAAGCAGGCTGCCAATGAAGGTCATCTGAAAGCCCTGTCCATTTACGGTCATCTGCTCTACTTTCGTGGTGCATCACCGGTAGATAAGGGGCAGGGAGCAAACTACTTGCTGGATGCGGCTAAGCAGGGGGATGCCAAGGCTCAGTATCAGATTGGATGTATCTATGAGCAAGGCTATGGTCATCTGCAGAAAAACTTTGAGAATGCAGTACGCTGGTTTGTACGGGCGGCGGAACAAGGGCATCCTCTGGCCTGTCGTAAGATGATTACTGCTTGTGAAAATGGTGATCTGGGTTTAGCGAAAAACCCTGAGCAGGTACAATATTGGCAGCAGAAAATTCATCGCACTTTAAAAGAAGCATCTGGAATCAATCTTACTCAATCTGTGACCTGATTCCCGGCATATAAATTGCTTTTCATTATACTTAAACACGTTGCACATCGGACGTAGAGCGGTTGTCCATGTGGTTTTGGCACCGCAATCCGGGACGAAATAATTTTGACAACAAAAAATAAGCAGATTGAAATGCCATTTATTATAGATGTTGAAGCCTCTGGGTTTGGCCGTGGTAGCTACCCTATTGAGGTGGGGTTTGCTCGCCCCGATGGTAGCGTACACTCTTGCCTGATCAAGCCTGAGCCTGATTGGGAGCACTGGGACGATAGTGCCGAAGAAGTGCATGGCATTCCCAGAAAAACGCTGTTCGAGCAGGGTTGTACTGTGCGTGAAGTAGCGCAGATGTTGAACGAAGAATTGGAAGGTAAGGTGGTGTATACCGATAGCTGGGGCTTTGATAGCACTTGGCTATCGTTACTGTTTTACCATGCTGGGCTGCGGCAATTGTTTCGGTTGGAAACACTGAGTAAGTTACTTTCTGAAAAACAAATCGCTATCTGGGCGAAAGTTAAACAGCAGGTCACACTGGACTTGAATATTGACCGCCATAGAGCGGGGCCTGACGCCAGGATGCTGCAGCGCACATTTGAACTGACAGCCTCTGCGTAAGTTTGGTCAGACATTTTATCTGCTGAATTAGAAACGGGCTTAGGCCCGTTTTTTTGTTGCTGTAAAAAGTCGTGGTTAACTCACAAAGGGTCTAAGTGATGAGGTTTGTGGCCATTGAGCTCTTTTCCCACTCAACTGGATATGATGCGACTATATTGGTCGTTGTCTGTCTGCGGAGAAAGCGGTTTTTAAAGCAGATGAGAAGAAAGCTGGAGTAGGCCAAAAGTAAAACTCAGGCATAAAAAAGGCCTGTAGATACAGGCCCGGGCAGTAGATCTTATAGATTACTGACCATCTTTCATGATGTTTTCGCGGATGAAACGAATACCGAAAGCACAGATAGCAATACAACCTACAACCACGGCCAGACCAGCAACTACAGCAGCATCAACGTACATAAGCTTGAAAACCTCATCAAGAATTTTAATCGGTTGGGAAATTTAAAGCTTTTGGCGACAGAAAGCATCCCTACCAAGGAGTTAAATTTAGATCGTTTTGGCATAAGGGGAAAACGGAATTTCTATTTTGTCTTTTGCCAACACTTGCGCATAATAGCCCTGTTATATTATTTGTCGCTGCGGATAGAATGGTTAAGAGACTGTAACATGCAGAAAAAACAGCCAAAAAAGCCGGTGAGTGTTCACTGGAAAGTGCGTATTACCCGGGCGCATCATAAACCTTATATTGCCAGAACCTTAAGTATTTCCCATAAACAGCTGCATCTGGAAAGTGAGTTCAATCTTAAGGCTGAAGAGAAAGTTAAAGTAGAGATTTCTGCTCTGTTTAATGGTGAAAAGAAAGTTCTTGTGGTGTTGGGTAAGGTTACCAGTTCCATCCTGCTATCATCAGGAAGTTCTTATGGCCTGAATATCTATATTGACCGGATCTCAGCTGAGCACCAGCTATTTATTGATAACTATATAAGTGCCCGTGAAAAGATGGCGATAAATCATTGATTTATCTCTATCTTTAGAGATAAACAGGCAGTGATAAACTGCCTGTTTGGGCTTGCATAATCAGTGTAGGGTTGAGGTTTACCTAGGGAATCAGGTCGGCAATACCAAACTCTTCATCCATCCATTGACCTACCACATTAAAGCCCGCTAGGTGGTGAGCATATTGAGTGTGCAGACAGCGCACTGTATCCCAGTTGGCAATACCACCGATGCCCTTTTGTTTCAGAATCTCTATAAAACCGGCTTGCTCGGCAAAGATTCTTTCCTCATCGCTCAGATAGTGCAAACGCTGGTCGACATAATCCTGGTGACTGGCGTGATAGGCTTTCAGAAACTCTTTATCTTCCTTCAGACGCTCCTCTAGCTGTTTAATCACACCTGAAGCTTCGATATGGCTAATCTCTTTTTTTAATAGCTCAGAGGTCATCCAGTACAGGGTAGGGAAAGGCTTTTTATCCACAATGGAGTACATGCGTACGACCAGAGGTATGCCCTGACTATCAGTCGCTGATACCGCCTGCATCGCTTTTGGAGCCCGGCCTATCTGGGCTTCAATACGTGCAATCAGTTCCGGCGTCAGGGGAAGATCGGTTTTTTGGTACATCGATAATTTATCCGCTCAGTCTCTGCTGCGTTTAAAGACAGCTTTCCAGTATAATAGCTGACAATTTTGACCCAGATAGAATAGGAAAGCGAATAATGAAGACATTGTTGCGTGTTTGTGCCCTGGCGGCCGCATGTATCACTTCTGGCACTGCTTCTGCTGCTGCAACGGACTATGCCATCGGAACTGATCTGATTCGCTGGGTTGATCCAACCCAGGAAAACGGCATGGCTAATATCTCTTTTCAGAAAGCGATGGGCCGTGAAGATGCCTTTTATATGGACTTTGCCATGAAGGATGACCGCTATCTGATCGGTATGGATTATAAGGTTTATAACCAGCGTTATTACTACGGTACCTTTATGCAAATGGGGTTGCTGGTAATGATTGAAAACGGCGGTGATAGCAAGTTTGGTCTTGAGGGGGCTATCGGCTATGAATACTCGCCGTTTCAGGATTGGGTGTTATCCGGTGCCGTTCAGATGACTTACGGTCCAAGCCATCCTGTGCGCGACAGTGATGCGCCTTGGTTTACGCCTCGTCTGCAGCTGATGTATACCTTCTAAAGAATATTGCATCCAGTGAGTTGCTGGTATTTGAACACCACAAAAACCTGCCTTGGTGCAGGTTTTTGTATTTTTACTGGCAGAGAGGGGGAAATAAATTCTAATCTACACGACCAATCGGCGCCCATTTACCCTGTGTCAGCTTTAACAGATCTTCAGGCTTAAGGCTTATTTCTAAACCCCGTTTCCCTGCGCTGACATGCATGTTTTCCAGGTTTTGAGCACTGCTATCGATAAAGGTGGGTAAGCGCTTTTTCTGGCCTAGAGGGCTAATGCCCCCCACGACGTAACCGGTGGTTTTTTCTGCTTTGAGCGGATCCGCCATCTCCATTTTTTTACAACCGCTGGCTTTAGCCAGGGCTTTCAGATCCAGTGTACCGGCAACCGGCACGACTGCGACGACTAACTTACCATCATTACTTTGTGCCAGTAGGGTTTTAAAGACTTCCGTTTGAGGTACGCCCAGAGCATTAGCCGCTTCTTCACCGTAAGAGGCACTATTAGGATCGTGTTGATACTCCTTTATTTCAAAGAAGATACCGGCTTTTTTAGCCTGACGAATACCGGGTGTCATGATTATTCCTTATGCTTCGCTTGCGGATACTTGTTCTAATCGTGCTTTCAGAATGTGGTTTAGGGTGAGCTTTCTGGCGCATGCTGGGCCAATTGCATACGAATGGCATCTGGCAGCGGCTCCGACTGTTTTTCTGCAAAGTTAAAATGCACCATCACGGCTTGTCCTTTGGCGGCAAGCTTATCCTGCTGCCAGGCTTCCTGATAGACAGTAAAAGAGGCACTGCCGATACGACTGACATAGGTGTGGATGGTAACGTCATGGCCATAAAACAGTTCTCCGACATATTCCACTTCGATCTTCGCCAGAATCAGGCGCCACTTCTTTGGGTCCAGATCCGGGGTGAAGATTTTGAACAGCTCGTTACGGGCTTCCAGAAACCAGATCGGCAGCTTGGTGTTGTTGATATGGCCCAGCGCATCGGTATCACTAAAGCCTGGGCTAATCGTGTGTTTATACATACCGCATTATTCCTTTTTAAGCCGGTGAGCGGGCAATCAGCCAATGACGCAGTTTATCCACATAAGGTGGTGCAATCAGCAGGTAGACTGTTGCCAGCGCAAAGGCTAACAGCGTGCC
The DNA here is from genome assembly GCF_000422425.1 of Oceanospirillum beijerinckii DSM 7166. Lineage (GTDB taxonomy): Bacteria > Pseudomonadota > Gammaproteobacteria > Pseudomonadales > Halomonadaceae > Oceanospirillum > Oceanospirillum beijerinckii. The sequence goes on from NZ_AULT01000008.1 coordinate 12,893, forward strand.
CCATAACAGGCCCAATGAAACATAAAAGCAAGCTACGCTGGTGGCGTAAACCATTAACGAGCCTAAGCCTGTGGGGTAGTGTTTGATAATAGTATGGGCTTTTGCTGCACCATAACTGCGATGCATCAGTACCAGAAAGGGAAACATGGAGATTGGAAAAGCGGCCAATACTCCCGCTGTGGCCGCGGGCACCACATGGGCTGCCCCTGTAATCACTAACACTATGCCTGCGGCGACCAGGGCCCGAAACATCAAGACAGAGAATGACATCTTCACTCGTTGCCCAACCTGAGTTTCCGGGATGTGGCGATAACCCCAGATACAAGCCAGAATCGCCAGTGCAGGCAAACAGGCCGCGGTAATCAGAGTCAGACTAAACTGCTGGATCACCAAGCCGGAGAGTAAAAACAAGCCGATTCCCGCCAGGCTGGCCTTAATCACTGCGCGCCAACCCGCTTGGCTTTCCTGAGCGCTATCTTTGCCCATATCTGAATTGGGTTTATGCTGAACCGCACTATGTCGGGCTAGCTCACGGCTACCGAACAGATAACCCGTAGTTAACATCAATGTACTGGCAAAACCCGCCAGAGTATACACCGCGCCTTCGGCTGCAAATTCAGGGCTGATCTCATAGCCGATAAAAAACAGTGCAATAGCTGTACCGAGAGGGTAACCAGACAGTAAGCCCGCAATGCGCGGGCTGACCTGTTCAGCGATTAAAGATAGTGCGATCACGGTAGCTACCGAGACTAGTACCTTTATTAGGATCAGAGTAATCATTAGCGCAGCAGTACCACTTTACCCAGAGCCTGCCCGGATTCTACTTTGCTGTGAGCCTGTGCTACTTCTTGGAAGGAGTACAGGGTTTCGTCCAGCAGCGGGCGCACATAACCATCGGAGGTCAGGCTGGTCATCGCTTCCAGAGCTTCGCCATGGGTGTCAAAGTCCTGTCCATAGAGCAGTGGTGTAGCGATAAAGACGACATGCAGAGTGAGATTTTTACCGTGCAGTGGTGATAGATCATGGGTGGAACGTGCTGCAATTGTCACGACCGTACCACTGACCCGGGCTGCCTGAAATGACAGGTCCATATTGTCGGTACCGACCGTATCAAAGACCACATCAAAGCCTTGGCCATCGGTGCAACGCTGAACGTACTTTTCAACACTTTCTTGCTTGTAGTTGATGGTTTCATCGGCTCCCAGTTGGCGGGCAATCTCTGCCTTTTCCTCACTGGAAACGGTAGTGTACACCTTGGCTCCTGCCCATTTGGCAATCTGTATCGCAATATGACCGACACCACCGGTACCCGCATGGATCAGTACTTTATCTTTTGGCTGAATCTGAGCGCGATCAATCAACGCACGCCAGGCGGTAATAAACACCACAGGTAGGGCGGCCGCTTCACCAAAGGCCAGATTATCCGGCTTTTTTGTCAACAAGCGAGCATCAGCCAGCATATAGTCAGCTAATGCACCCTGATAGTTCTTTAAACCACCGGCAAAACCAAACACTTCATCACCCACGGACAGGCTTTCAACACCTTCACCTACCTCGGTAACAATACCGGACACATCACCATGCAGAATGGCCGGAAACGGTGGATTGGCTTGAACCAGGCCCGCTCGGATCTTAGTGTCCAGAGGGTTTACGCTGGTAGCAGCCACTTTGATGATGACATGGCCGGGCCGGATCTCAGGGGCGGGTAGCTCTTGTTCCACAAACTGTTCAGCAGGGCCGTATTCTTGGATAACCATGGCTTTCATAGTGTTGTCCTCAGAGTGATAAAATCCCGGGATGATAAAGGGGAATGGTGAAAAGATACCAGAACTGAGGCATTGTTACCCGTTAAGTCCGAGCTTTCAATGCAGTGCCTGTATTTGGTTTTAGATGAGATATCGGTCAGAGCTTTTGGTGTCTTTTGAGCCTGTTATTAATGACTTTTTATGATCTGGCTCGCTTGTTTTTACACATTGCACCTCTTAGTCTAAAAGACAGCATGAGTCGCAGGAGGTTTTATAAGCGCTATTTTTGTTACATTTTTACAACGTAATTGTCGACAAACCATATTGAACTACTTTAGTAGGCGCTATTTAATACGCCTCTAATCCCCCCACTAGAAGGCCGGATATTAATCCGACATGTCAGGATGACATTACAAAGAGCCGCTAAAGAAAAACTATAGTCAGCGGTGATCTATTCATTGCGAGAGATTTAACCCCGAGGTGTCCAATGGAGATGTTATTCCGCCGTTTCCCTATTCAGCATCGAATATGGTTTATCCAGCTTTTAGCTTTGCTGGGTATGGCCTTGATGTTATTTATCGTGCTCAAGCAAGAGCGTGCCAGTTTTACCGAGCTTAAGAAAACAGAGCTGCAACATTTGACCGAGTCCGTTATCAGCCAGCTGGAATCCATGCAGAAACAGGTAGATGCCGGTGCACTGACGTTGGTACAGGCGCAATCCCAGGCCAAAGAGCTGGTACGTGCGATGCGTTTTAATGGTACTGACTATTACTGGATTCAGGACTTCAAAGGCCAAATGTTGATGCACCCGATCAAGGCTTCGCTGGAAGGCAAAGATATGACCGGAATTAAGGATGTAAAGGATAAGCTGTTTTTTGCCAGTATGACTCGTCAGGTGCGGGATAAAGGAGAAGGCAGCGAACGTTACTACTGGAGTCGTCCGGGTAGTGAAAAGCCTGTACCCAAGTTGTCTTATCTAAAAGCGTTTCAGCCCTGGGGTTGGGCGGTCGGTACGGGCGTTTATATCGACGATATTGAAAACCTGTTCTGGAAGCAGGCCATTTCTGTCCTGATTTCGGCCAGTGTACTGATGGGGATTCTATTTACTATTGGTTATCTGTTGGCGAGGAGTATTACCCGTCCGTTGGTTACAACGGTAAACACCCTGAAAGATATCAGTGAAGGTGAAGGAGATTTGACAGTACGTCTGCGTGTGCGTGGTAATGATGAGATCACAGGTCTAACCCGTTACTTCAACGCATTTGCGGAAAAAGTACATGATGTAGTCAGTCAGGTGAACACGGCTTCAGCAACACTCTCGGCATCCGCTGAAGAGCTGTCACGGATTACGGATGAAGGCAGTCGCAGCATTGCTCAGCAAACGAAAGAAACCGATCAGGTTGCGACAGCCATTAACGAGATGTCTGCGACGGTCCATGAGGTGGCACAGAATGCTGGTGAGGCGGCTTCCGGGGCTTCAAAGGCTGATACAGAAGCCAAGCAGGGTAAGGTGCAGGTGAGTAATGCCATTGAAGCGATTAATACTCTGGCTGATCAGGTGCAGAATTCTGCTCAGGTAATTAAATCCCTGCGTGATGACAGCGAAAATATCGGCACGGTATTAGATGTGATTCGTGGTGTGGCCGAGCAAACCAATCTGCTGGCATTGAATGCAGCGATTGAAGCCGCTCGCGCCGGTGAGCAGGGCCGTGGTTTTGCGGTCGTAGCGGATGAAGTACGAACTCTGGCGCAACGGACTCAGGAAAGTACCGATGAGATCCAGGCGATGATCGAGCAGTTACAAAGTGCAGCTCAAAAAGCAGTGAGTGCCATGGATCTGAGTTTGCAATCCACTGAGAAAACCGTAGTCACAGCCACGGAAGCCGGTGGATCACTGGATAGCATCCTGCAAGCGGTGGAGTCCATTCGGGATATGAACGATATGATCGCCAGCGCGGCAGAGGAGCAGTCTTTAGTCGCTGAAGAGATCAATCGCAATATCGTCAATATCGTCGATCAGTCTCAGGTGTCTGCGGAGTCCATCCAGCAGGTGAATCTGGCCAGTGATGAGGTCGCCAGCCAGGCGGACGGTCTACATAACTTGGTACGTCAGTTTAAGATTTAAGTGCTTCTTTAGAGCGGTCTCTTTAATCTGAGAAAAGCCATTATTGAAGAGCGTTCTGCGCAGTGAGGCTTGTGTCGGTTATCGACGCAAGCCTCACGCTGAATCTAACTTCCGGCCTTAGTCCTTATTACGCAGGGCGATCACGCCACTGATCAATACCAGCGTTGTTACCATACCCGCCACCCCCGGCCACTGAGCGTGATCCCAGAAATAACCGCCTACGGCACCTAATACACTGGAGCCGACATAATAGAACAGTAGGTATAATGCTGAGGCTTGGGCTTTGTAGTGCTCTGCATTTTGCCCACAGGCACTACTGACGATGGAATGTGCGGCAAAAAAACCAAAGGTATATAGCCCCAATGCCATGATAATGGTGATCGGGTGCTCAAATAGACTGAGTACACTGCCGCATAGCATCAGTGTGATCGCCAGTAACAGTACCGGTCGAGTCCCATAACGATCCGCTTTGGCTCCCAACCAGGTTGAGCTGAAAATCCCCAACAGATACAAACTGAACAACATGCCCAGGTGACTTTCACTTAACTGATAGGGCGCTTGCTGCAGGCGAAAACCGATATGGTTATACAGGGTGACCAGCCCGCCCATCAGTAAGAAACCGTGCATAAAACGGCCCAGTTGAGGCGGCTGTTTCAGGTGGTAAGTGAAACCCTGAATCATCTCCCGGCGGGAAAAGTGGCGGGGTGAAAAATGTTGGGAAACAGGTAGCGACCAGGCAAAAAACAGGGCGCATAACAGGCTGATGCCTGACAGAGTCTGCAGGGCAGTGGGCCAGTCATAGTGCTCTGTCAGATAGCCACTGATAATCCGGCCCATCATACCGCCAATGGCGGTGCCGCTGACATAAAGCCCCATTGCCAACCCCCGGCAGCGGCTGTCGAACTCCTCATTAACATAGGTCATTGCGATAGAGGCCAGTCCTGCCAGGGTTAAACCCTGTAAACCCCGTAACAGCAGTAGCAGGATAAAGTGTTGGCTAAAACTTACAGCAAAGCCCAAGAGCGTGGTCAGCGCCAGTGAAGTCAGCATAATGGACTTACGCCCCAGTCGATCCGATAGCGCCGGGGTGAACAGCAGGCCTAAGGCCAGTGCTGCTGTTGAGACCGATAAGCTTAAACTGGCGACCGCCGGAGACAGTTGAAACTGCTCGGCAAACAGGGGCAGCAACCCCTGAGTGCTGTACAGATTGGCGAAGGTGACAAAGGCCCCGGCGGTCAGCGCCAGACTGGCGCGCCAGAAAACTCGACTGTCTCTTTGAATATGACTCTGATTGGACATGAGATTTACTCGGTACGGAATTGACGGGCCATCTGTTGCAGTTCCTGGCTGAGCTGGTTAAGCATCAGGCAGGCTTGGGCACTTTCGCCTGTGGCCTGAGCCCCCTCGTTCAGTGTCTGTTGTAATGCGCGGCTTTGTTGCTGCAACGCGGTCACTTCCTGTTGTTGATTGGCGGACTGTTCCGCAATGGCCTGAATCTGCTGCCGGGTTTGCTGTGCGCTGGCCAGAATTTGTTGTAAAACCTGACGGGTTGCTTCCGCCTGTTGCTGGGTTTGGCCCGAATGCTGCTGTAAGCGGGTCATCTGCTGGCAGGTGTGCTGCATCTGTTGACTGACCTGTCCTATAATGCTGACAATCTGTTCTGTCATCTGGTGTGTACGGCCTGAAAGATGACGCACCTCATCAGCCACAACCGCAAAACCACGACCATGCTCTCCGGCCCGCGCCGCTTCAATGGCAGCATTCAGTGCCAGCAGACTGGTTTGATCGGCGATACCCTGAATATCGTCAGTGATATCACTGATCCTTGCCGTTTGCCGATTCAGACTGTCTACCTGTTCTGAACACTGCTCCAGTTGGTCAGACAGATGTTGCAGGGATTGATTAGTCTGCTCAATCTGAGCCTGCCCTGATATGGCATCCTGTTCGGCTTCTACGCTGGCGTGATTGGCCTGACGGGCATTGTGTTCGATTTGGTCAATCTGTTCCACCAGTTGGTGAATCGCCTGATCGATGGTGTGGACGCTTTGCTGCTGCAGCCTAGCATTCGCAACACTCTGTTCGCTATGGCTGGCCAACTGATTGCTGGCGCTGGCCAAATGATCGGTAACACCGGTCAGGCGGCGCATCATCTGCTGTAACTGAGCAATAAAGGCATTAAAAGCCTGTGCAATCTGACTCAGCTCCCTTCCGCCCTGTTCCGGCAGGCGCGCAGTGAGATCACCATCACCGGAAGCGATATCCGTTAAACGCTGATGTAACTGCAGTAGCACTTTGCGGATATTGTGGCTGATAAAAAAGGCCAGCAGCAGACCCAGTACACCGGCGATTGCGCTGGTGCCCATCAGTCCCATCCGGGTTTGCTGAGTTAACGTCTGTACCGTATGGGTTGTGTCGTCCAGCAGCTGCACAATCCCTTGATTGAGCTGCAGTGCAGCCTGAGCGATCTCCTCGCTGGTCTGGTCCAGTTGCTGCTGTGCTTGATTGCGCCGTTCTGTCAGGGTGATCGCTTCATGGGTGATCTGTTCCAGGCTGTGTAGTGACGCTTGCAGTTGTTCGATGCGTCGAGCCAGTTTGTTGTCTGGTGTCGATCCGGTTTCCTGTGCGGCGGATCTCAGCTGTGACAGATAATGCTGAGTTTCGCCCTGATAAAACTCGGCTTCGGCCAGCTGATCGTTGTGGCGATTACTGAGATAGTGGTGCAGATAGATACGGGCCTGCTGGAATGCGGCTTGTAGCTGGTTAGCCGGAATAAGTAAGCTTGCCTGATCGACGGATACGGCTCGGTCTACCAGTTTTTTCAGGGCGCGATCCGTACCTCGGGAAGCCGATTCAAGATTTTCACGCAGGTTCTGCTGATGGTTCATCAAATCCACTAAGCGATCACTGAACAGGGTGGAGTAGCTTAGATTGAGTTGGCGAATCTGTGCTAAAACCGCTTGTTGCTGATCGTTCGACAGATCAGGTTTTAGTTGAGCCAGATTATTCTCAAAGGCTTTTTCACGATCAGCAAACTGCTGCAGTAACAGTGGCTGCGGATTCTGTTGGTAGTTCAGTACCAGAATGCGTTGACCGGCCAGATACTGGCTGACAGCCTGGGCTTGTGCTGTTACCGGTGCGATTCGGGTCGTCACCTGGCTGACATCATTATTAATGCGCTGCAGCGAAAACAGGGCGATCACACTGACCAATACCAATAACAGTAAAATACTGATTGGAGAAATCAGAACCCGGCTGGTAATCGACAGCGGGTTCAGGCTTGGGATTGTCATAGGACTCTCGTCAAGTTTAAGGTTTGACTAAAGTCGTAGAGAAAGAGAAGAAGACCACCTATATTACTCGGATAAAGAATCAGGTCTGTAATATTTTGTAACTGATTGCTGCTGGCATTGCCCGCTGGCCTTTAGTACTCTCTGCCCCGATTTTTGCCTACTAGCCTATTCTGGGAGCTTTGCTTTGTCGCCGGAACGTTTTGCCAAAATTAAAGAAGTACTGAATCGACGTCAGCCTGATCTGACCGTGATCACCGATAACGTCCACAAATCCCGTAATCTGTCGGCGATTGTGCGCACCTGTGATGCGGTGGGTATTTCCCATGTACATTCGGCTGATCCCGATGATGGTTTTGGCACGCATCATGGCACTGCAAAAGGCAGCCATCGCTGGGTCAAGGTGAGTATCTATGAGGGCGTTGAAAAACCGATTAGCCTGCTGCAGTCCCAAGGCTTTAAAGTCTATGCGGCGACACTCAGTGACCGTGCGGTGGATTACCGCACTCTGGACTACACTCAGCCCAGTGCAATCCTGTTAGGGGCAGAGAAATGGGGTGTCAGTGAGACTGCCGTTGATATGGCCGATGAGCATATTATCGTCCCCATGATGGGGATGGTGGAGTCCTATAATGTCTCCGTTGCCGGTGCGATCATTCTGGCAGAGGCACAGCGGCAACGGGATCTGGCCGGTCTATACAATGAATCCCGTATGGACCCGGAGCTGTATGAGAAAACCCTGTTTGAATGGGCGCAACCCCAGATCGCTCAGTTCTGCAAAGACCGCCGTCTGGCTTATCCTGAGTTAACTGAAGACGGTGATATCGTCAATCCATCCGAATGGTACCGGATGGTACGGGAAGAGAAAGCCCGTAAAGGAAAATGGGGTTAATGGGAGGAAGCTATCTTGAGTGAATCTTGTACAGGCCGTTATCGAAGGGATAAGTGAGCATCGGCTATAAATTCTGTACAAAAAGCCCTAACTCTTTGCTCAGGCTTCTGCTATTTTGAGGGCTTCTTACCGACAGCCGAAAAAAGGAAAGCACAATGGCTATGGCAGAAGCCCCGAGCTTGTTTGATGCCAGGATCGTTGCAAAATCGATCAAAATTGCCCTGATTGTGGGCACTCTTCTTAACCTGATTAACCAAGGTAATGCCCTGTGGGGGGCTGCCAGCTTCCAGGTTGTTCCTGCATTACTGACCTATCTGGTACCTTTCTGCGTCTCTTTGTTCAGTGCTTACAGTAGCCTGAAACACGCTTATGAATGTCAGCTTGAGCAACAGCAGAACCGTGCCAGTCAGAGTCAGCCGCTGGAGCAGATTGGTTCAGCGGTCAGTCGTCTGGAAATATCGGCCAAAGAAGTTTGTGGTAATGCTATGCGGGTCAATGAGCGCTCCCGTGCGCGGGTGTCATTTGCAGCGGAAGCTGTAGACCTGTCCAAATCCGTGTCCAGCGATTCCAGTCAGGTCGGTGGTGAAGTGGAAACCGCATCTGAACAGATCAAAGCGCTGAACACACAAATGTCAGAACTGGATCGTCAGAACCGTTCCTTTACCCAGGAGTTTGAGCAGGCCTCAAATTGGGCGCGGGAGCTGCTGACAGATACGCAAAAATTTACCAGTGAGTTTGAAAAGGTCGAGAATATCGCCTCGACTATCACCGGCATCGCCGAGCAAACCAACCTGCTGGCTCTGAATGCGTCTATCGAAGCAGCCCGTGCCGGTGAAGCGGGTCGTGGTTTTGCCGTAGTGGCGGATGAGGTTAAGAGTCTGGCTAATAAATCCGGTGAATATGCGGGTGAAATCAATAGCCTGATGGCAGTATTGAGCAAAACCAGCCAAATACTGTCTGATAAGGTACTGCGTTTCTCGGAATCTATGGATGAACTGTTGGAACAGCGCAGTGACGACAGTATCAAGCAGATCGAAAGCTCAATTTACTCCCTGCAGAATACCATGGTCTCGGTTTCTCAACTGGCTAACAGCCAGATCAGCCAGATGCAAACGGTAGTGGATAAAGTAGAGCAGATGGCTTCTGATGCTCAGGCCGCTGTCGATGGCTCTGCCACCAATATGAATCTGAGCCAGCAGATTGCCGGTGAGCTGGAGCAATTAAGAGGTTTAACGCTGTCTCGTTGAAGTAGATCGCTTAGCCTGTGCTTGAGTCCTGTTTTTGTTGATTAAAGCGGCCTGCCAACTCTATGTTTCCTGAGTGGCAGGCCGTTCTGGTTTTTGGCTGCTTTATCAGTTTAATGGCTCTGGACCAGGGGGATCTCACCGTTATCTGTCTTGTTGTTTAATAGCTGTTCCATGGCTTGCTCTGCCTGAGCGTGATCAAAGCGTTGGGGTAACAGGTCCAGCTGTTCGGCCGCGCTTTTCTGTTTGTGGATCTGCTGCCAGTTCGTCAGCCATTGCTGCCAGCTTTGTTCATTTTCCGGGCCAGTGTAGTGTGGCATCTGGCTAAGCAGATGGGTGGCGGCGAGTTCAAAGCCGTTGGTCCAGTCGCTGTTCAGTACGGTTTCCAGGTCACTGACGCTGAGTACATCGTGGGCATCGCGGGCCAGCCAGCCTTTCAGGCCTGCGGTATCGGCCAGGATACGAATTAATAGTGGCTCATCTCCCTGGGCCAGTGCAAACCATTGCTTGATTGCGTAAAGATGGGATGGGATTTGCGTCATGTTTAGCCACCGTTTGCCTGGTTAACTTGTTTGGCTGTTGCTCGAGCAACGTATTTTGAACTGTTGCTCGGTCAGCGCTTGTGTCATTCAATCAGGCTGGCAGTATAGCAATTGTTGAGCAAAAACCTAGGGTATAAAAGGAGTGTTTATGTCTCAGTCAGTGGATTTTGATCGGGTATTAAATCGTCAGCAGAGTGACAGTATGAAGTGGCGGCGTTATCAGGGACAGGATGTGATTCCCATGTGGGTGGCGGATATGGACTTTGCCGCGCCTGATGCGGTGGTAGAGGCGCTGCAGCAACGGGTAGCTGAAGGTGTTTATGGTTATGGCGTAGTGCCAGAGGGGCTGCCTGAGGCACTGTGTGCCTGGTATCACCGTCGTTATAACTGGCAGATCGATCCTCAATGGCTGGTCTGGCTACCTGGCTTGGTGAGTGGTCTTCATGCGGTGGCGAAGGTGTTTGGTGAGCCGGGTGGCGGAGTGATGACGCATTCGCCGGTGTATCCGCCGTTTCTGAAGGTGGCAGAGCGCAGTGAGCAACAGCTGATCGCAGTGCCTATGCTGGAAGAGAGTGGTGACGGCCAGTGGCAGCTGGATCTTGCAGCAATGGCACAGCAGATTACGCCGGAAACACGTCTTTTTATGTTCTGTAACCCTCATAATCCTACCGGTCGGGTGTTCCGTCGTGAGGAGTTGGAGCAGGTGGCAGCGTTCTGTCTGAAGCATGATCTGTTGATCTGTTCCGATGAGATTCATTGTGATCTGGTGCTGGAGCCGGGGTTATCTCATATTCCTATGGCCAGTGTCAGTGAGGCAATTGCTCAGCGTAGTATTACGCTGTTAGCCCCAAGTAAGACTTTTAATATTGCAGGTCTGGCCTGTTCGGTGGCGGTGATTCCCGATGCTAAATTACGACGCCAGTTTAATCAGCAGATGATGGGCTTGATGCCCCATGTGAATATTCTGGGTTATGTGGCAGCACAGGCCGCTTATGGAAGTGGAGAGCCCTGGTTAGAGGGGTTACTGGATTACCTCAGGGAGAATCGCCGGTTGTTAAGTGAATGGCTGGTACAACATCCCAAGCTGAAGATGTCGCTGCCGGAGGCAACCTTTTTGGGCTGGATCGATTTCAGGGCGTATGACCAGAGTTATCCGGCACGCTGGTTGCTGAAAGAAGCGGGTGTGGCGTTATCAGAAGGGGCTGATTTTGGTTTGCCCGGTTTTGCCCGCATTAATTTTGGCTGTCCGAAAGCGCAATTAGAACAGGCATTAGCACGTCTTGATCAAGTACTGTTATAAAACAGGCTGACATGAGTTGTGCTTGATCCGTTGCGCACGCTCCACAATTAAACATCTTGTCTGTATTTAATTGTGGCTTATTGAGCGGTAGTTGATTATTCGTAACGAGGACCAAATTTGGCTTCAAACTGTACAGTGATACTGAAGTCTCTTTGGTAATCGTTATCGCTTTTATGGCGACTTGCGGGGGTGACGGAGAAAAATAACCAATTATCATGAACCCTGCGTCTTAATGAGGCAGACAGTTCCAGTGTATCCAGCGTTGAGTCGGCTTCACTGTCAGAGAACACGCGAAAGTTATAGCTGGCGCGCAGATCCGGGGAAAGATGTTTAATTAACTTCCAGCCATGACTGTAGTAATCGGTGTCATTATCGAAGTAGCGGGTGATACGTGTACTGCTTTGCAGAGTCGTATTACTATCCAGCTGTGTCTGGGCATGAACATTGATGCCTAAACCCAAGCCATTTTCCGGGCCCCAAATAATGGTAGGCTCCGGTTGCAGTTGCCAGCTTTTATAATGGTAACTGCGGCTAAAACGCAGATAGCTGATAAACTCTATATCCATGCCATCAGCGGTAAAGCCTGTATCCAGAATATTCTGCCACTGTGTTCCTGGAATATCTTTAATCAGGCGTAGGAACAGGCCCGCATCACCACTTTCAATGCTGCGGCGAGTAGGGTCGTTATCCGGGGTGTTGCTGACGGAGGTGCCTTCAACATCACCAATGTTGTCTTCCCGTTGTGCTCGTATATACAGCTCTAATCGTTCCGCTGTAGAAGGAAGATCTGCCCGGAAGGAAACACTGTTAAACAGGCTGCTGGCATCAATGTCATCAAAAAAGATACCGGTACGAAAAATCAGGCTACTGCGGTTGGAGCGAGCGGTATCCGGAGTGCCAAACAGGGAATCTAAACCTGTGCCTATAGCTGTTGCGGTATTACCTAGCAGGTCCCTGCTTTGTGCAACACCAGAAGATAAAGCCGAGACCTCTGATGAGGGCGTATTGCCTGTTGTGGCCAATACCTGTGTGGTTATTGTTAAGCAGGCGAGCAGACACGCCGTGAGTAACCAGGGGCTTGTGGAGGGCATGTTGCTGTTAGCGATTCCCTTTTTTCTGTTGTGTGGTCCGAATTGCGCCATTAGCCGATTGTGCTCTTACCTTGTTGACCAGATGGAAGCCTTTTTTCTTTAAATTACCCTCTAACCAGTCCATCGCATTCATACCTGCCCATAGGGGCAAAAGCACCGCCACGGCGAGAAAGGCCAATGAGAGAATCTGCAAATTCATCTGTATGCCGGCCACTATCCCAGCAATACAAGAACCCCAGCCGATAAAAAGCAGTGTACTCGGCCCCCAGAGATTATTGCCTAAAGCCCATAGCAGAGAAAAAGCAGCTGCAGTCCAGTTAAAACCTGAGGGTAGAGCGGCAAACCCTTTGGTAGGATGTTTGTAAACGCGGTAAACCTGCATAACCGTTCTCTATACTCGAAAAGTCCTTATCATACCTGAGTTTAGGTTTGGCTTTAATGGCGTAACAGTGAGAATTATGGTTAAAAAGTGTGATAAATCAATGTTTATCTGATGTGGGTATAAAGAAGCATGGAGCCTGGCTGTCGTTTGCTCAGGCTCCTGTGAGTAGAATGGATGGTTGCAGAGCGTTGATTTATCAGCTTAAACGGAATGTGCTCAGGCGCTCACGCAGGTTATCAGCCATGCCTGCTACCTGTTGGCTGCTATGGGTGATGGTTTCAGCACGGGCCAAGACATCATGGGATATATCGCGAATGCCCATCAGGTTGTTGTTGATTTCATTGGCAACACTGCCTTGCTGCTCTGCAGCCGATGCGATCTGAGTGCTCATATCACTGACACGACCAATATGGGCGACAATGCTGCCCAGGTCTGAGCCTGCCTGGCTGATCAGGGATACGCTTTGATGCGCTTGTTCTTCGCTTTTGCCCATACTGCTGTTAGCGGCTTCGGAGCGCAGTTGCAGCTGTTCAATAATGTTCTCAATCTCTCCGGTTGAGCCCTGGGTACGGCTGGCCAGGTTACGAACCTCATCGGCAACCACAGCAAAGCCTCGACCGGCTTCACCGGCACGGGCGGCTTCAATCGCTGCGTTCAGAGCCAGCAGATTGGTTTGTTCGGAGATCTCACGAATCACGCTGACCACATTGCCAATCTGGTTGGTTTGTTCACTCAGTTGCCCCATCACATTACTGGCTTCGGCGACATTGCTGGCCAGGTTTTTAATGGCTGTGACAGTTTGGTTAACTTCATGCTGGCTTTGGCTGACCTCACCATTGGCACTTTGAGTGATCTCAGCGGTTTCGATAGCATTGCGGGCGACCTCCTGAATGGTACAGGACATCTCTTCCATGGCAGAGGCCAGCTTATCCACTTCATGGAACTGACGATCCATTCCGGCGCGGGTCTCTTCGGTGTTGTGGCTCATTTCTGTAGTGTGGGTGCGCAGTTGATCCGCAGCCAGTCCTACATCGGTCAAGATGGTTTTTAGCGATGTGGTCATGGCATCGATTTCCCGGGCCAGCTGACCGATCTCATCTTTACGTTGGAAGCCCACGGTATGGGTCAGATCGCCCGCTGCAATAGAGCGTACCGTGCTGAGCATCTGGTTCAGAGGTTGAGTGATATTGCGTACCATCACCCAGCTGCCCCAGATACCGGCCAGTAGAGGCAGTAGCTGGTAAAGAACGGACTCCGTTAGTGCAGCCCAGAAAATTTCAGCTACATCACTCAGGTATACGCCGCTGCCCACAACCCAGCCCCAGGGTTTAAAGCCTTTAACAAAGGAGACCTTATCTTTAGGTGCTTTGAACTGGGGCCCCTTATAGGTGTATTCAACAAAGCCTTCGCCTTGGTTTTTAACCGTGGTCACCATGGCCTGCCAATGGTATTGACCCGATGCATCCTGAGTGTTGGTCATATCCTTACCGATAAGCTTTTGCTTGATCGGGTGCATGACCAGCTTGTGGTTCATATCATTAATCCAGAAATAACCGTTTTTACCGTAGCGTAGGCTGGCAATGGCCGCTTTTGCCTGCTCCTGGGCTTTGGCTTCACCGATTTCCGGAATCTGCTTATAGTAATGATCCAGCAGGCTGGAAGCGGATTGCACCTGTTCCTGAACCTGGGCTTTGCGTGAGCTGAGTAGTTCATCGTACAGGCGGTAAAGGGAGTTGAGTTCGATCAGCATCAGTGTTGTCAGCAGCAGTCCGATCAGCAGCGCCAGTTTTCGTGCAACCGGCCAATGGCGTATGTCCATTTATTCCAGTCCTAAGTTAACAGTCATTTGGTTAGTGTGAGGTGTTACTATTTATTTTAATTATGTAAATAGATTGTAACTTAGCTGGTGTATAGGAACAATTAGACTAGGGTTATTGCTCAGATGATATTTTTATATGCAGTGCCCAAATAATTAATAAAAATCTTAATACAGTCCAATAGCTGGTTGTTTCACCTGTTTTTTTATCGGTTTGTCTGTAGTGCTTTGGTATTGTATCTGTGTTTTTAGTGCTTGGTAGTTGACTGGATTGGTAGGTTTTATCGTCTTACTGTGAGCCGTTAATATTGTTTGTGCTTACACTGAAAGATGGACTGAAAAGCGTTTATAGGGAGAAATGAAGTGGAAGTCGCAAGATTACAGCAGCTGGATGAATACCTGAGTCAGGGACCTGCAAGCCATTGCCGTGATGATATTTGGGCGCGACTATGCTGTCAGCAAGCGCTACTCGCGTTGGAGTCGGGAAGCTATGGCGTGGGTGCTGTAATTGTTGACCGTAGTAATGAACTGGTTTGCGTCGCCCATAACAGTGTATTTAGTCCCGGTTATCAATCAGGTAAGCATGCGGAGATGGAGGTTTTGAATATCCTGGAGCAGGATTTTTCCCATCTTAAACGCCATGACCTAACCCTCTATGTCAGTCTGGAACCCTGCCTGATGTGTACCGGTCGTATTCTATTGTCCGGTATCGGACAGGTGCGTTATCTGGCGAAGGATAAGGCTGGAGGGTTTGCTACCCATATGCACCTGCTACCGCCTGCGTGGAAAAACCTGGCTTCTCAATTAATAGTGGAACATGCCAAGGTGGATCGGTTCTGGTCAGATCTTGCGTTGACAATGGTTGAGGAGCAATCGGATCAGATGCGGAAAAAGGTGGTTTCGGCTTGGCAAGCATCAGTGGATGAACGACTTTAAGATTGGCTGACTTCTTATATGGAGTAGGTGATTGATAGGGCAAGAGTTAATAGAGCAGGCTGGAGACAGAAGAGAACTCTGCCCCGGCTGCTGATCACAGCCGAAACAGAGGGTGGGAACCAGAATTCCACATTTTTCAGATAATGGGTATAACCTTCTATCCAGAGGGTTATCCTTATCTGCAGGTGCTTTTACCAGGAGATTAATCCCAGCTGAGTGCACCGCCAACCTGATACTCGGTCACACGAGTTTCAAAGAAGTTCTTCTCTTTACGCAGATCGATAATTTCCGACATCCATGGGAATGGGTTGGTCGCGCCCGGGAACTGTTCTTTCAGGCCCAGCTGTTGCAGACGACGGTTACAGATAAAGTGCAGGTACTCTTCCATAATTCCGGCATTCATACCCAGAACACCGCGCGGCATGGTATCGCGTGCGTATTCAATCTCCAGCTCTGTGCCTTCCAGAATCATCTGGGTCACTTCATCCTGGAACTCTGATGTCCACAGGTGCGGATTCTCGATCTTGATCTGATTGATCACATCGACACCGAAGTTCAGGTGCATAGATTCGTCACGCAGGATGTACTGGAACTGCTCTGCCACACCGGTCATCTTGTTACGACGACCCATAGACAGAATCTGACTAAAGCCGCAGTAGAAGAAGATGCCTTCAGTCACACAGTAGAAAGCGATCAGATTACGCAGCAGTTCCTGGTCGGTCTCTGGTGTACCGGTTTGGAAGCTCGGATTAGACAGGGAGTGAGTGTGGCTCAGACTCCAGCTGGCTTTCTTCGCGATGGATGGTACTTCACGGTACATGTTGAAGACTTCGCCTTCATCCATACCCAGAGATTCCACGCAGTACTGGTAAGCGTGCGTATGAATCGCTTCTTCAAATGCCTGACGCAGAAGGTACTGGCGACACTCTGGATTGGTGATCAGACGGTAAACCGCCAGTACCAGATTGTTCGCAACCAGAGAGTCTGCAGTGGAGAAGTAACCCAGAGAGCGCATCACGATCATACGCTCATCTTCAGTCAGACCGTCCCGGCTTTTCCACAGGGCGATATCCGCATTCATGTTGACTTCCTGCGGCATCCAGTGGTTTGCAGTACCATCCAGATATTTCTGCCACGCCCAGTCGTACTTAAACGGCACCAGCTGGTTCAGGTCAGCACGACAGTTGATCATACGCTTGTCGTCCACTTCGATACGGGCAGCACCCATTTCCAAGTCTTCCAAGCCAGGCGCGACATCAATATTTTGTACCGCGTGACGGGCACGCTCCTGAGCGTTCATATCCGCCGGTTGGCTGATTTGATCAGGTGCTACAGGTGCTGGAGCTTGAACCGGGGACGGTGCGGCAGCTGGTGTCGGCTTAACAGACGTTGAAGCCTGAGCTGTTGGAGCTGCTTGTGGCGCTGTTTGTGATGGTGCTTGCGGAGCAACTTTTGGCTGCGCTGCATATTGTGGTTTTGGTTCAGCGACTACGGTATCGTCGGAATCAAATTCGTCCCAGCTAAGCATGATGATTACCCTCTAAAAATCTGGTATCTGAATATATATACAGTATAGCGCGACTCTCATTGCATCGGCTTGCCACAGGGCTTTAAATCACCTGATCCGATAAATATGTATGGAATAACAAGATGTTAAAAACACTGTGGCAAACCGTTCAGTGATTGCGGCTGTTCAAAATTATTTGTGGTCTTGCAGGCATCCGTGCCAGGGCTGAGCTGTTTTAGACAGCTCAGCATTGTCCAGAAGTTAAGTTATCCACACCCTGATGGGCGCTTAAAGATCGCCTAACCTACTGACAGGCTTCACAATCCGGGTTGTCGATGGAGCAGGCCAGTGGCACAGCGGCGGCTTCGCCATCCAGCTCAAACTCATCTTTAGCCGCTGTCACAGTGGAGACTGCAGGTGCTTCTGCAACCGGTGCTGGCGCAGGAGCTGCAGGGGCAACACCAGAAGACACGGCGTTGTGAGTACCACGGCTTACGGTGGATTTCTCAACGGTAGATGCACCCATGGCACGCAGGTAGTACGTGGTTTTCAGACCGCACAACCAAGCCATACGGTAGGTGATATCCAGTTTCTTACCATTCACGCCCGAGATGTACAGGTTCAGGGACTGGGCCTGATCGATCCATTTCTGACGGCGGCTGGCGGACTCCACCAACCAACGAGGCTCAACCTCAAATGCGTTGGAGTACAGGGCTTTCAGATCTTCCGGGATTCGCTCAATCGGTTGTACGGAGCCATCATAGTATTTCAGGTCGTTAACCATCACCTCATCCCATAGACCGCGTTCTTTCAGGTCACGTACCATGTATGGGTTTACTACGGTGAATTCGCCGGACAGGTTCGATTTCACGTACAGGTTCTGGTAAGTCGGCTCGATAGACTGAGATACACCACAAATATTGGAGATGGTCGCCGTCGGTGCAATCGCCATTACGTTGGAGTTACGCATACCCTGGGTTTGCACCTGATCACGCAGTTCGTCCCAGTTCAGGGTGCTGCTCAGGTCAACCTTGATGAATTTCTCACCACGGGCTTCGATCAGGTTATTCATGGAATCCAGTGGCAGTACGCCCTGGCTCCACAGAGAACCGTCGAAAGTCTCGTAACGACCACGCTCACGGGCCAGATCGCTGGATGCCTTGATGGCGTAGTAGCTGATCGCTTCCATCGACTGGTCTGCAAATGCAACGGCCTGTTCGGAGGCGTACGGTGTCTTAGCCTTGTACAGTGCATCCTGGAAGCCCATGATGCCCAGACCCACAGGGCGGTGCTTCATGTTTGATTTACGCGCCTGAGGTACGGCGTAATAGTTGATATCGATCACGTTATCCAGCATACGGACTGCAGTAGTTACCGTTGCGCGGATTTTGTCGATATCCAGTTCACCGTTCTCGGTCACGTGCTGCGCCAGGTTAACAGAACCCAGGTTACATACTGCGATCTCGTCAGCGCTGGTGTTCAGCGTAATTTCAGTACACAGGTTAGAGGAGTGCACCACGCCCACATGCTGTTGTGGCGAGCGCAGGTTACAAGGATCTTTAAAAGTGATCCAAGGGTGGCCTGTTTCGAACAGCATGGAGAGCATCTTGCGCCACAGATCTTTTGCCTTAATGCGCTTGAACAGACGAATCTCGCCCAGATCCGCTTTACGCTCGTACTCTTCGTAGCGGGTTTCAAAGGCGCGGCCATACAGGTCGTGCAGGTCCGGTGTGTCTGAAGGAGAGAACAGGGTCCACTCTTTATCTTCGAAGACACGCTTCATCAGCAGGTCCGGTACCCAGTTCGCGGTATTCATATCGTGAGTACGACGACGGTCATCACCGGTGTTCTTACGCAGATCCAGGAACTCTTCCACGTCCAGGTGCCAGCTTTCCAGGTACGCACATACCGCACCCTTGCGCTTACCACCCTGGTTAACCGCAACGGCAGTATCGTTCACTACTTTCAGGAACGGCACAACACCTTGTGATTTGCCGTTGGTGCCCTTGATGTAGGAGCCCAGTGCGCGTACAGGTGTCCAGTCATTGCCCAGGCCACCGGCCCACTTGGACAGCAGAGCATTATCTTTAATTGCGCCGTAGATACCTTCCAGGTCATCCGGTACGTGTGTCAGGTAGCAGGATGACAGCTGCGGACGACGGGTACCCGAGTTAAACAGGGTCGGCGTCGATGACATGTAGTCGAAGCTGGACAGCAGATTGTAGAACTCAATAGCGCGCTCGGTGCGTTGCTCTTCGTTCAGAGACAGGCCCATAGCGACACGCATAAACATCACCTGAGGCAGTTCGTAGCGCACTTCGTCACAATGCAGGAAGTAGCGGTCGTACAGAGTCTGCAGACCCAGGTAGGTGAAGTTATTGTCGTTCTCTGGTTTGATCGCCGCACCCAGGGCCTCCAGATCAAACTCCACCAGTTCCGGCGACAGTTGTTCCAGCTCAATACCTTTAGCGATATAAGCAGTAAAAGCCTTGGGGTACAGATCAGCCATTTCGTGCTGAGTGGCTTCCGGCGCGACTTTCAGAAAGCTCAGAGCTTCACGACGCAGGTTGTCCAGCAGCAGGCGGGCTGTCACATAAGTGTAGTTAGGCTCTTTTTCAACCAGGGTGCGGGCGGCCATCATAAGGGCAGTAGAAACGCCATCGGCAGGTACGCCGTCATATAGGTTCTTCAGTGCATCTTCGATGATTGCGCGCTTATCCACTTCTTCCAGGTTGGAGCAGGCCTCTGATACCAGCGTTTCAATACGACCGAGATCCAGTGGCAGCTTCAGGCCATCCGGGTTAGTCACATTGATAGTCGGGTGTGGTTTATTGATGCCTTTTTCCTTTGCAGCGCGCAGGCGTGCATGTTCTTCACGGTACAGTACGTAAGCTCGGGCAACCTTATGTTCACCGGAACGCATCAGTATCAGTTCAATCTGGTCCTGAATATCTTCAATATGTACTACACCACCGGCAGGCATACGTCTCTGGAAGGTATCAACGATCATTTGAGTAAAGCTGTCTACCTGATCGTGAATGCGACTGGATGCCTGAGCATTGTCACCTTCCACTGCGATAAAGGCTTTACTCATTGCAACGGAGATTTTGCTTGGATCAAACGCGACCAGATCACCAGTGCGCTTCATCACTTGTAGCGCACTCAAAGCCGCGTTCTGAGTTGTATCCTGTGCCATAGCTATTAATGCCTGCCTGATAGATTATTTGGTTGCTAAAACTGTTAAAAAAACAGTCATGCCCGACACCTCCCCAAGCCAGAAAATAAATGACTTGAGGCAGTGATGTCTGAGGCGTAAAACTTGCGTCAGTTTGATGGAGAATGGATGAGAATCCAGAGAAACTGACTATTTCAAAAGCATGTATTGAATTGTAGTTCGATTTATGCCTAAACCCAATATATGGGGTGTAGCTGGATCGAGGGCACAAGATAATGTTGTTTCTTGCTTGTTGCAAGTGGATAACTTGTGAATAAATTGTGTTTATTCAGGGTGTAAAAACCTACTAACCTTGGAAGGGTAAGCGCAGAGGGATTGCGGAAAATTCAAGTCTGAAAGCAGAAAATTTTTTCAGCTTGAAGGAGAGGATAATGAAAGTTTTTGTTGATCTTACGCAGGCTATCCCGTACATAGCACGTATTGTTTTAAATGTAACCTGATGTATGATTAAGGTTATAAAAAGATACGGCAGTGCAAATAAACCAGTATTAAAAATGTTGGTTTCGGTGTCGATCATGAAATAGATGAACACGCTTAGTTGTCCGGCCTTGTTTATGGACTCAGGTTAAGCAGAAACTGTCAAAGACCGGCTCAGAGAAAGCATATATTGGCTGGAGGCTGGTCACCAAGATTACTAGAGAGCATTCCGTGGATACACAAGAAACTTCCCGCATTCTAATAGTAGAAGATGATGAGCGCCTTGCTAACCTGACTCAGGAATACCTGGAAGGTAATGGTTTTGAGGTGGGTGTTGAAGGTGACGGTAATCGCGCGGTAGAGCGTATTCTGAATGAAAAGCCTGATCTGGTAATCTTGGATGTGATGTTGCCTGGTGAAGATGGGTTAGGTGTCTGTCGCCGCGTACGTCCTGAATATTCTGGCCCTATTTTGATGCTCACCGCCCGTACAGATGATATGGACCAGGTTGTTGGTCTGGAGATGGGAGCTGATGATTATGTTTCCAAGCCAGTACGGCCTCGTGTGCTTCTGGCACGTGTCCGTGCTCTGTTGCGTCGTATCAGCGGTGGTGATGAGCCGATAGAAATATCGGATGACAATGAGAGTCGTCTGCAGTTTGGTGACCTGGTGATCGATAACGCCATGCGTGAAGCCTGGTTAAAAGATGAAGGCATTGATCTGACCAGTGCAGAGTTTGATCTGCTGTGGCTGTTGGCTTCTAATGCAGGTCGCGTACTGACCCGTGAAGAGATTTTCACGGCATTACGCGGTAATGAATATGATGGTCAGGATCGCTCTATTGATGTTCGGGTATCCCGCATCCGTCCTAAGGTAGGCGATGACCCTATGCATCCGCGTCGTATCAAAACCGTGCGTAGTAAAGGTTATCTCTTTGTCAAAGAAGTTTAAGTACCTGGTGCTTATAATATTGAGTGTGAACAGATAAGTGTGAATAAGGCAGGCGACAAGTCTGCCTTTTCTTTTTCAGGGTTTTCTTTGCTTTTTGGCTCTCTTGTGTAACCCTCTTCTTATCAACTTATAGCTTCGCATAAGTGCCTGGCTTATCAACCTCCCGTTAAGGTGTATTGGACGAGCCCTGACCGTGAAATTGGCAAATACCTTTCGTGTAAACAGTATTTTTATCCGTGTCTATCTGCATATGCTATTGGCGATGCTGTTGGTGGTGATATTGGCGATCTCTGCAGTCTCTCTAATCAACCATGTACGCCTGGAGCAGTACCGTGAGGAACTCGCCTCTGGAACCTTTTATCTATTGGCCAAAGGCTGGCAACAGCAACCCGTAGAGCAAAGGGCTGAGTGGTTATCCGGGGTTGCCCACCTGCTGGATCTTGAGTTATCTCTGGTGCATGTGGAGGATACTGACTTGGATCTTTGGCAGCGTCGGCGCCTGGCAGAGCACAGAGTGTTGATGGTGGAAGATAATGAACAGAGCCTGTGGGCTTATCGTACCCTGTCCCAAAGTGATGATTTGCTTGTGAAGGCGGAGATTCCCCGCTTATCAGAGCAGCATGCCAGGGCTTCTGTGCAGCTATTAAAGCAGACTTTGGATGATACTCAGCTGACCCTGCCTCAGTTGGTTGCGGATAGTCAGCAGCACTTTTTTTATCCCTTGAGCCAGGTGTCTTTGACTGAGGTGAAGTTGGGGCGCCTGGAGCGTCAACAGTTGGCGGCAGGTGAGACTATTTTATCTTTCTCAGATGCCGGGCGTTCGGTGACAGCCTATGCTCAGCTCTCTGGCAATCAGTTACTGAGGGTGGGGCCGGTGGCTCTATTTAACCCTTATCCTATTGTAATGATGGCAGGTATCGCCCTGGTTGCGCTGATGTTGTCGGCCTGTGGCGTTTATCTATCCGTAAGGGTGTTGGAGCAGCGTCTGCAAAAGGTTGAGCAAGCGGCTAGTCGAATTGCCGCTGGGCATCTCAGCACCCGGGTACGTGTTGAAGGAGATGACTTTGTTGCCCAGTTAGCCAAAGCCTTTAACTCCATGACCAAACAGGTGCAAGAGTTGCTGAGAACCCAGCAAGAGATGATTCATGCTGTGTCTCACGAATTGCGGACTCCAGTCGCACGTATCCGTTTTGGTATGCAGATAATCGAGGATGTGGTGGAGGATGATTTTACCCAGAAGCAACTGAAAGGTATCGATAGCGATATTCAGGAGCTGGATGAACTGGTTGATGAAATTCTGACCTACGCCCGTTTGGGCCAGGAAAGCCTGACGCTGGATTATGAGCATGTTCAGGTTATGCCTTTAGTTCAGGATGTGGTCAACGGTCTTAAGGTACTGAAGCCTGACCTGGCGTTAGAAGCTGTGCATATAAACCCGGATCAGGGCGATGATGCTGAAATTGAGGTGCGTTATTTTCAGCGAGCGGTACAAAATCTGGTCAGTAATGCCTGTCGTTATGCGCAGACCACTGTACGGGTAAGCTGTTATATGGAAGCGGATAGCGTGCGTATTGATGTGGAGGATGATGGGCCTGGGATTCCTGAGGTTGACTGGGAGCGGGTGTTTACCCCTTTTTCTCGACTGGATGATAGCCGTACTCGTGAAACAGGAGGGTATGGTTTGGGCTTGTCGATTGTGCGTCGTATCACTTACTGGCATCAGGGCAGTGCTATGGTCGATCGTAGTGAGATGCTGGGGGGAGCCCGTTTTAGTTTGATTTTCCCGCGCTTACGTACAGGCTTGTCGGCCTGAACTGCTTAAAAATGCTGTAAGCCAGAGAAATTTGATACAGATTAAGGGTTGCATATGATTTTTTTGATGAATATCAACAAAGATCATGGGGGCATTCAGTAGTATCTCTCTTGCAGTAAATTGGAACGCAGGTTGATTTGTAGCTGAGACTTGATGTTCTATCCTTTATCTCTCCTTGTTGAGAAGGGGCCGTGCAGTGGGCCCCTTTTTTTCGCCCCAGATTTCTCTGCTTGCTAGCCTCATATCCGCTTGTTTATTTGCTATGTTCCTTATTTATTATTCATTATGTACTGGTTGGATGCCATTTAAAGTGCGGAAAGAAACATCTTTGGCGGTGCGTAGAAAGTCTTTCATATAAGCGGCATCGGTGCTCTCTTTACGGATAGCTGCGTAGAGCGTGCTCCACAGACCTTGTTCGCCCAACCGCACTGCACGCACATAATCCCGTTCCAGGTACTCCGTTAATGCCCAGTTAGGCAGTGCGCAGACACCTCGGCCACTGGCTACAAGCTGCATCATCATAATGGTTAGTTCTGCAGTACGGGTTTCTTTGGGTTCGACACCAGCAGGTATCAGGAAGTGAGAGAACACATCCAGCATTTCACGATCAACCGGATAGACAATCAGGGTTTCATCGGCCAGATCCTGCTCCTGAATAAAGCCTTTTTGCGCAAATTCATGTTGCTTCGCTACGGCCAGCAGCCCTTCGTAACGAAATAGTGGAATATATTCTATGCTACTGATCGGTTGAGGGTCTGGGGTAATGACTAAGTCCAATTCGCCTCGGGCCAGGGCCGGTAGAGGGGCAAAACTGAACCCCGAAGCAAAATCCATCTCTACCTCCGGCCAGTTATTGCGAAAGCTATCAATGGTTGGCATCAGCCACTGGAAACAGCTGTGGCATTCAATAGCCATGTGCAGACGGCCTACTTCACCTCCGGCCATACGATCCAGATCGCGTTGAGCAGAACGCAACAAGGGGGATATATCATCGGCCAGTTGTAACAAGCGCATGCCAGCGCTGGTGAACTGTAGCGGTTTGCTCTTACGAATAAATAGGGTGCAGCCGAGTCGTTCTTCAAGATCTTTCAACTGATGAGACAGGGCTGACTGGGTCAGGTGGATACGCTCCGCAGCCTCAACCAGGCTACCGGTGTCTCTTAGTGCCATCAGTGTTTTTAGGTGTCTGATCTCTACCATGGGACTCTCAGTGAATTTGTCTCAAGATTTATTATAGATTAATTTAGTTTGATTCATTATATATTGCCAATAGCAAACCCTGTTGTTTTTAAAACAATATGTTCTAACCATTGTTTTTTTATATCAGTTTCACCGGAGAGCTAAGTTATAGGGTTATTGCGCTCAATCCTAGGCTGGTATGTGCAAAAAGATATAAAAAGGCATTACTAATGTTACATAAAAAATGTGCGAAATCTGTTAGTTTGGTAACTACTGTCATTTTTTGGTAGAACTAGCTTGTGTTGCAGGGAGGCGGCATCGAAATGACGCAGGTGTGGATGAGGGAACTATGATTACGCTGATGCAAAAACTAATTGCTGAACTGAGTCCTGATGAGTCCCATCAAATGCTGCGTATGCGCCGCACCTTGATGGCAACAGGTTCGGGCTTAGTTCTGACCGCCATTGTGATTGTGGCAATGGCTCTAGGCATGGTTGAAATGCCTGTCACTGGGTTTATCTTTCTGTATGGTTTAGTCTGGCTGGTCAACCTGACTTTTCCTTTGATGATCAGTTACGACATCAACCTGCTGTTTAAAGATCCCAGTCTTACTATTCCTCAGCTGATCTGGCACACCCTGAGTAACACCATCTCTATCTATTTAGTCCCTGAGCTGCACAGCGTATTTCTGATGCATTATCTGCTAGTGGTACTGTTTGGTGCCTTTCGCATGCAACGTAAGGGTTTTTTGATTGTTGGTGCTGTCATCATGTCCTGTTACTGCCTGGCAATGACTGCGCTGCATCTGACCGGGCGTTATAGCTTTGATCCTGAAAGGGAGCTGCTGGGCATGGTATTTTTCCTTTTTATGTTGATCGGTGTCAGCATTATAGGTACCGAAATCAGTAGCTTACGCTGGGCGTTGAAACGACGTAACTCCGAGTTGAATACCGTAATGCAGCAGGCCCAGGAACAGGCCATAACCGATGATCTGACAGGGCTCTATAATCGCCGTCATTTAATGGATATTTTACGTCGGCAGCAGGCGTTGGCTGCGCGGGGGGATTATCATTTTAGCCTTTGCTTTGTTGATCTGGATCACTTTAAGCAGATCAATGATAACTATGGTCATAAGACCGGAGATGAAGTGTTACAGACCTTTGCCGATCTGGCGCGTAATAGCGTACGGGAAGTGGACTTTGTGGCACGTTTAGGTGGTGAAGAGTTTGTCCTGGTCTTAGTGAGAACAGAACTGGCTGGAGCTCAGCATGTGGCTGAGCGCCTCAGAATTTCGATGTCGAAAGCCCGCCTGGATGTATTGGGGCCTGATAGTCAGGTCACTGCCAGCATTGGTGTGTCTCAGTATAAAGCAAAAGAGAAGATTGAAGAGACGATGCATCGTGCGGATATTGCGGTATATGCGGCGAAAAACCGCGGTCGTAATCAGGTGGTGACGGAAGATGATTTAACCAGCTTAATTATCTCTTCACTCCACGATGATGCGGATCTCTATACCGAATCAGATGCTCGTTAAGCTGCAGCGTCAGATATATCCCAGCCAAAACTTTAAAAATGCACTTGATAATTGTTATCATATACATGCCCGCGTTAATATAGCGTTTGGCCTGACATTCAATGGCGAATATGAAATCATGATAGGTTGATTGCATGAGTAAAAAACTGAAATCCGGTAGTTTATGCAAATTGGGTAAATGCGATATCAAGGACCATTGGAAAGAGTTGGTAGAGATTACCCAAAAAAGTTGCTTTCTTTGCACTAAATGCGCACGTTCAGCTAACGACAAAAAGCGCTTGTGTAAGCCTGCTGCAATCTAACTTATCCCGCTGTTTTCGCAGTTCGCATGCGCGGCTATAACCACTAGAACTGATACCCCTCTGGAGTTTCCATGTTAAAACAAGCCATGATCGATCGGCTGAATGAGCAGATCAATCTTGAATTCTACTCTTCTAACCTATATTTGCAGATGAGTGCCTGGGCCGAGTATAAAGGCTTTGAGGGCTGTGCGGCTTTCCTGCAGAAGCATGCAGATGAAGAAATGGAGCATATGAAACGTCTGTTCACTTATGTGAATGAAACGGGTGCAATGGCGCGTATGGGGGCTATTGAGAATCCTCCTGCTGAATTTGACTCTATCAAAGACCTGTTTGAAAAAGTATTTGAACATGAGTGCCTGATTACTCAGAAGATCAATGAGTTGGCTCATACCTCTTTTATTGAGCAGGATTACTCAACGTTTAGCTTCCTTCAGTGGTATGTTGCTGAACAGCATGAGGAAGAAAAACTGTTCAAAGGTATCTTGGATAAGATTGAAATTATTGGTGAAGACGGCAAAGGTCTGTTCTTTATTGATAAAGAGATTGGCAAGATGGCAAAGCAGGAAAGTAGTAGCGTGATGGAAGCACCATCTGCTGGAGAGGGGGCTTAATGCTCCTGAAGCCAAAAAAGCCCTGGTTATAAGCCAGGGCTTTTTTGTTGGGCATTGCTTGAGTGGGGTTGCTGCTTATTATCCGAAACCGCGCGGCATAATAAGAGTGTCTTCAGTCTTTATTGATTGCTGAACTCGTAGGCTAAGCCATTACTACCTAAGGCGCGATAGCGGCCATCTCTAGAGAAAGCCAGGTCCAATATGCTCACGCCGGTCGGTTTCCACTTTTCTTTTTTAGTGGCTTCCCAGCCACCCGTTTGCTGTTTGCTACTCAGGTTCCACAGCCTTACTTTACCTGTGCTGGTTCCAGTCAATAATAAGGGCTGTTCTGAATCAAACTTAGCCGCGGTATAAGTGGCCGCAGCAATATCTCCGCTCTTGCTGATGTTCATATTCATGGCGACCTTACCACTGGTCAGATCAATAGCCAGAGCCTCACCTCCTTGAGCTGAGCTAAAGGCAAAGTCACTGCGGGGTGAGATAGCAACCGCACGAATCTGATTATCGTGACTCCATTGCCCCTTAATCTCACCATCCGGAATGCTCCAGATATAAACGCTACCTGTACGGGTGCCAGCGATAGCCAGCGAGTTATCAGCGCTGAGAGAGACGGCGGTAACCTGGTCATCGGTGGTGAAGGTTTTAACGCCTTGTCCCTGAGCGGTACTGATAAGCACGGCTGTACTATTATCCAGGCCCGCTAATAGGTAGCTACCATCTTCAGACAGTTCAAGGCTGCGGATATCGTTTGGCAGTGCCCAGAAGTTAGCCGGTTTGCCCGAAGTTGCATCCCAAAGTGTTAATCGGTCTTGCTCCGCTGTTGCGCCATAGCGGCTGTTGCCGGAAAGAGCGACCTGGTTAAACAGCGAATATTCTTCCGCTTTATGATTCCAGTTATAAACTCGTTCATGCTGAGGCAGTTGCCAGAGGCTACCACCGTGATTGATCGAGGCGACAACCGCCATAGAACCATCGCTGGATAATGCTGCATCATAAGCGCCTTTGGTCGCTAAGGACCAAGTGTTGCTGGGAGGCACTTGATCGCTGCAGGCGGCCAGTGTGAGCGATGCCCCAATGACCGCAGAGAGAACCGTTTTCCTGACGAAACTCATGTGTTAATCAATTCCTGGTGCGCGGTGTGCAGGGTTTCGATAAGTAGATCTTCATGCTGGAAACGATCTGCTAAGTGTTCACCTAAACCGGAAAGATTTTGGCTCAGAGCGTCCAGCTGGTCAGCGTTAAGGGGTATATTATCGTAGGCCTCATTAAAGTCCAGAATGACATCGGTGCTGGTCTGGATCATGGGAATCACACGATTGCCTAATTCGATCGCTCTCTGATCAGAGAAGGCTTCTGCTTCACGATAGAGCTGCTCGAAGATTTCGAAGTGTCCGGCAGAGGTGTAGTCCACCATGATTTCGCACAGCTGTTGAACCTGGCGATTTTCTGGCAATGTCCCTTGTGTGACTTGCTGAACCAGGTCTGTATACATCACTAGCAAAGACTGACGTTCCTGCAGCCATTTATCGACTAGTTCATGTACACCGCTCCAGCGTTCCTGGGCGTTTTTGCAACCTTCCAACATGGTACGACCTCCTGCATAACTGAGGTAGGGAGAGTTAGCTTGTGTCCCCCTAGCATACGGTAGCCCTTAAATATTGTCACCTGTTAATGCGGCTTGCGGCGCAGGCTTATCAGGACAATGGCAGCCAGTCCAAGATAGGCAAATAACGTCCACCAGGGAATGGATAAACCGAGGAAAGTCCAGGACACTTCCGCACATTCGCCGCTGCCACTTAATACCTTGCTGACCACATCGGTATAAGGCAGCACTTCCATCATATAATCCAGGCCGGGACCACAAGAGGGAACTTGATCAGCGGGTAGATTCTGTAACCAGATGTGACGTAGCGCCAACCCTATGCCTGCAAACAGAGACAGTAGTGTTATACCTGAGTAGATTGTGCGCACAGTGCTTGATTGGGGAGCATGCAGGGCCCCTAACAGAAAACCAACACCGGCAACCATAAAAGCGACTCGTTGGAAAATACATAATGGGCAAGGCTCCAGCTCGAAGACATGCTGCATGATCAGTGCGGAGATGATCAATGCTGAGCAGGCCAGAAATCCGGCGAGATTCAGTGTCCGATAGTTCAGGGACATCGGTAATTCCTTAACAAATAAAAGTGAATTGGCGCATATTATATGATGGGGTGCATTGGAAAAAGTCCGTTCTCACCATACAATGCTTGTTGCACGCGCTTGAATAAAAGCATTTCGATATGCTCGGGGCTCTTGTCTGGCATTCTGACAACCCCACTGCTTTGTCGTAAGCTTTTTTGGGCGTGGATGAGTAGGGTAGATAGCTTTTAGGCACACAGGTTCCCTACAAGGTGGAAGGATGACAACAACGCGGAGAATTTTGAGTGATTAAGCTAGTGAAATACAGCCTGATGGCCCTGTTAATCACCCTGACATCAGTCAGTCAGTCCTGGGCAGAAAATTCAACAATTGAGTACTCTGAGATTCAGCCTGCTTTTGTTGTGAATTATGGTGGGCCAGGGCGTTTAAAGTATCTTAAAGTGCAAGTGACGATGGTAACGAGTTCACCTGTCGCAACAGAAACAGCCCAGCATCATATTCCGCTGGTACGCAATGAGCTGGTCACCTTGTTTAGTAGCCAGACTGATGAAGCGGTTTCTTCTCCGGTAGGGCAGGATCAGTTGCGTCAGGAAGCGACCAAGACAGTTAAAGAGCTGTTCCAGAAAGAAGTGGGGCATCCTGTGATTGAAGATCTGCTGTTTCTGAACTTTATCTATCAGAAGTAAGCAGGCACAGTTGGCCGGAAAAATTAGCCGTTATACAAGCCGTTATCAGCGCTGAGCTTAAAGGCCTAACTAGAAAATCCCTGTATTGTTTTAGGCTTAACCCTTTGGCAATACGGGGATTTTTTATTTGGGATAAGTGTCTTGATATCAGAGTAGGTTGGATAAGCGAAGCGCCATCCGACATTGGCTCCGGTATCTGATGATTGTCGGAAGGCGCCTTGCGGCTTTTCCGACCTACAACGACTTATCTAGTTTGGTATTACAGCCCGCTTTTCTGCTTGGCCATATAATCGGCCAGGAACTGATCAAAATCGATATGATCCGCAGCTTCCATATCTTTTTGCTGTTGCAGTGAGCTTTCGCTAAGCTGGCTAAACAGCGCCTGCCGGGCTTTATCGACCGGCTCTGCTTTGAGCTGCTCGGCTTGTTGTTGTGCCTGCTGCAGGGTGAAATGACTGAAACTGCCCTGTGCTTTGACCGCTGCCAGTACCTGTGCCGATGGTGTCAGTTCCGGTTGGTCAATGCACTGACGGAAATGATCCAGCGCCTGCTGGTGCTCTGGTTGCTCCAGGCCTGCATCCAGTAATGCGGCCACTTGATTCAGTTGATCAAACAGCTCATGACTCCAGGCTTCACGGCTAATGTCACCGGCTGGTCGTTGCAGCATCAGGCCCGCTTTACGACCTTCATTTACGATCAGGCTGTGGTTCTCATCCACCATGCGACATTCGTCATCTGGCGTATTCGGGCTATTTTCCAGCAGACAATACAGCAGGAAGGTATCAATAAAGCGTGCCTGCTGTTTGGTGATACCGATACCCTCAAATGGGTTCAGGTCGATACAGCGCACTTCGATATATTCTACACCGCGCTCCATCAGCGCTTGTGACGGACGTTCGCCGGAACGGGCCACACGCTTAGGGCGGATATCACTGTAATACTCGTTTTCGATCTGCAGGATATTGGTGTTTAGCTGACGGTATTCACCATCCACTTTTACGCCCATGGCTTCATAGCGCTCGTGCGGTGTATTGATCGCATGAGTCAGCGTTTTGACATAGTTGCTTAGGGTGTTAAAGCAGATCTTCAGGCTGGCCTGAACATTGTTCTGATAACCCAGACCGCTCATTCTCAGAGAGGTGGCATAAGGCAGGTATAGGCTGTCATCGTCCAGCTCTTCCAGCGGATGCTCTCTGTCTTCGACAAAGCTTTTATCCACAACCGGAGAGGCTCCAAACAGGTACAGCAGCAGCCAGCTATAGCGGCGGAAGTTACGGATTAGGGCAAAATACTGCTCAGAGACAAAGTCCTGTAATGGCAGATCTTTAAGCTCTGGATCATCTTTTTGCAGATGTTGCAGCGCAGGCCATAGTTGTTCTGGCATGGAGAAGTTGTAATGCAGGCCTGCAATGGACTGCATAATGCGACCGTAACGCCAGGACAGACCCTGACGGTAGACTGTCTTCATGGTGCCTGAGTTAGAGCTGCCGTACTGAGCGATAGGAATACTGTCGTTACCGTGTAGCTTACACGGCATACTGGCAGGCCAGATCAGCTCCTGATCCATATTCTGATAGCTGAAACGATGCAGGTCACTCAGAAAGCCCAGAGTATCATCCAGTTTGGTGGACACTGGCGTAATAAACTCCAGTAGGGCTTCAGAGTAGTCCGTAGTGATATAGGGATGGGTCAGGGTTGAACCCAGGGCCTTGGGATGAGGGCTTTGTGCCAGTTCCGCATCCGGGGTGATTCGCAGACCTTCCTTCTCCAGACCTCGCTGGATCTGGGTGAAAAGGCCCTTTTGGGCTAAGGGTTGCAGAAACTGCAAACGATCTTGGATGGTAGCTGACAAGTGAAATCCCCTATATTCGCCACGGGTTGCAGTAAAATTTAAAAGCCTGATCTGGCAATATTGGGGCGACAGAATAGGCTTCAAGGCTTTTCCGCACTTAACAAACTATTTTTGTCAGGTGCTATTTATTCAGTTTAGTGTCTATCGATTAATTAGCCGTAGACGCTGTGTTTCATTTTTACGTATTAACTGCTGATTGTGTCGCAATTAATGCGGTGTCGAATGTGTGAATGCGACCGCTTTTTGTCGCAGATAGATCGCACGACAAAAGTTGGCCGTCACATTCACCGTCTCATTCTCAATACTTCAGGGCTGTGTTATTTGCCCTTTTTCTTTTGCGCCTGAGCCAGCAACATACCCAGTGTACCCATCTGGCCGCCAGCGTCTTTTGAAGAGCCTTGAGGTTTACTCTGATAGCTGCTGCCACCGCCCCCACGGTTTTGACGACGGCCACCTTTACCAGAGCGCCCTGCGTCATCACCAGCGCTGGCACCACGGCCCTGTTGAGCTTCCGGCTCATCCGTCAGGCGCATGGACAGGGCGATACGACGACGCTGCTGATCCACATCCATCACTTTAACTTTGACGATGTCACCGGCTTTTACCACGGTACGCGGGTCTTCGACAAATTTGTCCGATAGTGCAGAGATATGCACCAGGCCATCCTGGTGCACGCCAATATCCACAAAAGCACCGAAGTTGGTCACGTTGGTGACTGCACCTTCCAGAATCATGCCCGGCTTAAGATCGCTGATCTCTTCGACGCCTTCCATAAACTCGGCGGCTTTAAACTCAGGGCGTGGGTCACGGCCCGGTTTATCCAGTTCCTGCAGAATATCGGTTACCGTAGGCAGACCAAAATCGTCATCGGTAAACTGAATCGGGTTTAAACCCTTCAGGAATTGGCTATCACCAATCAGGCTATCCAGGGCGCGATTGCTCTGTTGCGCAATCTTCTCTACTACAGGATACGCTTCCGGGTGCACAGCGGATGCATCCAATGGGTTGCTTCCGTTCATGACCCGTAAGAAACCGGCACACTGCTCAAAGGTTTTAGGGCCTAAACGAGACACATCTTTTAAGGCTTTACGGCTATCAAAGGCACCGTGCAGATCACGGTGATTGATAATATTCTGCGCCAACGTGGCGTTCAGGCCGGATACACGGTTCAGCAAGGCTACGGAAGCGGTGTTTACATCGACACCAACGGCGTTTACACAGTCTTCAACCACGGCATCCAGACTGCGAGCCAGCTGGGTTTGGGATACGTCGTGCTGGTACTGGCCAACACCGATGGACTTAGGATCGATCTTCACCAGTTCTGCCAGTGGGTCCTGCAGGCGGCGGGCGATAGATACCGCACCACGGAAGCTTACATCCAGGTCCGGGAACTCTTTAGCAGCCAGTTCAGAGGCGGAATAAACCGAGGCGCCGGCTTCGCTGACCATGATCTTGGTGACTTGATGGTCCTTGATCAGTTTCAGCAGATCTCCGGCCAGCTTGTCTGTTTCACGAGAAGCTGTGCCATTACCGATACTGATCAGGTCGACATTGTGTTTCTGAACCAGTTTGGCGAGTACTGCCAGGGATTCGTTCCATTGATTGCGTGGTGCGTGCGGGAAGATGGTAGTGTGATCCAGCAGTTTACCGGTGGCATCAACCACGGCGACCTTAACACCGGTACGCAGGCCCGGGTCGAGACCGATAGTGGCACGAGGGCCCGCTGGGGCGGCCAGCAGCAGATCTTTCAGGTTGCTGGCAAAGACCTTAATCGCTTCACCTTCGGCATCTTCGCGCAGACGGCCCATCAGTTCGGTTTCGATATGGGTCAGCAGTTTAACGCGCCAGGTCCAGCGTACCACCTCCTTCAGCCAGGTATCGGCGGCACGGCCCTGATCTTTGATGTTAAAGTGGGCAGCGATCTTCTCTTCGCAGGGGTGAATCTTCAGCTCTTCGCTCTCAGGAATGATAATGCTCAGCTGCAGCATGCCCTCGTTACGGCCACGGAACATCGCCAGAGCACGGTGTGAAGGTGCGCTTTTGACCGCTTCGTTATGCTCAAAGTAGTCGCTGAACTTTTCCCCGGCACTTTCCTGACCCGGTACGACGCGGGATTGCAGTTCGCCCTGATGCCACAGGTAATCTCGCAGCAGAGACAGCAGCTCCGCGTCTTCACTGAAGCGTTCCATCAAAATCTGCTTGGCGCCGTCCAGCGCCGCTTTTTCATCGGCTACGCCCTGATCAGGGTTCAGATAATCTTTCGCGGCGGTTTGTGGATCTTGATTGGGATCGTTAAACAGTAGGTCGGCCAGCGACTCCAGACCGGCTTCACGGGCGATCTGAGCCTTGGTGCGACGCTTCGGTTTATACGGCAGGTAGAGATCTTCCAGGCGGGTCTTGGTATCGGCTGCCAGAATATCTTTCTTCAGCTCGTCCGTTAGTTTGCCTTGCTCTTCAATGCTGTTCAGTACGGTGCTGCGACGTTCTTCCAGTTCTCTCAGGTAGCGCAGGCGCTCTTCCAGATTACGCAGCTGGGTATCATCCAGGCCGCCGGTCACCTCTTTACGGTAACGGGCGATAAAAGGAACAGTGGAGCCTTCATCTAAAAGGGCAACGGCAGCACTGACCTGGGTATTTTTAACATTAAGCTCTTCGGCAATGCGCAGGGCGATCTGTTCCATGAAGCGGGCTCTCTATTAGCAGGTTGTAGTAATACCAATCCTGATAAGTTGTTGTAGGTCGGAAGGGCTATAGGTGTCTTCCGACAATAATCAGTTCTCCAGGTCAGTGTCGGATGGTGCTTTGCTTATCCAACCTACCTAAATATCAAAAAATTTATCAGTAATGGTATAAGTTGTTTCATCATCTTATTTGCCCCGGCGATCTTCAGCGCTATATCAATGGAGCAAAGAAAATTAAGCTGGTAATTTATACAGTAAAAAGAGATATCTCGCAAAACTAACCAGCGCTTCCCCCTGGCAGATCGGTTTGCCGGTCAATTGGGGATCTCGCATTATGGTGCAGTGTTTATTTTTCGCAAGGCCAACGATAGGGGTTGCCTGGTAACAGATTGTTAATAAAAGTGAGATTAAGGCAGGCAAGAGAGCAAGAGGTAAAAACAGGAAGTAGCAAATACAGGTGGAAACAAGAAAGGCGAACAGTCAACTATTCGCCTTTCTTTAGAGCGCTTTGCTAAGCGTATGCTGTGACCAGCATGCGCTTGTTCAGCAAGACGTTATTACAGCTGAGGACCCGCTGCAATAATAGCTTCGTCAACACCTTCAAATTTCTTGAAGTTCTCAACGAATTTAGCGGCCAGCTCTTTAGCCTGTGCATCGTAGGCTTCTGGGTTGGCCCAAGTGCCACGAGGCTGCAACAGGTTAGTATCAACACCTGGAACCTCTGCAGGTACTGCCAGGTTAATACCTTCCAGTTGAACTGTCTGGATATCTTCCAGAGCACCGCTTTGAATCGCAGAGATAATACCGCGAGTCGTTGGGATGCTGAAACGTTCACCTTCACCGTAAGAACCGCCAGTCCAACCCGTGTTAACCAGGTAAACTTTAGAACCGAACTCTTCGATGCGCTTGATCAGCAGGTCAGCATATTCTGCTGCTGGGCGTGGGAAGAAAGGTGCGCCAAAACAGGTAGAGAAAGTGGACTTGATGCCGCCACCGGAACCCATTTCAGTAGAGCCTACCAAAGCAGTGTAGCCAGACAGGAAGTGGTAAGCCGCTGCTTCTTTAGACAGAACGGAAACAGGAGGCAGAACACCGGTCAGGTCACAGGTCAGGAAAACAATCGCTTTTGGCTCACCGGCACGGTTTTCCAGAACACGCTTCTCGATGTGCTCCAGAGGGTACGCTGCACGGGTGTTCTGGGTTTTGCTGACGTCGGTGTAATCCGGCGTCTTGCTGCTATCCAGAACAACGTTCTCCAGAACCGCACCAAACTTGATGGCGTCCCAGATTACTGGCTCATTTTTCTTAGACAGGTCGATACATTTTGCGTAGCAACCGCCTTCGATATTGAATACAACGCCTTTGCCCCAGCCATGCTCGTCGTCACCGATCAGGAAGCGATCAGGGTCGGCAGACAGGGTGGTCTTACCGGTACCAGACAGGCCGAAGAACAGGGTGGTTTCACCGTCTTCGCCCACGTTAGCGGAGCAGTGCATTGGCAGCACGTCTTTCTCTGGCAGTAGGAAGTTCTGTACAGAGAACATGGCTTTTTTCATTTCACCGGCATACTGCATGCCTGCCAGCAGAACCTTGCGCTTCGCAAAGTTGATGATCACTGCACCGTCGGAGTTGGTGCCGTCACGCTCTGGCTCACAGGTGAAATAAGGCGCGTTCAGAATCTGCCACTCACCCTTGGTTTTCGGGTTGAACTGGTCAGGACGAACAAACAGAGTACGGCCAAACAGGTTGTGCCATGCAGTTTCAGTCGTAACACGGATCGGCAGATAGTGCTCAGGATCAGCACCCACATGCAGCTCAGAAACGAAGGTATCTTTTTGACCCAGATACTCTTCTACGCGCTCCCACAGTGCGTCAAATTTAGCAGAATCGAATGGGCGGTTAATCGCACCCCAGTCGATTAGGTCAGCCGTGCTTGGCTCTTCAACAATGAAACGGTCCATTGGAGAGCGGCCAGTACGGCGGCCTGTGGAAACTACAAGAGCTCCATTGCTGGCTAGTTCACCTTCCTGACGTTCTACAGCGCACTGAACCAGTTCAGCTGTACTCAGGTTAGTGAAAGTCATTACAGAGCTATCGTCAATCGATGTCGTCATTTACTTGTGTCCTTCGGCTCCAGCCGATCAACTAGTACCAAACGGGTATAGAAAACCGCTGTGATTTTTAAGCAATCAAGCGAGTCCAGTGAGGTTTTTAGGCGCGTATTATGTCAAAAAAGAGGGGGGTCTGCGAAGCCCTGATAAGCAGAAAATTCTGAAAATCAGTTACAAAACAAAAATCTTGGTGCGGTTGCACAGGTTTGAATAGGTGATTTTAGGATTAAATGCTGTTTTTTCAGTATTTATGTTTGCCTGTAAACTGGATGCTAGTGATTCTTACTAAAGTGAAGATGTAGTGACGCCAATGAAGAAATAGAAAAAAAATTCCTTTTCCATCGGAATAGGGTCAATAACCCAAGGGGGATAGGTAAAAAAGCCATTAAAGATTGACCCGTGTAGCCACACTACATCAAATGCTCATGAATTGCAGCTGCATAGTATGGGAAAGGTGTTTCAGGAAGTTTACACCCTGGCCTTGTATCGGAAAAAATGTTTATGATCGGAAACATTATGTAGGGCATCTTCTTTAGATGGGCGGGGGATTAGAAACAATAGCAATATTAAGGAAGCAAGAAGGCCCGCGATTTGCGAGCCTTCTTTATATACCTATCAACGTATCAATCTGGTCAGTGAATCACAGGTGCAGGCGCACCCGGGTCATTAAACAGATTATCGATATCCGCCGCATTAAAGCGATACAGGGTGTTACAGAACTGACATTGGCTTTCGATGTCGCCACGTTCTGCAATCACCTGGTTCAGTTCTTCCTGACCGACGCTAATCAGCGCATTTTTCACCCGTTCTTCGGAGCAGGTGCAGTTAAACTGCAGCGGGCTACCTTCAAAGATACGCACCTCTTCCTGGTGGTACAGGCGGTGTAGCAGATTTTCAAAATCCAGGCTGTTCAGCTCTTCGTCTTTCAGCGTCTCAGCCAGACTTACTGCCCGTTCCCAGGCATCAATATCCTGTTCGCTGTTTTCTGACGGCAGGGCCTGCAGCATAAAGCCAGCGGCGATACTCTTATCGCCTTCTAGATCTGTACTGAACCATAAGCGACTGGGCAGCTGCTCGGATTGCGCAAAATACTGCTCCAGACAGTGGGCCAGGGTTTCACCTTCCAGGGATACAATGCCTTGATAGCGTTTACCGTTTTTAGGCTCCATGGTGATCACCAGCTGGCCATTACCCATCAGCTGTTGCAGGTTTTCCGGCTCACCGATATCACCTTCCCAGCGAGCAATCGCTCTTAGATCACCGCCTGGGTTAGATTCTGCCATCAGCAGGCTACAGTCGCCTGCACCGCGGGCTTGCAGTGATAGTATGCCATCAATTTTTACCGTCGCGGTTAACAGAGCAACTGCGGCCAGCATCTCGCCCAACTGTTTTTGAATCGGCGCAGGGTAGTCGTGTTTGTTCAGAACTTCCTGGAAGCTGTCGTGCAGGCGGACCACTTCACCGCGAACCGGTGAGTTTTCAATCAGAAAGCGTTGAATAAAGTCGAATTGGCTCATAATGCTGTCTTTTGTATTCGGTTTGGGTTGTTAAAAGTCATGACCGACCTTTAACAACGGGGTTCAGGCGGATAGATGATCCTATCTGTCCAACTGCGGTTTATTCCGCATTGCTGTCGATACGCTTAAAACGATGGATCTGACGGCGGGACTTCTTATCAGGGCGGCGGTCCGGTGCTTCCTGGGCTGCGCGGATCAGTTTGCGTCGTTCCGCTTCTGCTTCGCGCTTCTTAACGCTGTCGTCTGTTTCCTGGTATAGCTTAGTAGCCTCCGGTGCGCCACGACGTTGATCGGATACGTCAGTGATCTTGACCACTTTCTTATCCCAGCCTTGGGGCGCGGTGATCATGGCACCGACTTCGGCCATCTTGCTGCTTTTACAGCGCTCACCGTTATATTCCACTTTACCCCCTTCAATGGCCTTTTTCGCCAGTGCACGGGTTTTAAAAAAACGTGCGGCCCAGAGCCATTTGTCCAGGCGTACTTTTTCAGTCTGTTCTGCCATATCGATGCTTAGCGGGTAATCTGGTTAAAGGTTTTTACACCCGGATAGCGGGTTACCGTACGCTCCGGTGAACGCATATCCGGCTGTAAAATGGTGTACAGATACTGGATGCCATACGCTTGTGCGGAGTCCAATACCTCTTCATTATCGTCAATCAGCAGTGTTGTGGCGGGATTATAAGCCACTTCACTTTGCAATGCCTGCCAGAAGGCGGGGTCCTCTTTGGCGATGCCCAGTTGTGCTGAGCTGACAATATCATCCACATACTGATCCAAGCCTGTGGGTGGCGGTTTTAGTTTCAGGCTGTGTTGATCCGCATTAGTGGCCAGCACGATACGGGCATTGTGCTGCTGCAGGAACTCCAGCAGGTGTTTGGCATCGCTACGGAAGCCGATCAGATGCTGCACTTCTCTTTTCAGCTCAACAATATCCAATTCAAAGCACTTAGCCCAGTAATCCAGGCTGTACCAGTTCAGGGTACCCCGTTGACCATTGATAGCACTGATGACGGTTTCTTTGGCGCTGGCTTCATCCAGCTTATGCAGTTGGGCATAACGCTTGGGCAGATGCTCTAGCCAGAAGTGACTGTCAAAGTGCAGATCCAACAGGGTGCCATCCATATCCAGTAATACGGTTTCGATCTGATCCCAGGCTGGAGGCGGTAGTTCACTCGGTTCCAGGGAGGTGTGAGTCTCTGTCATAAGCACCCTATATATAGAAGCAGTATCAGTGGAGGGATAGAAGTCATCGCCTTGCTTCTATTAAGTATGGGGTATAACAGAGATTTCAAGGTGTGGCAGCTGACTTGATCTATCAATTACTTCGGTGACTTCTTTGATAGTGAAGCGCGGGCTTTAGTGCTGCTTTATCCCTGTGTGCGGATTTTGGAACATTTCTTTAGCTCGCTAATATCATATGGCTTGTTATTCCAATAGCGCAGCCTGTTATCACTGGTGCAAAGCGTGTTCTTGCGAGAGTGATGTTTGCATTTGTGCGTCTTCCCGCACAGATTGTCATTGTATTTTGGTTTTACCACTTTCCAAATTGCTCAGATCTTATCTTTAGTGGCCCATCCATCCATTAAGACTGTTTTTTTATTCGACTTAAGTCGCAATAAATAGCTCATGCCATAGGTGGAATCTCCCTGTTATTTATTGTTGGGGTGCGGGAATCCGCTCTTTTTCTGTTTTTTCTAATGTTGTAGGTGTCAATGCTTTTTATAAAAAAGTACTTTTAAATCAGTTAGTTATTTTTATGTAAACAAAGTTAAAAAAACTGGCATTGATCTTGAAATAGCTAAAGAGTCACAGCCTTTAATAGTCATTTGGGCTGGCCTTTGCATTCTGGCCACCAATCTGGTGGCCGTTTTTTCCACAAGTAGGAAAAGTCAGAAAGCGTTTCGCAAAGCCCTAAAGACCGTTTAAAGGCCGTTAAAAGATTTAAGGCAAACAATCGATAAAAACAATTTGGAGTCGGATCAATGCGTACACTGACCAAAGCCGTAGCACTGGCAACCTGCATGATGGCTGGCGCAGCCTCTACTGCTGCAATCGCAGCCCCTGTAACTATCAAGTTCTCTCACGTAGTCGCTGAGAACACGCCTAAAGGCCAGATGGCTCTGAAATTTAAAGAGTTGGCTGAGCAACGTCTGCCAGGTAAGGTTAATGTTGAGGTTTACCCAAACTCTCAGCTGTTCGGTGATGGTAAAGTACTGGAAGCGATGCTGTTAGGCGATGTACAGATCGCTGCTCCGTCTCTGTCTAAATTTAAGAAATACACCAAGCAGCTGCAGGTTTATGATCTGCCATTCCTGTTCAAAGATATGGATGCCGTTGATCGCTTCCAAAAAGGTCCAACCGGTCAGAAGCTGCTGACCTCGCTGGAAAAGCGTGGTTTGGTTGGTCTGGGTTATATCCACAATGGTATGAAGCAGCTGTCTGCCTCTAAACCACTGCGTGTACCGGCGGATGCGGAAGGTCTGAAGTTCCGTATTATGACCTCTGACGTACTGGTGTCTCAGTTTGAAGCGGTTGATGCGATCCCGCTGAAGAAGCCATTCTCTGAAGTATTTACCCTGCTGCAAACCAAAGCGATTGATGGCGCAGAAAACCCATGGTCCAACCTGTACTCCAAGAAGTTCTTTGAGGTTCAGGATTACGTGACTGAAACCAATCACGGTGTATTGGACTACATGGTAGTAACCTCTGCCCGCTTCTGGAAAGGCCTGCCAGAAGATGTTCGCAGCGAGCTGAAAATCGCAATGGATGAAGCGATCGCTCACGGCAATAAGATCGCTGATCAGAAAGCGATGGGCGACCGTCAGCGTATTATCGATTCCAAGCGTACTACCGTACTGCAGATCTCTGATGCCGAGCGTCAGCAGTGGGTAGATGCTATGAAGCCAGTATGGAAGCAGTTCGAGCGTCAAATCGGTAAAGACGTTATCGAAGCAGCGATCCAGGCGAACAACTAACAACCCAAGCGGCTGCTATAGCAGCAGTCGTGAAGTTGTAAACGCGTCGTAGAGAAGAGAGCACCCTTTCCGTATGGAAGGCCTGAACCCTGAGATACGGAAAGGTGTGTTTTATACCAAACCAGATAAGTTGTTGTAGGTCGGAAAGGCCGCAAGGCGCCTTCCGACAATTATCCGGTATCGGAGTCAGTGTCGGATGGCGTTTCGCTTATCCAACCTACTCTGATATCAAGAAACTTATCGGTAATGGTATTAGACGCGCAAAAAGCGTTTTAGACGCGTTAGCTATGTTTTAGGCGTAAAAAGCAAAACACCCCCTTTATTTTTGACTCATGCCCGGTACTGGAATGGTTTGCGAAGGCAATGCATTCAGCACTGATGGGTCTTGCTGTGCCTGTGAAAACTGCGTTTTTGCACACTGAAAACAGTTGTTATCTCAAGAGCTTGTTGTCGTTTTAAGTCATCTGTCCTGATAGCGCATCACCAGTGCCTGTCTGCAGAACAGCCGATTAACCAAAGATAAGAGTTTTTATCATGGTCCGTTTTATCCACAAACTTGAAGAGAACATTGTTGCTCTCTTACTGGTCGCCATGACCCTGCTGGTATTTCTCGAAGTGGTCATGCGTTTTGGCTTTAACTCCGGTCTGATCTGGATTCAGGAAGCTACCCTGTACACCTCAGCCTGGTTTGTTTTATTTGGCGCGTCTTATGGGGTGCGTATTGGTGCCCATATCGGTGTGGATGTGGTAGTGAAGCTGCTGCCAGAGCCAATGCGCCGTGTGGCGGGTTTAATTGCCAT
This sequence comes from Oceanospirillum beijerinckii DSM 7166, assembly GCF_000422425.1. GTDB lineage: Bacteria > Pseudomonadota > Gammaproteobacteria > Pseudomonadales > Halomonadaceae > Oceanospirillum > Oceanospirillum beijerinckii. Next base: position 54,569 of record NZ_AULT01000008.1, read on the forward strand.
CGCTCTGTGTTTTGTTTACTGCGCCCTGTTCCTGATGGGCTCGTGGGACTACCTGCAGCTGATGCATATGATCGGCATTGAGATGGAAGATCTGCCGATTCCCAAGTGGCTGGCGATGATCATTATGCCGGTGGGTTTTGTGCTGCTGGTGATCCGTTTTGCTGAGTTGGGCTGGGCAATTCTGACCGGTAAACAGGATGGTTTCCATCTGGCAGATGAAGGCAAAGAGAGCATGCATCTGGCTGAAGAGCTGCAGCAAGCGGCAGACACTGCCAAGGCAGAGAAAGATTCTGCTGATCAAGCGGAAGATTCTGATAACGCTAAAGGCTCTGATCAAAACGGTGCTGCAAAAAATAACCAAGATAAATCTGATAACCAGGGAGCAGACAAATGACCATTGCTGTACTTTTCCTGATCCTGTTTGGCTGTATCTTCCTGGGTATGCCAATTGCTGTCGCGCTGGGTTTATCCAGTGTAGGCACGATTCTGATGTTCTCTGATGACTCGCTGGCATCGGTGTCATTAAAACTGTTTGAAGCGCTGTCGCACCATTACACGCTGCTAGCGATTCCGTTCTTTATTCTGTCATCCGCATTTCTGTCTACCGGTGGTGTAGCCAAGCGTTTGATTAACTTTGCCGTTGACAGTATTGGCCACGTAAAAGGTGGTCTGGCGATGGCATCGGTGATGGCGTGTATGTTGTTTGCAGCGGTATCCGGTTCTTCCCCGGCTACAGTAGCGGCCATTGGTACGATTGTAATCGCCGGTATGGTGCGTGCAGGTTACCCGGAAAGCTTTGCTGCAGGTGTGATCGCTAACGCCGGTACCTTGGGTATTCTGATTCCACCTTCTATCGTAATGCTGGTTTATGCCGCTGCAACCGAGGTGTCTGCCGCGCGTATGTTTATGGCGGGTATGATCCCAGGTCTGATGATGGGCGGTATTCTGATGATCGCCATCTATATCGTCGCCCGTATTAAAAACTTCCCATCTCAGCCGTTCCCAGGCTTCCCGGCGCTGCTGCGTTCCGGCGCTATCGCCATGGGCGGTCTGATGCTGATCGTGATTGTACTGGGTTCCATCTACGGTGGTATCGCATCGCCAACGGAAGCTGCTGCAGTAGCTGCTGTTTATGCCTTCCTGGTCGCGGTATTTGGCTATCGTGATATGGGGCCGCTGAAAGATAAGCCTTGGCGCTACGAGGGTGAAAATCTGGGTGCCTGTATTGCCCGTAACTTTGCCCAGATCTCTATTGGCCTGCCGAAGTCTTTCTTTGATGATGAAGTGCGCCGTGTGGTACTGGATGCGGCCAAAGTATCTCTGATGCTGCTGTTTATCATCGCCAACGCCATGCTGTTTGCCCACGTACTGACCACTGAGCGTATTCCGCACACTATCGCGGAAACCATTATCGGCTGGGGCTTGCCAGCCTGGGGCTTCCTGATTGTGGTTAATTTACTGCTGCTGGCTGCAGGTAACTTTATGGAGCCATCTGCAATCCTGTTGATTATGGCACCGATCCTGTTCCCGATTGCTACTCAGCTGGGTATCGATCCGATTCACCTGGGTATCATCATGGTGGTGAATATGGAGATCGGTATGTTGACGCCGCCGGTGGGGCTGAATCTGTTCGTAACGGCGGGTATTACCGGACGCAGTATGGTCTGGGTGATTAAAGCCGCACTGCCATGGTTGGCTCTGCTGCTGGGCTTCCTGATCATCGTTACCTACGTGCCTCAGGTATCTCTGTTCCTGCCGGAGTTTATCGACAGCCTGAATGGTTACTAAACTCTTGGTTTGATGTTCTCAACCCTTGGGTGACCGGGGTAATGGTCACCAGACTCTATCGATCTGACCTCACTTTAGATCATACTTGCGATGCTTTGAGCATTTCTCAGCCCTGCCGTTTGGTGGGGCTTTTTTTGTCCTGTCGGTTTGCCTCGTTGTTTTGCCGCACCATTATCAATTCAACTGTCTTTCCTGATTGCCTGTTACCTAAGTGACTCGTACAGTATGAGCTGATTGAAATTGTATAGAGCGGTGGACCAACAATGGATTCTATAAGCTACGCGGAGTTTCAAAAGAACCTGGCGGATACTCTGGATAAGGTAAACGACGAGCATAAGCCGGTAATAGTCACCCGTGAGAAGGGCGAACCGGTTGTGGTACTCAGTCAGGAGGATTTTCGCGCCTACGAAGAGATGGCGTACCAGATGGTAAAACTAAAAAATGAAGAGTGTCTGAAATGTGCGCTGGCGGAGCTAGATAAACAAACGACTGTTTGAAATTTGTCTGATTTGGTTTTACTCTGACTATTCAGCTTTGCCTATCGCAACACGGCTAATAACAACAAAACCGGAGGCACCTATGGCTCGCTTTGTTTCTCAATCACTTGCTCTTCCTTTGTCCTATTTTTCAAAAACAGTTTTACCTACAGAGCGCTTATCAACGGCGTTTTTATCAACAACGGTCATATCAAAAGCTCTTTTATCAACAGCGCTGTGTGCATCTATTGCACTGTTCTCATCTCAGGCTTCTGCTCAGATCAGTGTGGATCAACCGCTGCCTAAAGTGAGCATTGAGAAAGACGGTGAGCTGATGCTGAAAGACAGTAAAGTCCAGTATCAGAGTTGGAATAGTGATCAACTAACGGGCAAGGTTTATCTGATTCAACATATGGCGGGACGTAGCTCAGCCAAAGAGATTAACGATCCTTTGATTGAGCGCATCAAGATGGCAGGCTTTGATCGGGAGAAATACAGTACTGTCACTGTTGTTAACACCGATGATGCGATCTGGGGTACGTCTGGTTTCGTGAGTAGCAAGCTGGAAGGCAATAAAGAGAAGTACCCCTGGTCGATTATGGTACTCGATAAAGAAGGTGTTGCCCGCGATATCTGGCAACTGGAGAAAAAAAGTTCTGCGATTATCGTGCTGGATCAGAACCAGCAAGTACGCTGGTTTAAAGATGGCAAACTCAGTGAGCAGGAACAGCGACAAGTGATGCAGTTGCTGGAGCAACTGCAGGCCAATCACCTGCAGTGACTCTGTCTGTGTCTTTATCAGTTTGCCATCTCGATTATTTTAAAGGTTAGAGTTGAGTGGCTTCCCGCAGGAACTCACTAAACCGATTCCAGGATTTTTTATCGGCAGTCTCTTGGTAACGAGGGCTGCCAAATACGGTAAAGGCATGAGGCGCGCCGCTATAGGTGATCATCTCATGCTGAATGCCACTTTCTTCCAGTTCGATCGCCAGGTTCGCAAACTGATCCATGGTGATTGCTGTATCAGCGCTGCCATGGAGAATCAGCAGTTTGCCTTGGGCATTTTGATAACTCTGTCCTTCCGGGGTTTTTAGTCCGCCGTGGAAGGTGGCAAAACCTTTCAGTGCTGCCCCTGAGCGAGCCAGTTCCAGTGCCGCAGCACCACCAAAGCAATAACCCATGACAACCGTGTTATTGAGATTACCGCCCTGCTGCTGAGCAGTATGTAGCGCGCCTTGCATCAAGCGGCGCATTTTCTCCCGGTCTTTATACAGCTCTCCGGTATGCTGGCGCTTATCTTTGACCTCAGTCGGCCGTATACCTTTGCCAAACAGATCGGCAGCAAAAACGCTGTAGCCCATCTGTTGCAGCATATCTGCGCGTTTTTTCTCGTAATCTGTCAGGCCATCCCAGTCATGTAACAGGAGTACCAGAGGAGCCTTGGTGCCTGCGCTAACATAGTAGCCTTGATACTCCTCTCCACTAACCTGGTAGGTAATATCTTGAGCAAGTGCCGAAGCTGAGGTTAATAACAGGCTGGTTGCCATGGCTGGGATAACAGTGTGTTTTAGGCATGTAGAACAAAGTTTGCGGATGTTCATCGTCAGTCTCCAGGACTTATGATCATTACCGGAACGTTTATGAATTACGGGTTATGCGAGTTATTTGATGTCACCGCGGTTGATGAACTCAATGTAGTTCGCAATGGATTGGTATTCTCAGTTTAGTACGATTGATGTTTGGTTTATGGATCAGTGTAAGGGTTTATGTCTGAGGTTTTATTAAACATAATCGCTGTCAGATCGTGGTTTACTGCTGAAAGAAGCAGGCGAGTATCAAACAGACAACCAAACCGTAGTTTCAGGCACCGGAAGAGATTTATGACGATTCAGAGCTTGCTGCGCACTGGGCACAGCAAGCTTATGGCGTAGCATTAAGAGCTAAGCAGTCGTTTATGGGGCGAGATGTTCAAACTGCTGGTCAATGAATCTTCATTACTGAATATATTTCTCTTCCAGCATTGCACCCAGTTCATTCACAATCAGGGTTTGTTCCTCCCAGATCTTTTCAGCCAACCAGGGCTTTTTGGCATAGAACTGACGGCTTAACATCAGGTAGTAATCTTCGGTGTAGATAGGCTCCATAGCGCGACTGATAAACTCTGCCAGCTCTGCATGCTTTCGCGCCAGCGCTTCCACATGATTAACAATTAGCACAGCGGCCGGAGCTTCACGTTGTAACAGTGTTTGAAGAGCCTCTGTTGTCGTTGCTTTATGGATCAGGGGGTAGTCATATTCTTTTAGCTTATCTTCCACTGCGTTAATTTGAGTTAAGATAACGCTCTTGCCTTTAAGTCCATAGATCTGGCCTCCATCGGTAGACACGCGTGTATCTTTGACGCGATAGAGAGCGTACTCTTCTCGGTATAACTTTTGCCTGGGGTCAACTTTCGCTTTGGTGAAAGGGTATTTACCGGTAAACAGCCACTCCTCGCGATAAGGTACGTTAAACAGACCGTCCAGTTTTCCGCTTTTGATCTGTTGCAGGCAATCATTAAACTCGCAGCGTACTAACTGGAGTTTTACCTCTTTTACCTTCTTGCCCAGTGCCTGCATGATTTCGACAGAGTAACCGGGGTTATTAGTGGGGATATCTGTACCATCATCCAGATAATAAGGCGGGTGAGAAGTGGTTGGGTAGCCGACCAGAAAACGCAGTGGTGCGGCTTGGCTGATAGTGCTCAGTGCCAACAGGCCACAGCCTGCCAGTATGCCAAATTTTCTGAGAAGTGATAATTGCGCCATGCTTGCCTCCGGCAGAATTCTGTCCCTGATCGGTATATCGTTCACAGTGAATTGAGTCTCTATTGTGAGTAGTTATAACACAACACGATGAATAAGGTCTTGACCCAAAGATCTGCGCTGTTAGTCTGCCGTAGTTTTATTACTGGGCATCCACAGCCTCATTCAGGGCGAAAAGTAGAGTCATGAGCCATAAACCTGAATATTTTATGCACAGGGCAATCGAGCTGGCACAACAAGCAGCAGACCAGGGCGAAGTACCTATTGGTGCAGTTGTCGTGTTGGATGGAGAAATAGTCGGGCGGGGATGGAATCAGCCGATTACTGGTTGTGACCCTTCGGCCCATGCGGAGATTATGGCATTAAGAGATGCAGGTCAGACGTTGCAAAACTATCGTCTGAATGAGTGTGATCTTTATGTCACTGTAGAGCCTTGTACGATGTGCGCCGGTGCGATTATTCATAGCCGGATTCGTAAGGTGTATTATGGTGCGGCTGAGGCAAAAACCGGGGTGAATGAAAGTATTTGTAACCTGTTTGCTCAGCCCTGGTATAACCATAAGGTTACTGTTGAGGGCGGTTTATTGGCTGGGCGTTGTCGTCAGCAATTAAAACAGTTCTTTGCTCTACGCCGGGGTAAAGACGAGAGTAAGGAAGGATGCAGTAATAACACGCAAGAGCAGTGATTAAAGTACAGGAGGTACAATACTAAAGCTGACGCTTTGGCTGATGGGTTGTTCGGTCACCCGGTTCTGGGCGAGCTGTTGTAAGCGTGTATCGTACCAGCTCAGGATATCGTAGTACTGACGTATATTCTGTACATAGGTCACAGGCTCTTGACCTCGGGCAAAGCCATACTTGGTGTGCTTGTACCAGTCTCGTTTCTGCAATAGAGGCAGGTGCTCGCGTACATCGATCCACTTGGTTGGATCTTTTTTCATATGCTCAGTAATAATGCGGGCATCTTCTAAGTGACCAAAACCAACGTTGTATGATGCCATCGCCATCCAGGTACGGTCGGGTTCCTGAATACGTTCCGGCATACGGCGGATCAGTTTTGCCAGGTAGCGTGCTCCACCATAGATGCTCTGCTTTGCATCAAGGCGATTGGTTACGCCCATCTCTTTTGACGTATTGCGGGTTAACATCATCAGGCCTCGTACACCCGTAGGTGATTTAGCATGAGGTCGCCAATGAGACTCCTGATAGCCTACCGCTGCGAGTAATTTCCAATCCAGATCATATTTTTTAGCGGCGCCACGGAAATGGCGCTCATACTTCGGTAAACGATTGCGAACGTGACGTAAAAAAAGCTGAACACCTACATAGTTCAGTTCTTCTTTGTGGCCGTAGTAGCGATCCTGCATCTGCTCCAGCTGGCCCTCTTCAGCCAATTTGGCAAAAAACTTTTTCGTTTCCTGATAGAGGGTGTAATCCCTTTGCTTTGGCATGACCCAGGCTAGCTTATGATTGCCCGGCAGCTTAAACGCTTCTTTTACCTTAGTGAAATAGGCCAGATTAATATCCAGCTCGTTGGAGTTTACTACTGCGTAGTCCAGTTCTTCTTCCTGCACCATGCGAATCAGATCAGTTGCTTCCAGGTCTGCTGTTTCTTTCCAGCTGAGCTTGGGGTGTTGGCTTTGCAACTCTCGTAGCAGACGCGCAGATTCGGTTCCGGCGATTACTGCGAGCTGGCTGCCGACCATATCGTCGAGAGATTTCGGTTTTTGGTGTTCGGTGTTTCTGCGGTTATAGATAACAATCGGCTCCACCTGCATATATTCAGGAGCATAGAGAAAGTCGTGAATTTTAGACAGGCTGATCTCAAGACCAGCGGCACCGATATGGGCTTCACCGCGGCTGAGGGATTGGTAGATCTCTTTAATATCGTGGTTGCTGTCGATCTCTAACTTAACACCCAGATGTTCGGCAAACAGTGTTGCCAGTTCATACTCCATACCGGCAGGGCCATCAGCGCCTTCATAGTATGTCATCGGAGTGTTGCGGGTGAGGATTTTCAGCACGCCCTGCTGTTTGATCTCTTCGAGTACACTGGGGCGCTTCTCCTCTTTTTTACAGGCAGACAACAGCATCGCCACTAGCAGGAGTACTGCTAAGCAAAGAAATGACGAATAAGTGAATCGAGTCTGCTGCACGGAAAATTACCCTGAAAGTGATCCTTTTAATGGATGCTATACGAATGATTGAGCCTATTGTCGCACTTTTTTGACATCAAAAACTCAAACTTGCTTCACAATACCGTGAAAGTCGTCGGCTATCATTGGCGTTGACCAAGGTATTTGCAGTATTATTAGCACCCTTATCATGTCTGCTTTATGAAAGCAGGTGGCATTGTATATCCTTTTGTCGCCTGTTTTTAAAGAGTAGAACAGGTTCCAGTTTCTGAAACTATTTTTAAGAGGCTTCTTTTCGTCATGCTTAAGTTGCGTGGAGCGCCCGCCCTTTCCGCCTTCCGAACCCGTAAGCTGTTAACCGCCCTGCAAGCGGCTGTGCCTGCTGTCAAGGATGTATACGCTGAGTTTACCCACTTTGCCAAGCTGTCAGCCAGCCTGAGTGAAGAACAACAGCAAGTGCTTGACCGCATTCTGCGTTACGGACCAAAAGCTGAGGTGAAGGAGCCTTCTGGCACCCTGTTCCTGAGTGTTCCGCGCCCGGGTACTATATCGCCCTGGTCATCCAAGGCAACGGATATTGCCCATAACTGTGGGCTGGAGGCGATTGAGCGTATTGAACGTGGTATCGCTTACTATGTGCAGGCGGATAATTTATCAGCAGATGAAACGGCTCAGTTGCAGGCTCTGCTACATGACCGTATGACTCAGGCTGTGCTATCTGATCTGGACGAAGCCAGTTGCCTGTTCTCGGAAGAATCACCGCGCCCCATGACGTCGGTTGATATTCTGGGGCGTGGTCGTCCGGCGCTGGAGGAAGCCAACCTGTCTCTGGGTCTGGCGTTGGCAGAAGATGAGATCGATTATCTGGTGGCCAGCTTTACCGAACTGGGCCGTAATCCGAACGACGTTGAGCTGATGATGTTTGCCCAGGCGAACTCTGAGCACTGTCGTCACAAGATCTTTAACGCCAGCTGGACCATCGATGGTGTTGAACAGGAAAAATCCCTGTTTGGCATGATCAAGAATACCTACCAGCAGAATCCAACGGATGTATTGTCGGCCTATAAAGACAACGCGTCTGTGATCGTGGGCCATGAAGCCAACCGTTTCTTCCCGAATCCCGAATCAAAAGAGTACGGCAAAAACAACGAAGCCGTACATCTGCTGATGAAGGTTGAAACCCACAACCACCCAACCGCGATTGCCCCTTTCCCTGGCGCGGCGACAGGTTCTGGTGGTGAGATCCGTGATGAAGGTGCCACCGGTCGTGGTTCCAAACCAAAAGCAGGTCTGACCGGTTTTACCGTATCCAACCTGAATATCCCGGATTACAAACAAGCGTGGGAAGGGGACTACGGCAAACCTGCCCGTATAGTATCTGCGCTGGATATTATGATCGAAGGCCCTCTGGGTGGCGCGGCGTTTAACAACGAGTTTGGTCGTCCTAACCTGAACGGTTACTTCCGTACTTTCGAAGAGAAAGCGATGGGCGTAAACGGCGAAGAGATGTGGGGCTACCACAAGCCGATTATGCTGGCCGGTGGTATGGGTAATATCCGTGCCGACCACGTTGAGAAAGGCGAAATTATCGTTGGTGCTAAACTGATCGTGCTGGGTGGCCCGGCGATGCTGATCGGTCTGGGCGGCGGTGCTGCCTCTTCTATGGCCACCGGTGCCAGCTCTGAAGATCTGGACTTCGCTTCTGTACAGCGTGAAAACCCGGAAATGGAGCGTCGCTGTCGGGAAGTGATCGACCAGTGCTGGCAGCTGGGTGACAAGAACCCTATCAGCTTTATCCATGACGTAGGTGCCGGTGGTCTGTCCAACGCCCTGCCTGAACTGGTTAAAGATGGCGAGCGTGGCGGTCAGTTCAACCTGCGCAAGGTACTGAACGATGAGCCGGGCATGAGTCCGCTGGAGATCTGGTGTAACGAATCTCAGGAACGCTATGTGATGGCGGTTTCTCCTGAAAATCTGGAAGCCTTCGAAGCGATCTGTGCCCGTGAGCGTTGCCCGTTTGCGGTAGTGGGCGAAGCCACCGAAGAGATGCACCTGACCGTACACGATACCGTATTCAGTAATGAGCCGGTTGATCTGCCAATGAGCGTGCTGTTCGGTAAGCCGCCTAAGATGCACCGTGAGTTTAACCGCGTGAATCCTGAGCTGCCTGCTCTGGACTTCGCTGATGTTGAGCTGAAAGAAGCGGCATCCCGTGTACTGCAGCTGCCAACCGTTGCGAGCAAGTCCTTCCTGATCACCATTGGTGACCGCTCTATTACCGGTATGGTCGCCCGTGATCAGATGGTGGGTCCTTGGCAGGTGCCTGTGGCGGATGTGGCGGTGACCACCACGACTCAGGATGCGATTACTGGTGAAGCGATGGCGATGGGTGAACGTACCCCGCTGGCGCTGATCAATCCAGCAGCCTCTGGTCGTATGGCAGTCGGTGAGACCATCACCAACCTCGCGGCAGCGAATATCGAAAAGATGGGCGACATTAAACTGTCGGCTAACTGGATGTCTGCGGCGAGTCATGACGGTCAGAATCAGGCTCTGTACGATACCGTTCATGCGGTAGGTATGGAGCTGGCGCCAGAGCTGGGTATTGCCATTCCGGTAGGTAAGGACTCCATGTCCATGCGTACTGTATGGGAAGATGACGGTGAGCAGAAAGCGATCACCTCACCACTGTCTCTGGTAATTACTGGTTTTGCACCAGTGCTGAACGCTGCAAAAACACTGACGCCGGAACTGCGTACTGATAAAGGTGATACCGATCTGATTGCTATCGATCTGGGTCGTGGTCAAAACCGTCTGGGCGGCTCTGCTCTGGCGCAGGTCTTCAATCAAGTGGGTAACCAAGCCCCCGATCTGGATGATGCGGAAGATCTGAAAGCGCTGTTTGCAGTGATTCAAGGTCTGAACCAAGACGACAAACTGCTGGCTTACCATGACTGTTCCGATGGTGGTCTGTTCGCAACTCTGACCGAGATGGCGTTTGCCGGTCGTACCGGTCTGAATGTGAAACTGGATCTGCTGGCCGGTTCCGACAGTTCTGACGATCTGTTGGCGGCTCTGTTTAATGAAGAGCTGGGTGCGGTGATTCAGGTCCGTCGAGAAGACACCGAACAAGCGCTGGCGCAGTTTGAAGCGGCAGGTCTGGGCGACTGTGTTGCCGTGATCGGTGAACTGAACGACGAAGATTGGATTCGCTTTACCTTCGACGGTAATGCCGTGCTGGAAAACTCCCGCGTGAACTATCAGCGCCTGTGGAGCGAAACCAGCTACCGTATTCAGGCGATGCGTGACAACGCGGATTGTGCTCAGGAAGAGTTTGATACCATTCTGGACTCCACTAACCCAGGTCTGCACGCCGAGCTGACTTATGATGTTAATGAGGATATCGCAGCAGATCTGATCGCATCCGGTAACCGTCCGAAAGTAGCTATCGTACGTGAGCAGGGTGTTAATGGTCAGATCGAAATGGCAGCGGCCTTTGATCGCGCCGGTTTCGCTGCGGTTGACGTCCACATGAGCGATATTCTTGAAGGCCGTGTGACTCTGGATCAATTCCGTGGTCTGGTCGCTTGTGGTGGTTTTTCCTACGGTGATGTCCTGGGTGCTGGTGAAGGTTGGGCGAAGAGCATTCTATTCAACCCGGTTGCTCGCGAGCAGTTCAAAAACTTCTTCCACCGTGAAGATACCTTTGCTCTGGGCGTATGTAACGGTTGTCAGATGCTGTCTAACCTGCACGAACTGATTCCAGGTGCTGAGCACTGGCCGCACTTCGTACGTAACCAATCCGAGCGGTTCGAAGCTCGCGTATGTATGGTTGAAGTACAGGACAGCCCGTCCGTATTCCTGCAAGGTATGGCGGGTTCCCGTATGCCAATCGCAGTAGCACACGGTGAAGGTCATGCAGAATTTGCAGACGAAGCACACCTGAACAATCTGCTGGACAGCGGGGCACTGGCTCTGCGCTATGTGGATAACTACGGCAAGGTCACTGAAATGTATCCTGCGAACCCGAACGGTTCCCCTGCAGGTGTGACCGGTGTGACAACCACCGACGGTCGTGTGACTATCATGATGCCACACCCTGAGCGTGTCTACCGTGCAGTCACCAACTCCTGGTCGCCAGATAACTGGAGCGAGGACGGTGCCTGGATGCGTATGTTCCGCAATGCCCGTGTTTGGGTGGGTTAATAGCTAATCAGATGCGTGATAAAAAGGCAGCTTCGGCTGCCTTTTTTACGGCGTTATAGATACGAAAAAGGGAGCTTTTAAGCTCCCTTTAATAGTTCTGAGAAACGTGGCAGAGTTGTAGGTTAAAAAGCTTTCTTTTGACCCAATTTACCGGATGTTTTTGCTGCTACATAGGCGCTACGAATGAGTTTCATGCCTTCGATTTTTTTAGTAGAAACTTTTGGCGTTTGGCGTACAGGCTTCATAGTACGGCCCCTCTTCACAATAGGATTTCCTGACAACAAAGTTTAGCTTATCCGCTTCATCCTTTACAAGCCGATCATACAGTTTCTCTAATCCGGTTGTTTCTGCGGTAAAGAAGTATCTTTGGGCTCCAGTATAAACACAGTGTTTATCCAATATGTTAGTAATGAGTTTACCCAGTAGCAACGCATCTCGTCTTCGGAGAGGACCTCCTGATGGTGGTGCGAAATATGTTTCGTTTTCAAAATTAGCTTTTAGATCAAATTTCACATCAAAACCAAGGTGGTCCTTTGTATAGAGGTCGTCAAAATCACACTTTGGAGTGAAAAACATCAAATATTCTCTATGTTGAACGGTAAACTCAACAATGTGACCATTAATTTGGTATTCGCTAGGTATTTCTTGGATTGTCCCTATTGGCATTGAGCGATAATCTCTTGTTTTAAGCTTGCCAAGCCAATTATAGGTGGTTTGGCTAGCCACTAAAACAACCCTTCCTGAACCGGCATTTCGGGCCAATAAGTAAATAGTGCAGCATTTTGTGTGATTTTATTCAGCTGTTCTGCAAAATGCTCTGCCACTTCAGGCGCATGAGTATTACTGGGGGTATGCAGAAAAACAAAGGGTGTGCGTCCTTCCTGTAACCATTGGCTGATTTTGTTGAGCCAGGGATCAAGATAGTTCAACGTGCCCTGCCAATCCCGTGCGGTGATAAAACGTACCATCGGACTCTGCCCTGTAGCGATCACATGCAGTGGTACTTTGGGCTTGGCCGATAGGGCATCCTGGGTCTCTGCATCTGGCGTTGGGTTGTTAAACAAGGCGCGGGTATCAAACTGAATACGGTTGATGCCTTGTTCCATCAACAGCGCATTAAAACGCCGTTCCGTATCATCCTTCTGGTAAAAGCCTAAATGGCGTACTTCGATACCGTAATTGAGCTCTTTGGGTAGGCCGAGTAGAAACCGCTCTAGGGTATCCATCTCATCCGGTGAAAAGCTATCCGGTAGCTGAATACACACTAAGCCTAGCTTTTCCTGCAATGCTGATAAGCGCTGTAGCGCTTCGTTTAGCTCGGTCTCACAGTGACGCAGGCTTAACTCGTGGGTAATCGTTTTGGGGAGCTTAAAGCAGAAGCGAAAATGATCAGGTGTGTTTTGATACCACTCCTGTACGGTATGAGTTTCCGGCAGACCGTAGAAGGTGGTGTTACCTTCCACGGTAGAAAAATAGCGGCTATAACGACCCAAGGCATGACGGGGTATATTGCCTGCCAGCGGGCCATCACTCCAGGCGGAGTGATTCCATTGTGCTAAGCCGATATAGCAGTGTGATGTTTGCATATAGATTAAGTCTTAGGCGATTTCAGCGCGCGCACGGCCGTTGTGTTTGGCTTGATATAGGGCTTTGTCGGCCTTTTGGAGCAGATCAAAAGGCTGGCTGTTGTTATCCGGTTGGCAGCTGGCGATACCCAGGCTTATGGTTACGATACCTTCTGGACTCTGCTCATGGGTTATTTGAGCGGCACGGGTTGCTTGCAGTAACTGTTCTGCAATAGGCTGACCTTGATGGCTATCCATATTGGGTAAGAGCGCAACAAACTCTTCACCACCGAAGCGCGCCAGTATGCCGTTGTATTGCTGCATCGTTTTATTCAGGGTTTGTGCAACCTTGATCAGGCAGTGATCACCGGCATGATGGCCATAGTGATCGTTGTAGTCTTTGAATTTATCAATATCAATAATGATCAGGCATAACTTGGTGCGTTGCTCGATACCCTGTTGCCAGTAGTGGTCAAAAGCTTGTTCAAAGCGACGACGGTTGGCGACTTGGGTCAGCGTATCGGTTTCACTCAATATTTGTAGCTGCTGGTTTAACTGCTTCAGCTGTTCATTGGCTTGCTCTGCTTCCAGGCGGGCACTGATCAGTTCCTGTTCCGCCCGTTGCCGGGCAGTAACAAATACCTCAAAGGCCTCGCCCATGGCCGAGATCTCGTCGTTGCCTTCGGTCGGAATCTTAGGGGTATAGCCTGCGACATGACTCATCATTACCTGGTGCAGATGATCCAGACGTTTGATGATCTTTTTGCGGACATATAAGACGCCCAGCACGACCAGTACGATAAAGATAACGCTGAACAGACCAATCATCTTCTGTGTTTCAGTCACTAGGCGCTGGTGTATCCGAGCGGCATCGCGGGCGTTCTGCTGCAGTGTCAGGAAATAGCTATAGCTACTGGCGGCCAGTTTCTGAGCATAAAGTCGTGTTTCTCTGGCAGAGGCCAAAGAGACTCTTTGGCTCACCAGAGTTTGCTGGGCATTTTTGAAGACGCTTTGGCTCAGCTGCTTTAATCGGTTTAAGGTATTTTGCTGCGTGCTATTTAGCCCGGATTCTTTACTCAGGGTGTCTAGCAGTGTTTGAGTACGCTGTTCCAGGTGACTAAGTTGCCCTCGTCGTTCTGTATTCAGTGCCGCAGCACTGTAACTGAGAGCAGCCAGGGCATAGCTATTAAACAGGCTAGGCTGGGCGTCAGCGTTTAATAGCCGCTGTTCAAGTGTCTGTATTTCCTGTATCAGTTGATTCAGCTGTTGCTGCTGCTGTTGGAGGTGACCCTGTTCCTGCTGCAGTTTGCTTTCCAATTGCTGCAAGCTATCAAAATAGGGCTGTTGCCAGCGGTCCAGCTTATCCAGTTCCTGCTGCTCCTGTTCATCGTTGGCAATAAGCTGTTGACGTATATTCTGGTAAATCTGCAGCAGGCTGTTATCCAATGCAGAAATATCGGAGGTCGTTCGTCGTGTGCCCAATAAGCTTTCCAATGCTTGGGCAGCGATCACCTCCGCATCACGGCTGAGCTCTGCAGCGGTCATGGTACGCTCAAAGTGGGTGCCGCTTAGGTTACTAAACTCCCGGCTCTGCTCTCTGAGTGCCTGGATACTGTGCCAGGTCGTTAGAAGATAGAAACCCATTACCCCGGCTAAAATAAGCATCAGGTAAAGGCCAAGACCCCTACGCGCTTTGGTTTGGTGTCCTGATACAGATGTCATAAGGTCGGTATGCTATACACAGTCTGGTTCCGTTTTTATTTTTATTTGAAAGGAGGGGCAAATAAGACTCCTCCCTGACTCCAGGGTTGGTTTAAGCCTCTTTCCATCGCAATAGGAGTGTCTGGGCCAAAGTGTCGATTATAGATTTCACCGTAGTTACCAACGGCTTTGATCGCACGATAGGCCCATTGTTGATCCAGTCCCAGCTGTTGCCCGATATTGCCCCGGGCACCCAGTAGATTCAGTGTTTCGACATCTCGACTGCTTTTAAGTGCCAGGTCGACGCTGTCAGCGGTAATGCCTTTCTCTTCCGCTAAGATCAGAGCGTGGATGACAGAGCGGATAATACGCTGCCATTGTGGATCATTATTACGTACTTTTGGTCCAATAGGTTCCCTGGAAATGCTTTCTGCAAGAATGCGGTAATCCTCTGGGTTGCTGGCACGATTGGCACGATTAATCGCCAGGTTTATACGGTCTGCGGTGTAGGCATCGCAACTGCCCCGAAAAAAACTGTCCCCGTTGCTGCTCATGACCTTGGCCTCAATATTGCGGCTCTCCAGTATATCGATCAGGTTCTGATAGCTGGTGGTGTTGGCTGTGGCGCAGACGGTTTTCCCTGCCAGATCATTCAATGAATAAATATTTGAGCTTTTTCTGACAATAAAGCCTTGGCCATCAAATAGATAGATGGCGGGAAAAGCGACCTGGTATAGGTCTTCACGCCCCAGTGTCCAGGTGGAGCTATACATGACAACATCTGTTTTCTTTTCCTGTAATGAAGTGAAACGGCTTTTTGAGTCCACTTCCACATAGTGAACAAAATCTGGCTTTTTCAGTACGGCTGCAGCTGCAGCTTTACAGAAATCAACATAAAAACCAGCCCATTCGCCTTTGGCATTAATGGCGCTACGGCCAGGATCATCGGGGAAAACACCGCAATTCAGGTCGCCTCGCTGCAGAACTTGCTCAAGGGTGTTGGCAGCCTGGGCGCTGATACTGATTGTGACCAATAACAGTGTTGCTAATAGCTGTCGGGTGATTCTGTATATCTTTTGTGTGAAGTTAGATGTCATCAGTGGTTATCTTTTAAGCAGAGGTCTTTAACTTTACTGCGAATAGGCCTGCGAATCTATCTATTCGGTGCCTGCTTTTTCTCTGGATCTTTTATTGGAGCATCAAACAGACTATTACCACAGTGGGGGCAATGTATTTTATGACCCAGTTCCAGGCTTTGATTGTGGATAATCTGGTTCAGCTCCTTTTCCGAGATACCGTACTGACGGCTTATTGTTTTGAGCAGATGTTTTTCATGATCGCTCAGTTCACCATCTTCCAGAGCATTGATCACCTCTGCAGTTAAAGAAGATTTTCTGTTTTGCAGTTCTTCGGAAAAGCGAGCTGCCAGCATACCGGCAGGCAGCGCAACCGTGCCTACGCCCAGCAGCATAATCAGAATCGCCAGGATCTTTCCTCCTGCAGTGACGGGGGTCATATCGCCGTAACCCACGGTTGTCATGGTTACCACGGCCCACCAGATGGCATCCAGTACAGTTTTAAAAGCCTCGGGCTGGGCCTGGTGCTCCAGGGTGAACATCAGACAAGCGGCTAGCACGACCAGAACCAGTACAGCAAAAATAGCAGAAGCAATTGAACCCAGCTCTGAGCTCAGCACTTTGACAAACACATCCATACTGCGGATATAGTGTGAGAGCTTCAGGAGTCGCAGCAAACGCAATAGTCTGAGATAACGCAGATCAATATTGATAAACAGCGACAGATAGAAAGGCACAATCACGATCAGATCCACCAGGGCGATGGGGCTGCGAATATACTTCAGCCGTCCTTTAAAGCCTTGGCCAAAGCGTGGGTTTTCCGGTGCAATCCAGATGCGAATCAGATATTCCACGGTGAAAATTGCAACAGAGAATATTTCCAGCCATTGGAACTGGATTTTATATTGTTGGTTGATTTCGGGAATGGACTCAATTATCACAACGGTCACGTTGACGACGATCAAGGTGATGATAAAGCCGTTAATCAGATAACCCAGAGGGGTATTAGCACGATCCCCGTCCAATAAATGATAGCAGCGGCTACGCAAAGAGTTTAAAGAAGAACTTGTGCTCAATGGCTTGTCCTGAAGCTGAAGTTATTATGATTTTTTACAAGGTTAGGAAGATTCGATATGCATGTAAATAGGCCAGAGATAATCCCCGTCACCGTGCCAATATTGGAAACGGAGCGTTTATGGCTGCGTTCGTTTAGGCCTGATGACCTGGATGACTACTTTGTTATGGCATCTGACCCGGAAGTGGTGCGTTATATTGGGCCAGGGGAGCCGTTGACCCGGGATTTAGCGTGGCAGAGCCTGGCCTATCTGTTGGGGCACTGGCAGATGAAAGGCTATGGTTTATGGGCGCTTGAGGAGAAGGAAGCGGGGCGCATGATGGGTCGTGTTGGTTTGTATGATCCTCCAGGCTGGCCGGGTATTGAGTTGGGCTGGATGATTGCACGTCAATACTGGCGCCGTGGGTTGGCTTATGAATCGGTGAGCTGTGTGCTTGACTGGTCTCGTTCTCAGTCGGATAAGCAACAGCTAATCAGTTTGATTCATCCGGACAATAATCCCTCAATCAGCCTTGCCAATAAACTGGGCGCGCGCTTTGATCATAAGATTGAGCTAGGGGATGTGCAGGCGTTGCAGTTTGCCTTTGATCTGAAATAGCTCTCAGGCACACTGGGGGACGGGCATTTTTATAGAGCAGGGTATTTAATAACCCTGATGATAATCACAAAAGGACTTTTTTATGGCGGTAACAGGGGTTCATCCTAACCTGAATACATGGCGATTACAGTTTCATCAGCTGCTGGCTAAGCTGGACGCCGCAGGTATACAAGCAACACCGGAAAGTGCCCGTCAGGCACTGGCTGATCTAACCGCGCGCTATGTGACGCCCGGGCCTGAGTTGGCCCGTGTTGAGGATCTGGCGTTATCGTTACCTGATCGCTCCATTTCGTTGCGTTTTTATCAAGCAAAAAGGGAACAAGTAGACAAAGAGGCAGAAGGGCAAGCAAAGCCGGCAGATCTGGTGTTGTTTGTTCATGGTGGAGGTCATATGGCAGGTAGTATTGAGGTCTATGATCCTATCTGCCGTCGCTTGGCTCAGGCTTCCAAGCAAGCGGTGTTGTCCATAGAATATCGTTTGGCCCCCGAACACCCTTGGCCGTGCGGTATTGACGATGTGCGTGCGGTGATGGCTCATCTGCCTGAATTGTTAGATCGTTTGCAACTACCTCTGGCTGAGCTGAATGTTCATATGATGGGGGATTCAGGTGGTGGTGCTATGGCAGCAACCATCTGTTTGCAGCCTGATAATGATCTGGGTTTTGAGCTGCAAAAGTTGGTCTTGGTTTACCCTAGTCTGGATTACCGGATGGAGACTGATTCAGTGCGCCTGTTTGGCGACGAATATATGCTCACTGCGGATAGAATGCGTTGGTATTTTGATAACTATCTGCAGGAACAGGCTGATCCTTTATCAATCTCGCCACTGGAGATGTCTTTGCCAGGGGCTTTCCCCGAGACGCTGATTATTAATGCGGGTTTTGATCCGTTAAAGGATGAAGCGGAGTTGTTTAAGGTTAAACTGGTAGAGGCTGGTTTTTCAGCACAACTGGCCTGTTATGACGATATGTTGCATGCGTTTTTAAATCTGGAAAGTATGGTGCCGGAGGTGTGTGAGCGGGCTTATTGTCAGATTGCGGATTTTTTAAATGCTTAATCGGATGGGGTAATATGATCCCGCTCTATAACAGAGAAGGGCTTGTCAGTTGGCAAGCCCTTTGTCTTTCGCTCTTCTTCTATGGAATCAATAAGACGATTTAAGCGTTAGTTTTGAGTCCAACAGCGTACCTTTTGTACCAGGTTACCGCTTATTTCTGTGGTTTCCAGGTAATAAGGTCCCACTTTCAGACAGACGTTAGCCTCGGGGAATGACTCCAGGCGCTCGATAATCAGGCCGTTCATTGTTTTGGGTCCGTCAACTGGCAGAGCCCAATCCAAAGATTTATTGATATCCCGGATACTGGCGGTGCCATCGACAATAAAGTTCTGACTACTGTTTTCTTCATCTTCAGCGCTGGTTTTCTCTTCCAACTGGATCTCTTCATTCTCGCCGCTAATAGGGGAGGCGAAATCACCAACGATCTCTTCCAGGATATCTTCCAGGGTCACAATACCCATAACATCGCCATATTCGTCGACCACAATGGCGATACGGCGCTTAAGTTTCTGGAAGTGCAGCAGCTGAGTCTGCAGCGGCGTTGTTTCCGGAATAAAGTAAGGTTCACGAGCCTCGGCGATCAGGTCTTCTTTCGCTGGGTTTTCACGGGCCATAAAGCGCGACACATTACGCATATGCAGAATGCCCAGTACATTATTGATATCGCCTTTATACAAAATCAGGCGCGTATGCTGACAGGTTTGCAGCTGTTCAATGATGCTCTCTATAGGATCATCCAGATCAATGCCCTGAATGTCCTGGCGGGGAATCATGATGTCATCGACAGTCATGGACTCCAGATCGAGAATACTCAGGAGCATCGTTTTGTGGCGACGGGGGATCATTGCACCTGATTCCAGTACTACGGTACGCAGCTCTTCAGGTGTGAGCTGATCGTTACTGCTGTCGTTCTGATTGATCCCCATCAGTTTTAATAGAGTGTTGGTGATGGCATTGACCATAAACACCAGTGGATACATCAGCTTCAACAGGGGGGACAGCAACAGTGAGGCTGGGTAAGCTATTCTTTCAGGATGTAGTGCCGCCAGTGTTTTCGGTGTGACTTCTGCAAAAATCAGAATCACCAGTGTCAGCAGAGCTGTGGCAATGGCAATGCCTGCATCGCCGTATAAACGAATAGCAATGATTGTCGCAATGGACGATGCCAGAATGTTAACAAAGTTATTACCGATCAGAATGACACCAATCAGGCGATCAGGACGTTCTAACAGACGGCTGACCCGTAGCGCGGCACGGTCTTTGTTTTTGGCTTTGTGGCTGAGTCGATAACGGTTAAGCGACATCATGCCGGTTTCTGAACTGGAGAAGAAACCAGAACAGATAATAAGAAAGACGAGTAGGCCAAATAATATGCCAAGGGGGGTGTCGTTCAAGAGCTGTATTTTCCTTAACTTAACTGTGAACTACTTTTTAGGGATTTCGAAGGTTACTGTCAAGATGGTCGGCGAAATTGCCGCCATCTTTAAACGAAATTTCATGGCAGATTTAGCTGAGCAGTACTTCCAAAGCAAACTTGCTACCAAAGTAACCCAAAATCAATAGTGTGGTGCCGCCCAGTGTCCAGCGTACTGCCGTCATACCTCGCCAGCCCAGCCAGTGATGGCCGCCTAGCAGTACCGCAAATACCAGCCAAGCCATTAACGTTAACACAGTTTTATGGGCAAGATGTTGCGCAAACAGATTTTCAATGAAAATAAAACCTGAGCCGATAGCTAACGTCAGCGCCAATACGCCGGCACAGATCAACTCGAACAGTAAACGCTCCATGGTTTGAAGTGGCGGCAATACCTGAATAATGCCACGGGTATGTTTATGTTTAAGTTGATAGTTTTGTATGGCAACCAGCATCGCCTGACAGGCTGCAATGGTAATAAAACTGTATGCCAGCAAAGAGGTGGTGATATGGCTTAACAGGCCGTGAGGCATCTCGCTGGGTGCTGAAACAGGGCCCCAGATGGCAAAGATCAGAGCCACCATAGACATCGGGAATACCCCGATAGCCAGATTTAGAATCGGTTTTTTCAAACTGCTGACGAGTAAGAGTGTGCTGATACTCAGTGTAGCCAGGACGCCCATTTCACTTAATCCCAGATGCACGCCATCAGGCTGAAACATCGCCAGCCAAACGCTTAAGCCATGATTGATTACTGCTGCACAGCCCAATAGCTGTACCAGAGATGGTCGAATGGGGGCTTTGCGTTGCAGGGCCATCCATTGATATGAGGCCGCTGCCAGATAAAAAACAGTTGCGATCAGAGCTAATGCAATAGCGTCCATAATCTGTCCGGTATCCCAAATATAAGAAGCGCGTCAAAAGAGAATAAAAATCAGGCTGTAATAGTAACTGATTGCATTATGGATTGCATAAATAGCACTAGGGATTTTTTATAAATGAGCGCCGGATTGACATAATTTAGCATATTCTCGGCTTTTCTATGGTGGCATGAGGCAGATGCCCATAGATGCCAAGGCCCTGCGTTGGTTATAATGCATAGTAATTGCGCTTAAATGTTATGGCGTTAGCCTGTCACCGGCGAATAAAGCGACCGGTGTTTTATTACGTTTGGCTTGATGGTGTTTGTGCGGTATCAGGCTGTTGAGGATGTGTGGATGTTTGAAAATTTAACCGATCGCCTTTCGAAAACCCTGCGTTCGATTACCGGTCAGGCCAAGCTGACCGAAGACAATATTAAGGACACCCTGCGTGAAGTGCGCAAGGCGTTGCTGGAAGCGGATGTTGCCCTGCCAGTAGTGAAAGCCTTTATTGAAAAGGTGAAAGAGCGGGCGGTTGGACAGGAAGTCAGTAAGAGCCTGAGCCCAGGTCAGCAGTTTGTCAAAATTGTTCAGCAGGAACTTGAAGCGATTATGGGTGAAGCGAATGAAACGCTGAACCTGAACGCTAACGCTCCAGCCGTAATCCTGATGGCGGGTCTGCAGGGTGCGGGTAAAACCACCTCTGTGGCTAAACTGTCCCGCTACCTGAAAGAGCGTGAGAAGAAAAAGGTACTGGTGGTATCTGCTGACGTTTATCGTCCAGCAGCGATCAAGCAGCTGGAAACCCTGGCCGGTGAAGTTGAGGCTGAGTTCTATCCGAGTAGCACTGATCAGAAGCCGGTTGATATCGCAAAAGCGGCGATTGCTCACGCCAGGATCAAATTCTTCGATGTAGTGATAGTCGATACCGCAGGTCGTCTGCACGTTGATGCGGATATGATGGATGAGATCAAAGATCTGCATGCGTCTATTGACCCGGTAGAAACCCTGTTTGTGGTGGATGCCATGACAGGTCAGGATGCTGCTAATACCGCTAAAGCCTTTAATGATGCGTTGCCGCTGACCGGTGTGATCCTGACCAAAGCGGACGGTGATGCCCGTGGTGGTGCTGCACTGTCGGTACGTCATATTACCGGTAAACCGATCAAGTTTATGGGTATGGGCGAGAAGGTTGATGCCTTAGAGCCGTTCCACCCGGATCGTGTGGCTTCCCGTATTCTGGGTATGGGTGACATTCTGTCTCTGATTGAAGAAGCAGAGCAGAAGATCGACAAAGAAAAAGCAGAAAAGCTGGCCAGGAAGGTTAAGAAAGGTAAAGGCTTTGATCTGGAAGATTTCCGTGATCAGCTGCAGCAGATGAAGAAGATGGGCGGTATGGCCGGTCTGATGGATAAGCTGCCGGGCATGGGGCAGATCTCTGAAATTGCGAAGAGCGGTGCCGCAGAGAAAGAGATGGGCAAGCTGGAAGCGCTGATCAACTCCATGACGCCGGAAGAGCGTCGTAAGCCGGATCTGATTTCAGGCTCCCGTAAGCGCCGTATCTGTGCGGGTTCCGGTCTGCAGATTCAGGATCTGAACCGTCTGCTGAAACAGCACAAGCAGATGCAGAAGATGATGAAGAAGATGGGTTCTAAGGGCGGTATGTCCAAGATGATGCGCGGCCTGGGCGGTATGATGCCTCCGGGTATGGGCGGTGGCCCTGGTGGTGGCAACTTCCCTCGTTTCTAACGACTGCTTCTTATAGTTCGCAGTCATCAAATCATGGGTCTTCGGGCCCATGATTTGTTTTCCTCCGGTTCTTTTTTCTTTTTCTTTCCTTCACTAACTTTTGTCATTTCTACTTCTCTTCTTTCCCTTTTATTGCGCTTGTCTGCTTCTTTTACTGTCTATCTATGTCGTGAGCTTATACCATTCCCGGTAAGTTTCTTGATATCAGAGTCGGTTGGATAAGCGAAGCGCCATCCGACACTGGCTCCGGTGTCGGGTGATTGTCGGAAGGCACCTTACGGCTTTTCCGACCTATAACAGCTTATCTTGTTTGGTATTAATTTACGGTGCTTTTGCGCTAAATTACATTTCTTTTGCGGATTGTGGGTCAAGTCGCTTGCGTTTCCGTCAGAGGGCCCTAAAATAGCGGCACATTTTCAGACTACTCATCTGCTCAGCCCGGGAAAGCTCGGTGTTGTTGCGGATTATTGTGCTTTTGTGGTTCCAAATGCTGGTGTTTTCCCTTAGAATATGCCGCCTTTCGGGCCTAAAGCCCGATGAAGCAAGTCTGTAGCGAAATTTTGACAACTCCGAATATAGGATCAGAAGGCAATGGTAACCATTCGTCTGGCTCGTGGTGGCTCTAAGAAGCGCCCGTTCTACCATCTGACTGTAGCTAACTCTCGTAGCGCCCGTAATGGTCGTTTTATCGAGCGTGTTGGTTTCTTCAACCCACTGGCTAAAGGCCAGGAAGAGCGTCTGCGTGTTGACCAGGAGCGTGTAGCTTACTGGACTGCACAAGGTGCAACTCTGTCTGACCGTGTTGCTCAGCTGCTGAAAGAAGCTGCTAAGTAATTATCACGTTATAACAGAGAATTAAGACAGGCTTATGTCCGATCAAAAAGAAAATTTTGTCGTTTTAGGCAAAATCACGAGTCCTTTTGGTCTTCAGGGCTGGGTCAAGGTCTATTCTTATACTGACCCGATGGACGGTCTCTTCCAGTATAAGAAATGGTCTTTATGGCGGGATGGCAAGCCGGTAGGTGAGTTTGTTCTGAGTAAAGGTCAGAAGCACAGCAAGGGCTTAATTGCCCGGCTGAAGGCGGTTGAAAACCGCAATCAGTCTGAAGCGCTGGCAGGCACTGAAATTCGCATCAGCAAAGATCAGTTGCCGGATCTGGAAGACGGTGATTACTACTGGCACCAATTAGAGGGGCTGACAGTAATAACCATTGATGGCGTCAATCTTGGTCAGGTCGACTATCTGATAGATACAGGTGCTAATGATGTGGTGGTGGTTAAAGCCAGTACAGATAGCATCGATGATAATGAACGTTTGCTTCCTTATCTATTGGATCAGGTGGTCAAAGAAATCGACCTGTCTGCCGGCACTATGCTGGTAGATTGGGATCCGGATTTCTAAGAGTTTATTACTGTGTGGTTAGGTGTTGTATCCCTGTTTCCTGGGATGTTTGATGCGGTCACCGAGTACGGTGTAACCGGGCGTGCAGTGAAAAAAGATTTACTGCAGCTGGATTTCTGGAATCCTCGTGATTTCGCAACCGACAAACATCGCACAGTAGATGATCGCCCGTACGGCGGCGGCCCAGGTATGCTGATGAAGGTTGAGCCTCTTCGGGATGCCATTCTGGCAGCTAAGCAAGCTGCTGGTGCCGATGCCAAGGTGATCTATATGTCCCCACAAGGGCGGCCTCTTGATCAACAAGGGGTGCTTGAGCTGGCCTCCCGTGAGCGAATGGTGATAGTCGCTGGACGGTATGAGGGTATCGACGAGCGTGTTGTGGAGACATTAATCGATGAAGAGTGGTCAATCGGCGATTATGTTCTCAGCGGTGGCGAACTGGCGGCATTAACTCTTATCGATAGCGTATCTCGTATGGTTCCTGGCGTACTGGGGCATGAAGATTCTGCCGAAGAAGATTCTTTTGCTTCAGGGTTGCTGGATTGTCCGCACTATACCCGACCGGAAGAAATTGACGGTCTGAAAGTGCCGGATGTGCTGCTTAGCGGGAATCATGAAGCCATTCGTCGGTGGCGTCTCCAGCAATCTCTGGGTCGAACCTGGTTAAGGCGGCCGGAATTGTTGGAAAAAGTCGACCTGGACGATGAGCGCCAGGCATTGTTGGAAGAATTCATCCGCAATCATGACGGTTCGCGCTAAAAGCGCAAGTCGAGCGGCTTAAATCTAGGAGCGAGCTAATGAGCAGCAAAAACACTATTATTCAGGCTATTGAAGCCGAACAGATGAGCAAAGAAGTACCTGCATTTGCACCAGGTGATACTGTTGTTGTTCAGGTTAAAGTAAAAGAAGGTAGCCGTGAGCGTCTGCAGGCGTTTGAAGGTGTTGTTCTGGGCAAGCGTAACCGCGGTCTGAACTCTGCTTTCACTGTACGTAAAATCTCTCACGGTGTGGGCGTTGAGCGTACTTTCCAGACTTACAGCCCTCTGGTAGACAGCATTTCTGTTAAGCGTCGTGGTGACGTTCGTCAGGCTAAACTGTACTACCTGCGTGAGCTGAGTGGTAAGGCTGCACGTATTAAAGAGAAGCTGGGCTGATCGATTAAATCAGTTCGACTTGCTGAAAAAACGGGTAATCCTTAGGGATTGCCCGTTTTTTTTCGTCTGGAGTTTTTGTCATGTCAGTAACTGTAACTGATTGCTCAGCAGAGTCGTTGCTACAGGAATTTCATCATTATCTGTTGTTGGAGCGAGGGTTAAGCGCTCACACCTTAGAAGCTTACCGCCGGGACCTGCGTCAGTTTACCGCCTGGTTGCTAGAGCAGCATGGCCACAGTGACCTGTTAGTGGTGACGACCGAGCTGCTAAAAGAGTTTGTTGCAGATCGTTTTGAGCAGGGTAAAAATGCCCGCTCCGTGGCCCGATCCATCAGTGGGCTGAAAACCTTCTACTATTGGTTGCTGGATGAAGGCCAGGTCAGTGTTAATCCTGTCAGCTTATTACCCAAAATCAGTCAGGTGAAAAAACTACCCGGTGTGTTATCGGAACGGGATGTAGATGATTTACTGAAACAGCCGGATCGAGCTGATCCTATCGAGGCCCGTGATCGCTGTATGCTGGAGCTGTTGTATGCCACGGGCTTGCGTGTTTCCGAGTTGGTAGGGTTACAGACCGGCCAGGTGAGCATTCAGCAGGGCTTGGTAAGAGTCACCGGCAAAGGTCAGAAGGAGCGTCTGGTACCTTTGGGGCAACTGGCTTTAGACGAGCTGGAAGATTATCTGCGTCATACCCGTCCTTTGATCGCAAATATCGGTGATAGTGATGTGCTTTTTCCCAGTCGTAAGGGCGGCTTTATGACCCGGCAGGCGTTTTGGTATCGCATTAAAAAGTATGCTGTGCTGGCAGGGATTGAACAGCAGATCTCACCCCATCAGCTACGCCATGCTTTTGCTACACATCTGTTAAATCATGGTGCTGATCTTAGAGCAGTGCAGCTATTACTGGGTCACAGTAGTGTTTCGACGACACAGATCTATACCCATGTAGCAAATCATCGTTTGCAGCAGTTATATCAAACTCATCACCCGCGAGCCTGACTGCTCAACCTATGATTCGCTTAAGCTAATAAATGCCCTTTGGACATAGATAGAGCATTGGTGTCGGACCAAGATAACGGTATAGTGCAAAGCCTACTTCAGCGGAACATTTATTACTTGCTGCGGTCACAGCTGAAGGCCTGCACCGTTTATCGGTTTGGCACCGAAGCCAGGCCAGCTTATCGATATGGGAATCTGTTATGAAAAAACTGAAGGGTTATCTGAGTGCGCTGACACTGTTGTTGAGCTGCGTACTGGCACTGCCTGCATTGGCGGAAAGTGCTGAAGATGTGATTTTAAAGAAACTGAAAGCAGCGGGACCAGCGATTCCTGTCAATGAGATTCGTCCGGCGGTGTTGCCTAATTTCTATGAAGTAGAGCTGAGTAGCGGTGAAATCCTGTATGCCAGTCAGGATGGAGGGTATCTGTTTACCGGCGATCTGTACCAGATTGCAGAGCAGGGCTTTAAAAATATTTCTGAAGAGCGCCGTATGACCAAGCGTGCGGATCAGATTGTTGCGCTGGATGAGCAGCAGATGGTTGTTTTCCCGGCTGAAGGTGAGCAGAAAGGTCAAATTACTGTCTTTACGGACATCGACTGCGCTTATTGCCGTAAGTTGCATCAGGAAGTCCCTGAGCTGAATAAGATGGGTATCGCCGTACGTTACTTAGGCTTCCCGCGTGCGGGAGTCGGTTCTAGCTCTTACTACACTATGGTTTCTGTCTGGTGTGCAGAGAATCAACTGGATGCGATGACACAAGCCAAGCGCGGAGAGTCCATTGAAGATAAACGCTGTGCCAACCCGGTGGCTGACCAGTATAAACTGGGTCAGCAGCTAGGCGTTCAAGGTACTCCAGCTATCTTCCTGGATGATGGTCGACTGCTACCGGGTTATATGCCAGCAGCACGCATTTCAGCGGCTTTGGGTTTATAAACGTGTAATATCTGATTCGTTATCGATTCAGTGTTTGATCCCAGCACAGCCCCGGACGATTTGTTCCGGGGCTGTGCTTTTTAGCCCGATAAAAAACCAGCCTGGCGCAGGAATGCACAAAAAAAATCTGTTTTTTGTCCCTGTCTTCAGCAGTTGCTTTAGGTTGGTTTTTATCTGGACCAAAACAGGCTAATATGAACGGCCTTAAAAATCCTAGTCAGCACAGGAAAACACTGTGTTCTAGGTGAAATGACTACAGGAAATATGCAAGAGGGTAATGAGTTGAAACCGGTAAAAGTGGGTGTATGTGGATTAGGTACCGTCGGTAGCGGTACTGTAAATGTATTGCGTCGTAACGCAGAAGAGATTGCCCGTCGTACTGGTCGCCCAATTATTGTAGAGCAAATTGGTGCCCGTCGTGACAATCCAGCTTGTGATACTACAGGTATTACCATTACCCGCGATATTTTCGATGTGGCTAATAATCCTGAAATCGATGTCGTGGTTGAGTTGATTGGTGGTTACGATGTAGCCCGTGAGTTGGTACTGAAAGCGATTGAAAACGGCAAACACGTGGTTACCGCTAATAAAGCGCTGATCGCGGTACATGGTAATGAGATCTTTGCAGCGGCGCGTGAAAAAGGTGTTGTTGTAGCCTATGAAGCCGCGGTTGCCGGCGGTATCCCTGTGATCAAGGGGATTCGTGAAGGTCTGACAGCGAACAAGATCAACTGGCTGGCCGGTATCATCAATGGTACAGGCAACTACATCATGACGCAGATGCGTGATTACGGTCGTGACTTTGCGGATGTACTGAAAGAAGCTCAGGAGCTGGGTTACGCAGAAGCGGATCCAACCTTCGATGTGGAAGGTATTGATGCAGCGCACAAGCTGACCATTCTGAGCTCTGTGGCGTTTGGTATTCCATTGCAGTTTGATAAAGCCTATACCGAAGGCATTGGCAAGATTACACCACTGGATATTGAACAGGCCGATGAGCTGGGTTACATCATTAAGCATCTGGGTATATCCCGTCGCACCGACAAAGGTGTTGAGCTGCGCGTACACCCAACGTTGATTCCTAAGGATCGTCTGATCGCCAACGTACACGGCGTACTGAACGCGGTCATGGTTCAGGGTGATGCGGTAGGCCCAACCATGTACTACGGTCCGGGTGCCGGTGCAGAGCCGACGGCTTCTTCTGTGATTGCGGATATCGTTGACGTTGCGCGTACCATGAATACTGAATATGGCGAGCGTGTTCCACCACTGGCCTTTACAGAAGAGTCTCTGGATTCCGATTCCGATATTCTGCCGATGGATGAAGTGGAAACGGCTTACTACCTGCGTCTGCATGCGGTGGACCGTCCCGGTGTGTTGGCTCGTGTCGCGAGTATTCTGAGCGATAAAGGCATCAGCATCGAAGCGATTATCCAGAAAGAGGATAAAGAGAGCGAAATGGTGCCTATTATCCTGCTGACACATAATACGCAGGAAAAACTGATGAATGAGGCTATTCGTGAAATCGAGTCTCTGGTAGATATCTGCAGTGAAGTTATACGTATCCGTGTAGAAAGCCTGGACTAAGTTTTACTGAGCCGTATGCAGGGACACCGAGGTGATTAATCAGGTGTTTCCTGCTATAGATCCAGTCTGATAGTGCTGGCTCATACCGAGTAAATAGCACTGTCAGACATCCCGCTTTGATTGGGTGGTTTGCAAGACCGGTAATAGAACCGGCTCTCCTTTAGAGCGCTTCTTTTAGGGAGATCGCTTCTTTTAGGATGATATATGCAGCGCCTGATCCCAGATAATAGACGAGAAGAATCGTGCGTTATATCAGTACCCGCGGCCAAGCGCCCGCTCTGAATTTCGAAGATGTTGTACTTACCGGCCTGGCCAGTGACGGTGGCCTGTATGTACCTGAAACTATCCCTCAGTTTTCTGCTGAAGAGATCGCCTCCTGGGCGGGCCTGCCTTACACCGAGATCGCCTTTAAGGTGATGCACGCCTTTATCGGTGATGAGATTCCGGCAGATACGCTGAAAGCGATGATTGAAGATACCTACGGTACCTTCAAACATGATGCGGTAACTCCGCTGAAGCAGCTGGATAGCAACCACTACCTGCTGGAGCTGTTCCATGGTCCTACACTGGCGTTTAAAGATGTGGCGCTGCAGATGCTGGGTCGTCTGCTGGATCACTTCCTGGGCAAGCGTAATGAACATGCGGTAATTATGGGTGCAACCTCTGGTGATACCGGTTCTGCTGCGATTGAAGGTTGTAAGCCGTGTGAGCATGTGGATATCTTTATCCTGCATCCACACAACCGTGTATCTGAAGTACAGCGTCGTCAGATGACTACGGTACTGGCGGATAACGTATTTAACATCGCGGTTGAAGGTAACTTCGACGATTGTCAGGCGATTGTTAAAGCCAGCTTTAACAACCAGGGCTTCCTGGGTGGTAATACCCGTCTGGTGGCAGTGAACTCGATCAACTGGGCGCGTATTATGGCTCAGATCGTGTACTACTTTGTTTCTGCTGTGGCTGTAGGTGCACCACACCGCAAGGTATCTTTCAGCGTACCGTCTGCCAACTTCGGTGATATCTTTGCCGGTTATATGGCGTACAAGATGGGCTTGCCGGTGAACCAGTTTGTTGTTGCCACTAACGCCAACGATATCCTGCACCGCGTCATCAGCAAAAACGATTTCAGCAAGCAGCCGCTGTTGCACACGTTGTCGCCAAGTATGGATATTGTCGTATCCAGTAACTTCGAACGTCTGCTGTTTGATCTGTATGACAATGACGGTGCTGCGGTTGAAGATCTGCTGAACCGCTTTAACAATGAGCCGGTGCAGCTGGATCAGGCCCGTTGGGATAAAGCCCGTGAGCTGTTCGACAGCCTGAGTGTGGACGACGACACCACCATCGACGTGATCAAAGAAGCCTTTGAGCGTACCGGTGAGCTGCTGGATCCTCATACTGCAACGGGTTATCGTGCAGCAGAAGCCTGTAACCGTGACAAGTCTGTGCCTATGATCACGCTATCGACCGCACACCCTGCGAAGTTCGAAGATGCGATTGTCAAAGCGGGCTTTAAAGGCGCACCTCTGCCACCACATATGGCCGATCTGCTGGAGCGTGAAGAGCGTTACAGTGTACTGCCTGCGGACGCTGATGCGATTCAGCAGTTTGTGGTGCAGAACAAGCGCTGATTAAATTCCAGGGGCGTCATCCCCCTGGTCTCGTTGTACAATAGGGAGCTTTTAGGCTCCCTATTTTTTTACCTGATCATTCAGTTTCAGGCCCATTCGCAGATAAGCAGACTAAAAGGAAGGATATGGCGTCGCGCAGTAAGTTACTTCATTGGTTAGGCAGTTTCTATTTCTGGAATCTGTTTCTGGTTATGCTGGTTATGGTGCGGTTTATCCGTTACATCGACCTGCCGGAAACCATCGTGGGCTGGGGGTATCTGCTGACGACCTGGGTGGGGCATAGCGCGTTTCTGACTTTCCTGCCTTTTCCGATACTGCTGGCGTTAATTGTTTTTGCTTCAGCTCGTTTGTTGATTGCCAGTTCGGTGGCCGTATCCGTGCTGGGAATCTCTGTGCTATTGCTGGATAGTTTTGTTTTTGGTCAGTACCGTTTTCATATCAATCAGATGGTGATCAGTCTGTTATTGAATGATACCGATGGTCAGATTTTTGAGTTTTCACTGTCCTCCTGGCTGATGCTGGCAGGCGGAATACTTGCTGTGTGTACATTGCAAACCTCGGTTGCTATTAAGCTTTGGCAGCGTGGCAAGCGACGCGAGAAGAAACGAGCGTTAAAGCCCTTTGCATTGGGGCTGCTGGCTTGCCTGACTACCAGTCACTTGGTTCATGCCTGGGCCGATGCGGTTTACCAGTTTGATGTGACCCGGCAAGCACGTTTCTATCCACTAAGCATTCCAATGACGGCACGTTCCCGATTGGAGCAGTGGGGGATCAGTAATCCCGAAGCAGCTGAACAGGCGCGCATGCTGAAAACAACGGAAGGCTCGCTTAACTATGGTCAATCTGCTTTGCAGTGCAGTCACCCTACCTCTGCTATGAATGTACTGATGGTGGTGGTTGACTCCTGGCGTGAAGATACCTCCTATGCGCCTTTTTCCCCGAATATTGCGGCCTTTTCTGATCAGTATGGTGTACGTTTTGCTGATCACTACAGCGGCGGTAATGGTACGCGTACAGGTATTTTCAGCCTAATGTATGGTTTGCCAGGTACCTACTGGAACGCTATGAAATCAACGGCCACCCCTGCCGTTATGATCAAAACCCTGCAGCAGCAAGGGTTTGGGCTGGGTATTTTTGCCAACGCTACCCTGGTTAATCCGGCATTTGATAAAACGGTGTTTGCTTCTGTTAGCAATCTGCGTCTGAAGACAGAAGGGGGCTCATCACCACTTCGGGATATTCAATTAACGGATGATTGGCTGAACTGGTTGGATAAGCATCAAAGTGAGCCGTCATCCAGGCCATTCTTTGGTTTTCTGTTTTATGATGCACCCCATGCCTATAGCTATCCAAAAGGTTACCCAGAGCATTTCACTCCGGTATGGGAAGAGGTTAACTATCTGCTATTGAACAACGAATTCAATCCTGAGCCTTATTTTAATCGTTATAAAAACGCCGTGCACTTTACTGATGCTCAGATTGGTCGGGTGCTGGATGATCTTAAGTCCCGGGGCTTGCTGGACAATACCCTGATTGTGATTACCGCTGATCATGGGCAGGAATTTAATGATAGCGGTATGAATTATTGGGGACATGGCAGTAACTTTACTGATGTTCAGGTTAAAGTGCCCATGATTATAGTTGACCCAAGACGTAAAGCGGCAGTGGAGACTAAAACAACCAGCCACCTTGATGTGCCTGCTACTATTCTGGAAAGCGCATTAGGCTGTCAGGATGATAGTCTGAGCTATAGCAGTGGTCAGAATATGTTTCAGCGTGAGAGTCGTCAGTGGCTGATTGCGGGTGCGGATAACAATCATGCGGTCATTGAACCAGAGCGCATTACTGTCACTTATCATAGCGGTCGCTATGAAGTATTGAATAAAGAGTATGAGCTATTGGATCAGCAGACATTGGATTTATCAACGATGAAGGAAGTTATGGATGAGATGGGGCGGTTCTATAAATGATGGCACCCGAAATTCGTCTGCGTCCACTGAACAATCAGGTCCTGCTTCAGGCTCAAGCATTAGGTTTATCGCCTTTATTGGCAAAGGTGCTCGCGGGGCGGTTAAGTGAGGGTGTACGTAACCTTGAGAGTATTGTTCAGCCAGCGTTGCAGTATATCGAGCGACCAGAGAAACTAAAAGATGCGGGTAAAGCCGCGGGGCGTATCGCTCAGGCGGTGATGCTGGGGCAAACCATCGGAGTGCTGACCGACTATGATGTCGACGGTATCACCTCCCATGCAGTGATGTATCGTGCGTTAACCGAACTCTTTCATCATCCTGCAGATAAAATCCAAAGTTTAATCGGTCATCGCCTGCAGGATGGTTACGGTGTCAGCGCAGGCTTAGTCGCGCGTATTCTTCAACTACCTGTGTTGCCCGATGTGATTATCACCGCAGACTGTGGCTCCAGTGATGAAGCCCGTATTGTGCTGCTTCAGCAAGCGGGTATTGATGTCATCGTCACCGATCACCATGCCTTGCCGGTCGAGGGGCCTCCGGAGTCGGCTTTCGCCATGGTCAATCCTACTCAGAGTGATTGCGGTTACCCTGATGCCACAATCGCTGGCTGTATGGTGGCCTGGCTAGTGATGTCTGCGGTACGTATGGAATTAGTCGCCCAGGGATATTTGTCGGAAAAAAGCTCCAAACTAGGCTTTTTGCTCTCTTATGTGGCTCTGGGTACGGTAGCCGACTGTGTCTCTTTGGGGGATAGCGCCATTAATCGTGCTGTGGTGAAAAATGGCCTGGACTTGATTAATCGGTTTGATCAACCCTGCTGGAGAGCTGTACGGAAATTGCTGAAAAAAGAGGACCAGCTGTTTTCGGCAGATGTGCTGGGGTATCAGCTGGGGCCGCGCATCAATGCCCGTGGCCGTTTGGATGATCCTTATGCCGCTTTGCACTTTATTTTGGCGCCTTCTGATCATCAGGCGGAGCAGTATTTATCGATACTCGATCAGGATAATGAAGATCGAAAAGCGATTGAACAAGAGATGACTCTGTCGGCCAACCAACTGGCGCAACAGCAGGTTATACAAGGGCTCGAGGCGCTCAGTATCTATCTGCCGGAAGGTCATCCTGGCGTGCAGGGTATAGTGGCTTCACGAGTGACTCAGAAAACAGGAAAGCCTTCAGTTGTATTGTGTCCTGCTGTGAATCCTGAGCATATGACAGGTTCAGCGCGAAGTATAGATCAGGTCCATATTCGAGATGCTTTGCAATGGGTGCATGACAATAATCCGGATATTATCGTGAAGTTTGGCGGGCATAAGGGGGCAGCTGGGTTAACCATTCAGCGAGCGTCGTATTTAGCTTTTGTGCAAGCTTTTGATCAGGCTGTAAAACAACAAATTGGCTTGGAAAATTTACAGCCGGTGATCTGGGTTGACGGTGAATTGGAACCAGAACAGATCAGTGAACAAACCTGGCACGAGTTACAAGCATTACAACCCTACGGTCGTGAATTTGATAGCGCTTATTTTGAAGGTCACTTTCTGGTTGAGCAGCTCAAAGTGATTGGTGCAGATCAAACTCATCTTCAGCTTTTGCTCAGTGACTGGCAGCAAACGTATAGCTATCGTGCTATCTGGTTTAAGGCATTAGCTGCTGGTCAAACACTTAACTTCAGCGAAGGTGATTATATTCACTGTGTATATCAGCTCAATCTGAATCACTTTCGTGGTCGTAGCCAGATTCAACTGATGGTCGAGTGGGCAGGAAAGAGCCACAAGTGACAACAGGCTGTACACCAAGCCTCTGGCATCCCTGTTTATGCAAATATTTATTTTAGTAGAATCTTTTCTCTACTGTAACTAAATGTTAAAAAAAGAGGGGATGTCATCAACCTGTAAGCAAATAAATCTAGGGTTCCAAGCTGACTTGATACTTAACTCAAATCAAAAGTCAGCAGAATGATGTAAAAAAGGGCTTATTTGACTATTGCCATGCGCGCGCAGGATGTTTAAAGTAGCCCCTGCGATTGAAACAATAAAGGTTTAAGGTTGGCTGGTTGTGCTGGCCGGCTAACCAAAATTTTCTGCAGTATTTGCAGAGCGATTGAGTAGAGAAAGGAAATTAACAAATGAAAAAGACTCTGATTGCTACCGCTATCGCTGGTGCTATGAGCTTCACAGCTGTTGCTCAAGCAGCAGAAGTAAACTACGACCTGTACGGTTCCCTGCGTGTTGTTGCTGAAAATCCTGATGAAGGTGACCTGAATATTGGCGATAACTCCTCCCGTGTTGGTATTAAAGCTTCTACAGAGCTGAATGGTGGCATCACTGGTATCGCTCGTTTAGAATTTAAAGCCAAAACTGATTCTGGTGACGTTGGTGATGGCCGTCTGGCTTACATCGGTGCAACTGGTGGTTTCGGTACTGTAACTGCGGGTCGTCAGTGGACTCCTCAGTACCTGTGGACTTCTGGTAAAGTAGATATTCTGGATGTAGGCTCTAACCCAACTCACTCCTATGATTGGGCTGGCCGTCAAGGTAACACTCTGGCGTACATCACTCCAGATATGGGTGGTTTCCAAGCTGCAGCAGTACTGGTAGCTCGTAATTCTGGCGTTGATACTGGTGACGACGCTGATGCATATAACCTGGCTGCTCACTACTCAGCTGGTGGTTTCTCTGTAGCCGTTGCTTCCCTGATGTATCAAGGTTCTGTTGATGAGAACTACACCTCTGTAGCCGCTAGCTACACTATGGGTGATCTGTACGTTGCTGCTGAAGCAACTGACAACGGTATCGACGACGAAAACACGTTCGAAGTAGCAGGTTCTTACGCTATGGGTGATGTTAAACTGCTGGCTAACTTCGTAAGCTTCGAAGATGGTGAGCAAGTTGCTGTTGAAGCTCAGTACAAACTTGGTGCTCAGTCTCGTGTAGCCGCTACTATTGTAACAGCTGATGATGATGCAGAAGCTGCGAAAGCTGCTGGTAAAACCGGTTCATCTGATTCTGTAGCTCTGAGCTGGCGTGTAGACTTCTAATCATTGCTTGATTAGTCGTACTTACATCGAAACGCTGATCGGTTTTAAGATCAGCGTTTTTTTTCGTATCCTATTTTAGTGCTTTATCCTCTGATTACCTGTGCTTGCAATGCTTACCATTCAACCTGTATTGCTGGTACAACATTTCTTTCCGGTCTGATTCTTTCCCGTACGCCTAAAATCCAGTAACATGCCTCGCCTTGTGCTATTGCCTAATGAGAGGTTGTTTTGGCTGCCCCCCGTGCAAAAATCACTACCGATAAAGTTTTTGATGGTTTGGCTGAGAAGTTCCGTCGTAATGTCTATGGCACCGCCAAAGGCTGGTTACGTCAGCAGATTTTGTATCAGGATCTGCAGCAGATTCCCTTTCTCAATCAGCAAATTGAGCCTAATAGCACAGCGAATGTGTTAGATGTGGGCGGTGGTCTGGGACAGATGTCTGATTGGCTGGCACAGCAGGGGCATCAGGTTTGTTTTACTGAACCCGCTGAAGATATGCGTGCCGAAGCTCAAGTCTTGTTTGATAATCAGCAACAACAGCACAACTATGCTTTTCCGGTGCAGGTATATGACTATAAATTGCAGCAGATCTCTGAGCAACTGGAGCCTGCGCAATTAGTAGTGTGCCACGCCGTACTGGAGTGGTTACATCAACCACAAGAGGCTTTACCCCATCTCGCGACTATGATGCAGTCAGACGGCTGGTTATCCCTGATGTTCTTTAATGAACACGGTTTGCGTTTTAGCAATATCGTAAAGGGTAACTACGATAAAGCATTAAGGGATACCCTTGATGGTACCGGGCAACGACTGCGCTTAACGCCAATCAGTCCGCAAGATCCAGAGACAGTGATTCAAGGGCTGCGAGATCAGGGGCTGGAGATTGTATCTGTCGCGGGTATTCGCATTTTTAATGATTATCTGCGTGATAAAGACCCGTCAGAGGAAGACCTGTTAAAAGTTCAGGAGCTGGAATGGCGCTATTGTCATCAAGACCCTTACTGGCGTTTAGGGCGCTATATTCATGTGATAGCCCGTAAACCGGCGTGATATTTTTATTGTTTGAGCCCCTTGGTCGATCCGGTTCATCCGCTTAACGGTGATCAGTGCTCTTAAAGTGGATCTCTTAATCGGCCCCTTGTTGACTGAATCACTTTGGATTCAGCAGGTTAAATCTCAAGATAGTACGTGAGGATAAAATGGCATTAACACCTGCCAGTGAACTGATTATGCGTAACCAGGCTGAATTAAGTGGCCGGGTGTTATTTGCTCATATTCCCGATGATGGCTTGCTGAGTCAGTTGGGTCAGCTGGAAAGCCCCATTGTCTTAACGGATGACTGGCGCAGTTTCAGTTCTATGCAACATCAGCCTAAACTTGAACCGCTTTTTCAGAGTCAGGTGCCGGATATCCCCCCTGTGGATAAGATCGTGCTCTTTATGCCTAAGGCAAAAGAGCAAGCGCGCTATCTGATTGCTCAGCTGTTACCTCTGCTGAAAGAGGGGGCTGAGTTCTGGCTGGTAGGTGAAAATAACGGCGGCATTAAGTCCGCTGATAAGCTGCTATTGCCCTTTACCGACAAAGTACAAAAAAAAGATAAAGCAAAAAAGTCCACGCTGCTGAGCATGATACCGGTTGTGGATAAGATTCCGGCTTTTGAGCTGGAGCAGTGGCAACAGTATTGGTCGCTGGATACAGGGCTTAGTGCAGAAGCTGGCGCTAGTTCAGAGTCCGCATTAGAGTTAGTTAGCCTACCCGGTGTGTTTAGCCATGGCCGCTTAGATGAAGGTTCAGAGCTATTACTGCAACATCTGCCGAAAGTCCGGGCCAGTGTGGGTTTTATCCCTAAAGCACTGGATATGGGCTGTGGTTGTGGTGTGATTGGTTTAAGTTTGCTTAAACAGCAGCCAGAATTGGCGCTGACCGCCTGTGACGTTAGCGTGATGGCGGTAGAAGCGACTAAACTGAGTCTAGCCCATAATCAGCTGGAAGGTGAGGTCATCGCTTCCGATATGTGGAGTGAAGTGGAAGGTCGCTATGATCTGGTGATCTCTAATCCACCGTTCCATACCGGTCTGAAAACTGACTATGTACCGACCGAGCAGTTTATTCGCCAGGCGAAGAAACACCTGAATCGTGGTGGTGAACTGCGTATTGTCGCTAACCGCTTCCTGAAATATCCAGACCTGATTGAGCAAGTGTTTGGTAATTGTGAACGTATTGCTGAGACCGGTAAATTCTGTATCTGGTCCGCGCGCGTGCAAATCTAACGGGTTTTACCATGCAAGATAATCAAAAAGATTCCATATTTGCCAATCCTCTGGATAAGGTCGCCACCTTCTCATTTGATGATCAGGTGGTGCAGGTTTTCCCGGATATGATCAAGCGCTCAGTGCCTGGTTATAGCAATATGATCGGTATGACCGGCGTGATTGCCCGTCGCTATTGGCAGCCGGGTACCCGGGTCTATGATCTGGGTTGTTCCCTGGGAGCGAGTACGCTATCGGTTTGTCACCAGATTGATGACCCTAATCTGGAGATTATCGCGCTGGACAATTCTGAGGCGATGATCGAACGCTGTGAACGGGTGTTTGCGCAGGAAGCTCTGAATAGCGATGGTTCAGCCCGTAATATTCAGCTGGAATGCGCCGATATCTGTGAGTACCCCATCGAAAATGCCTCTGTGGTGGTACTGAACTTTACCTTCCAGTTTTTGCCACTGGAGAGTCGTTTACCCTTGTTGGAAAAAATCGTTGCCGGTTTGGCTCCAGGTGGCGTGTTAGTGCTCTCTGAAAAGGTGCGTTTTGAGCAGGCCGATAAGCAGGATACTCTGTTTGATCTGCAGCTCGACTTTAAACGCGCTAATGGTTATAGCGATCTTGAGATCAGTCAGAAGCGTGCAGCACTGGAAAACTTTCTGCAGGCGGAAAGCTTTGAAACCCATCAACAGCGTTTTGACCAAGCGGGTTTTGCTCATAACTGCGTATGGTTCCAGTATTTGAACTTTGCCTCCATGCTGGCCATTAAAGCCCGTTAGGTTTTTTACTAAATAAGTAGACTGATACCAACCTCGATCAATTATTGTAGGTGGGAAAAGCCGCAAGGCACCTTCCGGCAACGGCTGAGTATTGGAATCCGTGTCGGATGGCGTTTCTCTTATCCGACCTACTTTGACTACCTATTTCGTATATCAAGAAACTATCGGTATTCGTATTAAATCTTTAACTCTCTGAAAAATAGTAACCAGACCATGACCGATTACGCCCCTCTCTATCAGAAATTTGCCGAAGAAGGCTTAACCCGTTGGTTGGCAAAAGTGCCCGAGCAACTGGAGCATGGTCTGGATACCAAACGTTATGCAGATCTGCCCGGTTGGCTTAGGGTTGTGGATAAGTTTGCCACCGCAGAAGAACTGGCAGAGGATGGCTATCAGGTGACGGTGGATCTGGATCGCAGTGCGGTGCTGGTAAAAGCCTCTCCGGCTTTGCCTGAACCTCAGCAGGCGAAATACCGTAACCTGATGAAAAAGCTGATGCCATGGCGCAAAGGTCCGTTTGAGTTGCACGGTACTTATATTGATACCGAATGGCGCTCAGATTGGAAGTGGGATCGCCTGGAAGAGTTTATCGCGCCGCTGCATAATCGTCGGATACTGGATGTCGGTTGTGGTAGTGGTTATCACTGCTGGCGTATGGCCGGGGCC
The DNA here is from genome assembly GCF_000422425.1 of Oceanospirillum beijerinckii DSM 7166. Taxonomy (GTDB): domain Bacteria; phylum Pseudomonadota; class Gammaproteobacteria; order Pseudomonadales; family Halomonadaceae; genus Oceanospirillum; species Oceanospirillum beijerinckii. Next base: position 93,487 of record NZ_AULT01000008.1, read on the forward strand.
GGTGCACGCTTTGTCGTCGGTATTGACCCTTCACCGCGTTTTCATGTGCAGTTCCAGCTGATTCGCAAGCTGATGGGGCTAGCTGATGGCAATAAGGTCTTCCATCTGCCAGTGGGTATTGAGGATGTACCGGCGAACCTGGATTACTTTGATACAGTATTCTCCATGGGGGTATTGTACCACCGTCGTAGCCCGATCGACCACCTGTACCAACTGAAGGAAGCCCTGCGTCCTGGCGGTGAGCTGGTGCTGGAAACACTGGTGGTGGATGGTGATGCTCAGCAGGTGCTGGTGCCGGAAGATAGATACGCCATGATGAATAATGTCTGGTATCTGCCAAGCCCTGATGCACTGGTACTCTGGTTAGAGAAATGTGGCTTTATCAATGTACGTGTGGTGGATGTGTCCGTTACTACATTGGACGAGCAGCGCAGTACGGAATGGATGGCCTACCAATCGCTGGTGGATTTCCTGGATCCTGAGGATCACAGTAAAACCGTTGAGGGTTACCCGGCACCTAAACGTGCTGTTGTGCTGGCAGAGCGGCCTTATTAGTAAATGGAATAACTATATATAAGTACTATCTAAATCGATATTTCTATAAATCGTTTTTTTCTAATATTATGGCGATCAATCTTTAGTCACTAGAAGTCGTTCAGCACTTATCTGCCTCAATCAGATACTGCTTAGCTTATTTCTTCTGAGGTAATTATGAATATTGATCGTCTGATGTTTGTGTTTGCGGGAAGTATGATTCTAATCAGCCTGCTGCTGACCCATTTTGTACACGCCAACTTTGTCTGGTTCACCGTATTTATTGGTTTCAATATGATCCAGGCGGCTTTTACCGGTTTCTGCCCGGCGGCTAAGATTTTTAGCAAGATGGGTATTCAAACTGGCTGCGCATTCAGTAAATAGCGCACCCTCGGTCCTTTGGAAAGCTTGCCTGACTATCGTTATCAGACAAGCTTTCCAGCCTCCAGCCTCCAGCCTCCAGCCTCCAGCCTCCAGCCTCCAGCCTCCAGCCTCCAGCCTCCAGCCTCCAGCCTCCAGCCTCCAGCCTTTAAGCCCCAAAAATCAGCTTGGCAATATCCCGATAATGGCTGGCGAAATGTACAGTCATCCCTTCTTTCAGACTGTCCGGCAGTTCATCGTAATCCCTTTGGTTAGCTGCGGGCAGAATCACTTCCATAATCTTACTTCTGCGTGCGGCGATCACCTTTTCCCGGATACCGCCGACAGGCAGTACATGGCCGGTTAACGTGATTTCTCCGGTCATGGCCAGTGAGCGTGGCAGGGCTTCATTTCGAGCCAGAGACAGCAGGGCGGTGGTCATGGTAACACCGGCGCTGGGGCCATCTTTGGGTGTTGCACCTTCAGGCACGTGCAAGTGAATGGCGCTGTTATCAAAGAACTGCTCATCAACACCGTGTTTGGCCAGTTGAGAAGAGGCATAGCTGATTGCCAGCTCTGCTGACTCCTTCATCACATCGCCCAGCTTGCCGGTCAGTTTCAGACTACGGCCTTTGTTGTGTACTACACTGGCTTCAATCGGTAGTGTTGCACCGCCCATAGAGGTCCAGGCCAGACCTGTGACCACGCCAACACCTTTCAATACCTGTTCTTTACGGAAGATGGGGGCACCCAGATATTCCTCCAGGTTTTTTGCATTGACCTTGATACTATCCTGATCACTCTCCAATAACTGCACGGCCGCTTTACGCATAATTCGATGGAGCTGTTTTTCCAGCTGACGTACACCAGCCTCGCGGGCATAGCCTTCGATCACCTGCTTTAATGCGGCATCGGACAGGTCCACCTGCTTTTTCAGCAGTTTGGCGCGCTTTAACAGCTTGGGCCAGATATGATTTTTGGCGATCTGCAGCTTCTCTTCGGCGATATAGCCGGACAGGCGGATGGTTTCCATACGATCCAGCAGAGGCCCGGGAATGCTATCCAGTTGGTTAGCGGTACAGACAAACAGAACCTTGGACAGATCCAGACGCACATCCAGGTAGTGATCCAGAAACTCGCTGTTCTGCTCCGGGTCCAGAACCTCAAGTAGTGCAGAGGCCGGGTCACCCTGATAAGAGGCTCCAATCTTGTCGATCTCATCCAGCATAATCACCGGATTGCTCAACTCGACATCTTTCAATGCCTGAACCAGCTTACCAGGCATAGCGCCGATATAGGTACGACGATGGCCTTTGATTTCGGCCTCATCACGCATACCGCCAACAGAGAAACGATAGAAGGGGCGGCCCAATGCATCGGCAATGGAACGACCAATGGAGGTTTTGCCGACACCAGGAGGGCCAACCAATAAAAGGATAGAGCCAGAGACTTCACCTTTAAAGGAGCCTTCGGCCAGAAATTCCAGAATACGGTCCTTCACATCTTCCAGGCCATCATGATCCTGATTCAGCACCTCGCGGGCGTGTTTCAGATCCAGATTATCTTCTGTGGTGATGCCCCAGGGCAGACTGGTAATCCACTCCAGATAGTTGCGGGTGACACCATATTCAGCCGAGCCGGTTTCCAGCATGGAGAATTTATCCATCTCTTCCGAGATGCGTTTCTCTACCTGCTCAGGCAACGTTAGCTTGCTGATGCGCTCCTTAAATTCATCCAGTTCTGCTGTCTTATCGTCTTTGGAGATGCCCAGCTCGCGCTGGATCACTTTCATCTCCTCTTTCAGGAAGAATTTTCGCTGATTTTCGCTGACTTTCTGATTCACCTCTTCGCGGATTTCACTCTGTAAACGGGCGACCTCCAGCTCTTTTTGCAGTAGCGGCATCACCTTTTTCATCCGCTCCAATACGGGCAGCGTTTTTAAGATATCCTGAAGATCGTCTCCGTCTGCAGTGGTGATCGCCGCCGCAAAATCAGCCAGTGGTGAAGGTTCGTTGGTATCGAAATGATTCAGGTAGTTTTTCAGCTCTTCGCCATAGAGAGGGTTGAGTGGTAGTAGTTCCTTGATGGCGCTGATCAGCGCCATAGCGTAGGCTTTTACCTCATCACTGTCCTCAATCTCTTCTTTTGGATACTCCACTTCTACCAGATAAGGGGCTTCTTTATTAAGCCAGCGTACAATACGGAAGCGGCGCAGGCCTTGAGCGACAAACTGGATACCACCCTCTTCCAGGCTGACCTTATGCACCCGCGCAGCACAACCAATGGTGTTGAAATCCCGGTGATCAATCTCTTCGGGCTTAATATCGCCGACATAGCACAGACCAACAATGTGATGAGGCGTATCGGCCAGGCGTTCCATGGTTTTCTGCCAGCGTTGACGGCTGATTATCAGTGGCTGAACCTGGGCAGGAAAGTAGGGACGGTTATGTACCGGTAGCAGATAGATACGCTCAGGCAGAGCATCCGATGGTAAAATTAACGTGCCCGAACTATCAGTTGTACCTTGTTTGACATTGTCCGGTTCAGGTTGGCTGTTGTCCTGCTCGTTTGGAATCTCATTATCACTCATGGCATACCCTTTTGCTTAAGTGGCTGATCTGTCTGCTGGCTATAAAATAATAAAAACGCTGAAGAATACTGATGACGCGAATAGGCCAGGCAGATCGGCAAAATATTATCGTGTTGACTAATGGATATGGGCGACAGGATAAAATTCAATGCAAGCGAGAGTATTAATCCCGTTGTGAGACTAATTTGTTATCAATCAATTCAGAGAATGTTTAATCGGGATAGTTGATACTCAAGACATAGTAGACCTGTTCGCCGTCGGGGGCTTGTACAACGACTTCGTCATCCACGGACTTACCTAATAAGGCCCGTGCCATCGGTGAGTCGATATTGATCTTCTGCTGTTGTAGGTCTGCTTCATCTGGGCCAACAATCTGTAAGGCCATCCGTTCACCCTCTTCATGTTCCAGTTCTACCTTGGCAGAGAAGAAGATTTTACTTTGATCGGTCGGCTTGTCTGCAACAATGGTCAGTGCATCCAGACGCTTATCCAGAAAACGAATACGTCCCAGTGTTTTGTTTAACAGCTGCTTATTATAAGTGTAATCCGCGTTTTCACTGCGGTCACCCTGAGCGGCGGCTTCTTTAACCTTCTGCGCCAGTTCCGGGTGGCGCACCTTCCATAGGAAATCACGCTCCTGTTGCAGGGTATCGTAACCCTGTGGTGTGATCAGGTTGGTTTTTTTCTCGTTGCGGGGATCTTTTTTCGGGTCCCGCCAGCGTTGCATATTCCGGCCTTTCATAACTGTCTGTGGTTACCTGTTAATATCTGTGAAAACAGTGCGCAATATAGCAAAAAAAATGGCCCATGCAGAAACATGGACCATTGTAGCTCTTCAAGCTCAGTAGAGATCAGGTACGGAACTGTTTAATCAGGTTATTTAGATTATGAGCGTTCTGGGTCAACTCCTGACCCGAGGCTTTAATCAGTGATGTACCCTGCTCCGTTTCTTCGGAAACCTGTGCGATAGAAACCAGATTCTGGTTCAGTTCATCGGCGACGCTGCTTTGCTCTTCGGCAGCATTTACGATCTGAGCGTTCAGGCTGCTGATCTGTTGCATCGAGTCTGCAATAGTGCGGAAGGACTCACCAGCTTCGGCGGCCCGCTCCACCGTCGTCTCTGCCTTGGATTGGCTGGTTCTCATTGCATCAACCGCAATTTTTGATCGGCTCTGTAACTCGTGGATCATATCCTGAATCTGCTGAGTGGATTCTGCGGAGCGCTGTGCGAGTTGGCGCACTTCATCGGCCACCACGGCAAAGCCACGACCCTGTTCACCGGCTCGGGCGGCTTCAATCGCGGCGTTAAGTGCCAGCAGGTTGGTTTGCTCTGAGATGCCTCCAATCACATCCAGGATGCTTTCGATTTTGGCGGTATGACTTTCCAGCTCGTTAATCACCTCACTGGATTGCTGTACATCATGGGCCAGTTCGTTAATGCTGCGAGTGGCCTCTTCAACAATGCGCAGACCGTGTTCCGTTTGCTCATGGGCTGCTCGTGTGGCTTCATTGGCCTGTTCGGCAATACTGGCGGTCTGCTGTGCAGATGCGGCCATTTCATTCATGGCGGCAGCACTTTGTTCTGTTTCGGTACGCTGACGGGTGACACCCTTTGTGGTGCTTTCTGTAATTGTGCCCATCTGATTGATGGCTTCTGTCAACTGGCCTGTGGACTGGCCAACAGAGTTAACGATATTCTGGAACTTATCCATCATATGGTTAAAGGCACCGGCCATATCGCCCAGCTCATCCTTATTACTGATATCGACGCGCTGACGCAGATCACCGGAATCTTTTACATCTACCATCGTATTTTTCAGTCGGGTAATCTGGGTGGTAATCATATGGATAATAAACAGAGCCAGACCACCAATCAGCAGCGTCAGAATACCGACGGTGATGGAGTACTGTACAAGAGTCGCCCAGAAAATATCATCCATATCGTTCAGATAAATACCATTGCCGACGATCCAGCCCCAGGGTGCAAACCCTTTTACATAGGAGATCTTTGCCTGTGGTTCTTCATGGCCGGGTTTTGGCCAGAGATAGCTGACATAGCCCTCTCCTGCTTGTTTGACCACACCCACAAACTCGGTGAAGATTTTTTTGCCATTGGCATCAGCCAGACCGCTGAGATTTTTGCCATTGAGAGATGGTTTGATGGGATGCATCACCACCACGGCGTTCATATCATTGATCCAGAAATACTCATCTTTATCGTAACGCAGTCTTTCAATGGCCTTACTGGCCGCTTGTTGGGCTGCTTCCCGGGTCAGTGCACCGCTTTGTTCCTGGGCATAATAGTGGTGCAGGAAGCTGTATACGGTTTCAACCACATGCTTGGTCTTCTGCTTCCTATCTTCGAGCAGGTTTTCTTTCAGAGACATTAACGACACGCTGATGAGGACCGCAGTACCCATCGCCATCAGAGCGATAATGACCCAGAGTTTGTACTTGATTTTAATATTGCCCAACAGGTTATACATGGCAGTTATCCTGATACGTTGGTTAGCCGTTATTATTGTTTTTTTGATAAACGGTCTGTGACTAGATGGAGATTATTCAGCGTCCAGTGCTGGTCAAAATGTATACCAGCGCACACTATGAGAGTTATCCCGCCGGAACACATTGATCCTATGCAAAAAAATGCCATCTTTCTGTCAAAGAATGTAACTAAGCTACGGTTTTTTTAGCTTTTTTTGCTCTATCTATTAGTTGTTTCTGAAGCATGTGGGTTTCTGTATACATTGGATTAGAGTCGGTTAAGTGGATTTTACTCCCGCCTGGTTAAGCTTTTTTATGGTACTGTTCTGCACTTTGTCGCGCGTTTATCGATCAGGAATAGTAGTCGTCCGGTGGTGGTAAGCCTTTTAATAGGGGGTACGTCAGAATATCGGGTACGCCTTCTCTTTTGAGCTGGTTGATCCAGGGATAGATATCATAATTTACACGTTCGACCCGTGGAATCAGACGGTTACGAAACTGCTCAACAAGTAAGTAATGCACGTCTGAACTATCAGGTTGACTGGCAAAGCCGCAGGCCCCGCAGGAGGCGACAAAATGCCCTTCTGGCAGGTGTTCGATCCAGGGCTGGTGATCACTGCCTACCACTAAACCCTGACAGCGATACTGTTTGAGCCAGGCCATAATGAGTTCCCTATCCAGATTGTAAGCGTTCAGAGTATCTGGTAGCAGAAAGTCAGGTGTGCCGTAACAGGCTAATAGTGCGCCGCTTGGGGTTTGTAAGCGCACCAGATCGGTCCAGTGTTTCAGGTGTTTTTTATTTGCAGGGCTCAGGCTCTGTTTCGCCCGTGACATGGATGCATGATGATTAAACAAAGATACTTGTCCCGGTTGCTCCTTCAATAGCTGGCGCTCATGGCTGCCTTTCACCAGCCAGGTACATTGGGTTTGCAGAATAAACAGCGTTTCGTTGCTATGACCAAAGGCTCCCAGGCCATTGCCCAGAAACAGGCGGATACGGGCGCTTTGTCGCCTGGCTTGCAGCAAGCACGCCTTGAGCGCGGGCAGATTACCTTCTGCCCCGGCAATCAGGGCAACCGGTCGGATGTCCAGATACTGTAATTGAACGAATGCCATGGCAGCCTCCATGATACTGCTACCTTCAACCTACCCCTAAGTATAGATCAGTATAGAAGGTGATTTGTCACTGCAATTAAACTTGCTATGCTGAGAGTCTGAAATAGGGTGATGAGCCTGAAATCTCTGTCACAAAAAACGGCCATAAAAAACGGCCACAAAAAACGTCCATAAATAGCCAAAAAAGTAGCAACAGAAATAGCCATGCGAGATGTCACGATATTAGCAATGAGTAACAAGTTGACCCGTCGTTATCACAGGGATGATGTTCAGATCATCAAGCGGGAAGAAGCCTATCAGGGCTTTTTTCGTATGGAAAAGCTGCATCTCAAACAGCGCCGTTTTGATGGCCAATGGAGCGAGACGTTTACCCGAGAGATATTTGTCCGGGGCGATGCGGTGGGCGTGTTATTATACGACCCTCGTAGCGACCAGCTGTTGATGGTAGAGCAGTTCCGTCCCGGTGCTTTATACGATGAAACACAAAGCCCATGGATGTTTGAGATTGTGGCCGGTATGACAGAAGAGGGAGAAACCCTGGAAGATGTTGTACGCAGAGAGGCTCAGGAAGAAGCCGGTTGTGATATCGAAGCGCTGGAGAAACTGTTTAGCTACTGGGTGAGTCCCGGTGGTATGGATGAGCAGATCGCACTGTTTTTAGGTGTCATCGACAGCCGCAAGGTGACAGAAGGGGTCTATGGTTTGGATGACGAACACGAGGATATCCGGGTCGAACTGGTGGACTTTTCTGAAGCCGTAAGAGGGTTACAAGATGGTCGTATTAACAATGCTATGGCCATCATTGCCCTACAGTGGTTGCAGCTGAACCGTGAGCGGCTGCAGCAACAATGGTGTCAATCCTAGAACGAGATAATCGATAGCTGGCAGTAACGCTGGTTTGAAAGATAAGCGGTTCGCGCTGACGAGGGGAACGAGCAGTCAAACCAGCAAGCCAGAGAGTAGAGTGTAACCATGCAACGAACCAAAAATCCTAACCCCTGGGCCAAAAAGAAAGCCTATGTCGTCGATCTAAAACGACAGATGGCCGAGTGCGAAACCAACTATCTGCGCTTATTGAAACTGCTGCCTGATCTGGAAGAGAACGATAGCTGGCGTTTTGCGGTCAGTGATGAATCGCTGCATCTTGGGGAGCTGGCGATTAAAGTGACCGAGCGCAGTAAATACACCACCCTGCTGCGTATCTGGCAGCAGGACAGCTGGGGGCATTGGTTGAGCCAGCCTGAATTGTCCGTGCGTATGTACCACGATGCCCGTATGGCGGAAGTGGTGGGGTATCAAAAGCAACGTCACTTTGATGGCCGTTACCGCTACCCGAATCCGAAAATGCGCCAACCTGATGAGAAGATGCAGATTAATCTGTTTCTGGCCGAATGGCTGACCCATCTGAAAAACTATGGCCACAGTGTTGAGGCGGTCGGTTTGCCCTCCTAACACATCAGCTATCCCGATCATTACAACGATCCAAATAATCAGAACTATACACATTATTAGAAAAGACCCTGACATGTCCGTGAGAGATTCCCTATCTGTGGTGCAGCTGACCGATCTGCACCTGCTGGCTGATCCTGAACAAGATTTTAAAGGCCAGAAGCCTTGGCACAATTTGGTTGCTGTGCTGGAGCAAAGCCTGAAAGCCCATCCGGTGGATCTGTTTCTACTGACTGGAGATTTAAGTCAGGATGAATCCGTTGAAAGCTATCAACAGCTGTATCAACTGATGCAGGAGACCGGTGTGCCTTGGCACTGGATTCCCGGTAATCACGATAGTGTCGATCTGATGCAGGCGTTGCATCCTATTGATTTTTCTGTTGTTAGCGGCGAATGGCAGTGGTTATTACTGAATTCTCAATCCGGTCAGCCTCACGGTGAGTTGGATGAGTCTCAGCGTCAGCAGCTGCTGCAGGCACTGGAACAACCTCAAGCGTTGTATCAAGCGATTGCGATTCATCATCAGCCTTTACTGGTTGGTCCGGGCCGTCAGGGGGAAAACCATAATCCGCTAATGGATAATAGTGAGGCCATTGCCGGAATTGATAGTATTCCCCTGCGCGATCAAGGCTGGTTATGGCAAACACTCACTGGTTTCCCGGCAGTAAAAACCGTGATCTGTGGTCATGTGCATCAGGAGCAACATCTGGTAAAAGATCAGCTGAGTTTATTGACCACACCGGCCACCAGTATTCAATTTGCCTCTGATATCAATGAGTTCCAGATAGCAGATCTGGCACCGGGTTATCGTTGGTTAAACCTGATGCCTGATGGCCATGTGGAAAGCCGGGTTTATCGCCTGGAAAATTAGTGCTTCTTATTCGATAAAGTTATCAACAAAGTATTTTAAATAATTTGACGTAATTAAGGATTCCGTTTTTACTACGCCCATTGGGGTTAGTACGTCCGCATATCGAAGCGGATAACATGACGGGCTTAAGTGAGACGATCAAGACAACGGATCGCTTAAGACAGACACCTGAACCTGAACAAATAACCCAACCAATTCCAACCGGATGAGCGGACTCTTTTAGACTCAGACCGGTTTTTTTGACTTTTAGCAGGAGTGGATCATAACAATGATATCGCCCGAACGCCTGACGCACCTGAAACAGCTGGAAGCGGAAAGCATCCATATTATTCGGGAAGTTGCCGCAGAGTTTGACAACCCTGTGATGCTGTATTCTGTCGGTAAAGACTCTGCCGTAATGCTGCATCTGGCTCGTAAAGCTTTCTACCCAGGAACACCGCCGTTTCCACTGATGCACGTGGATACCACCTGGAAGTTCCGTGAAATGATCGAGTTCCGTGACAAGATGGCGGCAGAGGCCGGTATGGATCTGATCGTGCATACCAACGAAGAAGGTCGGGCGGCGAATATCAACCCATTCGATCACGGCAGCCGTAAGTACACGGACGTGATGAAAACTCAGGCTCTGAAGCAGGCATTGAACAAGTACCGCTTTGATGCTGCGTTTGGTGGTGCCCGTCGTGACGAAGAGAAGTCCCGTGCGAAAGAGCGTGTTTACTCCTTCCGTGACAAATTCCACCGTTGGGACCCTAAAAGTCAGCGTCCTGAGCTGTGGAACCTGTACAACAGCAAGGTGAACAAAGACGAGTCCATTCGTGTATTCCCGCTGTCCAACTGGACCGAGCTGGATATCTGGCAGTACATCTATCTGGAAGAGATTCCGATTGTACCTCTGTACTACTCAGATAAACGTCCTGTGGTTGAGCGTGATGGTACCCTGATCATGGCAGATGATGAGCGTATGCCGCTGGCCGAAGGTGAAGAGCCAGAAATGCGTTCCGTGCGTTTCCGTACGCTGGGTTGTTACCCGCTGACCGGTGCGGTGGAATCGACCGCAGCGACCTTGCCTGACATTATTCAGGAAATGCTGCTGACCACCACTTCTGAGCGTCAGGGTCGTGTGATCGACCATGATGGCGCGGGCTCCATGGAGCAGAAGAAGCGCGAAGGTTACTTCTAGCCGGAAAGGCTTTAGGCTGGAGGCCTGAGGCTTGACGAAAAGGGTGCCAAATGGATTTTGAGAAGCTAGACGTATGGAAAATGTCCGCCCGATTATCGGCAGATTTATACAAGAACCTGAGAAACCTGAACGATTGGGGATTTAAAGATCAGATTACCCGTTCAGGTCTGTCTGTACCCAGTAATATTGCAGAGGGTATGAGCAGAGAAAGTGCAAAAGAAAGACTCAGGTTCTTAAGCATCGCTAAAGGCTCTTGCGCAGAGCTGAGAACTCAAATTTATATCGGTATCGATATAGGCTATATCGAGAGACAGGCTGGTCAGGACTGGATTCAGCAAACCAAACGAATAGCCGCTATGTTATCGGGACTGATGAATAAGATTAAGGTGGAGCTTGAACCTGGTTCGTCCAGCCTCAAGCCTCCAGCCTCAAGCCTATGAGGACACAAAATGTCTCACCAATCCGACTTGATTGCGGAAGATATTGAAGCGTATCTGAAACAGCACGAACAGAAAGACCTGCTGCGTTTTATCACCTGCGGTAGCGTGGATGATGGTAAAAGTACCCTGATTGGCCGCCTGCTGCACGATTCCAAAATGATCTATGAAGATCAGCTGGCTGCGATCAGTAAAGACAGCAAGAAAAGCGGTACCACTGGTGAAGAAGTGGATCTGGCGCTGCTGGTAGACGGTCTGCAATCCGAGCGTGAGCAGGGTATCACCATCGACGTGGCATACCGTTATTTCTCTACCGATAAGCGTAAATTTATTATTGCCGACACCCCAGGGCACGAGCAGTACACCCGTAACATGGCGACCGGTGCATCCACTGCATCACTGGCGATCATCCTGATCGACGCTCGTCATGGTGTACTGACCCAGACCCGTCGTCACAGCTTTATTGTCTCCCTGCTGGGCATCAAACACGTGATCGTGGCGGTGAACAAGATGGACCTGGTCGAGTACGGTGAAGAGCGCTTTAACGAGATCGTGGCGGACTATAAAGAGTTTGCCAAAGATCTACGTATTCCTGACTTCCAGTTTGTACCGGTTTCCGCTCTGAAAGGCGAAAACGTGGTAGAAAACAGCACGCAAATGCCTTGGTACCAGGGTGAGCCGCTGATGAACATTCTGGAAAACGTTGAAGTTAGCCATGATATCGCACTGGAAGATCTGCGCTTCCCAGTACAGTACGTGAACCGTCCTAACCTGGACTTCCGTGGTTTCTGCGGCACGGTAGCTGCAGGTGTAGTGCGTAAAGGTCAGCAGATCACAGCGCTGCCATCGGGCAAGACCAGCACCGTTAAATCCATTATCACCTACGAAGGTGAACTGGAGCAGGCGCAGGCTGGCTCAGCTATTACGGTGACCCTGAACGACGAGATCGATATCTCCCGTGGCGATGTACTGGTTGAAACCGGTAAAGATGCTCTGGTCAGCAACTGTTTTAGCGCTCACCTGGTGTGGATGCATGAGCAGCCACTGGAAGTCGGCAAGCAGTACAACTTTAAAGTCGGTACCGATTTCACCACCGGTTATGTGACCAGCATTGAACATCAGATCGACGTGAATACCCTAGAAAAATCCAGTACCGATGAGCTGCCACTGAATGGCATCGCACTGGTTACCGTTGAGCTGACCGAAGCGGTGGTATTTGATCCTTACCAGGACAGCCGCTTCACCGGTAGCTTTATCGTGATCGACCATCTGTCCAATGGCACTATCGGTGCAGGTATGATCGAAGCCGCTGCTGAGCAAAGCGAGCAAACTGCAGTTGGCCCAGTCAGCGCCTTCGAGCAGGAGCTGAACGCTCTGATTCGTAAGCATTTCCCGCACTGGGAAGCTAAGGATGTCAGCAAGTTGCTGAAATAATTCTCCTTGAAGCAAACGTTACTCTGATTTGAGTGACGTTTTGTTTGTTGATTTTACCGCCAACTCAGTAATGCGTTTGGCGGTTTTTTTATGGTGTGACTTGTTTAGCCAATGAGGTAAAATTTTTCGACTCTAGTATTTCTTGCAGTCATTGGATAAGGGTTCCTATTACTTATGCGCTTAACACGATTAAAAATTCAGAACTTTCGTTGTTTTGAGCAGTTTGAATTAGATCTACATCCGAATCTAACCGTATTAATTGCACCGAATGGGGCAGGTAAAACGACTCTGTTGGATGCTGCACGGATTGCAGTCTGGCCTTTTGTAAAAGCGTTTGATCTGGGTGGTCAAACGGGTAAATCTGCAACTATTCAACCAGATGATGTGAGGCGCTTACCTCTTCAAAGAGGTGTGATGGAGCCTGTTCTGCCCTCGAGTATTGAGGCTTCAGGTTTTTGGCCAGAACTGAATACCAATACCACTAAGTCAGAGGCATTATTGTTTTCTGAGGCAGATCTGCAATGTGTTTGGCTGCAAACGCGCGAGAAAATTAAAAAGGGGACTAATACTCTAGGCGATAAAGGAACAAAGGGGCTTACCCAATTAGGTAAAGCCTTCCAAGCCAGTCAATTTAACTCACTTGATTCGATTGCTTTATCAGAGGCTTCGATAGGCTTTCCGGTGATCTCTTATCTTGGAACTGGTCGCTTGTGGTATCAGGGACGATATAGCTCTCAAGTTAAGGATAAAAAACTAGAACAGGATGCCTTTTCCAGAAGTTGGGGTTATAGAGACTGTTTAACTGCCTCATCAGCTTATAAACAGTTCGAAGACTGGTTCGGTTGGATTTATCGTAGCTACAGGGAAAAGCAAATTGAGGCACTTGAGCGTAGTACATCAATAGATTCAAACGATCAATGGCTGAAAGATAGTATTGATGTAGTTGTGAAGGCTGTTGATGAAGTTGTCGCCCCGATAACCGGTTGGGGGAAAATTGCATATAGTTCTAGCAATCAGCAGCAGATTGTCTTAAGCCATAAAGAACACGGCATAATGCCTTTAAGTATGTTAAGTGATGGTTTGAGAAACACTATTGTAATGGTTGCAGATATTGCATTTCGTTGTAGTAAGTTAAACCCTCATTTGGGAGCAAGAGCTGCTTTAGATTCATACGGGGTCATTATGATTGATGAAGTGGATATGTTTCTTCATCCCGAATGGCAACAGCAGATTTTAGGGGCTCTGCGTCGAGCTTTTCCCAAAATTCAGTTTATCGTTACCACCCATAGTCCTCAGGTTTTAACCACGGTTCCAAAAGAATGTATTCGTCTTATTGATGGCGATCGAGCGGTTGAACCTTCAGTTCATACTTTGGGAGAGGAAAGCAGGACCGTTTTGGAAGATGTAATGCACGTATCCTCTAGGCCTAGAGATGAATATTCAGATCTGTTGACTCAGTACCTAAAGAAGATTAACCGAGGTGACATTGATAGCACTGAAGTCTTGCAGATGAGAGCTGGTTTAGAGCGTCATTATGGTGCAAATCATGATCAGTTACAGCTCGCAAATACAAGAATTAATTACTGGCGGGCAGTGCGTCATACGGAATAGTCGTTAATGAAGTATTTTTCTCATGAAGATCAGGCACCACTGCTATTAGGAAAGAGGCAGTTAAAACCTGTTGATAATCCTGGCGGAGCTTGGCGTAACTACAAAAAGGGAGAAAGGGGACGTGGGAGAGTGCATGAGTTAACCACTAACCTGCTGGTATGTCAGAAGTCACTTTGTGCGTATTGTGAGATCAGTCTACTACACCCGCAGTTGGGTTTTCATATCGAACATATTCTTTCCAAATCACTAAACCCAGAGCTTACTTTCGAATATAAGAATCTAATGCTGTCGTGTTTTAAAGGTGGTGGTGAGGTTCCTGCCTCAGAAGAAGACCCATATCCTGTCAGCTGCGGTCACGCACTACTCAAATCAAGCAATGAGTTCGATGAAGCTCTGTTTATCAGGCCAACGGAAGCTGATTGTGAGCGTTATTTTTTCTATGAGCTTGATGGGGAGATTGTTCCTCATGATAATCTAAATGCTCAGGAATCAGAGCGAGCGCAGCACACGATTGATGTTTTGAACCTGAACTGCCGACGCTTAAAGCGCTTAAGGGGGGATGTCATTGATCAACTATCTCGGTTGAGTGCAGAGTTGGTTAAGCAGCCAGAGCAATTACAGTTCTTTATTCAACAAGAGTTGAGTGCTCGAGAAGGTGCGCTGGTTTCATTTTGGACAACCAGAAAACAGCTTCTCATTCCTGATTAACTTCATTATGCCTACATCAGCTACTCTGAAGGAGCATCGAAGAGTTTTCCTCGGATGCTCTCTTATTTTGTACTTGATGACCGCCTAGCAGCAGCCACCCTCTGTGCTATTTTCACCTACCAGATGTGCCAAGGCGTAGCAGTCACGCCCCGGGCTGCTCCCAGGTCCAATATGTTGGTGTTTTCAAGCAGCTGAGGCGCCACTAAACCGCAGTTTATAGTAGCAGGCCATCGCCTTATCATGAATCAATCTCAGTGTCTTTTTCAGCAAACCTTGGCTAATACCTGAATTTAATTGAGCTTGCGTAACGTAGTAAAATCTTTATACAAGGGTAAAGGCTTCCCTTTATGCCACCGCGCAGCCATAGTGCGGGCTTCAGCTAGCTGATCATCTGTTAGCAGATGGGTGCTGTGATTGATGCTTTTTTTTGCCAGAGAATGGCTTTTTTCTGCCGCCAGTATCTTGAGTGTTTGAGCCATGACTGGGTTGGCGGTTACCCCTAGTCCTAATTCATATAGTCCACTTAAATAATATAGTGCTTCACTATGTCCCTGCTCTGCAGCTAAGCGAGCCCACTTTACTGATTCGTTATAGTTCTTCTGTACGCCATCCCCCGTTCGAAACATGATGCTGAGATTATATTGTGCTTCGGCATAACCCAGGTTAGCGGCTTGATGATACAGCTTGGCTGCTTTGGAGTAGTTTTTCGAGACACCTTTACCTTGGTCGTACATAAGTGCTAAGTAATATTTAGCCTCTGGCATTTTCTGCGAGCCTAATGTTTTGAAGATGTCATATGCTTCAGAAAAATCTTTTTGCTGGAATGCCCTGACTCCTTCATTAAAAGATTTGGCGTATGTCGGTAGGAGGCTTAAAGACAAATATAACAAAATGGGGCTGATAATATATTTGTTCATGAGGATTAGCTTTTAAGTTTGATAATAGATGTTTTTCAAAAATAGGTTTTTTACTCTATGGTGGATTCTATATAAATCTTAAGATAAGTGCTATTACACGACATTACATGTCGATACGTGCCTTTGCATGGTTTAACAATCTGTGTGGGGGCTAATTGGTCTCGCTCTTCTACGCGATTGTTTTTGACGATTGAGTTGATAGATATTAATAGCTTATAACTTTGACTAAATTGCCACAGAATACGTATCAGTACTGCAATTTGGCAAGACTTGGGGTCGAAGTGTGTGATTGGCTCTATGCTGAATGACAACGTATTCCGATGACGGGAGTTTTCTATGTTTAATCGCTTATCCATTACCCGGGCGTTACAGCTGTCTTTTGGGGCCGCTATAGCCGCGACACTGTTACTTGGTATCTATCTGTTACTGGCGATTAATAGCGTTCAGCAGCAGTTTGTCACTGTGGTTGATCGTAATGTCAGCCTGTTAACCACGGTATCTGATCTGCGCTATTACACGGTGACTTATCGCCGCTTTGCTCTGGACTATGGCTTGACCAATGATCAGGCTGAGCACAATAAAATTCTGCAAACCATTCAGTACAACGATGAACAAGTGGCTGAGGCGATGTCTCATATGAATTCCCTGGCCGATACTGCGCAGATTCGTAATGATCTCGAAGACTATCGTCGTCGCATTGATGATTATCGGGGTATGCAGGAAAACTATATTCGGCTGATTGATGATGGCAGGATCGATGCCGCGCGCCGTGAGATGTTAGGGCCCATGTTGGCTCCTTTTAATGCCATTGTGGATCTGTTAGGTCGCTTACAGCAGGATCTGGAAAAAGAAGCGATTGATATTAAGCTGGCAGAGGCCAGAAATATTGAATCTCTGATTATGCAGACGGCGGTGATCGGTGTGCTGGTGGCGGTTGCAATTCTGATTATGGGCGTTGCGATATCCCGTAAAGTCAGCCGCCCGTTGGATAAACTGATTTCCCAGATGCAGGCTGTTGAGCGGGGACATTTACATCAAAAGCTGGACCCGGCCGATTTTGCCAAGGATGAGTTGGGTGCGGCAGCCAAATCCTTTACCCGGATGCAGGATGGTTTGACTGTGTTGGCAAGGGAGATCAACGACAGCGTAGCGACACTTGAAGCAACCAGTTGTCAGTTGCAGCAAAGAGTGAATGAGACCTCGCTCAGCCTGGAAACTCAACGCAGTGAGATCGCGCAGATAGCGACGGCGACAGAACAGATGCAGGCCGGTTTTGTTGAGGTGACTCACCGCACGGTTGAAGCCTCTGAACAATCCAGTCAGGCGCAGCAGGAAGCCCATGACAGCCAAAGTAATATTCAGCAATCAGTGCTGCAGAGTGAGGCGTTATCAACGGCATTAACCCGTACGGCTGAGGTGGTTTTGAAACTGCAGGAAGACAGCCATAGTATCAGTGTGATCTCGGAAGTGATCGGCACCATTACCGAGCAAACCAATCTGCTGGCACTGAATGCGGCGATTGAGGCGGCACGGGCCGGAGAAGCAGGGCGAGGGTTCGCGGTGGTGGCTGATGAGGTACGTCAGCTAGCGCAGAAAACGCAATCATCGTTGGGTGAGATTGCCGAGATTATCACCTCGCTGCAAAGCCATGCAGGACAAGCGGCTGAGATGATGACCACCAGCCAAGAACAGATGCAGATGGGGCTGGACCAGGTGCGTCAGGCGGGGACATCCTTTGGCAATATTTTGATGGCTTCTGAAACGATTGCCGGTATGAGCCGCCAGATCGCGACAGCCACGGAAGAGCAAACTCAGGTGGCCCGTAATCTGGGTGACAGCGTGGGTACGATTCATGCGGCATCGGACAGTATTGCACAGGGGGCCTTGGCTACGGAGCAGGCCTGTCAGGCACTGCAAAATGAAAGTGAACATCTGAGCCAGCTAGCTTCCCGCTTTAAGCTATAGCCAGATTATTCAGTCGGTTCGTTTATCTGCTGCCTATCCGTGTCATGCTGCGCGTAATACGGGCTGACTGATTGAGTGCTGTGATCATCTCTCTCTTATGTCTGCGATGGGGCTCCTTTAAAGGATTATGGCTGGGGGAACCAATCGTAGACTTATCACTCTTATTCACACTAACTCTGTGAAATCATTCGCTTTATAGCTGACCTTTGGCATCCTGGCATGCTTTAATCATGTTGGATTGCTGCAATTAACACAGGATGATGTTATGCCCGATTGTCCGTTGCCTCTGGTTCTGGCCGGTCCGATACTGCGCCGTTTAACCCCTGATCGTTTAACCTTCTGGTTAGCGACGACCTCGCCTGTGCAACTGCGTTTAACGCTGTTGCCTGAGAATGGCAGTGCCCGTTTTATTGATCAGTCGGTTATGACCGATGCGTGTTGTGTGTTGGTGGCGGGTGAGTCGCTCTATTTCTGTCTGATCGATCTGGCGTTAAATGAGCCATTACCGCAGGATTGCTGGATCGGTTATCAGCTGGAGTTGATGCCTGAGGAGCAATCGGAGACAGCCAGTTGGCAAAACTGGCGTCAGTGGGCCCCAGATCTGTGCTATCCCGGTAAGGATACGCCAGGTTTTGTGCTGCGTTCCAAGTTGGATCGCCTACTGCACGGTTCCTGTCGCAAGCCTCATTTCCCGGGGCAGGATGGTTTATTAAGAGCAGATCAACAGGTACAGGAGTATCTGCATGATCCAGCGCTCTGGCCCGCGTTGTTAATGATGAGCGGAGATCAGATCTATGCGGATGATGTAGCCGCGCCTATGCTGGTAGCGATTCATGAGCTGCTGGGTTTACTGAAGCTACCGGTCGAGACGCTGCCGGGGGCTAAACTGGATAGTACTCATGAGCTGCATGGCAGTCAGGCTTATTACTATCAGCGTGAGAACCTGCTACCGATGACCCGACCAGATAAGGATGTCAGAAAGCGGGTATTTGAAGGTGTACGCAAGCCGGTGTTTACAACGGATACGGCTCACAATCATCTGGTGTCTCTGGGTGAAGTGTTGGCGATGTATCTGTTGGTCTGGTCTCCTGCGGGGTGGACTGTGCTGCATCAGAATGAGCCTTTAGGCCTGGAGACTGCTCAGGCGGAACGCTACCGGAAAGAGTATGACAATCTGCAGCTGTTCAGTGACGGTTTGGCTCGTGTTCAGAGAGTGATGGCTCATCTGCCGGTGGCGATGATTTTTGATGATCACGATGTGACAGATGATTGGAATCTGACCGCCGGTTGGGAGCAGACCGCATACGAACACCCTTTCTCACGTCGCATTATCGGCAATGCATTATTGGGCTATCTGGTTTGTCAGGGGTGGGGGAATGCCCCTGAACGTTTTCCTGATACCTTAATGAATCAGGTCGGGCAGGTGTTGAAACAGCCTGGCACAGAAGCCCATGATCTGTTGGTTAGTCATCTGAACCGTTTTAATCAATGGCATTATCAATGGCCCACGAGCCCTGCCTTAGTGGTACTGGATACCCGCACCCATCGCTGGCGCTCGGAAAAAGGGCTGAATCAGCCATCAGGATTGATGGATTGGGAGGCGTTATCCGATCTGCAGCAACTGTTAATCGGTAAAGAAGCGGTGGTTATGGTATCCCCTGCGCCTGTTTTTGGTGTGAAGTTGATTGAGGCGGTACAGAAAGTATTCACCTGGTGCGGTAAGCCTCTAATGGTAGACGCCGAGAACTGGATGGCGCATCCCGGTGCTGCCTATGCCATGATGAATCTGTTCCGCCATGGGAATACACCGAAACATTTTGTCATTCTGTCGGGCGATGTGCACTACTCCTTTGTCTACGATATTGAGCTGAAAAGCGATAAACGTGGGCAGGATATCTGGCAGATCACCAGCAGTGGTATCAAAAACCAGTTCCCGGAAAAGCTACTGACAGTATTTGACCGTTTAAACCGTTGGCTCTACAGCCCGGTATCACCGCTGAACTGGTTTACCAAGCGGCGTAAGATGCGCATTATTCCGAGAAAACCAGACTCTGCGGACCCTGGAGAGCGTTTGTTGAATGCTTCGGGGATTGGTTATGTTGAGTTAAGTGATGATGGTCGGCCCACACTGGTGATGCAGCTATGTGCCGATGGGCGGGATATTGAATTTGACCCCAGAGAGCATGAGGCCCATTGGGATTAATCAGGGACGACGATGTGGATAACTGGGTTATCCACATCGTGAGGTGTTTGATATTAAAGGCGTTTTATTGGGCCCGAGCCGGTGTCAAAAACAGCTCCGGATTAACATACTCGCCATTCAGGCTAACGCTAAAGCCCAAGTGTGGCGTTGTAATCGGCGCGGCAAAACTCTTGCCAAAGATAATCTGTTTACCTGTAGTGCCGATCTTGCCGATCTCCTCACCACGATTAATCCACTGACCTTCACGTATACGGAAGTTAACGGCTTGCAAATGACTGTATTGAGTAAATAAGCCACTGCCGTGATCAAGTACCACATGAGTGCCTTGGTAGAACATATCTTTAATTAGAGCGATGCGACCACTGGCTGGCGCAATAACCCGCTGTCCTGACAGATCCACGCTGTTGTGGTTATAGACCAGTTCCTGATTATAAAAGATACGCTGGCCAAAGGGTTTCAGTATCTTACCGTTAGTGGGGTGCAGGAAGGGTCGACTATCGGGTTCGCCGTTGCTCCAATTTTGGATCACGCTATTAATCTGTTGCTCGTCTTTAGCGATGGTTTGGCGCTGCGTTGACGTGAGATCGGTACGTAGTGGTGCGCGGCTCGCGAGGCGTTTTTCACCGTTATATTCTGGCTCCACCACATCAATATACACGCTGCGGTTTTTACCACCGGGCTGGCGAATATCCAGACTGTGTTTACCTGCGCCCAGATTTTGCGATAAACCAACCCAGGCCACCCAGCGATCATCGCTGCGTTTATTATAGGCGCGGTTCATGGTGTAGACGCGTTTACCACGGAAATAGGCTTCCGGTACGCCTTCACCGATGGAGTTGGGCAGCTCAATAACGATGACTCCACCGGGTACTGGGTTTGCCCTGGGGTTGTACTCTGCGTGAGCAGGCAGGCTTAAAATAGCAGTCAGTAGTCCGGTAGTCAGTAAAGCACCAAAACTACGCCGACCTGTTAAGGGTGTGTTGTCACGCATAATAATCCCCTGAATTAACTCCTGACACGCATATTAGCGGAATTTTTCCTAATATGCTGCCCCGGTGCACAGGCCAGAAAAGTTTTTATGCACCAGTGGTTTATTGTTGTTTGTCCTGTACCTGGCAGACCAGTTTTCCCTGTGCCAGTTTTGCTGTCACGGTATCTCCGACGGCCACATGATCAGTGTGCCGGATAATCTCTCCGTTCGTATCTTCAACGATAGCATAACCCCGGGACAGAGTGGCTAATGGGCTAACTGTCTCAAGGCTATGGCTTAACTGTGCCAGTGTCTGTTTCTGTTTATCAAGTTGATTTTGCACACTTTTGTAGAGCCTTTGTTCCAAGCGGCTCAGGTTATCACTCAGTTGTTGCTGCTTTTTGTCAGGGCTGGCGCGAAGCAGGCGTTGGCTGAGTTGTTCCAGCTGTTGCTGAGTTTTCTGCTCCTGCTGCTGAAAACTGAAGTGTAGCCGTTTGCTTAGATTTTCCAGCTGGGCCTGTTGCTGTTGCATCTGTTCTTTGGGATGACGCAGTTGGGGGCGGTAGACCTGCAGTTGTTGTTTGTCCCGTTGCAGTCGTTGTTGCATCGCCTGGGTCAGACGTTGCTCCAATTGGCCCAGTAGCTGATCCTGTTGCAGCAGGCCTTGATAGCAGCGCTGGTATCTGTGTTCCAGATAATCCAGCTGTTGCTGGTGCTCCTGCAGCACACGTTGCATCGATTGCTCGATTTTGCTTTCTGCCTGCTGCAGCCAGTGTTGCCACTGATCCAAGTCCGGGCTGACCAGCTCTGCCGCCGCCGAAGGCGTTGGTGCTCTTAAATCGGCGACATAATCGGAGATGGTGATATCGGTTTCGTGGCCTACGGCGCTAACAATAGGAATATGGCTGGTAAAGATCGCTCTGGCGACGCGTTCATCGTTAAACGCCCACAGGTCTTCCAGACTGCCGCCGCCTCGACCGACAATCAGCAGATCAGCTGTGCCATGGAGATGAGCCAGCTCAATAGCGCGGGCGATAGAAGCTGGCGCTTCGGTGCCTTGCACCACTGCCGGGTAGATCACTACCTCGGCCAGTGGGAAACGGCGTTTTAGTACCGTGATCATATCTTTGACCGCAGCCCCTGTGGGCGAAGTGACCAGTCCGATCACATCCGGTATGGGTGGCAGTGCTTTTTTATAGCTGCGATCAAATAGGCCTTCTTCTTTTAAGCGATGCTTTAACGCTTCAAAGGCACGGATCAATGCCCCACGGCCCTGTTCCTCCATGGTCTCGGCAATCAGTTGATAATCACCTCGACCCTCGTACAGGCTGACTCGGGCATGCAGTTGCACTTTGTCGCCATTTTTCGGCTTAAAGGCCAGCATCTGGGCTCGGTTACGGAACATGGCACAACGCACCTGGCTTTGCTCATCCTTCAGGCTGAAATAGAGATGGCCGGAGCCCGGCGCACTTAAGTTGGATATTTCGCCTTGCACCACGATCAGCGGAAATTCACCTTCCAGTATCTGGCGTACCCGACGGTTCAGTTCCGTCACGGTAAACACCGGTTGGCCAATGTTGCTGACAGGGGAAGGTGAGGTGTGCATAAAGGTTCCGTTTAACTGTTTGATCACCGAAGATTTATCGCGCAGCTTATTGCCAGTCCATGATTCACAAGAAGGCGAAAAACACTGACTGCAAAAATGCTTAGTTTAACTCGGTTTAATAAGAGAAGTTTAACACTCTGGGGGGACTGATTCTGACGTTACTCCGCAGTTATTCCACAAGACAATAGCAAAAAGCAGAAAATACCGTTCATGAAATTGAAAACAGTAAAAGTTATGGTGCTTCAGGTTTACGGAAATTGAATCTTACGATAAAATAGCAGGTTAATCTTCTTTTTATCCTCACTGTTCAGCAGGCTCGCGGAATATGTTACGTATTGCTCAAGAAGCGCTTACTTTTGATGATGTTTTGCTGGTTCCAGGCTACTCCGAAGTTTTACCAAACGACGTTAGTCTGAAGACCCGAATTACCCGTGATATCACCCTGAATATCCCGCTGGTTTCCGCCGCGATGGATACCGTTACTGAAGCCCGTCTGGCGATTGCCATGGCTCAGGAAGGTGGTATTGGTATCATCCACAAAAACATGACCATCGCGCAGCAAGCTCAGCAGGTGCGTCAGGTTAAGAAACACGAAAGTGTTATCGTAAAAGATCCTGTTACCGTTACTCCAAACACCACCGTTCAGGAGTTGCTGGAACTGACCAATGAAACCCGTTTCTCTGGTATGCCTGTAGTCGAAGGCGACGAGCTGGTGGGTATCGTAACCAGCCGTGACTTCCGCTTTAAGCCAAATCTGGATGACGTTGTTGCTAACATCATGACACCAAAAGATAAACTGGTGACTGTGAAGCAAGGTGCGTCTCTGGATGAGATCAAAGCAAAGCTGCACCAGTACCGCATTGAAAAGATTCTGGTCGTGGACGATGAGTTCCACCTGCAAGGTCTGGTCACCGTTAAAGATATCGAAAAAGCCCGTACTTACCCGAACGCTTGTAAAGATGAAGACGGTCGTCTGCGTGTGGGTGCTGCGGTAGGTACTGGTCCAGAAACTCCTGATCGTGTGAATGCACTGGTTGAAGCCGGTGTTGACGTGATCGTTGTGGATACGGCTCACGGTCACTCTAAAGGTGTTATCGACCGTGTTCGTTGGGTGAAAGAAAACCACCCTCAGGTTCAGGTGATCGGCGGTAATATCGCCACAGCTGAAGCGGCGATAGCGCTGGCTGAAGCGGGTGCAGATGCCGTTAAAGTGGGTATTGGCCCAGGCTCTATCTGTACGACTCGTATCGTTGCGGGTGTGGGTGTACCTCAGATCTCTGCGGTGGCTAACGTATCTGATGCTCTGAAAAAATATGATATCCCTCTGATCGCAGACGGTGGTGTACGTTTCTCCGGTGACCTGGCTAAAGCGATTGTGGCGGGTGCCAGCGTGATCATGGTTGGTGGCCTGTTAGCCGGTACTGAAGAGGCTCCGGGTGAGATTGAGTTGTACCAGGGTCGTTCTTACAAGTCCTACCGTGGCATGGGTTCTCTGGGTGCGATGTCTCAGGCTCAGGGTTCCAGTGACCGTTACTTCCAGGACAAGAATGCGGGTGTAGAGAAACTGGTACCTGAAGGTATCGAAGGCCGCGTACCTTACAAAGGTCATATGAGTGCGATTGTTCACCAGCTGATGGGTGGCCTGCGTTCTTCCATGGGTTATACCGGTAGCGCGACAATCGAAGAGATGCGTACTGTACCTCAGTTTGTACAGATTACCGGTGCCGGTATGCGTGAATCTCACGTACACGACGTTCAGATCACTAAAGAAGCACCGAACTATCGGGTCGGCTGATTCGACTGAGCGCGTAAAAAAGTGGGGCATTTGTGCCCCACTTTTTGTTTAGCTCCAGTATTAAGTCACCGCTTTACTGCTTAGCTTAAAACTGTTGAGCAACACCGTTTCCTTTCGACAGTTGCTCGACTATGGTTTGAGCAATTGTTTGATAATTATTTTTGCAGGCTGTCCATTCCGGGCAGGCCGTCATTATTCTGATGGGTTGGTAAAACAATGAGCCAAGATATTCATGCTCAGAAAGTCCTGATTCTGGACTTTGGATCTCAGTACACTCAGCTGATTGCACGCCGTGTACGTGAGATTGGTGTTTACAGTGAGATTCGTGCCTTTGATATGAGCGAAGAAGAGATTCGCGAATATAACCCTAAAGGCATCATCCTGGCGGGTGGTCCTGAGTCGGTGACAGAAGAAGGTTCACCGCGCGCACCTGAGTGTGTCTTCAACATGGGGCTGCCAGTGCTGGGTATCTGCTACGGCATGCAGACCATGGCTGAGCAGATGGGCGGCAAGGTTGAAGGCTCCGATGTCCGTGAGTTTGGTTACGCTCAGGTGAAGATCGAAGCGGACAACACCCTGACCAAAGATATCAAAGATCATGTAGACACTGACGGCAAAGCACTGCTGGACGTCTGGATGAGCCACGGTGATAAAGTAGTGGCAATGCCGGAAGGCTTTGAGCTGATGGCATCTACCCCAAGCTGTGCTATCGCTGGTATGTTCAACGCCGAGAAGAACTTCTTCGGTGTACAGTTCCACCCAGAAGTGACCCATACCCTGCAAGGTGGTCGTCTGCTGGAGCACTTCCTGCTGGAAATCTGTGGTTGTGAAGCCCTGTGGACTGCAGCTAACATTATCGAAGACCAGATTGAGCGTGTTCGCGCTCAGGTGGGCGATCAGAAAGTCCTGCTGGGTCTGTCCGGTGGTGTGGATTCTTCCGTAGTAGCGGCACTGCTGCACAAGGCAATTGGCGATCAGCTGACCTGTGTATTTGTTGATAACGGCCTGCTGCGTAAGAACGAAGGCGATATGGTGATGGACATGTTCGCCAAGAACATGGGCGTTAAAGTGATCCGTGCCGACGTAGAAGAGCTGTTCCTGGGCAAACTGGCGGGTGTATCCGATCCAGAAGCCAAGCGTAAGGTGATCGGTAATACCTTTATCGAAGTGTTCGACGAAGAAGCGGCTAAGCTGAAAGACGTTAACTTCCTGGCTCAGGGCACCATCTACCCAGACGTGATTGAGTCTGCTGCGGCGAAAACCGGTAAAGCACACGTGATCAAGTCGCACCACAATGTGGGCGGTCTGCCAGAAGACATGAAGATGGAACTGGTTGAGCCGCTGCGTGAGCTGTTCAAAGATGAAGTCCGTAAGATTGGTCTGGAACTGGGTCTGCCATACGATATGGTTTACCGTCACCCATTCCCGGGACCGGGTCTGGGCGTACGTATTCTGGGCGAAGTGAAGAAAGAATACGCTGATATCCTGCGTGAAGCGGATGCGATCTTTATCGAAGAGCTGCACAACTTCGACTGGTACCATAAAACCAGCCAGGCATTTGTTGTCTTCCTGCCGGTTAAATCCGTAGGTGTAGTAGGCGACGGTCGTCGTTACGAGTGGGTTGTGTCTCTGCGTGCGGTAGAAACCATCGACTTTATGACCGCTCGCTGGGCTCACCTGCCATACGAGCTGCTGGAGAAGGTTTCCAACCGTATCATTAACGAGATCAGCGGTATCTCCCGTGTGGCTTACGATGTATCCAGCAAGCCACCAGCGACCATTGAGTGGGAGTGAGGCTGGCTATCAATAGCTCAAAAAGCCTTTAGCAAACGAATGAAATGCCAGCCAGTATTACTGCCTGGCATTTTTTATCTTTATTTTTAACTAGCCGTTTTGTCTGCGTTTACTATGTTTAGGGACGTTCCATTATTACGCGGTTGCCGCACTCAAACGTGGCACAGGTTCGTCATTGATTGGCAGATGAATCAATGCTGAGATAAAGGCGAGCACAACGGCTGACCACCATACAGGGGCGTACGATCCGTAGTAGTCGTAGATGGCACCGCCAAACCAAGCCCCCAAAAAACTGCCCACTTGGTGAGAGAAAAACACCAGTCCGTATAGGGTTGATAGGTAGCGAGCCCCAAAAATCTGGCGAACTAAACCAGATGTAATCGGGACGGTTCCTAACCAACAAAAACCGATGGCGGCACCGAAGATGCCAGCAGTTAGCTCTGTCGTTGGAGTCAGCACAAAGGCTGCGATTATGGCTGTACGTACAAAGTACAAAGCTGACATCACATAATGTTTGCTGTAGCGGTCAGCCATGGCGCCCCAGAAGTACGACCCGATGATATTAAAAATGCCCACATACGCTAGGGCCATCGCCGCCGTAGAGGCCGGTAGGCTCTTATCTAATACATAGCTTGGCAGGTGTGTAGCGATAAACATGACATGGAAACCGCACACAAAAAAGCCAAGATGAATCAACCAGTAAGATTTGTGCGAGAACGCTTCTCTGAGTGCTTCTTTTAGCGTTTGTAGGTCTTCCTGCATCGTATGCGGAGTAGAGGCCTCTTTCTTAGCGGTATTTATAAAGAAGGCAAACAGTATGATGAAGCTACATAGCACAGCAAAGATTTGCATCGCACTTTGCCAATCATAAATACTCAGCAATGTCTGCGCCCCTGGGATCATAGCAAACATACCAAATGAGCCTGCAGCTGTAGTTAAGCCAAAGGCTTTTGCCGCGTGTTGTGCGGGAACTACTTTCGCGACTGTGCCGAGTACAATCACGTAGCTGGTAGCACTTAAACCAAACCCAATCAGTACACCTAGTGATAGGTACATCATTGTGGGTTCTATCGCGATTGACGTTAGGTATAAACCTAAGGCGTAAGCAATCGCACCTAAAATGATGATGCGCTTTGGTCCCCAGCGGTCAGAGGCCATACCAACAAACGGTTGGAATGCTCCAAACAGTAGGTTTTGCAAAGCAATAGCAAAACTGAAGAACTCTCGCCCTGTATGAAAGTAGTCGGAAATAGGCGTCATGAAAATGCCAAAGGATTGCCTGATCCCGAGACTGGTAATCAAAATCCCTATACCTAGCCAAACTAGGAGTGGCAATCGGAAAGTAAACATAAGCTGCTCTTAATAATGCCTGTAATGATGAGGTTGCCTTTTTTCCCCTCGGTAGAGGGCAAACTCAGCGCCTTAGCAAAAGTAGATGGGAATAAGTGCATATGTGCTCTCAGCTACTAGATTGGCGGAGTGTAGGGAGTATTTGAGAGGGACTCAAATGATAAAAAGTGAAGGGATCTATGCATGATGTGCATAGATCACATTGGCCTAAAAAGGCTTGATAGCTACTGTTTTTGTGCTGTTTGGTGGAACCCTAAAATAGCCCGACAGTACTTATTAACGTTTTATTGCGGGGGGCTATGATTAAGGCGCATACATGAAAGATTAGTCAGGTGAAGCTGTGGTATCAGACTCTGCATCCAGTCCCATATCAATTACGCGTTTGGCGATGAGCTTCCCACACTCTTCTTTAACAATGCTTCTTAACCATTCCTGTGTGGGCGAGTGCTCACAACGAGGGTGCCAGATCATGGAATAATCAAACGGTGTAAAATGAAAGGGTAAGGGTTTTACGACCAGATCATAACGCTCAGAAACTAAGTAAGCTAAATCAGCTGGTACCGTGATAATAACCTGCATCGTGTCAACAATCGCCAACGCCGCTTCTAAATGATAAGCCCTCAAAATCATACGCCGTTTGGGCTTATCCTCTAGTGCTTGTTCAATAAGGGCCTTGACTCCATCACTTATGGCAATCATGGCATGAGGAAAATTCAAATAATCCTCTAGGCACATTGGCTGATTTGCTAACGGATGTTGTTTAGATAATAGGCAAGACACCCCCACACGACCCAATGTCTCGTACTGTAAAGGGGGGATAGAATAAATTGGGCGACAAATAGCCAAGTCGGCGCGACCATATGTGAGTTGCTCTTTCAAATGCTCATCTTGTAGCGGCAAAAGCTCAAATGCAGCATTAGGCGCTTCCTGATACATACGAGGCAAGGCAAAGGGTAAAATAGTCTGCATTGCATAATCAGTTGTTAAAATTGTAAAGGTTTGATCGCATGACTTGGGGTTAAAATCAATAGGAGACAAAAGCTGTTGCAGTGAGCCAAGCGGCTCGTCCAAAGCACTACTCATTGATAAAGCTTTTTCAGTGGGGACCAGGTGCTGTCCTTGACGTGTAAATAATGGGTCTGACAACAAGCTGCGTAATCGCCCCAGAACCCGACTCATTGCGGACTGGCTTAGATTCAA
The DNA here is from genome assembly GCF_000422425.1 of Oceanospirillum beijerinckii DSM 7166. Classification (GTDB taxonomy): domain Bacteria; phylum Pseudomonadota; class Gammaproteobacteria; order Pseudomonadales; family Halomonadaceae; genus Oceanospirillum; species Oceanospirillum beijerinckii. The sequence continues at coordinate 122,061 of NZ_AULT01000008.1, forward strand.
ACGATCCGCTGCTCGGCTGACGCTGCGTTCCTCAACGAGTATTTGCAGTGCGACTAATAGGTTTAAATCCCGACGATAAATCTCTTCTACTTTCATACCCAGCCTTTAGCATTGTGACTGCTCCCCGCCCTATCGGGCAAGGCTTCCAACTTCTTATGCGGCTACCGGTGCGTGACCGGATTTACGCAAGCCTCCATTGGCAAGAGCCGACAATCCTTCGGTCCGCCCGTTCATAAACTGAGTACCTGCGCCGGGAGTATAGGGAGTATCAATTGGGTTCATCGTTCTATACCAAAGTTATCGAAGCTATAAATGAACAATAACTTTGATAATAAGGTTATGCAAAGTTTGACTCTGGTTTGATATTTGATATACACGCTCAATAAGAGTGGTTGTACTGAATGGAAAGGAGATTAATTTGGGGAAAAGATTTTTTCCTGCTGATTTACGTCGTAAGTTTTTACTGTTTCATCGCTGGTTCGGGGTGTTCCTCGCTATACCATTGCTCCTGTTGTTGCTGACAGGAAGCATTCTAGTCTTTAAGTCAGAACTGGATTATGTGTTGAATAAGGTTTTGACGAATATTGAAGCCTATGAAGGTGCAGAGGCCTTGCCTATCAATCAGTTAGAGCAAAAGATTGTCGAGGCTTATCCCGGCAGTCGTATCTCTTGGCTTGATCTTTCTGTTTCTCCTGATAAAGCTTCGATTTTTTGGCTTGCAGGTTCCGTGGATAAACAGGGTAATTATCAAGCGCCTGAACATAACCAGGTCTTTGTAAACCCGTATACCGGCGAAGTGCTGGGTGGCCGCACTTGGGGTTCCATTGATCAGCCGCTGGTCAATCTGATGCCTTTGGTGTATCGACTGCACTACTCACTATTGTTAGGGGCTACAGGCGCGCAGTGGTTAGGTTGGTTCGCTATTGTTTGGTTGTTGCATCTGATGCTCGGTTGGTTGTTAACCTGGCCTCAGGGGCGGCAGACTAGAGCAAAACACAAGTGGTTGAATTGGCTGGGATATTGGCATTTTAAGCCAGTGCAGCAAGCTCGTTCTCAAAGTGAGTTTAAAAAGCAGTTTGTCTGGCATCGCTGGTTAGGTTTGATACTGACACCTATGATATTGGTTTTTATTGTTTCGGGTATCGCCTTTAATCTGAAGGATATTTATCACCCGGTGTTAGATCTGTTTGCTGATCGACAGCAAGCTCATCTGGAGTTGTCTGTTTCTAATGAGGGCCGGGAAAGCCCTATGTCCTGGTCGCAGGCGGCGAAGGTAGGTAAACAGCATATGGCTGAATTGGCTGAGCAACAGAGTTTTGAAGTACTGTCTGCTCAAGGCATATCCTATTCCAGCTTTAAAGGCGTCTATATGTATCGGGCTTATACCTCGCTGGATATCAGTGCCGAGCATATCCGTACTTCTGTATGGTTTGATGCGGCCAGTGGCGAAAAGTTAGCCGAGTATCTAGCCAGTCAAAAAGCGGCCGGGGATAGCTTTACCAATCTGATTTCAGCTCTGCATATGGCAAAGCTGGGTTGGGCAGGGCAGGCATTTGTCTTACTGAGTAGCTTCGGTTTGATGCTATTGATTTATAGTGGTGCGAAGGTGGGCTGGATGAAATGGCGAGCCAGAAAGCATCAGGTTACTAACAGGACTCAAGCTAGCTGAGGCTACAGATAGCTTGAGTCTAACTGTGTTAGGCTGACAGGGAAGGCTGTTATTCAGGCGTGTTTTGATATGCTGGTGGCTCATCCTGCAAAAAGTCATTCACGGCTTCAAGGAATTCAGCCAGCAGCGTTTGGCTAACCACAAAAATATGGCCGATATTTTTCTCAATTGTCCGGTTCAATCCCCCCCGGTTCATCTGTTGGTTATCGGCTTTACGTCCCCAGCGTTCGCTGGTTTTACAGGATCCCACAGGAGCGATAGGGTCACGTTGTCCGCGATAGTCAAACAGGGCCAGGTCAGCATGATTCAATACGTCCATATTGACGGGTTGCCCATCGAGTTCCGGGCATGGGGATGGTAAGCAGTAATGACCTTCCCAGATCTCATTGTCCAAGAAGATTCGTTGAATCCATTCCTGATGGGCGCGGGCCGGGAAGCGTGTGCCGTTATGCAGCCAGTGTAAAAAGGGGGCTGCATCCTGAACGGCACCTGGATAGTGGGCACGACCATAAAAGCCTTCAGCAACCGTCTGACTGACACCGGGTTGAATCTCATGCATACCCAGTTCCAGGGTTTGGGGCGGTACATTAGAGTGACTAAAAAAGGTTTGCATAATGTTGGCGTCGTATTGCTGACGTATCACATCCCGCATCGGTTTATGGCCGCTGTTGTCATCATCAAACAGTACCGGTGTGGTCATTAAAACGACCTGACGGATACGGACATCTTTGCCAGTTAACCGGGCTTCTTCAATACGGCGGGCCAGATAAGGTATAAACAGCGTGCCGCCCATACAGTAGGCCATCACATTGATATCCTGTTCTGGATGACGCTGTAAAATCAGGTCCAGATAGGTGTCATGGACCTGCTTACCGTAAAACTCCAGGCCTAACTCGCTCTGGTCTGGACCAGGGTTGCCATAGTCCACCAGATAGAGGTCATAACCCTGTTGCAGCATACCTTCGATCACCGATTTTCCCGGTGCCAGATCAAAGATCTCACAGCGGTTGATCATAGGACTGGCAAGATAAAGGGTTTTACCATTCGCGGCGATGCCTTCTGGTCTCGGATAGTGGCGTAGCCTGACGGAATAAAGCTCTGAACCAGGCACGGTCTGCCATGGGCTGGCTCCCAGTGTTGCATGAGGCGAGTTGAGCGCATAGCGGCGTACATCAAAAGCATCCTGCTGAGCCAATGTGAGCAAGCGGGTTGCGCAGTCCTGCAGATATTGCTGATCACTTTCCCGCCATTGGCCATCGGGTTTAGCCTTACGATAAGGCTGACGTTCAGAGGCGCTAAAGACCTCCTGACTGATCACCTGTAGTAGTGAACGCAGTAGGTTCTTCATCGCGGCTAAGCGGGTTTGCCCTGTGCTGTGATATTGCCACTCCAGCCGTTGGAAACCCTGTAATTGGTTCAGTAGCCACAGCTGCCCTGCGAACTGTTCGCAAGCCCAGCGACAGGTGGCGGGGTTAAGCTGGAGTTCCGAAGCCGGTTGAGCGGTTTCGAGGGTTGCAGCATCTATCTTTGTCGTGCCATAGGCTGCTAAAGCTACCGAGGGTGGCGGTTGGGTCAGGCGGGTGACAAGATCTTTTAAGCGTCGGGCATAGCTGGCCTCAATACCCTGATTGTCCTGAGCGACCAGATCTGGATTCTGTCCCTGTTCTACGGCTTGTTCCGAGAGCTTGATCAACGGCTGCATCCAGGCGTTGAAAAGGTTTTCCGGTACACCAAAAGGGCGAAACAACTGGCCCTGAAATTGAGATAAGGCCACCATCTGTTTTAAGAAATGGCCGTTAAGATTACTGAGCCAGTGGTGGGTCTCTTTCAGGTGCGATGGGTTGTCAGCGCTGCTCACACCTAACGCGGTTTCCAGAAAATCGGCGCTAAAGCGGGGGAAGCCTGACATCAGGGGATACCCTGACATGTGCTGCGAGGGCAACGCGTTAAAGGGCGTGAACATGGTCTGCTCCTTGCCTTCTTCGACTGAAAGAGAAGGTTTGATAGTTAGATGAGCCTGGTTTAGCGCTTGAAGGATTTCGCAGCGGCTTCCAGTTTGTCGTGGTGCTGTTTATGGGGCACCTTATCTGTTAATAGCTGCTGGTATATCTGTTCCAGATGCTGCTTCTTGTCGCCATCGTCGCCGGACAGGGCGTTGATCTGATCATTAATGGCCCAGACACGAATTTTCTTCATCAGAAACAGGTGAAAGACAATTCCACTGATCGATACGATAAAGATAATTACCAGTTGCAACCATAAAGGCATAACACTTCTCTCCTGACTGAATTTACTGCAGGGCTATTTTATCCTAAGTCATACCATAACAGCATCGGCTAATACGATATTAATCGAAATCCTTTACTGTGGTATGTCCGGTGAGTGACTGCCGGTTCAGTGGTATCTGCATGCTTTCTCTCTATCTCTAGCTTTTCCCGTTACGTTTTGTCACACAATAGCGGAGTATTGATGCTTTGCTGAAATATTAATGCAACGACGATCGCCAATAATTGCTGGTATATACCAATGAGGATTTTATCGTGGGGCGTTCAATTAAAACCCAGCTGATTCTCTGGATCGGTTTTCTGATGCTGTTGGTGTTGGCGATTCAGCTGATGATTGGCTTGCATTACAGTGATCAGTCCCGTCAGTTAGTAGCGGAACAGGCCGGGGATCTGATTACTCAGGAAGTTCGGGAGAGCCTTCAGCAAAGGGCGGGCATGGAAGCCGGTAAAATTCATAAAATTTTAAACGAAGCGTATCAGGCCAGTCGGGAGTTGGCTGCTATTGCAGCGCAAATCAAACCTGAATTGGCTTGGGAAGATCCGGTTCTGCAACTGGAGCGGGAGCAGTTTATCGGAATCCTGCGGGGTGCATTGCACAGCCATCCTAACTTTCTGGCGGTTTACTCCGGTTGGGAAGCGGATGCCTTTGATGGTTTGGATGAGGACAATCTGCTGAACCGTTTGACGGGATCTGCGGAGGATGGCCGCTTTGTGCCTTTCTGGAGTCGCAGCGAAAAGGGGCATATGGAGATGGTTCCCATGAGTGCTCATATGAGTCGTGAGCATTTTGCGGATGGTACCCGGAAGGCAGAATTCTACCTGTGTCCCAAAGAGCAGATGCAGAGCTGTTTATTAGAACCACAAACCTATCAGGTGCAGGGTAAAGCGCAGCTGCTGTCTTCTATTGTGACGCCGGTGATGCACAAGGAGCTGTTCCTGGGCATGGTGGGGGTTGATCTGTCGTTAAGCTTTATTCAACAACAGGCGCAAGCGATCAGCCAAAGCCTTTATAACGGCCAGGCACGGGTACGTATTGTCAGCCGTAACAACGTTGTTTTGGGCGATAGCCATCAGACCGGGCAAGTCGGGCTTAAAGTGGCAGCACTGACGGCAGATAGTGAGATATTGCAGGTTCAGGTGCCGATTCAGCTGGAGGGTTTGGATAATGCCTGGCAGTTGGATATTCAGGTTCCCAAGGTATTAGTGCTCAGTAATCTGGCGCAGTTGCAAACCAGTCTGGCAGAGATTCAGCAGGAGTCTAGTTTGAGTCAGTTAATTTTAGGGCCAGCGTTGGCCCTGATCACCTTGTTAATCGCGGCCTGGGTGATTCACCGTCGCCTGTTGCCTTTGAATCAGATGCTGGTGATGTTGCAGGAGGTCGCTCAGGGTGGCGGTAATCTGACGCAACGTTTGTCCATCGAAAGTAAGGATGAGGTCGGTCAGGTGGCCGGGTACTTCAATCAGTTTGTCGGGCAGTTACAGACACTGGTTGGTAGTGTGCAACGATCGGGTGTGCGGGTGCAAAACTCCGCGCAGCAAGGTGCTTCGTTATCGGAACAGATGAATACACAACTTGCAGTGCAGCAGCAGGAGATCAGTCAGATATCAGCCTCTATTGAGCAGTTATCTCAATCTTCTCATCAGATTGCAGACAGCATGAAGCAGCTAACCGATAGCGCAGGTTTAGCCAGTGAACAGGTGGTTGAGGCGCAGCAGGTGATGTCCTTGGTGGGCATGCAACTGACTCATATGGCGGCGGGTATTCAAAGTGCCTGTGATGAATCTGAACAATTGTCCAAACACGGCGAAGAGATCCATCAGATTTTGGATATCATTCGTGCGATTGCCGAACAAACCAATCTGTTGGCATTAAATGCGGCCATCGAAGCAGCCCGCGCTGGTGAACAAGGCCGGGGTTTTGCGGTAGTAGCCGATGAGGTGCGTGGTCTGGCACAGAAAACGCAATCAGCCACCGGTGATATCGATCTGGTGATTGAGCAGCTATTAAAGAGTATTGAGCAGATCGTTGCCGCAAATCAGCACAGCGGTGAGCAAACTCAGGAAGTCGTCGTAAAAGCGGAGCAGACCCGCACAGCACTGGATCAGGTGGTGGGGCAAATTCAACAGATGGATGACCGCTGTCAGCAGGTGTTTGTTGCGGTGGATGAGCAACAACAAGCGTCTGATCATCTGGTGCATTCGGTAAACAATATCAATCAGGTGGCGACCGAGCTGTTGGATGGCGCTCAGGTGAGTAATCAGGAGAGCGTGAATCTGACTGATCTGGCCGCAGAGCTTAATCGCAAGACTTGCCGTTTTGTGGTGTAGGTTCTGGTGAGCTAACTCAAAGAACGCAAAAATCTAGCCGATATTTTCAGTGTTATGGCACTGAAAATATCGGCTTTTTAGTTTTGCAATTGCACAAAAAAGACCTAGCAAACCTATGGCTTTAAAACTGTACCTGAGAATGATTTGCAATTAACTCCTTTAAACAGGCGAGTAACCGCATCAAACATGTCGGTATTGTGCCAAAATCTGTAAAAACTAAGTAAAAAAGTCAGGTATAAGGGTTTTGTTCGAAGTTAAATGGGACTAAAATGGTCTTCTATAACGAACGCAGGTTGAACAATGCTGAAACTGAGTAAACTGACCGATTATGCGGCTGTCGTCATGGCCCATATAGCCAGAACACCTGATCAGCTGTTTACCGCCTCAGATATTGCCGATCAGGTGCAGATACCCAAGCCAACGGTCAGTAAGACCCTGAAAATGCTGCAAAAGAGTGGATTGTTAATCTCTCATCGTGGCGCACAGGGCGGATATGGTCTAGCTCGGGCACCGCAACAGATTACCGCCAGCGATATTATCGATGCCATTGAAGGCCCTTTCGGTATGACCGAATGCAGTCAGGAAGATACCTTGTGCGATCTGCAGGCAACCTGTGGCGTGTCGGATAACTGGCAGCGTGTCAGTTTAGTGATCCGGCAGATGTTAAGCAGTATTACTCTGGTGCAGTTGGCGCAAAAAGAACCGCTACAACTGAACTGGTTTTCCGGCCCTCCCGCAGACAATCCTGCGGTGGAAAGGAAACAGATGGAAATACCTCTGGTAGCGCTCTCTTCAGATTAAAGCTGAAGACGAAAAACTGAAGAAAAACAGGCGTTACCTGAAACGATCGGATTAGATTAGTAAGCAGACCATAACCGGGTAGCCTGGCTACCGGATGGGGAGAATGAAATGGCAAGTCAAGAGATGGAACAGCTGGTACGTCGTGAGTACAAGCAGGGTTTCGTAACTGATATTGAAACGGAAATGGTTCCACCCGGCCTGAATGAAGACGTGATTCGTTTTATTTCGGCTAAAAAAGACGAACCTCAGTGGATGCTGGACTGGCGCTTAGCGGCGTTTGAACAGTGGAAACAGATGGAGCACCCAGAGTGGGCACACGTCAATTTCCCTGAAGTTGATTTCCAGGCCATCTCCTATTATGCAGCGCCTAAATCCTCTGAAGATAAGCCTAAGAGTCTGGATGAAGTAGACCCTAAGCTGCTGGAAACCTACGAAAAGCTGGGTATTCCTCTGCATGAACGTGCGGCGTTGGCCGGTGTGGCGATGGATATGGTGTTTGACTCCGTATCGGTCACGACGACGTTTAAAGAGAAGCTGGGTGAAGCCGGGGTGATCTTCTGCTCCATCTCTGAAGCGATCCGTGAACATCCGGAACTGGTCAAAAAGTACCTGGGTTCCGTGGTTCCGGTAACCGATAACTTCTACGCGGCGCTGAACTGCGCGGTGTTCTCCGATGGCTCTTTTGTGTACGTGCCTAAGGGCGTGAAATGCCCGATGGAGCTATCCACTTACTTCCGTATCAACGCGGAAAACACCGGTCAGTTCGAACGTACCCTAATCGTTTGTGAGGAAGGTGCTCAGGTGTCTTACCTGGAGGGTTGTACCGCGCCAATGCGTGATGAAAACCAGCTGCATGCTGCGGTAGTAGAGCTGGTGGCACTGGAAAATGCCGATATCAAATACTCCACCGTTCAGAACTGGTACCCCGGTGATGAAGAGGGTAAAGGTGGCATCTATAACTTTGTGACCAAGCGTGGCGAGTGTCGTGGTGACAACTCCAAGATCAGTTGGACTCAGGTTGAGACCGGTTCTGCCGTGACCTGGAAATACCCAAGCTGTGTACTGAAGGGTAAAAACTCCGTTGGTGAATTCTACTCTGTAGCAGTGACGAACAATATGCAGCAGGCCGATACCGGCACCAAGATGATCCATGTGGGTGAGGGCACTCGTTCGACGATTATCTCTAAAGGTATCTCTGCCGGTCGTTCTGATCAGTCCTACCGTGGTCTGGTTAAAGTACTGCCGGGTGCAAAAGGTGCCCGTAACTTTACTCAGTGTGATTCCCTATTAATCGGTGATCAGTGTGGTGCGCACACCTTCCCATATCAGGAAATTGCCAACAGCACGGCACAGGTTGAGCACGAAGCGACCACCTCTAAGATTGGTGAAGATCAACTGTTCTACTGCCGTCAGCGTGGTATCTCCGAAGAAGATGCAGTGAACATGATCGTAAACGGCTTCTGTAAAGACGTATTTAAAGAACTGCCGATGGAGTTCGCAGTAGAGGCTGAAGCCCTGCTGAACGTTAGTCTGGAAGGTGCGGTAGGCTAACTCTCATCCTGTTTTAGTGAGACCGCCGCTGTGCTGATTTGCTGTATCCGGTGCGCGAAACCTCCTGTTTCGAACGCTCCGGAACTTCGCCATCCATGGCTTCGTTGATACAGCAAAACAGACATCGGCCCGGCAGTTTGATGTTTATGACACTAGGCAATAGAGCCTGTTGTAAACGCTAGGTAACGAATTCAGATTTGATGATAGGTGCGCAAGCCCATAGTGCCGCACCATCCGAGATAAAAGGTTAAACCATGTTAGAAGTTAAAGACCTGCGTGTTAGCGTTGAAGATAAAGAGATTCTGAAAGGCCTGAACCTGACCATTAATCCCGGTGAAGTTCACGCCATTATGGGCCCGAACGGTGCTGGTAAATCGACGCTGTCAGCGGTGATTGCAGGTCGTGATGGTTACGAAGTAACCGCCGGCAGCATCACTTTTGAAGGTGAAAATGTTCTGGAGATGGAAATTGAAGAGCGCGCCCGTGCCGGTATGCTGTTAGGTTTTCAGTATCCGGTTGAGATCCCAGGCGTGAAAAACGTTTACCTGCTGAAAGCAGCACTGAATGCTAAGCGTAAGCACCTGGGTCTGCCTGAGATCGAGGCCCCTGAGTTTATGAAGCTGGTGCGCGAAAAGCTGCAGTTTATGAAGATGGACAACAGCTTCCTGCACCGTTCAGTGAACGAAGGTTTCTCCGGTGGTGAGAAAAAGCGTAATGAGATTCTGCAGATGCTGACCCTGGAGCCTAAACTGGCGCTGCTGGATGAGATCGACTCGGGTCTGGATATCGACGCGCTGAAAGTTGTGTCCGAAGGCGTAAACAGTCTGCGTGATGCGGGTCGTTCCATTGTGATGGTGACTCACTATCAGCGTCTCTTGGACTACATCGTACCAGACCATATCCACGTACTTTCCGACGGTAAGATCATCAAATCCGGTGATAAGTCTCTGGCACTGGAACTGGAAAAACGTGGTTATGACTGGGTAATCGAGGAGGCTGCTCAATGAGCCTGAGTGAATACACTGATCAGTGGCTGTCTGCGGTAATGCCGCAGGTCAGCGAGGGTCCGGGTTGGTTAACGGATCTGCGCCAGGGTGCGGTTGAGCAGTTTGCGACGCAGGGTCTGCCTCACGCCCGTCTGGAAAACTGGAAATACACCGACGTTAAAGCACTGGCTAAACGTGATTTCAGCCTGCCGAAAAAGGTTGATGCCGCTGAACTGGTCGCAGAAAAGTCACTGGGTGTACAGGGTTTACGTTTGGTGTTTGTTGATGGTCTGTTCAGTCCTGAACTGTCTGATCTGGGCGACCTGCCCAAAGGCGTAAACGTACTGCCGCTGGCAGACAACGCCAATGCAGCGAAAACCGTACTGGGCCAGGTGGCTGCGGCCAACTTCAGTGGCTTTACTGCTCTGAATCTGGCCAGCTGGCAGGATGGTGTGCTGATCGATCTGGCCAACAATGCGGTACTGGAACAGCCGGTTTACCTGCAGTTTGTGTCGACGGCTCAGGAGAATGCGGTACTGATTCAGCCCCGCATCCTGATCAAAGCCGGTGTACACGCACAGGCGACGGTAATTGAGCATTACTCTGGTGCAGAAGAAGCCGCCAGTTTCAGCAATGTGGTGACCGAAGTGGATCTGGCCGATGGCGCCCGGATCACCCACTACAAACTGCAGCAGGAAAGCGCCAAGCAGTATCACGTGGCGAGTCTGCATGTGCAGCAGCAGCGTGACAGCCGTTTCACCTCACACAATATCTGTCTGGGCGGCAAGCTGGCCCGTCAGGATATTCAGGTGGAGTTGAATGCGGAAGGCGCTGAGGTGTATCTGGATGGTCTGTATCTGGGTAATGGCCGTCAGCATCTGGATAACCATACTCTGGTGAATCATAACGCGCCGCACACCAACAGTAACGAAGACTACAAGGGCATTCTGAACGATCGCTCCCGTGGCGTCTTTAATGGTCGTGCTGTGGTGCATAGAAACGCGCAGAAGATCGAGGCTCATCAATCCAACGCGAATCTGTTGCTGTCGGATAAAGCTGAGATCGATACCAAGCCTGAGCTGGAAATCTACGCCGATGATGTGAAGTGTTCCCACGGTAGCACCACAGGTCAGCTGGATGAAAGCGCTCTGTTTGCTCTGCGTTCCCGTGGTATTGATGAAGCCATGGCGCGCGGTCTGTTGACGCTGGCCTTTGCCAACGAAGTGATTGATCGAATTGAGATCCCGGAAGTACACGACCAGATCGAAGAAGCCGTTGCTGGCCGTTTACCTGAAAAGTTCAACCTGAAAGGGCTGGTGTAATGAACGCGATCGCTCCCAAACACGGTTACAGTGAAGCACAACTGGCGCAGGAGATGCTTGCCCTGCGTGAGCAATTCCCACTGCTGAACCGTACGGTACACGGCAAGCCTCTGGTTTATTTTGATAATGGTGCAACGGTACAAAAGCCGGAAGCCGTGATCGAAAGCATGAACCAGTACTATCGTGAGCTGAACTCCAATATTCACCGGGGCGTGCACTATCTGTCCGGTGAAGCGACGGATGCTTACGAACAGGCCCGCGAGAAGGTGCGTCAGTTTATTAACGCCCGCTCCAGCAAAGAAGTGATCTTTGTGCGTGGTACCACGGAAGCGATCAACTTAGTAGCCAACACCTTTGGTCGTCAGCTGTCAGAAGGCGATGAAGTGATTGTCTCCATGATGGAGCACCACGCCAATATCGTGCCCTGGCAACTGCTGCGTGACCAGCTGGGTATCATCCTGAAAGTGATCCCGGTGGATGAGGATGGTGAGCTGGATATGGCGGCACTGAACGCCATGATCAGTGATAAAACCAAACTGATCTCCGTAACCCATATCTCTAATGCCCTGGGTACCATTAACCCGGTGAAGCAGATCACTCAGCTGGCACACTTGCATGAGATTCCTGTGCTGCTGGATGGTGCGCAAGCCGTGCCGCACACAAAAGTGGATGTGCAGGATCTGGATTGTGATTTCTACGCCTTTTCCGGTCATAAAATGTACGGCCCGACCGGTGTCGGTATCCTGTATGGCAAAGAAGCCATGCTGGAAAAACTGCCACCCTGGCAGGGCGGTGGCGACATGATTGATCATGTTAGCTTTGAAGAAACCACCTTTGCGGATCTGCCCCATAAGTTTGAAGCGGGTACACCGGCCATTGCCGAAGGCATCGGTCTGGGCGTAGCCTGTGACTGGTTGACCAATGCAGGTCTGGATAAGATCGCCGCTTGGGAAGATATTCTGCTCAAGTACGCGACCGAGCAGATGAATGAGATTCCGGGTATGCGCATTATCGGTAATGCCGAGCAAAAAGCCGGGGTGATCTCGTTTGTTATGGACGGTGTTCACGCTCAGGATCTGGGTGTACTGATCGACCAGCTGGGTGTCGCCATTCGTACCGGTCACCACTGTGCCATGCCTGTGCTGCATCACTTTGGTGTCAATGCCACGGCCCGAGCTTCTTTTGGTTTATACAACACCAAAGAAGAGATCGATATCTTTATAGCGGCCATGAACCGCGCGCGGGATATGCTGCTGTAAGGGGCCGGTGAATGAAAAAAGACGATAGAATCATTCTGCAACGGGATGTGGAAGCGATCTCCATCCCGTTCGGTAAAACCGTCACCCTGCCGGAAGGCGGTGAGGTGATTGTGATGCAGGCGAAAGGCGGCAGTGTCAGTGTCGGTTTTGAAAGTCGTTTGTATCTGATCGAAAGCTATAATCTGGATGCCATTGGCGGTGAAGCGAAAGCACGCCCCAGTCTGCCAGAAACTGCTTCAGCGAAAGAGCTGGAAGAGTATGTCTGGGAGCAGCTGCGTACCTGTTATGACCCGGAAATTCCGGTCAATATCGTAGATCTGGGTCTGGTCTACGGTTGTCGTATCGACAAACTCCTGACCGGTGAAACCGTGGTCATCATCAAGATGACCCTGACCGCGCCGGGTTGTGGTATGGGCGATGTGATTGCCGAAGATGCCCGTCGTAAGATTCTGGGAGCGCCACAGGTATCCAAGGTTCTGACCGAAATCGTCTTCGATCCACCGTGGAGTCGGGATATGATGTCGGAAGATGCCAAGCTGGAAACCGGTATGTTCTGATTGCTGAATGGTGGTTTCAGATCTTGAATTAGCGCAATTTTAAATAGCTTCCATACCTTTCCCAGGTCTGGAAGCTATTTTTGTATGTTTCGATGCTAATGCCCGTATCGATAAGTTTCTTGATGTCAGAGTAGGTTGGATAAGCGAAGCGCTATCCGACATTTACTTCGGTATCTGATTATTGTCGGAAAACGACTTGCGGATTTTCCGACCTGCAACAACTTATCCTGTTTGGTATAACGTAGCGGGCATACATAACAGAATTTAAAATATTGATAACAACAGATTAGCTGAGAGAAATATGGCCTGGATTAAAGTTGATGCCGCAGCAGCGATTGCTGATGGCGAATACCAACTGGTAACCACCGAGGATGATGTTGAGCTATTAGTGGCTAACGTTGACGGTGAGTTCCACGCAATCGAAAACCTGTGCACTCACGATAACGGCTCGTTGGAAGGAGGCTGTATTGAAGATGGCGAGATTGTCTGCCCCCGTCATGGTGCTCGTTTCTGTCTGCGTAGTGGTGAAGTCACTGCGCCGCCAGCGTATGAAGATGTGGATGTGTATCCGGTACGTATTGTGGATGGTGTTGTTGAAGTGGCCGATGAGCCGGAGGATTAATCCTCCGCTCAGCGCCTGGCACTAAAAGCGGATGAAATCTATTTTTAACCTCGTCAGAGTGTTATGCAGAATGTGAATAGCCCGTCTAAACTCACTTAAACACGGCATATATAGTCACTGATAGCCGATGGTGAGGCCTGAGGGATCTGGTCTGAAGTTTTCCAATATGGATAGGTTCAGTGCAGTTTGATGAGGCCTCTATGAAAATTAAAACCAAGCTGGCTCTTATTCTGGCAGTGGCTATTGTCATGCCAACCCTGATTATTACCACCTTCTTTGTGATGGAGGCGCGCAGCAGTGCGCTACAGCATTTTGAGGAGGTGAGTCAGCGTGAGATCACTCAGATTGACCGCACCTTTACTCTTTTCTTTAACAACCTGAATTCTGGTATTAATTTTCTCGCTGCAGATCCTTCGGTCAAAAACTTGATTCCCGACGCTCCGGTTTTTTTAAACGGTGATGCCAATTTTGCCGGTTGGGATAAAGTGACTGGGCAGACCAAGGAGGTTTATCAGCTTTACACCCGCTTCGCAGAAAGTTATCCCGGTTTGTCCTACGTCTATAGCGGTCGCACCGATGGTTCTATGATTGAGTGGCCGGGCAGCGCTTATAAAGAGCCTTATGACCCCAGAGTAAGGCCCTGGTATCAACAGGCGATGGCTTCTCCCGGTAAAATTATTCATATCACCTATTATTGGGCCGGAGATGATGCGGTATTGGTGGCCGTCGCGAAAACAATTAAGAATAAGCAGGGGAAGATCATTGGTGTTCAGTCGATGGATGTCTCCGTCAAACAGCTCACAGAAACCGTAAGAAATATTAAGTTGGGTGAACGGGGCCATCTGCTATTGATCGAAGACAATGGCAATATTCTGGTGGACTCATTAAAACCCGATAACAATTTTAAAAAGATCTCAGAGGTTGATGCACCGGTATTTAAGACCTTAGGGCAGGAGCAGAAGGGGTTATTTAAGACCGAGCGTGATGGTGAAGCCTATCTGGGTAAGACGTTCCACTCCGAGGCACTGGGCTGGCGGTTTGTGGCCTTGGTGCCTGAAAGTGAAGTTTATCAATCAGCCAATCAGCAGGCCTGGATTACTTTTGTCGTGGCTGCGATTCTGACGGCGGCATTTGTGATTTTGGGTTCTTTCTTTGCACGTATTATGACTCGTCCGCTTGATCGGGTATCGGATGCGTTACAGCAGTTATCCGCAGGTCAGGGCGATTTAACCGCACGGCTCACGGTGCAATCCAATGATGAGGTGGGGCAGTTGTCTTCGGCCTTCAACGATTTTGTTGGTAAGCTGCATAACATTATCAGTGAAGTTGTCAAACTGAGCGAACAATTAAACAGTACATCGGCCCTAACCGCTAAGCGAGCGAGAGAATCCCATGAAGAAGTCGCCCAGCAGAGAGATCAGATCACTCTGGTCGCGACATCGGTGGAGGAGATGTCATCTGCTACAGAAGAGATCGCCAGAAATGCTGAGCAAACGGCCAGCGCATCCAGCGAATGCGTGGAAGCCAGCCGTCAAGGGCAGCTGGTGGTGAAACAGACCTGTGATGTGATTAATCAACTGGCGGATGAAGTCGGTGAAGCCGCAGGTGTGATTGATGTCTTAAGTGAACGTACGCAGCAGATTAACTCCATTCTGACGACCATTCAGGGTATTGCTGAACAGACGAATCTGTTGGCGTTGAATGCAGCGATTGAGGCTGCGAGAGCGGGTGAACATGGCCGTGGTTTTGCGGTCGTGGCCGATGAGGTGCGCAACCTGTCACACAAAACCTCACTGTCCACAGAAGAGATCCAACAGATGATTACCGAGTTGCAAAGTACTACGCAGCAAGCGGTCGGCATTATGCAGAAAAGCCGGGATATGGCGGATAGCACGGTGGAGCAGGCTGTTCAGGCCGATGAAAGCCTGGGCCAGATCACAGAATCGGTCAATCATATCCGCGATATGGCCGCTCAGATAGCTACGGCAACGGAGGAGCAAAGCTCAGTGACGGCAGGCATCACAGACAATACGGCAATGATCAATCAGATTGCAGCTCAGATGGCTGATGATGCGGATCAGCGTTTGGAGCGCTCTCAAAAGTTACATCAGCTATCACAAAATATGCACAGTCTGGTTGGGCGCTTTAAGATTTAGCCTGGCTTTATCCTAATATGACTTAATACTAACAGTCGGTTAGCTGAGAGCTTCAGGATTATGGCAAACACTTTATCAGTTATTGCAAATTTTTGAGGCTACTCGCTATCCCTAACAGCCTGCTCGGTATTATTGGCCCACTCCAATGCCTGTAGCATCAACTGAGGTGTCGTTTGGGAATCATACATCGGGTGGTTTTGCAGCAGTTCCCAATCGGCGCGTTCCCATAGGCGAATCAGGTTTAGTAGGCTGGCGGCAGGGCCTTTGTCTTCCAGTAGAGCCTGTTCCATTTCTGTAGAGAGAGACATCTCTGCGATCAGACTATCCAGCGGTTGATCCAGAGCCACATCCAGCAGGGATAAAAAGCCGAGGGTAAAGTAGCGATCCGCTGGAGCAAAGCCTTGCTGCTTGGCGATCAGCTCACAGGCTTTGGCGCGGGTTAGCAGCAGAGGTAAAACGGCATAGGCTTTATGACTGTTACGGGACCAGACCAGAATTGAGACCAGGGTACGCAGGGTTTCCATGCCCATATAAACAATGGCCTGATGCAGGCTGTCGATACGGTTAGGCAATCTGTAAACCGGTGAGTTAATAAACTTGATCAGTCGGTAAGACAGAGAGGGCTCCTGGGTAATCAGGTTTTCAATCTGATCAATACTGCTTCTATCATCCAGCAGCATAGTGAGCAGGCGCGTCATTACCAGACGGTTATTACTATGCTTGGTCTGCTCCAGGGTTTCCGGGCGAGATAGGAAGTATCCCTGGTATAAATCAAAACCCAGAACTTTAAGCTGATTAAATTGGGTCCAGTTTTCAATCTTTACCGCAATAGTTTTTACGGGGTATTGGCTCAGTTCTTCCAGTATCTGTTCCAGAACCTGTAACGACTGGTCTTTAACTTCTACGATAACGATATCCACATCCGCTAGCAGGCAGTGTCTGGGATCGGCAGCACAGTAATCATCCAGTGCTATCTGAAAGCCCTTTTGCCGAATTTTGCGTAATGATGCGATCAGGTGGTCGTCAATCTGTATGTTGGATGGTACCTGCAGTACAACTCGGTCTTTAATGCGGGTGACTGGCAGCAACTCACTATGTTTAATCCAGTGGCTGCTCAGATTAATATAAATTTGCTGATTAGGTGCAATCTTATCCACGCCATAATCCAGCAGCGCCAGAGCAGTAACCCGTGCGGTGGCTTCATGTGGATCCATAATTTCCGCATGATCGGCTTGGTGAGAGGCTCGATACAGCAGTTCATATGCCCGGACCTGTAAGTATTGATCACAGATAGCCTGGCGGGCGATACAGAACTGGTCTTTTACATCCATATAACTCTCTCATATCTAAAAAGATTGCGTGGCCGTTTACTCTATCACATCACGCTGTTTTGGCGGTTGTAAAATGTCTCCAAAAAACACATTTAACTTGCCAGCACAATTTTCTGTTTATCGTGGGTTATCAGTCAGTGGCTACCCACATAGATCAGCAGTAAGCAGATATAGGAAAAGAGTAGAGCCAGGCAGCGCATACAGCGCTTAAATAGTGTCTGTAATCGACGGCACTTCTGCACAATAATGGGATCGGGGTGGTTTTCGAAACGATTCAGGGCGATATAGTTAAACAGGCTGAGCTGTTTACTATCATTGGCCGGACCGGAAAAGAAGTGGTCGCCATCAATGCGTTCATACCAACCCGGGTCCTGCTGACGAATACGAAACAGCAAGGTCTTTAACGCCGACTTAAAACGCAGACTGTTGAGTAGCGTAAATAGGAAGATCGTGATCAGAATGCTGATGGCGAAGAGTGTCATGGCGCTTCCCCCGCGATTACGCTGAGGCAAGCGGGGCTTGCCTCAGAATTAAGTGCTTTTCTGGAACTGTTTAATCTGCTTGAGCTGATCGGTCAGGTGGTCATGCAGCTGATCCAGTTGCTGGCTGATACTTTCAGGATAGTCATAACTTTGACAGCGGGCTGTAAAAGCCAATAACTGACGTTCCTGTTCGGCTCGTTCCTGCAACAGAATATGCTGTTCATCCATTACCAGGCTTTTAATCTTACTCCAGATATGGTGAAAGTCTTCCCGCTCAGTATCGGCGGCCCGAGGACGAAGATTCAGCTGGTGGCGGGCATCCTGTTCCAGCTGTTCAACCAGCTGGCTTCTATGGTTCATTGCACCATTAAATTCCTGTGCGATCTCAGAATGGTGCAGGCGCTGCAAATTATCCTGATAGTCATCCAGTGATTCATGTAGTGCTTCAATTAAATCAGATAAAGCAGCTTGAGCTTCATTTAGCAGCATATCGGTTCCTCTGAAGTGCAGCTTTGTGACCACATTATGGCCTGAAAAATACGTGTCGGCTATGCCTGATTTAAATGTTGATTTTTTGGTACAACTTTTGCTTTTTCAGTAGCAGAGGTGAAATCTAATTGATTGCTAATGATCATCTACCTGTCATCTTACACCTCTATGCTATCTGGCCTTAAAGCCGAACATATGATGTCAGGTCGTTAAATTTCGAGCTTTTCCAGAGGGATAAGTTCAGCAGGTGAAACAGGAGGAGGTCAGATGTCTTTACAAGCGTCTATGAATAAATGCTCTGAGGATGTAGAAGAAAGGTCCATCTCAAAAGGGTACTCCAGTTATAGCCTATTTGTGCTGATGTTACCGGCATTCTTTATTTTTCCTTTGGCGCTGTTCTCGCTGCAGGAGTGGTGGCAGGTTTGGTCAGAGCAAAGTGCTACGGCCATGACGCTCAGTAACATCCAACCGGGCGTATGGCAGACAGGCCAAACGTTGGCAACCTATGGCTGGACCGCATTTGTGCAGGGGGTTTGCTGGTTGGCATTTGTGGTATTGGCGGGTTTAGGCTTCCTGTTAAAGCGTAGCCCGTTAATTGGTGGCGCGTATCTGGTGTTATTGATCAGCTTGATTTTACAGTGGCAGCTGCCACCGATTTTAGCCGGTTAATCCTATTGGCAACATTTTGGCTCTTGTGGCTGTGTTACAGCAAAATTGTTACTTTTTCAGATCTGCTGTGTTTGAAGGTAACTGTAGGGTTATAAAGGCAAAAGTAGTGCTTTGAACAAGTGTTTTGTCAATTCATCAAAAGTAAAGCCCGATAGATGGTGAGATCTACCGGGCTTTATTTTTGAGCGTTACTGAAACAGAGGATCAATATTGAACAGTTTTATCGGTATTGGAGTAAAAAACCGATAATTTATGTCGCTTAAGACACATTGGTGTTCATCAGCATACCAATGGCATTGCCTAATGCTTCGCTACGATCCGGATTACGGAACTGCGCGATAATCAGGGTACGCAGACCCGGTACAAAGATCAGGTCGCGTACGATTTTGATAAAGGCTTCTTCACCCGCTGGACTCGTTGCCAGCTTCTCCAGATACAGCTTCAGCAGTTCCGGGTCTTCCAGAGCTTCCCAGGCCCGGGCTGCAATAACTGTCAGTACTTCAATATTCTGCCCGTGAGGCCCTTCAAGTGCAGCTTTAATCAGCTGAGCACGCATCGCCGGAGCCTGACTATTACCTAGGGCCCGGATACTGGCTGATAGCGTCAGGCTATCACCTTCTGCATCATCGGCCAGAGGTAGGGCCCGTTGCAGAATAGCGCTGGTCAGCTTGTGGTCCAGGGATTCATTCTCCAGACAGCGGCACAGGGCGCTGTAAGGAATATCCGGGAACTGGTGAATATGTTGGGCCAGCGGTTGTGCGTTGTCCTGCTTTTCCAGACGGGTGGTAAAGTCAGCAATGCCCTGCAGACCGATATCTTCCCAATCATCATTATCACGTTGACCGGTAAAGTACTCTTCCGCCTGGTCATGGTACTGAGATGCTGGTTGGCCCAGCGCCAGTTTGGCTTTAGCATTGAAGACCGCCAGGCGTTCCTGATCAGGGGTAAAGGCCAGCGGGTTATCTTTCATCAGGTTTGGGGCCTGATCCGCTTCTTCGCCCATAGCTTCCTCTTTCGCCTGACCCTGAGCATTTTGACCTATGGTTTCCAGCAGACGCTTCAGGAAGTCGTCACGGGCCGCTTGAATAATAAAACCCTGTTCATCCAGAGGAAATTGCAGGAACCAGATAAAGTGCTTCTCCGGTGCCTGTGGATACCAGAACAGAATCCCCAGCTTAGCGTGATACATATATGGCTGGGCGTAAGGGATTTCACATTGCTCAAATTTGGAAAAAGTTTGTGGTGACACCACAGAAACTCTGCGTCCCATATCAAAGACGCGGATATTAGCGCCGGTTTTGTTTAAAAAGTCGGTCAGAGTGATGATGTCAGACATAAGTCTTCCTGTTGTTCCCATCAGGTAAATAAATAAGCGAGTGAGATTAGCGGTTTTATTGCTATTTCTCTAGTGCCTGTTTGGAGGATTATCGTCGTTTTTTTGTGATTGTTTATTTTTTGATCACTGATGCCGGAAAGCCATGAATGGGTTGTCTTGGATACTTGTCCAAATATTATCCACAATGCTTTGCAGTATAACTGTGTATAGTTAAAGTTGTTCACAATGTCAGATGGGCGCTAAACGCTCAAATATAATTGAGTTAAAAATAAGTAGCTAACAGTTGAAAAAATAAGCGATTTTATGTGTTTTTATATACAGTATTTGGTTGCTTTTGGCTATAGCCATTACTCGTGCTCTAGGTTTATCTAGAGAAGCCGATCTGGGAGTTCACAGATAAATCCCATTAAAGTCCCAGCTTATTCAAGAGTTATCCACAGGTTTTTCCTTTTCAAGTTTTACCATTATCACGTAGTCTTATACACAGTTGGCTGATGTGACTCTGAGGTGGAACCGTGGCTAAAATAGCTGTGTCCAGTGCAATCCGACATATCCGTATTATTCTGCATGGTAAAGAAGCGCAAAATATCGCGGTACGCGATGCGGTCAGGTTATTGCGCAGTGAGCGGTGCAAAATTGATGTGCGGGTCACCTGGGAAGAGGGCGATGCCCGCCGCCTGGCCCGTGAGGCTCGCCAATTGGGTGTGGACACCGTAGTGGCCGCTGGTGGCGATGGTACTTTAAATGAGGTCGTTAATGGTCTGATGGCGGCTGATAATCGACTGCGTATGCCTTCATTGGGGGTGATTCCTCTGGGAACGGCTAATGATTTTGCCCATGCTTGTCGTATTCCTCTTGCTCCACTGGAAGCCTTGTTGCTGATTGCTGAGTTACCTGCCGTACCTATCGATCTGGCTAAAGCAGACTCGCGCTATTTTATCAATATGGCAACGGGGGGGTTTGGTACTCAAATCACAACCTCAACCCCTGAAGAGTTGAAAAGGGCTTTAGGTGGCGTAGCCTATTTTTTAACCGGGATGACGCAATTTACCAGTATTTCGGCGGTGGAAGGGGAAGTCAAAGCGCCGGATTTTCACTGGCAGGGTGCGTTTATGGTGTTGGGCGTGGGGAATGGGCGACAGGCCGGTGGTGGTCATGAGTTATGCCCCGATGCCTGCCTGGATGATGGTTTGCTGGATCTGAGTATTCTGCCGCAGGATGACCAACGCTCACTGGCAGAAACCGTGCAGTATTTGATGTTGGATGGCGGTACGGCGTTGCAACATGCCATGGTGACCAAACGTGTGCCCTGGTTGGAGATCCGGGCCCGGCAGCTACTGAATATTAATCTGGATGGTGAGCCTATTTCGGGGCAATGCGTACGCTTTGAGGTGTGCCCTTCAGCCTTAGGTCTACATCTGCCACGACACTCTCCTGTATTGCAGAAAAATGTCGGTTTAGTCGACCGGCTCTGAACCCAGAAGGCCTTGGGGGCAATCGCTCAGGAGGCGTTATTGGATTGAGCAATCTTGCTGTTGATAAAGTGTATTGCTTCATCCAATGCTTCGTTGACCTGTTTACGCATCAGCATGTGATCTTCGCTGGACAGGAAAAAACCCATATCCACTTCAAACCGGATATATTGATTGGGCAGCCTGTTCAATGCAACACAGGCGATATCTTCCACGTAGCCTTGCTCATAGCCCGACATAAAGCCCTTTTCAGCCAGTGCTTCCAGAACCAGCTTCTCGTAATAGTTTTGTACGTTCTGAAATAACATTGTTGTCTCTCCAAAGGACGTTCGCGCTTAATACAGGATATTTGGCTCTACTGTGCTTATATTTTCATCAGTATCTAAAATGTAGGGCCAAGACCGTCATTTATCCAAAGTGTAAATCATAACCCTGAGTTTATCTCAGCCTCCCAGACAAAAAAAAGATTTTAATCGTTTGATCTATTGTGTCTGTCTGGTCAAGGGTTATCGACACGGCTCACGTCGCTGTCCCTAGCCTCCATAGAGGCGGGACTCTGCCTGTTCGATATGATCTGCCAAACCCTGCAGAGTAATGGTATCACCGCTTTTGAGGATGAATTCATCATCAGGGTGCTCAATCACATCATCTTTGCGTTGTACATTAACAATCTTGACCCGGCACTGAGACAGTCTGAGGTCATTAATTTGTTTGCCATTAGCGTAGCAATTATCACTGATATGAACGGGGTGCAGTCGGAGCAGAGGATTTCCTTCTCTATCCAATAGCTGGGAATGTCCACCGTGGAAATAGCCATGTAGTAGCTGATAGCGCTCTTCTCGGGCCTGTTGCACCATGCGGGCGATACGGCGGAAAGGGATATGCATCTGGGACATGACATGTGTCACCAGCATCAGGCTACCTTCCAATGCTTCGGGCACGACCTCGGTTGCACCTGCCTGTTTCAAGTCTTCCAGGCGACTGTCATCCTGAGTGCGCACCACGATAGGTACGCTGCTGCTTATTGAGCGTACGCTATGCACAATCTTTAGGGATTGTTCGTATTTGTTAACCGTGACCACAACCAGGCTGGCACGGCTTAAGCCTGCCGCATCAAGTATCTTCCGGCTGCTGCTATCGCCATAGAAAATATTTTCACCACCACCGGCCGCTTCCTGTACCCGGATCGGGTCATTATCCAGTGCCAGTATTGGCAGGTCTTCCTTGCGCATAAAGCGAGTAATTGTCTGTCCCACGCGGCCAAAACCACAAACGATAATATGATTCTTTAGCTCAGAGGTGGCTTCTGCCAGCTCATCAGAGGTATGAGGCATGGTCTCTTCATAGGGCTTGTCGGGGTAGAAGTGGAGACTAATATGGCCATTGAAACGAATCAGGAACGGGGTAACGGCAATACTGACCACAATAATTGCCACAATAAAACTGGATATAGCCGGGTCCAGCAGGCTATTAGCCATTGCCAGAGTTAGCAGTGCAAAGCCAAATTCACCGCCCTGCGCTAATACCAAACCGGTTCTTAATGCTGACGGCTTATCCTTACCCAGTAGATGAGCGAGAACACTGATCATCAGTGTTTTACTGATAATCAGGCCGATACTGGCCAGCAGCACCCAGTGTAGATTTGTAATCAGAGCTTCAGGGTCAAGCTGCATCCCGACGGTGACAAAAAACAGGCCTAACAGGATATCCCGGAAAGGGCGGATATCTGCTTCGATCTGATGTTTAAAGTGGCTCTCGCCCAGCATCATACCGGCGATAAAGGCCCCCAGAGCCATAGACAGACCAATGGCATGGGTGATCCAGGCCGCTGTCAGTACAACCAGCAGAACGGTCATCACAAACAGCTCTTCGGAGCGGGTTTTGCTGATCTCATGGAACATAAAAGGCATTAGCCATTTGCCGACGGCAAGCATGGCAGCAAACAGGGCGATGCCTTTCAATAGCATCAAACCAATTGCGAATGAAAAACTATTATCACTGGTCCCAGCCAAAGCTGGAATAACAATCAGAAAGACGACGGCTGCCAGATCCTGAAACAGCAGAATACCGATCGCTGAGTAACCATGTACGCTGTTGAGCTCGTTCCAGCGTGTCAGCTCTTGAGTCACAATAGCAGTGGAGGATAACCCCAGAGCCCCAGCAATAATCAACGAAGCTTCTGAACTTAAGCCAAAGGCAAAATGCAGAATCGACCAGAAAAACAGACTGCAAAGCACCACTTGAGCACTGCCCAGGCCAAACACGGTTTTACGCAAAGCACTCATCTTGGCCAGAGAGAATTCAAGGCCCAGTGAGAAAAGCAGGAAAACCAGACCGAATTCAGATAGGAAATGCAGGTCATCCGGGTTGGGGATCAGCTGAAAGACAAAGGGACCAATTAGCAAACCGACGATCAGATAGCCTAGCACAGGGGGCAAACGAAAACGGCGCAGCAGGGCTGTAGAGACTACTGAGCCACTTAAGATAATCATGACCTGGTTAAAATAGTTAGCACTTTCCAAATGAGGCATCCTTTTAAGTCATGGTCGCCGATTGTGTTACTGTTGTTGACCTTACTCTGGCATCAGCCACTGATCAGATGAGTGGCTGTCGGCGAAATTGAGTTCTTGCTGTATTAAGAATGATATCAGCATATTGGATTTATTTTTATGGGGGATTTGTGAGTCAGTCTATTCAGGTACAGCAATTATTGGAGCAGTTAATAATTGCGCTGCAACAGGAACGGTTGTGGCTATCGGAGCTACCCCCTGTGGAGGCATTTAATAGCACCGAACCATTTTGCATCGACACGATGAACTTTGTGCAGTGGCTGCAATTTGTTTTTATTGCGCGTATGCAGGCTCTTTTGGATGCCAAAGTAAACCTGCCAACTAATGCCAGTATTACACCTTTGGCAGAAGAGTATTTCCGGATGAATGGCATTAAAGCGCCTCAGGTAATGGAGGTGTTAGCCCGATTAGAGCAATGTTTAGCTCAGGGGTGATGAGAGATTAGATGGTGTATTAAGTGATCAATTGGTGACAACGTGAATATATTGAACTTAAAGCGGGAGATGTAAATGCTATGTGGTTTCAGAAACAGTTGCAGCTAAAGGCGAGAAAGCGGGGCTTTCATCTGGTTACAGATGAGGTTGAGCAACAGTTACCCGAGTTATGTCGTTATCGTTGCGGTTTACTACAGCTTTTCATTCAGCACACCTCGGCATCACTGACCCTCAATGAAAATGCAGATCCGACGGTGCGTCAGGATTTTGAAAGCCACTTTAATCAGTTTGTGCCGGAGAATGCCTCTTACTATCGTCATACTCTGGAAGGCAGTGATGATATGCCAGCCCATATCAAAAGCAGCTTATTAGGTGCTAGCGTGATGCTCCCGATTCAAAACGGTCGCTTAGCGCTGGGCACCTGGCAGGGAATTTATCTGGGAGAGCATAGAGAACACGGTGGTAGTCGTCGTGTATTGGCAACGATTCAGGGTGATATTGGGGAATAAGCAATGAAGAAGAGCCAGGGTTGTAGTTAATCAATCAATCCCAGAGACATATGGTCACTAAGACCTTGTATTTCTTAAGGCCTTAGTCGCAGTTATCCCTGAGAATAAATAGTGCTAACATTGAGCGCAGCTTTTAGGGCTGATAAAAATCAGACCAAATAATAACAACACAATTAAACGATTTTAGCCTGTGCAAAGCTGTACGGGAGGGTTGAGATGAACAAAAATAATAACTCATCGACCGCTGAACGAATATTGGATGTTGCCCAAGACCTGCTTCAGCGTAATGGTTACAACGGTTTCAGCTATCAGGATATAGCCGAGCGGGTCAAAATTCGTAAAGCCAGTATTCACTATCATTTCCCATCCAAAGGTGATCTGGTGATCCGCTTATGTGAGCGTTACGTTAATCAGTTTATTGAACGTTTGCATCAGCTGGACCAGAAATACGATTGCAGTTTGCGTCGCATTCAGGAGCTGACCCGCGTTTTCTCCCGTATTGTAAAAGACAAAGAAAAAATGTGTCCGGTAGCGATGTTATCCGCTGAGGTTGAGGCTCTGCCACAAGGAGCCCGTACACATCTGCAGCGTTTTGTTGATGAGACAGAAGGCTGGCTGGGGCAGACATTGGAAAATGGCCACAACAAGCGTGAGTTGGTGTGCCATGGTGGCGCAACGTCTCATTCCCGTGTATTGCTGGCGTCGTTACAGGGCGGTATGTTACTGGCTCGTGCTACTGGCGAGAAATCACACTTCCAGAAAATTGCCGATGACTTACTGGCTCAGCTGAGACCTGTAGCTATACCTGAGAGAATATTGACTAATCACACAGTGGCAAAAAGTGCCTGAATCTTACCGGGCAAACGATGTTCTGGGGTGGGCTTTCCGGTATGATGCTGTTTTTTGTCCGGGGAGTTGAGGTTTTCAGATGAGTCATCAGCCTGTAGAAATGAAAGTAGACTGGCAGGACCCTCAGGTACAGAACGCCGCTTTGGATCTGTATCAGTCTGGCCGCATATCCCGGAGTAATCAAACTGCCAGTCTGATTGCTTTGCTTGAGTTGCAGGGCTGTTTGGCCAGTGATGGTCAGGGAGGTTATTCATTGACTTCCCGTGGCCAGGGCACATTGCCTAAGCTGCTGGATGCATTCTACCCTGATTGGAGTGGTCGGGCTCAGGCCAGGCAGCAGATGACGCCGGAGCAAGAGGACGACTTCCTGCTGCGGTATGAGTTCTTGCAGAACAATACCCGCTTTGATCTGCCGGTGTGGATCAATCAGGAAAGTTATAACACTCTGTACGGTGGTGACCCTGAAGCAGAGGTGAACGCTGAACAGAAAACGCATCTGCCTGAGTTCCGCATCAGTCAGGATATTGAGCTGCGTATTCGTGGCAGTATGAATATGCAGCTCAATCGTAAGCTGAATAAGCCCATTCGCCTGGGCCCATTGCAGCAAATGCTGTCCCATGTGGCAATCCCCGAACGGGATGTACATGATATTACCGATGTTGATGGTGAGCAGCCGTATATGGTAATGACGGTTGAAAGTCTGGCGGTATTTAATGATATAGATCTGCCTGATCATCTGATGTTGATATGGACGCCGTTACATTACCCTGACCTGGCAATTCATCTGTTAAAACTGATCCCTCATTATGTGCCTCATATTCACTTTGGAGATGTTGAGCAGGCCAGTTTTAAGCTGGCGGAGTTGCTGGCGGATGAAACCGGTCGCCCGTTGCGTCGCTTTATGCCCAGTTTCTGGGCCGATTACATCGACTGGTATGCCAGAGACTGTGATGATTTGAACGGTTTTAAAGGTAGTCACTGGACTCAGCCTATCAGTTCTCATGAAATGGTGCGTAGTCTGATGTTACGTAAACTATGGCTACCGCAAACCGCTACTTTGCTGGACCCTCGTTTGCGTCAGGAACTGAATAGTTTGCTCAGTTAACGGCTTCCTGTGATTCAGCGGTCATTAAGTAGGAGTACTGGAAGTGGCGGCTGAATCTTCACCATGCTTATTGGCGGTAGCCTGTATTGTTCCTGGCTGTCTGATATGCTTGTTCTGAAATTAATGACCGTATACTAAGAATCTTAAAGGCCCTCTTGAACTCAGTAACGATTTGATCTCTCCCTCTCTCCCTCTCTCCCTCTTCCGGCACAAGACACTATGATGTAATTGTGTTTATCGGGCATGTCATTTATCTTGAAAGATAAAGGGAATTCACGATGTTGTGAGTTTCGGTCTATCTTTAATTGAAAAGGCAGCATAAATTTATGTTGTTACGTCGCGTTTTACCATTCGAGATGCAGGACTCATGTGGGAGGCAGGGAGATGAGTGACAGTTTTTTGTTTGCCAGTGAGGATGCAATAGGGAAGCAGCTTGATAGCCCCGTTGCCGAAAAGCCTTGGAAAGTGATGATCGTAGATGATGATCCGGCAGTGCATCAGGTGACTAAAATGGTGATGTCGGGCTTTAGTTTTGATGACCGTCCAGTGAAGTTCCTGAGTGCTTTCAGTGGCCGTGAAGCCAAGGATATGATTGCAGAAGAGGACGATGTGGCTCTGATTCTGCTGGATGTAGTGATGGAAGAAGACGACGCCGGCTTAGATGTGGCTCGTTATATCCGTCAGGAGCTGCACAACAATATTACTAGGATTGTATTACGTACAGGTCAACCAGGCCAGGCGCCGGAAGATGACGTCATCCGTAACTACGATATTAACGACTATAAAGATAAAACCGAATTAACAAAAACTAAGCTGGTAACACTGTTTTATTCAGCTTTGCGTTCCTACCGTGATATCTGCATGATCAATGAGAGTCGGGGTGGCCTGAATCGGGTCATTCAGGCAATCACAAGCGTTCATGATCCAGATTCCTTAAAACAGTTTGCTTCGGCTATTCTCGGGCAGATTCTTAATCTATTGGGTTTACCGCAAGATGCCGTATTCTGTCATTCACTGAGCACTTTTTCAGTCCAGAATGCCGGTAACTTTAAGGTGATGGCTGCTACGGGACAATTGCAGGAATTATTGGATAACGATGATTTTTCTGTAGTCGATCCACGTATTGCTTCAGCCTTTGGTGAAGCGCTCGATATGCGTCGCTGTCATTATGGTGATGATTATTTTATTGGCTTCTACCTTACCGCCAGGGGCAGTGAAAGCTTTCTGTATGTGAAAACAGAGCGGGAGATTCCGCTGGTGGATCGCCAGATGTTGGAAATGTATGCAGATAATGTGGCCAATACCTATGATAGTTTGCTGTTAACGGAAAAAGCCAAACTATCTCAGAAAAGCTTGTTACATCTGCTATCTGGAGCGATAGAAACGCACTCCGTCAGTGCCAGTGAACATGTGCGCAAGGTAGCTGATATAGCGGCTTTGATTGCGGGTGAGTATGGACTTAACGAATTTGAAGTTGAGTTGATTCGTATGGCAGCCCCTTTGCGGGATACAGGTAATGCAGCCCTGCCCGAATCGCTTATCCATCATCAGGGAGCGTACTCCAATGAAGAAAGAGAGCAGATGGAACAGCATTGTCAGTTGGGTTATGAGCTGCTGAGTCGCTCAGATGATCAGGTAATGCAATTGGCTGCGATAATTGCTCAACAGCATCATGAAGCCTGGGATGGTAGTGGTTACCCTCAACAGATTAGTGGTGAACAGATTCATATCGCTGGGCGTATTACAGCACTGGCTGATTGTTTGGCTGCGATGTGTCGCGACAGAGCTGATCGTTCTGCTTACTCTTTAAAAGATGCTTTGGCTTGGATTAAACAAAAATCAGGTCAAAAGTTTGACTCTCGTCTAGTGGGTGTTTTAGTGGTTAACGAGGCAAGAGTAGAAGAGATTCTGGCCAGCTAATAAACAGGCCTGTTCCCGCTTGCTTGTTCCCACCTGTTAGGAACGACGCAAGGAAAACAGAGGCGAAGAACTGCAGAGGTGTTCGATGACTGACCAAGAGGCACAGATCCACGCTCTACAGGAGGAGATTACCCGCTTACACGAGCAGTTAGTGGAACAGGAAGGTCTGGCTTCTATTGGCGCCTTGGTACCTGGAGTTACTCATGAGGTGAATACGCCTTTGGGGGTATGTGTTACCAGCTTAAGTTTTTTAATTGATGAGCTGAAAGAGGTCGATGAGCAGTTCCAGTCTGGTGAGCTGACAGAGCAATTATTGAGAGATTATTTTGACTCGTGCCATGAAGTAACGGGTTTACTGAGAAATAATCTTCAGCGGGCAGCCCGGTTAATCCATAGTTTTAAAGCCGTTGCGGCCAATCAGGCGCTGATAGAGATCAGAGAATTTAAGTTACATGAGCTGTTGGTTGATATCATTAATAGCCTGCGTCATGAAACCAAGCGTTATGTTGATAAGGTTGAATTGGTGTGTGATGCAGAACTGAAATTAACCAGCGATGCGGGTGCTTTGACTCAGGTATTTAACAACTTACTCATTAACAGTGTGCGTCATGGCTTTGCGGAAGAAAACAGTCTTGCCGAACAAGGGAAGATAAAGATTGTTTGTCAAAAACAGGATGGGCAGTTACAGATCATATATAGGGATAATGGCAAAGGTATACCCGAAGTGATTGCGGAACATGTTTTTGATCCCTATTTTACGACTCGAAGAGGTTCAGGAGGTACGGGCCTTGGCTTGGCTATTGCCAGAGAGTTGATGGAAAAGCGGTTGAGCGGCAGCATCGTTTTGCAGCCAGCTTCGTCTGGCGTGCAGTTTATTTTACATCTACCACTGTCGACAAACGATGAAAGTATCGACAAAAAGGGGAAATAACGAAAAACCTTTGATATCAGAAAGTTAAATTATGTCTCTACTTTAGACTTTCGGATTGTAAAACCAAAGTATTAGACAAACTAAAGTGGATATGGTTACCTAAGAACCGGTTTCGGCATAGGAGGCCATGATGACCGGTAAAATTTTCCAGTTATTTACACTTGAGCAGCAGGGCATCTGTCGTGAATGTCAGTCCCGTTTAGTGCCCGGAAGCTGTCCCCGTTGCCAAATAAGTTTTTTATTGCTCAGGCCATTTTTTCCTCTGTTATTGGCCATTCTGGTTTTATTGTTAATCACATGGTTTTTGGCGCAGACCTTTCTGTTAAGCAGTACAGCAGCTGCATTGACTGAAAAGAGTCAGAGTGCTTATTTACCGAAAGAATGCCGCTATCTCAGTCATCTTTATCTGGGGGCAGAGCAATATCAACCCGTATCAAGTGGGCGTATGGCTTGTATGAGCGGGGTGCGTTACTTTGGTGTACAGAGACAGCATGCTATTCGATACAGTGCTTTTGGTTCAGCTAATCAAGTGGATGAGATGCGTTTATCCCTGCTTCAGGGACACAATGACCCACAACAGGCGATCAATGAGTTAATTCGTTTTGGTAATAGTTTGTCGTTACCCATTACAGGTCGGGCGTTGCCTGTATCAATAGGCTTACAATTGAGGGAAGGTGAAACTGGGAGCTGGGACCTGGAGCACTTTACTTTATATATAGAGCGCCCCATGCCGACAAATGACTTCCAGGAAATTCAGCTAACCCTGAAAAGAAAGCTGATTTAGCTTTTCTAAAGGTAGTCATGGTCTTTTTTGGTACCAAGGCCTGTTTCTATTTTTATATGTAGATGTTTGGCCTCTTAATCTTTTCCATTATCGCCTACGTATTCATTCACTTTGCATAGGGCTTGCCTTTAGCCTATCTACTTCTTTTCTGTTGAGCTTCTTTTTGGCTGGCAAGCGTCCCCAGTCCATGATTGATGGCCTGTGACACGCTGCGGAAGGTGCTGTAATAGCTGTTGGTCATCACTTTATCACTGCCTAAGTTATCAGCATACAGAATACCGGTGGGCTTGCCACGCACAGAGACGGTTGCCAACATAAACTCCCGTGGATTTTCCAGCGCCTGCCATAGGGTATCCGGCAGTTCTTTAGCAAACTTATTTATCTTGTCCGGGCTAGCCCAAACAGCGGAAGGTTTATGCATCAACTTGCCCAGCAAGTGTTCTATGCTGGCATCAAGCTCCATTTTGGCAAATGGGCTGTTATCAGCAAAGCCTTTGGCGTAAACCCCCTTAACCGCCCCCTTCTGACTGCGGGATTTCATAAACAGAATGCAGCGAGTCAGGCCCAAATCAAAGTGCAGAACCTGACTGGCACCATCCATTAACTGGTGAATAGAAAATACCTGATGCTCTTTTACTGTTTGAAGATAGAAGAGTTTAAACAGAGTGGTTTGCACTTCTTCTAACGACTTTAGCTCTGATGGAGCAGCAGAAGTCTTGGTTTTTTCTACTGATCCAGATTTTTGGTCTGCCTTCACAGGTTGCAGCTTGGCATGTTCTGCCCGCACTGGCTTTAAGACCGCTTTTTGACGGGTATCGCTGGATAGATCTTTCTTTCGTTTCACGCTTGCCGACGCAGCTGTTTTTTCAGGTTGGGTCGTGTGATTTACAGAGCGTCTTGGTAGTGGTGGATGGAGTAGTTTAATAGCGGGCGTCCAAACACCTTTCAAAGTATGGGTTTTGGTAAAGCGCACAGCATCTTTATGTACTTGTACAATGACCTCTTCCAGGGGCTGGCGCAGATAAGCGGAAACAATTTTAAGCGTTCTCTGAGTCTGGATGCTATACCAGCTGACAGAGCTATTCAGTGCTAAAGAATGGGCCAATACAGCACCAAACCAAGGGGTTTGCATATAGATGCCCTGATCTTTTGGCGTTTCAGGGGCTACGCTATCAATCCAGGCACAGCGGCCTATCTGAGCCAGCATTTTGGGATCGGGAACCAGCAAACGAGTTAAGTTATCGGACGTGAACTTGCTCAGGCGCCAGTATGGTAGCAGTGACTGGGTTAACTCCTGGCAGGTGCAGCCCAGAATATCGTGCTCTACATGACTCCGGCTCTCACCCGTTTGTACTCTTAGTTCAATGGCGTGGTAGCTCTTGGGTGAGGCCAGCGATAAATACCAATAGACAGAGCTTAAGCGCAGAGTGATCCAGTAATTTGCTTCACCGCTGCCCGGAATTTTTTTCTCAGCCCAGGCGTGTGCCAGGCTAGCTGCATGCAAGCTGGTATGCAACGCTTGTAGAAAAGCATTATGGGCTATTTTGGAGGGATTAAATTGGATGTACTTCATATTTTTCAGTACCGGACGTAATTTGTCCATCCCCATTAGAGACATTGCATGGGGGAGGGAGGAGACGTCGTTGTCCGGGCTTGTGCTAAGTTTATTCGCGTGGGCCAGGATCTGAAAAGCCAGTACAGGGTCCTCCGCAATCACTTTTTCAAGATCTCTGAGGGCGCAGTCAGGTTTTTGCAATAGCCGGTTCAGGTGTTTGCCCGTTTTTGCCAGGGCGGGTAGTGACACCTGTAACAACTGTTTGCGCCAGTAGGAGAGTCCCTTTTGGCTCTGACTGTTTGAAGCTGCTTGAGAGGTGACCGCCATGAATACATCCAGTTAATCTAATTCTAGGTTGCTGATACGCTCTCAGCACTTTTCCAGAGTGTCTTTATAAAGACATTTTTGATTGTAACTCAGAATTGGCTCCTCTTTCAGTGCTCATCATGTGATTTTATGCGCACCAAATAACTTCAGGCATAAAAAAGCCACGGTATAAACCGTGGCTAAGCTGATGAGAGTATTTCGAGATGTTGAAAATGGGGCAACAACAGGTTGCCGGGCTTCTCTGCGACAAAGAGTGCTTTTAGAGAGTGAGCGACGCAGGGCGGCTTTTAACGATTCACCACCTGGTCAAATTCGTTCTGAATCTCCTGAGATGGTTCAGGGCTAGCCAGGCTTACCGCGTAGATGGCGATCCAGGCCAGGATAAAGCCTGGTACGATTTCATAGATATCGAAGATACCGCCGGACAGTTGCTTCCAAACCACGACAGTAATACCACCGACCAGAATACCGGCCAGAGCACCATTACGGGTCATGCGCTTCCAGAACAGCGCCAGTATCAGTGCCGGGCCAAAAGCCGCACCAAAACCTGCCCAGGCGTAAGATACCAGGCCAAGCACAGAGGAATCAGGGTCACGGGCCAGAAGCAAAGCGATTGCTGCAATGCCAACTACGGCCAGGCGGCCAACCATTACCAGCTCTTTTTCCGTAGCTTCTTTACGGAACAGGGCCTTGTAGAAGTCCTCTGTCAACGCCGAGGAAGATACCAATAGCTGGGAGTCTGCTGTAGACATCACCGCTGCCAGAATCGCTGCAAGCAGGATACCTGCCATCACTGG
Source organism: Oceanospirillum beijerinckii DSM 7166 (assembly GCF_000422425.1). Classification (GTDB taxonomy): domain Bacteria; phylum Pseudomonadota; class Gammaproteobacteria; order Pseudomonadales; family Halomonadaceae; genus Oceanospirillum; species Oceanospirillum beijerinckii. The sequence goes on from NZ_AULT01000008.1 coordinate 155,157, forward strand.
GTGGAATAGAGCATTAACAAGAACCATAAAGACGGTTTCTCCGTCGTTCAGGCCGCCATCCAGATAGCCAATGGCACCAAAGCCGACAAAAGTAGCGCCTAACAGAGTCAAAGCCGTCCAGCTGGTAGCGATACGACGAGCCGTTGGAATATCTTTTTCACTACGAATTGCGGCAAAGCGCGCCAGAATATGAGGCTGGCCAAAGTAACCCAGGCCCCAGGCCATCAGAGAGATAATGGCGATAGCCCCCAGGGGCTCACCGTCAACACCGTTAAACAGTGTCAGCAGTTCAGGATTTTTGGCTTCCATCGCAGCGAAGGTCGCGTCAACGCCACCCACTTCACCCATCAGGATAATAGGCACCAGTACCAGAGCTGCAGCCATCATCAGGCCTTGGACCAGGTCAGTCCAGGATACAGCAAGAAAACCACCAAAGAAGGTGTAAATGATCACCGCAGCGGTACCTGCCAGTACGGCTGTAAAGTAGTCCATGCCAAATACTGTCGCGAAAAGCTTGCCGCCAGCAACCAAGCCTGAGCTGGTGTAAAACAGGAAGAACATTAGAATAAAGAAAGCGGAGATCACACGCAGTAGGTGAGAGTTGTCACGGAAGCGTTGTTCAAAGAACTCCGGCAATGTCAGAGAGTCATTGGCAACTTGACTATAAACCCGTAGGCGTCCCGCGACAATCAGCCAGTTCAACCAGGTTCCTAATAATAAGCCAATAGCCAGCCAGGTCGCCTCCATACCTGCTGCCAGGGCATAACCAGGTAGGCCTAGCAGTAACCAGCCACTCATATCAGAGGCACCGGCAGACAATGCCGATGGCCAGGGCCCCAGGCTGCGGCCACCCAGAATATAATCAGACAGATCCTGAGTTTTGCGGTATGCGTAAATACCGATACCCAGCATTACAGCGATATAAACCACAAAGGTCATACCGACAATTGCGTTTGCTTCTACCATGTTTTTTACCTTTAAGTGCAGACTCTCTAGTTATTCTTGTGAGCATTTTTATGGCGATATTCTGAGTGTTTGGCTCAGATTTTACGCTGCTCTTACTTGGCGTTATGCCTATCAATAGGGCGAGCCCAATGGCTGCATGCCAGTTAAACAGAGGGGGTAACCCTGTCTGAAATATGCAAGGCACGAGAGTTGGCGGTTGTCGTACAAGGGAGGGCTATCAGATGCCCTTTTTTGCTCTGTATCCATCTGGAGCCATGCCAATCATTTACTCCTTGATCTGTGTAGCCTTGCCTATCCGGCAGTGGCAGAAGGGGACTGTATAAAGTTGTGTCGGGCAGGGTTTGCAAAAAGCTGGGCAATTTTTGCAAAAAACTCTGTAACTTAAGTTGATGTCGCTACTCTGTCATCATGAAGTAGTGACTAATGTTTGTGACGGATTTGGCTTGGCGTAGTTTGAAAATGCTTTTTAAAAGCATTTGTTAAGGCGCTTTGACTGGTGAATCCTACTTGTGCGGCAATATCGTTGATACTCATGGCTGAGCTGTGTAGTAAGATTTGAGCTTCTTTTAAGCGCTTCTGAATCAGATACTGATGAGGTGTCAGGCCTATGGCATTACGAAACTGAAGATGAAAGTGGCTTTCGCTCATGCAGGCGATATCCGCCAGTTGAGCTACCGAAATTTTCTCAGCCAGATTAGTGGCAATAAACTGATCGATACGTGCCATATTAAGGCTGACTCTATCTGCTTGTTTTAAACGAGCCTGAGGTAATGTCTGGAATTGACGGTTATGCAAGCGATGCATAAAGGCAAAGGTAAGAAAGTCAGCTGTTGTTGCATCATCGTCAAAGGTTTCAAGCTCTTTAATCATAAAAGAGAGAAACAATTTAAGGTTGTTATCAATATTAAAATAACCTGGTGTTTCAAACAGACGGTTCAGATCTATCATCTCCTTAGTGAGTAAAGGGTGCTGATGTGGGAGATCAATAATCAAGTGGTTATTACTGCCGATACCTTCGTAAAAATGCAGATGCTCTGTTGGTACCAGGCAGCCTTGTACCGCGCTGACCTGGCCGCTGCTACCCGAGATTTCGAACTCAGACGTACCTGTTAAACCGATTACAACCTGATGATAATTGTGATCGTGGCTCAGGCAACTGTTGGGCAAACAATCAACCCGGATAGCCGCATTGGCAGTGCAGGTGCTCATGATTGAACCTCTATCACATGTTATTGATGAAAAGATACTTGCTCTACCTTTTGTCAGGTAAGGGCTGAGGGGCGCATATTTTACTGTTTTAGTAAGACAGGTAAAGGGGGTAACTATTTCTCATTTCGATAAAAAAGATTGTTATCTGTAATCCAGTCTCACCTTAATCATTGGGTTCATCGGGGGAGTCTTGTTGTAGCTGGTGCAGAACTTTTTCCAGTGCTTGTACACCTGACTGGCTAAACATGCCATCAGGCTTACCCAAGTAGGTGGGGTGCCCGAGGTAATATTGTTCTTCTATCTCAACACATTGCTGCCGGAGAGACTCAAGTTCAGGGTCATGACGTATGGGAAGGTGAATAACACTACTCCACTGATCGTAATCCGCCTGCCCGGTTAATACGGCCTGTAGTAGCTTACGATAATCCTGACGGGTATGATGAAACTTAGGCGCGTGACGAAAACTGGCCAGCCATAAGCTGATCATAATGATCGCGACGCTTAGTGTCACAGTGACTAAAAATAATGCCATAACATTTCCCCTTTTGATGGACTGTACAGCGTCTTTATCGTCGCTCTCTATACCTCGTTTTCAACGCTTTTTCAGGAATCATACCTGATCGCTTTTAAGCTGCATTTATCCCCCTGGTTTTATAGGGCCTTATTTTATCAGGCCTTCGCGACGATATAGCTATATTGGGGCGAGATTATCATTTTGACAAATAAGCCAATGATCTGTTGCAGATAAATCTGAGTAGAAATTTAAAACCAGAGTTTGACAGCTGCGTAGTTCGACTATGCTGTAAGTGTGACCCGAGTTATTTGAGACCGCTGTTCAGATAAGCACCTCGGTTGTCACGGCTGTATTGTCAGGAGGCCGTTATGAGCATTTTTAGTCATGTACAAAACCGTTTTGACCGGGTTCAGCAGGAAGAGTATAGCCTGCAGGAGTATCTCGACATCTGCAAAAATGACCCAATGGCCTACGCCTCTGCTTCAGAACGTATGTTGATGGCGATAGGTGAACCAGAAGTTATTGATACTGCAAAAGACCCACGTTTAAGCCGGATCTTCTCTAATAAAGTGATCCGTCGTTATCCTGCTTTTTCTGAGTTTTATGGCATGGAAGAGGCTATAGAACAGATTGTGTCCTATTTTCGACATTCCGCCCAGGGACTGGAAGAAAGCAAACAGATACTGTATCTGCTTGGTCCGGTTGGTGGGGGTAAATCCTCTCTGGCGGAGCGCTTAAAAGCCCTGATGGAAAAAGTGCCTTTTTATGCCATTAAAGGATCGCCGGTATTTGAGTCGCCGTTGGGGCTGTTTGATCCCCATGAAGATGCCGAAATTCTGGAACAGGAGTTTGGCATACCTCAACGTTATATGGGCTCTATTATGTCGCCCTGGGCGGTGAAACGCCTGAGGGAATTTGGCGGTGATATCTCTAAATTCCGTGTGGTGAAACTCTATCCATCCCGTTTGGATCAGATCGCTGTAGCCAAAACAGAACCTGGGGACGATAACAACCAGGATATTAGTGCATTAGTGGGTAAAGTAGATATTCGCATGCTGGAGGAGTTTGCGCAAAATGATCCCGATGCCTATAGCTTCTCCGGTGGCTTATGTCGGGCGAATCAGGGCTTGATGGAGTTTGTAGAGATGTTTAAAGCGCCTATTAAGGTGCTGCACCCTCTGCTGACTGCCACCCAGGAAGGTAACTACAACAGTACCGAAGGTATGTCTGCGATTCCATTTTCAGGGGTGATTTTAGCTCACTCCAATGAATCGGAATGGAAAGCCTTTAAGAACAATAAGAGTAACGAAGCGTTCCTGGATAGGGTGTATATCGTTAAAGTGCCTTATTGTTTGCGGGTGTCTGAAGAAGTGCGCATTTATGAAAAGCTGCTGGAGCACAGCTCATTGAATAATGCCCACTGCGCACCGGATACACTGAAGATGCTGGCACAGTTCTCGACGCTGTCACGTATGAAAGAGCCGGAGAACTCCAGTATCTATTCCAAAATGCGGGTCTATGATGGTGAAAATCTGAAAGATACCGATCCTAAAGCCAAGTCCATTCAGGAATACCGCGACAGTGCGGGTGTTGATGAGGGAATGGAAGGTCTGTCTACCCGCTTTGCCTTTAAGATCCTGTCCAAAGTATTTAACTTTGATGCTACAGAAGTTGCGGCTAACCCCGTGCATCTTTTATATGTCCTGGAAAACCAGATAGAGCAGGAGCAGTACGCCGCTGATGTGCGTGAACGCTATCTGCGCTTTATTAAAGAGTGGCTGGCTCCTCGTTATGTGGACTTTATCGGTAAGGAGATTCAGACCGCTTATCTGGAGTCTTACAGTGAGTATGGTCAGAACATCTTTGATCGTTATGTCACGTATGCTGATTTCTGGATTCAGGATCAGGAGTTCCGTGACCCCGAAACTGGTGAGCTGTTTGACCGTCAGTCCCTGAATGAAGAGTTGGAGAAAATTGAGAAACCAGCGGGTATCAGTAATCCAAAAGATTTCCGTAATGAGGTCGTGAATTTCGTTTTACGGGCCAGGGCACAAAACAATGGTCAAAATCCAGCCTGGTATAGCTATGAAAAACTGAAAACCGTTATTGAACATAAAATGTTTGCCAATACTGAAGAGTTGCTGCCGGTTATCTCCTTTAACGCTAAAGCATCGTCTCAGGAGCAGAACAAGCATGAAGACTTTGTGGCTCGCATGAAACAACGGGGTTACACAGAGAAACAGGTGCGCTTGTTGTCGGAATGGTATCTGCGGGTGCGTAAATCCCAGTAAGGGCAACACCATTCACCATAATGCTATCAGGACGGTATGTTGGTTAAGCATACCGGCCCGGTGGCGAGTGGGAGTGTGTTTGTCGATGCAGAAGGAGATTCCGCATGAGCTTTGTAATAGACCGACGCCTGAGCGGCAAAAATAAGAGCGCGGTAAACCGACAGCGCTTTCTGCGTCGTTATCGCGAACATATTAAAAAAGCGGTAACCGATGCGGTTAACCGTCGCAGTATTACAGACCTTGAGCATGGGGAGAAAATCAATATCCCCACCAAGGATATCAATGAACCCGTTTTTCAGCAGGGCCAGGGCGGCAACAGAGAAATGGTCAGCCCTGGAAATAAAGAGTTTCAGCAAGGTGATCGCTTTCGCAGGCCTCAGGGCGGTGGAGGCGGTGGTGGTTCCGGTGAGGGTAATGCCAGTAACCAGGGTGAGGGTGAAGATGATTTCTCTTTCTCAATCACCAAGGATGAGTTCCTGGAGTTTATGTTTGATGGTCTGGAACTGCCTAATCTGATGCGTAAGCAGTTTAAGGATATGGAGGCCACTAAGCTGGTACGTGCCGGTATTGTAAAAGACGGTACGCCAGCAAAAATGAATATTGTCCGTTCCATGCGCAATGCACATGCCCGGCGTCGGGCGATGACGGGTAAAAGTCGTCGCCGTTTAAAAGAGTTATTGGCTGAGCTGGAAGAGGAGCAGAGCAAAGATGAGCTGTTGCGTAACCCTGTGCGCATCAGTGAACTGGAACAGGAAATTGAGCAACTAAGACATAAGATCGATAAGGTTCCTTTCCTGGATACTTATGATCTGAGATACAACAACTTTAGACAGGAACCTCAGCCCAGTAACCAGGCGGTGATGTTTTGTTTAATGGATGTATCCGGTTCCATGACACAAGCCCATAAAGATATGGCTAAGCGCTTTTTTATTCTGCTGTATCTGTTTTTGGAGCGTAACTACCAGAAAATTGAAGTGGTATTTATTCGTCACCATACCAGTGCCAAAGAGGTGGATGAGGAGGAGTTTTTCTACTCCCGAGAGACTGGTGGCACCATCGTTTCCAGTGCTATACGTTTAGCTCAGGAAGTGATTGAAAAACGCTTCCCGACCAATGAGTGGAATATCTATATCGCTCAGGCATCCGATGGCGATAACTGGGATGACGACTCCACCAATTGCAGTCAGATTCTGGTAAAGGAATTAATGCCACTGGTGCAGTACTTCGCCTATGTTGAGATTACCCCTCATGCCCATCAGGCATTGTGGGAGGAATACACAGGGGTACAGGCCCGCTACCCGGATAGCTTTGCTATGGAGCAGATTGTCAGTGAGGCAGATATCTACCCGGTATTCCGTGAACTGTTCAGGAGGAAAGAAGCATGACTGATAAAGAATCTAAGCTGCTTTCCACAGGCTCTGAGTGGAGTTTTGAGTTACTGGAAGATTACGACCGAGAGGTCGCGCGTATCGCCAAGCGCTTTAAGCTGGATACCTATCCTAACCAGATTGAAGTGATCACCTCAGAGCAGATGATGGATGCCTACTCTTCCGTAGGCATGCCTCTGGGTTATAACCACTGGTCGTTTGGTAAGCAGTTCCTGTCTGTTGAGCAGGGTTATAGGCGGGGGCAGATGGGGCTGGCCTATGAGCTGGTCATTAACTCAGATCCCTGTATCGCCTATCTGATGGAAGAGAATACGATGACCATGCAGGCGTTGGTGATCGCCCACGCCTGTTATGGTCATAACTCCTTCTTTAAAGGCAACTATCTGTTTAAAACCTGGACCGATGCCCGGGCGATTATTGATTACCTGTTATTTGCCAAAAAATACATTACCCAGTGTGAAGAGCGTCATGGTGTCGAAGAGGTTGAGTCGTTATTGGACGCTTGCCATGCACTGCAAAATTATGGTGTGGATCGCTATAAGCGTCCTGCGCCTATCTCGGCTGAAGAGGAGCAGCGGCGTCAGCAGGAGCGGGAAACGTATTTGCAGCAGCAGGTGAACCGGCTGTGGAGTACGATTCCTTTTAAAAAGGGAGATGATGGGGATGAAGGTGGCAAGCATTTCCGGTATCCCTCAGAACCACAGGAGAATATTCTTTATTTTGTCGAGAAGAATGCGCCTCTTTTGGAGCCCTGGCAGCGGGAAATCGTCAGGATTGTGCGTAAGGTTGCCCAGTACTTTTATCCACAGCGTCAAACCCAGGTGATGAACGAAGGTTGGGCTACTTTTTGGCACTACACTATTATGAACACCTTGTATGATGAGGGGTTGGTAACAGAGGGTTTTATTCTGGAGTTTCTGCAATCTCATACCAGTGTGGTCTATCAACCCCCTTATGATAGCCCGTATTACAATGGCATCAATCCTTATGCTTTAGGGTTTGCGATCTATACGGATCTGAAGCGTATGTGTGAGGAGCCGACAGAGGAGGATTATAAATGGTTTCCGGATATTGCTGGTAAGGATTGGTTGGAAACGCTGCACTTCGCGATGCAGAACTTTAAGGATGAAAGCTTTATCCTGCAATATCTGTCACCCAAAGTGATGCGTGATCTTAAGCTGTTCGCGATAGTGGATGATGACCGGGATTCAGAGTTGGAAGTCTCAGGTATTCACAATGAAGACGGTTATCGTCATGTACGTGAGGCGCTGGCTGCTCAGTACAACTTGGGTAATCGGGAGCCTAATATTCAAGTGGTGGAAGCCGATGTACGAGGAGATCGTTCATTAACATTGTATCACTACGCTTATAACCGCAGACCGCTGGATGATAATACAGAAGCCGTGTTGCGCTATCTTCAGCAGTTATGGGGATTCCCAGTGCACCTGCACACTATTATGGATGGAGAAACCAAAAAGAGTTATCACTGGCCTGTTTTGGATGGTCAGGAAAAATCCGATACAACGTCACCGGTATCAACCAGTATTATCTGATCTTTACTTATTCTTATAATTAGGTCTTAGGAAATATGGCAGCCTTAGGGAGATCTTGGGGCTGTCATCAGTAAGCCTGGCTTAACGAGCCTGCCAGCGATCACACCAACCCTGTGGGTTTACACTGTTTCTGGGAAATACAGGGCATCCAAAATCTATTCGATTGAATAACTTGCAACCGTGGCAGATTTGCCCCTGACGGTAATCGGGGTGTTTTACCCCTTTATAGGCGTTGCTGCGATAGGATCTGAGGCGGGCTTCATGGGAGCGCTCAGAGAGGATGGGGAATGCGGCGTAAACCCATTGGCTTGTAAAAGGGATCAGTGGCAGAGTACAAGTCCACAGCAGTACACGTCTTCTATTGTTATCCATAATCTTCCTTCTCAAGGTTTTGCTACAGGCTGTCTTTCCCGCCTGTTAGAGTCGTCTTCGCTTCCTCACTGGTAAACTGATAGATAAATAGTGTGCCATAACGACAAAAGGTCTGGCACCGGGTCAGACCTTTTGTTGCAAATCTAATATCTTAATAAAAAGATCTACAGGGAGCTGAAGTATGCCGCCAGATTTGCAATGTCCGCATCAGATAGGCCCGCTGCCTGAGGAGCCATCATGGCAGCCGTACCACCAGTGCGCTGACCGTTCTTGTAGGCTTTCAGAGCATTTTCCAGGTACTGAGCTTTTTGGCCTTTCAGGTTAGGGTACATAGGTACTGCGCTGATACCATTAGCACCGTGACAAGCCGCACATACTGCTGCTTTCGCTTTACCCGCAGCAGCGTCACCTGCCAGAGCAGAGCCGGATGCCATCATGGCTACTACACCTGCGATTGCAAAAACTTTTTTCATGGATTCACCTTACTTTATGATTTTGGTTTTTTATCTTATTCATCAAGCCGGTTGGATGCCGTAGCGTCCGAATTATCTAATTATAGGGATAATAAGCAAATTTGGTTTTTAATCACATTGGCTTAAATCATCTTTTTGCCAAGAATACTCTGTTTCTGTGAGAAAAAAAGCGGCAGTTAGTCGCACTTTAACTCTGAGGTATTGGTTATTGAGTTGTTTTACTCGATTCAACAGCTTGGCTAATGGGGGGGGAACTTTGTATCTGAACCTCTAATGTATCAGTTGGGGTCTCAAGTGTTTCAATAGATTCAGGTATTGCTTCCTGCGTCTGTGCTTGTCCCAGAGTATTTAGCTGATAATTTTTGATGCTTCCAGAGCTTAAGTCATGGCGCACTAGCGTATTGTTATCCAGATTATACTCTTCCAGAAAATAGACCGCTTTTATATTAATGCTATCGTAAGGAATTAAGCGGTAAGGATTTACGATCTGGCCGTTACTGTCTACCAGCAGCTGATCGGTCATGCTATCGCGATATTCTTTTCGTAGCTGGATAATACTGGTCAGGTTATTGGCTTCCTGCTGGTCGCTCAGATAGCGAATAGCAAGCGCGGCAGCAGGCTCATCGATAAACAGGGTTTGGAAGTTTTCAGCCAGGAAGGGACTTGACTCCGGACGGACACTAATATGGCTGACATTGGTCATATCGGGTGACACGCTGTAATGGAACTGGCCAAAATACATCTGGTAGCGATCACTGGCCGCTTCGAAGTTAATCAAGACTTCTTTGACTTCCGTACCTGGAAGGGTGCGTAGTACATAGCTGCTCTTCTGGGCATTATCAGCTGTTTCGGAAAACAGTGGGCGAAAAACTAATTCTTCCGGGCCGGTCACATAGGCTCGTACCAGTAGGGATTCTCCGTCGCCAATAGGGTTGAAAACCCGTTCGATAGTGGCGCTATTCTGGTTTAGTTGCTCGCTTAACAGCAGTCGAAAACTGTTGAGTGGGTCATGCTGGTTGTCGTTGGGTTTCTGCAAAAACAGCTCTTGGCCCATGACGGTCAAGGGCCATAGAAACAATAAAGCGATAAGGTAAATTATGCGTTGCATGGCGCGAGACTTTTGGATGAATTTGCTTATTGACTCTACCTATATTATCGACTCTAAGCCAGTAATTATTAACCTTGAAATAACTTTTCTAAAAGGATTTTGGCTTGCAGTGGGTTTAGGTGTGTAGAAAGATAGGTTCTACCGGGTTCGTGTCATTTGAGGGAGTATGTTGTGATGAAAATTCAGTTCTTTGGTGCTTCAGGAGAAGTGACCGGCTCCTGTCATCTTATTGAGGTTGGGCGTTATCGTATTCTGTTGGATTGCGGTCTGATACAAGGCGGCTACAAAGATGAGTTACGCAATGCTGAAGAGTTTGCCTTTGATCCTAAGCGTATAGATGCGGTGGTGTTGAGTCATTCTCATCTGGATCATTGCGGGCGGATTCCCTTGTTGGTTAAACGGGGGTTTAAAGGCTCGGTATATACTCAGAAAGTGTGTCGTGATATGTGTCGGGTGATGTTTAAGGATGCGGCCAATATCTATCAACATGATGCTGAAACTGCCAATCGCAAGCGAGCCAGAAAGCATCTGCCGCCTATCGAACCTCTGTATACTCAGGATGATGCTGATAAGGCACTGAAGCATTTTTATGGTTTGGATTACGGTGTTGAAGAAGAGATTGTTCCTGGTGTTCGTATTCGTTTGAACGATGCGGGGCATATCATAGGTTCCTCAATGGTTGAGTTGTGGTTAGAGGAGGGCAAGCATCGCAGAAAAGTCGTTTTCTCAGGTGATATCGGTCACGGTGAAGCGCCGATTTTGCGTCAGCCTAGTGTGATTCATCAGGCCGACGTTGTGTTGATGGAAAGTACCTATGGTGGCCGCAGCCATAAGCCCTGGCAGGAGAGTATGCAGGAGATGGGGGCGATTCTGATGCAGGCGGCACAATCAAAAGGCAATGTGTTAATTCCTTCGTTTGCGGTGGGGCGTACTCAGGAGTTGTTGTATCTGTTCCGCGAATATTTTGAACAATGGAATCTGGGGCATTGGCAGATCTTTCTTGATAGTCCTATGGCTATAGAGGCAACAGAGATCTATAGCCGTCATAGCGAGCTTTATAATCAAAAAGCGAAGGCTCTGGCCCTACAGGATAAGACGCTCGACGGTTTGCCTAATCTAAGACTGACTCGTTCACCTGAAGAGTCGATGGCTCTGAATCGTATCAGCTCCGGGGCGATTATTATTGCTGGCAGTGGGATGTGTGAAGGAGGGCGGATTCGCCATCATCTGAAAAATCATGCCTGGCGTCGAGATTGTCATATCCTGATTGTAGGTTTTCAGGCTAAAGGTACTCTGGGGCGTCAATTGGTCGATGGTGCCGAGCAGGTAAAAATCTGGAGTGAAAGTATCAGAGTGGCGGCCCAAGTGCATACTGTAGGTGGGTTCTCTGCTCATGCGGATCAGCAAGGGTTAGTGCAATGGTTAGGGCATTTTGAGCGTTCGCCTAGGGTGTTTCTGGTGCATGGAGAGAGCAGTGCCCAGCAGATGTTGCAGCAAGAGATTCAGGAGCGCTTAAGTATTCAGGCTGATATAGCTCAGCCAGCACAAGTGGTTGACTTGCTTGAACTATAAGGACGTGTTGTCATCGCTGTGATTTTTGTGCGACTACATGACTTAAATGGAGAGAGGTAACGGGCGCAATGCGGATTATTCTTTTGGTGCTGACGCTGATGTTGAGCTCCGGCTGGCTATGGCTGGAGCAGCATGCTCGTGATGGTTTGGTGTATCAGGGGATGCCCGACCGCCTCAATACAGGCTGGCAATACTGGTATAGGATACTGAGAAATGAAGGCTTTGTATTAGGCTACTCCGATTATCGCTTAAATCCTGTTTGGGTCAGTTATGAATTGAGGGCACTTAATCGTGAGCAGAAACAACAACGCTATTCGCGTCCCGGTCATTTTGAAAAGGATTGGCGTTCGATCTGGCCTGTGACTCATGATGATTATACCCGCACGGGTTATGATCGTGGTCATATGGCTCCAAACTATGCGATATCCCGCTTATACGGTCGAAAGGCTCAGCTGGATAGTTTTCTAATGACCAATATTACCCCGCAAAAACCGAATTTGAATCGCAAGCTCTGGCAGCGCCTGGAAGAAGCGGCGATTGATCATTTTTCTCATCAGTTTTATCGTGTTCAGGTAATCACGGGGCCGATTTTCTCTGATAACCCACACAGGCTTAAAAGTTTGATCCAGGTACCGGAGAGCTTCTATAAAGTATTTGTAGGAATTGATAAGCAGGATCAAGCCGTAAGCATGTTGGCTTTTGTTATGCCGCAGGATGTGAAAGGTAGTGAGCCTTTGACTAAGTTTGTCGTATCAGTGGATGAAGTGGAGCAAAGAACAGGTTACGATTTCTTCTCACAGTTGAATGATGTTCAGGAAACTAAGCTGGAAGCGACCATTGATGATAGGCCTTGGAATCTAAAGCAGGTAGCAAGGAAGCCTTCGCGCTACTAGATTGGCTTGCAGTGTTTTTTTGAGTGAACGAAGTGCGGTTCAGTCTAAAAGTGGTATGTAGAGTTAAGCATGTTACGAGTCTTAAACTAACAGATAAGCAGTGATATGAGAATGAAATCAAAAAATGATTCAGAGCTTGGTGTGATAAAAGCTGAGATGCTTGATTAAGCTAAGAAAGGATTGGTGCCCAGAAGAGGACTTGAACCTCCACGGCCATACGGCCACTAGCACCTGAAGCTAGCGTGTCTACCAATTCCACCACCTGGGCAGCTCAGCAATGGAGGCGTATTATACGGAGCACTTTTTACAATGCAACTGTTTTTTCAAAGAAAATTGCAAAAAGGGAAAAAATATTTTTCATGCCGTATAATCACGCTCAATCATGCGCCTTGGAAGTGAGATGATACCAAGGCTTTAGCAGTTAAATTGAATCTTTAAGGCGAATGTTATGAAACGCTGGTCAGTGAAGCAGGACCCTCATGCCGACCGTGAAGCCAATAAATATAACAACCCGGTACCGAGCCGTGAGTTTATTATGGGTTGGCTGAAGAACTACGGTCGCCCGCTGACCCATATGCAGTTATGTGAGCGCATGGGCTTGGTGGATGACAATGATATCGAAGCCCTGCGTCGTCGCCTAAAGGCGATGGAGCGTGATGGTCAGTTACTGAGCAATCGCAAGGGGGCTTATGGTCTGGTTAGCAAAATGCAGCTGGTCAAAGGCCGTATTGAAGCCCACCCGGATGGTTTTGGTTTTCTGATCCCGGAAGATGGCTCCGACGATCTGTTTTTAACCAATGCTCAGATGCGCAAGGTATTTCATGAGGATATTGCCCTGGCGCGAGTGGTTGGTGTTGACCGAAAGAACCGTCGTGAAGGTGCTTTGGTCGAAGTGCTGCAGCATAATACTCATCAGCTGGTAGGGCGCTATGTCGAGGAAAATGGCATTTTTTATGTGCGTCCGGACAACCCCAAGTTGCATCATGATGTCTTGATTCCCCCAGGCCAGTCGCTGGAAGCTAAACCGGGGCAGGTGGTGAGCGTTGAACTGACACAACAGCCAGCCCGTCGTATGCATGTACAGGGTAAGGTAGTTGAAATTCTGGGTGATGAGATGGCGCCGGGTATGGAGATCGATATTGCCATTCGCAAGCATAATATTCCCCATGAATTTCCACAGGATGTCCTGCAGCAGATTGAGCAGATGTCTGATCAGGTGGCAGAATCAGATAAAGAGAAACGTATTGATCTGCGCCATCTGCCATTTGTCACTATCGATGGTGAAGATGCCAAAGACTTTGATGATGCTGTTTACTGTGAGAAAAAAGCCTGGGGTAGCTGGAAGCTCTATGTCGCCATTGCCGATGTTTCTCACTATGTGGCGGTAAACTCCGCGCTGGATAAAGAAGCGCATCTGCGTGGTAATTCGGTTTACTTTCCGGGTCAGGTGGTACCTATGCTGCCTGAACTCCTGTCCAATGGCCTGTGTTCTCTGAATCCCCATGTGGATCGTTTGGTGATGGTGTGCGAGATGAGCATCAGTGCCAAAGGTCAGATCAGTCGTTACCGTTTCTGTGAGGCGGTGATTCGTTCTCATGCCCGACTCACCTATACCCAAGTGGGTGCGTTACTGGATTCGGTGGACCATCCAGATGCCGCTATTTTTAAGGCGCAATATCCTGAGTTAGTAAAGCCGATCGAAACCCTATACGGCCTATATAAAATTCTGCGTGCCGCTCGTAGCGTACGTGGTGCCATCGATTTTGAAACCGTCGAAACCCGTATCGAATTTGATGATCAGCGCAAGATTGAACGTATCGTACCTGTGGTGCGTAACGAAGCACATAAGCTGATCGAAGAGTGCATGCTGTGCGCCAATGTGGCCTCGGCGCGCTTTCTGGAAAAATACAAACTGCCGGGTGTGTTCCGTGTGCACCAAGGGCCAAAAGCCGAGCGCCTGGAAAAACTGAAAACCTATCTGGGCGAGTTGGGCCTGACCCTGGGCGGTGGCGATGAGCCGACCCCTATCGATTATCAGAATATCTTGCTGGAGATCGAAGGCCGACCAGATGCGGAAAGTATTCAGACCTTCCTGCTGCAGTCGCTGTCTCAGGCGGTCTATACACCAGATAATCAGGGCCACTTCGGTCTGCACTATAAAGCCTACACTCACTTTACCTCTCCGATTCGTCGTTACCCGGATCTGCTGACCCATAGAGCAATTCGCTCTATGTTGCGCAGTGAGCTGGAAAGCAATCATCTGTTAAGAGCGGATGATACCGAGGTCGAGCCTAAACAGCGCTGGTTACCTTACTCCATGGAGCAGATGCTGGAGTTGGGTGAGCACTGTTCTATGACTGAGCGTCGTGCTGATGATGCCACGTATGATGTATTGGCATGGTTGAAGTGTGAATATACCGCAGCTCATATCGGCGACAGTTTTGCCGGTACAGTGACAGGTGTAACGGGTTTTGGCTTGTTTGTGCGTTTGGATGAGATCTATGTGGATGGCCTCGTGCATGTGACGGGCCTGCCATCGGATTACTATCACTTTGATGCCGCGACTCAGCGTCTGAAAGGTGAGCGCAGCGGTCGTCGTTATAGCCTGGGCGATAAGTTGAATGTGATCGTGGCGCGAGTAGATCTGGATGAGCGCAAGATCGACTTTGAACTGGATCAGGCAGTCGACGTTAAGCCTGGTAAAAAGCGTAAACCAAGTAAACGTAAAATCTCCACTGAAGAACTATCTTTAGCAAAGAGTATTGCTGATGATGTGGCCAAGGAAGAGAAGGGTAAATCGCCTAAGAAAGGCAAAAAGGATGGTAAGCGCAAGAAGCTGAAGCCGGCAGAGAAAGGGCGTTCCGGGGCGGACGGCAATCATAGTAGAAAGAGTGCGAGTGCCAAAAAGAAAGTCGGTAAAAGACGGCCTGGCAAAAATGCTCGAGCTAAAACAAAGCAAGCCACAAGCTAATTGGGCCTTTGGGGGTTCAGCAAACGAATCAAAACGAGTTGAAATAACAGAAGCCTGTTCATAATGAGCAGGTTTTTGCTTTTACTTTTTTATAAATAGTTGGAAGACAGCGTGAAGCAACGTAACGATCAGGGCCGTCAGCGGCGAAAAAATCAAGGGCGCCAAAGTCATACTGAACGTCGGGCCGGTAAGCCGCAGCGGCAGTCATCAATCGAGGCTGTGTACGGTATCCACGCGGTGACGAGTTTGTTAAACCGTCAGCCTGAGCAGATTATCGAACTAAAGCTGGTCGAAAGTCGGGATGATGACAAGGTTCAGTATATTCAGCATCAGGCTGAAAAACTGGGTCTGCGTCTGACGCTGGTTGAGCGTGATGCCCTGGATGATCTGTTGGGGGATGTGGTGCACCAAGGTGTTGTCGCCGTGTGCAAGCCGCTGAAAACCTATACCGATGCCTGGCTGATGGAGCAGTTGGCTCATCAGGATAAGCCGCTGTTACTGGTCTTGGATGGTGTCACTGACCCCCATAACCTGGGCGCGTGCCTGCGTACTGCCGATGCGGCGGGTGCTCATGCAGTGATCGTGCCGAAAGATAAGTCGGCGACGTTGAACGCTACGGTGCGCAAAGTTGCTTGTGGTGCTGCAGAAGTGATACCGCTGGTGGCCGTTACTAATCTGTCCCGCACGCTGAATGAGCTGAAAGATGCCGGTGTTTGGGTGATTGGTACCGCCGGTGAAGCGGAACAGAGTTTGTATCAGGTGGATCTGTCTGGTCCGGTGGCCCTGGTGATGGGGGCCGAAGGTAAAGGTATGCGGCGCCTGACCCGTGAGCAGTGTGATCAGTTGGTGAACTTACCGATGGCTGGTGAAGTGAGTAGCCTGAATGTCTCTGTCGCGACAGGCGTCTGTCTTTACGAAGCGGTACGTCAGCGTCAGGGATGAAGTCGCGAAAAAGCAATTTTTTTTCTTGCTTCTATAGGTTGAGCTCTATAGAATCTCGCGGTTCTTTGAAGAACGATTCTTTCCACTCCTTGCTTTTCCGGGAATTTGCCCTTTGGAGAAGCTGTAAAACCGTAAGGAGCTATAATGCGTCATTACGAAGTTGTGTTCATGGTTCACCCGGACCAGAGCGAACAGGTTCCAGCTATGATCGAGCGTTACACCAGCCTAGTACAGGAAAATGGTGGTGCTGTTCATCGTCTGGAAGATTGGGGTCGTCGTCACCTGGCCTACCCAATTAACAAAATTCATAAAGCACACTATGTTCTGATGAACATTGAATCTACTAGTGAAGTAGTAGATGAGCTGACTGAAATCTTCCGTTACAACGATGCGATCATCCGTAATCTGGTTGTTCGTACTAAAGACGCTGTAACTGAAGCATCTCCAGTTAAAGCTGAAGCCTCTCGCGAAGATCGTCGTGACGAGCGTAAAGCAGAGCGTGCTCCAGAAGCTGTTGAGTCTGAAGACGTAGCTGATGATGAAGAAGCTGCTGATTCTGAAGATTAATCACTAAGAGACTTTTGGGAGTATATCCATGGCACGTTTTTTCCGTCGTCGCAAGTTCTGCCGTTTCACCGCTGAAGGTGTAGATCAGATCGATTATAAAGACATCGAAACTCTGAAAAGCTACATCACTGAAACTGGCAAGATCGTTCCTAGCCGTATCACTGGTACTAAAGCACGTTATCAGCGTCAGCTGGCTACCGCTATCAAGCGCGCCCGCTACCTGGCTCTGCTGCCGTACACTGACGGTCACCAGTAAGACTAAAACGATATAAGGCAGGTGCATGCGCTTTGTTGCGAAATATGCACTAACATCGCGAACTAACGCGATAATTGCTACGGCTATCAGTGCAGCAATACCGATGTTTTTTTGGGTTGCTGCCGCCGTAGTTGGCTTGATAACCCTGAGAAGGGGAAGCCGGGAAGGTAGTCAGGTGATGCTTTGGGGCTCACTGCCTGCTGTATTCTGGCTAAGCCAGGGTGATCCCATCCCGGTAGCAGTAATCCTTGGCGTAATGCTGATGGCACTGATACTGAGGGCAACAGTCGACTGGTCTAAGCCATTACTGGCTGGAGCTGTTCTTGGCGCTGCATTAAGTAGCATCTGGCCACCTCAATTGGTGGCTGAGATTGTTAATGTTTTGCATTCACTCGCAGTTGCGGCTGGAGAAGGAGATGCATCACTGAGCAATCAGCAGGAAGAGTTTCTGACCCTTGTCGTGATGGGCGCTATCTCTGCATTTTATACCGTTGCGGTATTTGGCAGTTTAGTATTGGCTCGCTGGTGGCAAGCTGTGGAGTTTAATCCCGGTGGCTTCCAAAAAGAGTTCCATCAGTTTCGACTTCCGCTGATACCTGCATTGGTATTGGGTGCTGTTGTTTTTTTGAGCGCAGAGATTGATATTGAAGCGTTGAAATGGGTACCTGCATTATCGGTACCACTGGTGTTTGCCTGTATCGCCTTAGTTCATGGTGTTGTAGCGATCAAACAATTGAGTTCGACCTGGTTAACAGTATTCTATGTTTTACTGTTTATCATGGGGCGCTCACTGTACGTATTTATGATTTTTATGGCTTTCCTGGATAGCTTTTGGGACTTTAGAGGCCGCTTGGTCAACCAGAAGCCGCCACAGGATTAAGCGGTAAAAGATTAGAGAGGTTTACGAGATGGAAGTTATTCTGCTCGAGAAAGTAGGCAAACTGGGTGGCTTAGGCGACCAAGTGACCGTTAAAGCCGGTTTTGGCCGTAACTTCCTGCTGCCTTACGGTAAAGCTGTAATGGCAACAGAAGCTAATATTGCTGAATTTGAAGCGCGTCGCTCTGAACTGGAAGCGCAAGCCGCTGAGATCAAAGCTGCTGCTGAAGCACGTGCTGCTGCACTGGAAGAGATCGAACTGTCTATCGCTGCTAAAGCGGGTGACGAAGGTAAACTGTTCGGTTCTATCGGTACTCGTGATCTGGCAGAAGCAATCAGCTCTGCTGGCATCGATGTAGCGAAGAGCGAAGTGCGTCTGCCAGAAGGTCCTATCCGTACTGTTGGCGAATTCGACGTTGCAATTCAGCTGCACAGTGATGTGACTACTTCTGTACACATTATCGTGACTGCAGAAGACTAAGATCAGATTTTCTGATTTTGAAGAAGGCATCTGGCTTAAGTCAGATGCCTTTTTTATTACCTGTTTGTTTTGTTATGCCTCTTTGTTTAGGGCTTTTGGCAATCTGATCTTATGTTGCGAGCTTTTATCCATCGAGCCATTTATCCAGTCCGGTATCTGGTCTAAAATTTCCTCCGCTTTATAAACCTTGTTTCATCTGAGTTACACTGAACATCAATCTGTACTATTCAGGAGAAGTCGATCCCTATGTCTGACAGAGCTGTTGCTGATCAGCAAACTGATGCTTTAAAAGTGCCGCCACACTCACTGGAGGCCGAACGCTCGGTGTTAGGTGGTCTTTTGCTGGATAATGAAGCTTGGGATGGCGTGTCTGAACGAATTGTGCCTAATGATTTCTATCGTCGTGATCATCAGATGATCTTTGAGGCGATGATGGGGTTGGCAGAAAAGGCGCAACCTTTTGATTTGGTGACCATTTCAGAGGTACTGGATCAGAAAAATGAGCTGGAGCAGATCGGAGGCCTGGCTTATCTGGCTGAGGTGGCACGAAATACGCCGTCGGCCAGTAATATTGTGGCTTATGCAGAGATTGTGCGTGAGCGCTCTACCTTGCGCCAGCTGATCAAAGCATCGAATAAGATTGCTGAAAACGCCTATGACACTGAAGGGCGTAGCTCGGATGAGTTGCTGAATGAAGCAGAGCGTCTGGTTTTTGAGATAGCTGAATCCCGCCCTAAATTTGGTGGGCCGGAAGGGATGGTTACCATCCTGAAAAAGACCGTTGAGAAAATCGACGAGCTGTATAAGCTGGATTCCACCATGACGGGGATCAGTACCGGCTTTAAAGATCTGGATGGTATGACTTCGGGTCTGCAGCCATCTGATCTGATTATTGTCGCCGGTCGTCCCTCCATGGGTAAAACCACCTTTGCGATGAATGTGGTGGAAAACGTTACTCTGTCCCAGGATAACACTGTGGTTGTATTCAGTATGGAGATGCCGAATGAGTCTCTGATGCTGCGTATGCTGTCCTCCCTTGGGCGGATTGATCAGACAAAAGTGCGTACAGGTAAGTTGGGGGATGAGGATTGGCCGCGTTTAATGTCTGCGGTAAATCTGTTGCAGGAGCGTAAGATGTTTATCGATGATACGCCTGCGTTAACACCCAATGAGATGCGCTCCCGTGTGCGCCGTATCTACCGTGAAAGTGGTGATATTGGTCTGGTGATGATCGACTACCTGCAGCTGATGCGTGTGCCAGGTTTGTCTGATAACCGTACGGCAGAGATCTCTGAAATTTCCCGTTCCTTGAAGGCGCTAGCTAAAGAGTTTAATTGTCCAGTGATCGCTCTATCGCAGCTTAACCGGAGTTTGGAGCAGCGGCCGAATAAGCGTCCTGTAATGTCGGATCTGCGTGAGTCGGGGGCGATTGAGCAGGATGCGGACGTTATTGCCTTTATCTATCGTGATGAAGTGTATAACAAGGAAGATGAGCACAATAAGGGCTTGGCCGAAGTCATTATTGGTAAGCAGCGTAATGGTCCCATTGGGACGGTGCATCTGGCCTTTCGGGGGCAGTTCACTCGCTTTGAGGATCTGGCTCCAGAGCATTACAGTGAATACGCTGCTAACTCTGGTGCTGGCGAATAGTCCGCTATTCATTATCTTTTGGCGTATTCAGTCACGCGAACTTTGCCAGCCAAGGCTATACTGGCTGGGTGGCTTGGCTTGTTTGTCGCGTCAGTCGTTTTACAGATCTACTTTTGCTGTAATGGTAATAAAGCAAGAATTTAAATAAGCAAAATATGCAGGTATCGCTTGTCAGGTGCCGAATAAGCCCTATAATCCCCTGCCTTTGTTTTTGCCGATGACCTTTTATTGAGTGAGGAGTTTTCATGGCTGGTAAATTCCGCCCCGGAGCACGCCGTACCCGTACCCCAAAACTGCAGGGTAAGGGCACCTTAGAATCTGTAGCCACTGAGGGGCCTTTTCAGGAATGGCTGGGCATGCCTGAGTTGTACCGTCATAGCCTGATGGTGGATGGTACGGAATACTCCTATCAGACAGAAGAGCCTGAGCTGTCGGTTTCTATAGATGATATCGTCGTGTTTCGTTATAAAGAAACGGCTAAAGGTAACTGGATTGACCGTAACTCGCTGGGAGTATGGATTGACCCCGCGACATATAATCAGTGATGTGTTGGGTATTTTGTCATACTGTATTCGGTGCTTCAGGCTTGATGACTTAAGCTTAATGGCAGATGTTTGATAGGCTTGAATAGCACCATAAAAATAGCCCGCTTGCTTTTGGTAAGCGGGCCATTTTTTAGCTGGACTGGACGTATCTGCTCTCCAGTACAGTCGATATTTAGGTTGTAGAAAGTTAGGATAAAACTCCGCCTTGCTGGCGCCACTGGTGTGGCTTATATGTACCCAGGATACGAATATCCTGGGCAAAAAAGGCCAGCTCCTCCAGAGCGTTGATCATACCAGGCTCTGATTGGTGAGCCTCCACATCCATATAAAAAGAGGTGGCCTGGAAGCTGCCGGTATCCATATAACTTTCCAGTTTCACCATATTAATGCCGTTAGTAGCAAAGCCTCCCATTGCTTTATATAGTGCAGCAGGCAGGTTGCGTACCCGGAACATCAGAGAGGTCAGATACTGTTGACCCTGGTGGTAATCGGGTAGTTCGGCCTCCCGTGATAAGACAATAAATCGGGTGGTGTTACCATCATGATCCTGAAAATTCTCGCGCAGAATCTCCATATCATACAACTCTGCAGCCAGTGAAGAGGCGATAGCCGCCCGGCTTTTGTCCTGTAACTGCATGATTTCATGGGCGGCTCCGGCGGTATCGGATTTTACATCCGTTTCCAGGCCCAATTTCATAATATTGTTATCACACTGTGCTAAAGCTTGTGGGTGGGAGCAGGCTGTACGGATATCAGCCAGGGTACTGCCCTTCAATCCGATCAGGCAGTGATTAATACTTTCAAAATGCTCGCCAATAATGGAAAGATGGGTTTTGGGTAGCTGTCGATAGATCTCTTCAACCCGGCCTGCGGTCGAGTTTTCAATAGGAATCATTGCCAGCCCTGCCTGACCTCTTTCAACCATCTGCATCGCCTCGGTAAAGGTTCCACAAGGCACTGGGTTTAAGTGTGGTCGTGCTTTGCGGCAAGCCAGATGGGAATAGGCGCCATGATGGCCTTGAAAAGCGATGATCTGCTCGGGGTTAGCAGAGGAAATGTTGATCTCTGACACGGAAATTGTCCTATTAAGGCCTTAGGTTACATCAGGCATACAAACTGAAGTGTATTAGTACTTCTTTTTATGCTGTTCTTGGATAAGAATACCTGAACTTTAAAGATACATAATAAATAAATGTAAAAATACCGGTGACTTTTTGACCAGAAGGGTCTAAAACAAATATCGGTAATAACTAAAAAAATTGCGCTAAATCAAGAAATAATTAGGCGGAGAAAAAAATGAGTCAGTCTTCCCCAGGAACCTCGATACAAACCAAAATTACGGTTGCTTTACTCCTGGTGTTTGTTCTTGTTCTCGTTGTCTCCATGGTATTCAGTGTGCGTAATGAGCGCGCAATGGTTGAGGAGGTGATCCTGCAGCATACCCAAGATACTGCAGATTCCTATTTTGACGCTGTGAATATCATGATGATTACCGGGACTTTGGCAAACCGAGATATCTTACGCAAGAAAGTGATGAGCCAGCCTGATGTGGTGGATGCCCGTATTATCCGGGGTGAAGAGATCAATAAAGTGTTCGGTCCTGGACGGGAAGAGGAGAAGGTCAGGGATGATTTGGACCGTCGGGCGTTGAGTGGTGAAAAGATCACAGAGATCACCGATGAAGATAGCGGCCGTGTGCTGACTGTACTAAATCCAGTACGGGCCAGTAAGGATTATCGTGGTACGGACTGTCTGATGTGTCATATGGTGCCGGAAGGTACTGTACTGGGAGCAGTGAGGGTGAGCTATTCCCTGGCGACATTGGATAATCACATCAGTGCCAACTTATGGCGTTTGGGGGCTACTCAAATGTTGCTGTTTGTTGCTGGCTTCTTTGTGATTCTCTACCTTCTGCGTCGGTTGATTGTCAGTCCGCTGAAGAGTGTACGTGAGGTATTGGTGCAAGTTGAACGTAACTCTGATCTGTCTGCAGAAGTCAAAGATATTAAGAGTAATGATGAGATCGGTGCTGTTGCGTCAGCATTAAATAATATGCTGGGCCGCTTTCGTGGCAGTATGCAGCAAGTCTCTGGTATGACTCACCAGTTAAAAAGTGCAGCATTAAGTATCTCTGATGTCGCGGAGAGTACGGTGTCAGCAGTGGATAGTCAGCAAAGAGGAACCGATACTGTAGTCTCGGCGATGCAGCAGGTAGAAACGAATGCTCATGAAGTCAAGTCTTATGCGGAAAGCGCTTCAGAAGCGTCTTCCAGTGCGGATCGTCAGGCTCAACTGGGTACGAAAATGACTGAGTCTGCTATTCAGGCAATCAGTCGTTTGACCGGTGAGATC
Organism: Oceanospirillum beijerinckii DSM 7166; assembly: GCF_000422425.1. GTDB lineage: Bacteria > Pseudomonadota > Gammaproteobacteria > Pseudomonadales > Halomonadaceae > Oceanospirillum > Oceanospirillum beijerinckii. The sequence continues at coordinate 178,137 of NZ_AULT01000008.1, forward strand.
GAGCAAGCATCCCGTGTGATCTCAAAAGTGGGGGGGTACAGCACTGAAGTAGGTACAGTCCTGGACGTCATTACCTCGATTGCTGAGCAGACCAATCTATTAGCTTTGAACGCTGCTATTGAGGCGGCTCGTGCTGGTGAAGCGGGTCGTGGTTTTGCGGTAGTTGCTGATGAAGTCCGTTCGCTGGCCAATCGTACTCATGAGTCGACTCTTGAGGTTCATAAAACCATCGAACAACTGCAGCAGGAAGTGGCTGAGGCGATCCAGGTGATGGAAGGGGCTCAGCAGAGTACCCAATCCAGTGTGGAGGAGGTTGAAAAGGTATCTGAGGCACTGCAGGAAATAGCTGAGGCCGTGTCGGGCATTAATACTTTGAACAGTCAGATGACAATTTCTGCGCAACAACAGGAGCAAGCTTCTGCTGAAGTAAATCGTAGTGTGCAAGAGATAGGTGCCATTGCGGAGCAAACGTCAAAAGAAGCCGGGCAGGGTGTTAAGGTCAGTGAAACACTTCTGGATCTAGCGGTGCAGTTGGAGAAAATGGTAGATCAATTCCGCCTGAAGTAGACGGTACTCAACTCTGAAATAAAACAGCGGCTGCTTTACTGTCATAAAGTGGCCGCTTTTGTGGTTGCATTTCTTCGTTGCAGCTTTTTGTGGTTATGCTGTCATTGGTCTTATGGCATCAGGCATTTAGTTCTGCATCTCGTTGTTTTCCATTGCCGCCAGCTTTTTTTTGCCCGGCTTAATATCTCTTGCTTTAATTACACCGGGGCCACCGCCCGCGCGTTTTGTGCGTACTATAACCCGGCGAGAAGGTTTCTTAACTTGAGCTTCTTCACTTTGATCCGGTTGGGCTTCAGGGTATTTGGTTCGGTCAATCTCATTGCCTACCAGAAAGTCTGCACAGGCATATAGGTCAGAAGAGATAAAACGGAATACATCCATACCGCCAAATTGCTGATACAGCCGCTTTTTATAAGAACTGTAGTGTTTGGCAATAGTATTGGGTAGTTGCTCAGCGAATAAGATATTTGATGAATTAATACCGTTACCCTGTAAGCCACACTTTGGTGCCTGGATGAACATCAGCTCAATCGGCAGACCGTCAAAGGTTTTTTGAGCACCATTGTGCTTACTGAGTATTTTGTCTGTATTTTTAACCAGGTTATCCCGAATTGCTTTGCTGATATGTTTGTATAGCTCAGTGGGGTTTTCTAATGGAATGTCTCGGCCTTTAACGCTGCGGGACCATTCTCCACGATAATTCACTTCAATCTTGCCATATAGAGTACGGCTATTGATCGGGGTCAGGCCATAGGTGTGTAATACAGCATGATCCACGGTAATTTGACGGTCGTATACATCCACCTGAAGGTTGTTGGTGATGATGATGTCAGCGCTGTCTTCAAAAGCCTTTCTGAGTCGACTGGCTGCGTCGGCGCAGTTTTCCTCGGCTAGGCTATCTGATTCTGGTCGAAACTTATACTCGGATAAAATCATGGTGATGGACTCAAATAACGTTATTACAGTGATTATAGTCAGATAGGTATTGGCTTGAGTAGTGGAAGTTTATCGACTGTTTTGGTGTTTTCTAAACACAGGGCTGGAAAAGATGCTGTAAAGATAAACAGATGTTAGACTGCTGCAAAATTTATTATTGATAAGATAACGGACAGATCCGAGCCGATGAGTGCACAAATCAATCATGAAGGTGTTGAGCAGATATCACTGAAGCAATACACCGAGAAAGCCTATCTGGATTATTCCATGTGCGTTATTTTGGACCGGGCACTGCCTCATATTGGCGACGGTCTGAAACCGGTGCAGCGACGAATCGTCTATGCCATGTCGGAACTGGGATTAAAAGCCAGTGCTAAACATAAGAAGTCGGCCAGAACCGTGGGTGATGTACTGGGTAAGTTTCACCCTCATGGTGACAGTGCCTGTTATGAAGCTATGGTGTTGATGGCGCAGCCATTCTCTTATCGCTATCCGTTGATTGACGGACAGGGTAATTGGGGCTCTCCAGACGATCCTAAATCCTTTGCTGCCATGCGTTATACCGAAGCTAAGCTGGCGAAATTCTCTGAGCTGTTATTGGCGGAGCTGGGGCAGGGCACGGTGGATTGGTTGCCTAACTTTGATGGTACGCTGTCGGAACCGGCTGTCCTGCCTTCCCGTGTGCCTCACATATTACTGAATGGCTCTACTGGTATTGCTGTGGGCATGGCGACGGATATCCCACCTCATAATCTTCAAGAAGTGACTCAGGCCTGTATTCATCTGTTGAATCACCCTGAAGCGGGTACTGCCGACCTGATGCGCTTTGTGAAAGCGCCGGATTACCCAACCGATGCGGAAATCATTACACCAAGTGATGAGATCGAAAAGATCTATCAGACCGGTCGTGGTGGTGTCCGTATGCGTGCGGTGTATCAGATTGAAGACGGTGATGTGGTGATTACTGCTCTGCCTCATCAGGTTTCCGGTGCCAAAATTCTGGAACAGATTGCCGCGCAGATGCAAGCGAAAAAGTTACCCATGGTGGTGGATCTGCGTGATGAATCGAACCATGAAAATCCAACTCGATTGGTGATCGTGCCTCGTTCTAACCGTGTGGATATTGAGGCCATGATGGCGCATCTGTTTGCCACCACGGATCTGGAAAAGAGTTATCGCGTTAACCTGAATATGATAGGCACCGATGGCCGCCCTCAGGTTAAAGGTCTGGTACAGATTCTGAATGAGTGGCTGAGTTTCCGTCGTGATACGGTGACCCGCCGCTTAGAATATCGTCTGCAGAAAGTAGCAGACCGTCTGCATATCCTGGCCGGTTTGTTGATCGCTTATCTTAATATCGACGAAGTGATTGAGATTATTCGTACAGAAGATGAGCCTAAACAGGCGCTGATTCAGCGTTTTGATCTCAGTGAGCGCCAGTCCGAAGCGATTTTGGATCTGAAGCTGCGTCAGTTAGCCAAATTGGAAGAGGTTAAGATCCGTGGCGAACAGGATGAGCTGGAAGAAGAGCGTAAGAAGCTGGAGCACCTTCTGTCCTCTGATAAGGCGCTGAGTCAGCTAATTGAAGATGAGCTGACGGATGATGCAGCCAAGTTTGGTGATATTCGTCGTTCTCCTATTGTTCGGCGTGGTGAAGCAAAAGCGCTGGATGAAACGGCTCTGGTGAGTTCTGATCCAGTAACGATTGTGCTGTCTAAGCAAGGCTGGGTGCGCTCAGCCAAAGGTCATGATATCGATCCTGAAGGCCTGAGCTACAAGTCAGGTGATGGTTATCATCTGATGTGCCGTGGTCGTTCCAATCAGCAAGTGGTGTTTGTCGATAGTAGTGGGCGTAGCTACTCTCTACCTGCTCATACTTTGCCTTCGGCTCGTGGTCAGGGCGAACCGCTAACCGGGCGTATTAATCCACCATCCGGTGCTACCTTCCAGGGGCTGGTGGTTGCAGAAGAGAAGCAACGCTTCCTGATGGCCAGTGATGCCGGTTATGGTTTTGTGGTGGACTCATCCGATATGCTGGCGACGAAAAAGGCCGGTAAAGCTCTGCTGGCCGTACCTAAGGGTTGCGAAGTATTACCACCAACCGTGATTCCGGCTAACGATGAGGGGGCTAAAGTAGCGGTCGTTTCGACGGAAGGTCGTCTACTGGTGTTTAAGCTGGAGCAGTTGCCGGTACTGAGTAAAGGCAAAGGTAATAAGATGATTGATATTCCGACGGCTAAGTCGGCGGGGCGTGAAGAGTTTGTCCGTGATTTGGTGGTATTGGCCAAGGATGAAGCCTTGACTATCTACGCCGGTAAACGTCACTTGGTACTGAAAGCTTCAGATTTGGAGCACTATCAGGGTGAAAGAGGTCGCCGTGGTAATAAGCTGCCGCGTGGTTTCCAGAAAGTGGATGCTATCTCCGTAAAGGATGAAGAGTAAATCTACAGGTGGTGTCGAGCTGATCAAGTCGTCAATTAAGTAGGGCAGTAATTGTGTCTCTTGATCCTATCAATCGGCATCATTAAACAAAAACGGATCAAGTCACGCTGAGTGAAATCGGCCTATTAAGGTTGTTCGCCATATAGCGTGGCTTTGTCTATCAAATTTGCTCTTAGTTTATGCTGCTACAAAGCTGCGTTATCAAAACGCAATGTCATCGCTTTTTCATTATCAACGCGTTATCTTGCCCCCCTCATTAAGCGCTGCTCTGGTATACTGAGCGCTCTCTTTTAACCTCAATTAGCTCATAAGGCGTAACAGGCAGGCACATGAAAGAAGTCATCCTGATTAATATTTCTGGTGTTGATAAACCGGGTTTAACCTCATCCATTACAGAGATTCTGGCTGGTTATGGGGTTAATATTCTCGATATCGGTCAGGCGGTTATTCACGATACTCTGTCCTTAGGTATTTTGATTCACATTCCTGAGGAAGCGGAGTCTTCTCCTGTATTGCGTGATGTACTGTTTAAAGCACACGAGCTGGGTGTGAATATTCGTTTTACCCCTGTGGATGAAGAGAGCTATGAACACTGGGTTGAAGGTCAGGGCAAAAACCGCTTTATCGTAACGCTGTTAGCACGCCGTATTACCGCAGAGCATATTGCCAAGGTAACAGGTGTTGTAGCCAGTCACGATCTGAACATTGATCGTATCAATCGCCTGTCAGGTCGTATTCCACTACGTCAGCTCTCTGAGCAAGGCCGTTCCTGCGTGGAGTTTTCTGTGCGTGGTAATCCAGAGAATCTGGATCAGATTCGTGAGCAGTTCCTGAGTCTGGCTAATGAGCTGGCTGTGGATATCTCATTCCAGGTGGATGATGTGTTCCGTCGTAACCGCCGCTTGGTGGTATTCGATATGGATTCTACGTTGATTGAAGCGGAAGTAATCGATGAGCTGGCTAAAGCGGCAGGTGTCGGTGAGCAGGTGGCTGAGATCACTGAAAGTGCCATGCGCGGAGAGATTGATTTCACCGAGAGCTTTAAGCGTCGAGTTGCACTGTTGAAAGGTCTGGATGAATCTGTATTAAGCGGTATCGCTGACAACTTGCCTGTAACTGAAGGGGCTGAGAAGCTTATTTCGACCTTGAACGCGCTGGGTTATACCACAGCAATTTTGTCCGGTGGTTTCACATACTTTGGTCATTACCTGCAGAAGAAGCTGGGCATCGACTATGTGCATGCTAATGAGTTGGAAATTGAAGATGGCAAGGTCACCGGCAACGTGACAGGGGTCGTAGTTGACGGTGAGCGTAAGAAAGAGCTGTTAAAGCAAATAGCTGAACAAGAGGGTGTGCGCCTTGAGCAAACCATCGCGGTCGGTGACGGTGCAAATGATCTGCCGATGCTGGGTACTGCAGGCCTGGGTATTGCTTTCCGTGCCAAGCCAATCGTAAAAGAGAGCGCAGAGCATTCTCTGTCTACTCTGGGGCTGGATGCTATTCTCTATCTGATTGGCTATAGTGACCGTGATCTGGACTAAGGCTGGCAGAAGCAAAATTAAGAACAGTTTTGCTGCTTAGTCCAATGCTTGACTTATAACGCCGGCACATTGTCGGCGTTATGCCTTCTGACTTAAGAATGCTTCCATACTTTAACGCTGCCTTCTTTCAGTATTGCCCTTTAATAGCTTACAGCGCTGTCGGGTGTTGCCTGTATATCTGAAGTTATATTGCCTCTTTTCCTGAGCAACCTTGTTATGTAAGGGAGCTTATTTTCAATGATTCTGAAACTTTTTTACAAAAAAGTGAAAATAGGGGTTGTGCTTTGGTCTTCCGTGCGTATAATACGCCCTCGCTGTCACGGGGTAAGACCTCAAACAGCACCGCAACAGTCTGATTTTTCAAAAGTTTTTAACCGTTTTGAAAAAGACAATTTGAAAATAAATTTCAAATCACTGTTGACAAGAGGTTTGAATGCTGTAGAATGCATCGCCTCGGTTGAGCAAGTTAAGCGCTTGTCTCAACAAGCTCTTTAAAAATTTAGTCAGATAATTCGTGTGGGTGCTTGTCGGGATGATCTTGGAAAAGTCACAAGATTATCAAGAACAAGCAACTCGGAATTCATTTTTGTGTT
>NZ_AULT01000009.1 GCF_000422425.1 Oceanospirillum beijerinckii DSM 7166
GCAATGGAAAGGAAGAAGCCGTTTAAGTAAGCAGGGGCCAGCCAAAATAAGAGCAAAGCTCTATATGGCAGCAGTCAGTTGTTTACAACATAACCCAGATATTCGACATCAATTTAAGCGTTTAGTAGAGAAGGGTAAAAGTAAAGTGCAGGCCCTGTGCGCAGGTATGCGCAAGCTTGTTCAAATTTGTTTTGGTGTTGTAAAGCATCAAAGCGAATATCACCCTCAATCAGCCTAAAAGAGCTGTTGAAGGTGATTTGGAGAGATGGTATCTACGATTACTGCTCTCCCACCGTTCTAGCAAAACAACACAAGCCTCACTTCGTTTGATCTTGGCTCAAATGCAATGCTCTCGGTCCTCTTACCCTTCTAGCTGCTTCGTTCAGCCTTAAGCCTCCAGCTTTCCAGCCCTAAAAACCTAACTTTCCTGTTCTGTATAACCCCAAGTATAATGATGGCTGAGCTATTGGGAAAAACTCAGGATAAATCTCCCTGTGTATAACTAGCTGCTTTATGCACACCCTACCCCCCGCTTCCTACCATGTTGCTGATAGCTAATACCTATGGTTAATCACATTACGCAAGCCCTCTATAATCTAGCTTTAAATGAGTTATCCACAAAATTTATCCACACAATAACAATCACTATATTTATCTTCTTTTAAAATAAGTTAATTGATTATTGTGATTAACTTTCTGGAAAAATCTTCACGTTATACACACCCCTGCTACTTCTCATTTCTCTGGCTAGGTATATACTTGTGTCCCTTTTGCACGAACAGTCATAAATAGAGGTGAAATAGTGGATTATCCAACCCGCTTTGATGTCATTGTGATCGGTGGAGGTCACGCGGGAACAGAGGCCGCTCTGGCTTCGGCACGGATGGGCTGCTCTACCCTGCTACTAACCCATAACATCGAAACTCTGGGACAGATGTCCTGTAACCCAGCCATTGGTGGTATCGGTAAAAGCCATTTGGTGAAGGAGATTGATGCCTTAGGTGGTGCTATGGCATTGGCTACTGACAAAGGTGGTATTCAGTTTCGTACCCTGAATAGCCGTAAAGGCCCGGCTGTTCGTGCCACCCGCGCACAGGCAGATCGTATTCTGTATAAGGCGGCGATTCGCACTATCCTGGAAAACCAGCCTAATCTGACCATCTTTCAGCAATCTGCTGATGATCTGATTATGGATGGCGATAAGGTGGCTGGAGCCGTCACGCAATCAGGGCTGCGTTTCCACTCTGAAACCGTGGTACTGACAGCAGGAACCTTCCTGGGCGGTATTATCCACATAGGCCTGGAGCAGCATTCCGGCGGTCGTGCCGGTGATCCACCATCGATTGCGTTGGCGAATCGTCTGCGTGAGATGCCGTTTCGTGTAGCACGTCTGAAAACCGGTACTCCACCTCGTATTGATGCCAAAACAGTAGACTTCTCAGTGATGACAGAACAGCCCGGTGATACACCGACGCCAGTGATGTCTTTCCTGGGTAAGCAATCCGATCATCCTGAGCAGATCAGCTGCTACATCACCCATACCAATGAGCGTACCCACGATATTATCCGTGCGGGGCTGGATCGCTCACCCATGTATACCGGGGTGATTGAAGGGGTTGGGCCAAGATACTGCCCATCCATCGAAGATAAGATTCACCGCTTTGCCGATAAAGACAGCCATCAGGTGTTTATCGAGCCGGAAGGCTTGACCACCCATGAGTTGTACCCGAACGGGATTTCCACCAGTCTGCCGTTTGATGTTCAGCTGGAGCTGGTGCGTTCTATGCGCGGTATGGAAAACGCTCATATCATGCGTCCGGGTTATGCCATCGAATACGATTTCTTTAATCCACAGGACCTGAAACACACTCTGGAAACCAAATTTGTCCACAACCTGTTTTTTGCCGGTCAGATCAACGGTACGACAGGTTATGAGGAGGCCGGTGCTCAAGGCCTGTTAGCGGGTCTGAATGCGGGTTTGCGTGCTCAGGGCAAAGAGGGCTGGTACCCCCGTCGCGATGAAGCCTATATCGGCGTTATGGTGGATGATCTGATTACGCTGGGAACCAATGAGCCGTACCGTATGTTTACCAGCCGGGCGGAGTATCGTCTGATTCTGCGTGAAGATAACGCCGATCTGCGTCTGACAGAAAAAGGCCGTGAGCTGGGGCTGGTGGATGATTTGCGTTGGGCTGCGTTCAGTGCCAAAAAAGAGGGCATTGAGCAGGAGACAGAGCGTCTGGCCAGCAGCTGGATTCAGCCAAAAACCGAACAAGCGGAAAAGATCCAGGAGAAGACCGGCCAGCCAATGGCACGGGAATACAATCTGTTGGATCTGCTGAAACGTCCCGAACTGGAATACGATGACGTCGCCAATCTGCGCGGCGAAGCGGTTGAAGATCCTCAAGTAGCCGAGCAGGTGCAGATTCAGGTGAAGTACGCCGGTTATATCGCCCGCCAGCAGGAAGAGATCGAAAAACTGCGTCGCCATGAAAATACGCCGTTACCGGCCGATATGGACTACAGCGGTATCGATGGTATGTCCAATGAGATTCGTCAGAAACTGAGTGAAGCCAAACCTCAGACGCTGGCTGCGGCCAGTCGTATTCCGGGGGTGACGCCAGCTGCGGTTTCATTGCTGCTGATTCATTTGAAAAAGCGTTCCATGCTGCAAAAAAGCACCCAGAGCGTAGACGGCACTCAACAGAACAACCAAGTACAGCAGGCAGAGGCATAAACGAGCATGACACTGGAGCAACAACTGGCACAAGGCATCAGCCAAATGGGGCTGGATATCAGTGCAGAACAGCAGAGCAAACTGATGGATTACCTCAATCTGCTGGCCAAGTGGAACAAGGCGTTTAACCTGACCGCTGTGCGTGATCCTGCAGAGATGGTGTCCCGTCATCTGTTGGACAGTTTAAGTATTCTGCCCTATGTCAAAGGCCCACGTTGTATCGATGTGGGTTCTGGCGGCGGCTTACCGGGTATCCCGCTGGCAATTATTCGTCCTGACCTGGATATTACCTTGTTGGACAGTAATGGTAAAAAAAGCCGTTTTCAGTTTCAGGCCGTCACCACGCTGCAACTGAACAATGTTCAGGTAGAAAATAAACGGGTGGAAGCCTTCCAGCCGGAGCAGGGCTACGATCAAATTATCAGTCGGGCTTTCAGCTCGATGGAAGATATGGTCAACTGGACCCTGCATTTTGCCGATGAGAATACACAATGGCTGGCGATGAAGGGGGTTTATCCTCATGATGAGCTGGCGGCATTACCCGATAATATTCTTTGTCAGACTGTACATACCCTGCATGTACCAGGCACCGAGGGGGAGCGGCACCTGGTAGAGCTGAAGCGGGTGTCTTAATCCGTAAGGAAGAAAGTGATGGCCAATATTTTTGCAGTGACCAATCAGAAAGGCGGTGTGGGTAAAACCACTACTTGCGTCAACTTGGCGGCGTCTTTGGTGGCGACCAAGCGTAAGGTGCTGCTGATTGATCTGGATCCCCAGGGAAATGCCACTATGGGCAGTGGCGTGGATAAATACAGCTGTGAAGTATCCGTATGCGACCTCTTGCTGGGCGAAGCCAGCTTTGATGAAGTGGTCCGGAAAACTGATCCGGCGGGCTATGATATTCTGCCCGCTAATGCGGAACTGACCTCTGCGGAGGTGCATCTGCTACAGCAGGGTAACGGTGGCCTGAGTCTGAAAACAGCCCTGTCAGAGAATCAGTCCAAATATGATTTTATTCTGATCGACTGTCCGCCATCGCTGAATATGCTGACGGTGAATGCGCTAACGGCTGCTCGGGGTGTGATTATTCCGGTGCAGTGTGAGTACTATGCGCTGGAGGGACTCTCTTCGCTGATTCAGACCATCGAGCAGATCAGTGAAAGTATCAACCCGGATCTGCAGGTAGAAGGCCTGTTACGTACCATGTTTGATCCTCGCAATAGCCTGACCCGTGATGTGTCAGCTCAGCTGACGGAACACTTTGGTGATAAGGTTTACAACACCGTGATTCCACGCAATGTACGTCTGGCAGAAGCCCCTAGTCATGGTTTACCTGTATTGGCTTACGATGAGAAGTCCAAAGGCAGTCTGGCTTATCTGGCCCTGGCCGGAGAGCTGACCCGCAAAAACAAGAAAAAGAAAGTAACCGCCTGATCGCTGTAATCCCTATGTCATTTTAAAACCCATGTTGAACCGGACAGAGAGATGTCTGGTCAAGATGCGTTGTCATGGATACCAGGAAAGGTCAAATAAGGGCATGTTCAATCGTGTCCTGATGCTTTAACGCTTTAGGTGTTCATCATTTAACGGAGTTTGAAGTAACAATGTCGGCAAAAAAACGTGGTTTAGGACGTGGGCTTGATGCCCTGCTTGGCTCAGGTATGGCAAAGGCTAGTGAGCCCCGTGATGTGCCTGTTACTCCTCCTGTTGCAGAAAAAAATACTCCTGCCCAGGAAACTTCAGAGATTAAAGATGGTCAGATGAGGCACCTGCCGGTAGAGTTTCTGCGTCGTGGCCGTTATCAGCCCCGGCGTGATATGAATCCGGACTCCCTGGAAGATCTGGCGAGCTCTATTCGTGCCCAGGGTATTATGCAGCCTATTGTGGTACGTCCGCTGGCAGGTAAAGACGAGTTTGAAATTATTGCCGGTGAGCGCCGTTGGCGTGCCGCTCAGTTAGCAGAGCTGGATCAGGTGCCTGTTATCGTGCGCTATGTCAGTGACGATGCTGCGGTCGCGATGGCGTTGATTGAGAATATCCAGCGCGAAAATCTAAATCCGGTTGAAGAAGCCTTTGCTTTGCAGCGTCTGCAACAGGAATTTGAGCTAACTCAGCAGCAGGTAGCTGATGCTGTGGGTAAGTCACGCTCAGCCGTCACAAACCTGTTACGACTGTTGGCGTTGCCTGATGATGTGAAAAAGATGCTGGAATATGGTGATCTGGAGATGGGACATGCCCGTGCGCTGCTAGGTCTGGACCAGGAACAGCAGAGTCATGCCGCTCGCCAAGTGGTGGCTAAGGGCATGTCGGTGCGTCAGACCGAAGCGCTGGTGCGCAAGATGCAGCAGCCGCCTGCAGAGAAAGCGAAGCCAATGCATAGTGCTGATGTAGAGCGACTGGAGCGCACACTGGGTGAACGCCTGGGAACAGGGGTTCAAATTCGTCACAATCAGAAGGGTAAAGGCAAGCTGGTGATCAGCTATGGCAGTCTGGATGAGTTGGACGGGATTCTTGGTCACATTAAATAAGTGGCCGCGAATAAGTTATCCACATGGGGAAGAAAACTCATCTATTGGTCTTATTAAACGGTTTTCTGTGGGTAATTATGTTGAATGGCATTGGCAATGCCCCTATAATCCTGTGCCGTCACAATCGGACAGTAGTGTGAATTTCAACTTGCGAAGCATCGGTTAAGCCGGTGTTTTTTAGGAGAGGCGATGGGCGCCAAAAGCGCACAGTTACGACGACCGAAGGTTCTACGTGTTGTCGCTTTACAGGTTGTCGTAACCCTCCTGGTAACACTAGGCAGTTTTCTAGCCAAGGGTTCTGTTGAAGCGTATTCCGCACTGTTAGGTGGTGTCGTCTGTTTTTTACCCAACCTGTATTTTGCCTGGGCAGCTTTCCGCTATCAGGGCGCGCAGGCGGCAAAACAGATCGTCCGCTCGTTTTATAAAGCGGAAGCAGTGAAGTTTGGTTTAACGGCCGTATTATTTGCTTTGGTTTTTGCCTTAGTACGTCCCTTAAACCCAATTTATTTCTTTTTAACTTACGCTGTGGTTCAAGTAGTGCATTGGCTATCTCCTTTGGTGATAAAACGCTGATTCGTTACGGACAACCACCGGAAAATATCGAGGAAGACAATGGCAGGCGCAAATCCGACACCTTCCGAGTACATACAACACCACCTGCAAAACCTGACATATGGTTTGCATCCTGAAAATGGCATGGGCTTTGCTCACGGTGCCAAGGAAGCAGCCGAGATGGGTTTCTGGGCGATTCATGTAGATACTCTGGGATGGTCACTCTTTTTAGGTTTAATCTTTATCACTCTGTTCCGTAAAGCCGCTAAAAATGCCACAACTGGCGTTCCGGGTGGTTTGCAGAACTTTGTTGAAATTCTGGTTGAGTTTGTTGATCAGAGTGTGAAGGACACCTTCCACGGTCGTAGCAGCCTGATTGCTCCGTTAGCACTGACCATCTTCGTCTGGGTATTCCTGATGAACCTGATGGATCTGGTGCCGGTAGACTTCCTGCCATCTCTGTTTATGGTACTGGGCGTTGATTACATGAAAGTGGTACCGACCACTGATGTGAACGCGACTCTGGGTATGTCCCTGTCTGTATTCGCTCTGATTATCTACTACAGCATCAAGGTTAAGGGTGTGAGTGGTTTCGTTGGCGAACTGACTCTGCAGCCTTTTGGTAAGAAGATGATTCCTTTCAACTTGCTGTTGGAAGGTGTTGGACTGATCGCTAAGCCAATCTCTCTGGCACTGCGACTGTTCGGTAACCTGTACGCAGGTGAGCTGATCTTCATTCTGATCGCTATTATGCCGTTCTGGATCCAATGGGCTCTGTCCGTACCTTGGGCAATCTTCCACATCCTGGTAATCGTACTGCAAGCATTCATCTTCATGATGCTGACGATCGTTTACCTGAGCATGGCTTGTGAAGATCACTAAGATTTTGTTTTATCGCTTTAACTTTAACCTTTAACTGAAATTTAATTTCTTAAACTTCAACTTGAGAAAAACTGGGAGAAAAAAATGGAACAAGTACTGGGTTTAACCGCCGTTGCTGTTGCTCTGCTGATCGGTCTGGGTGCACTGGGCACCGCGATTGGTTTTGGTCTGCTGGGTGGTAAATTCCTGGAAGGCGCTGCTCGTCAACCAGAGATGGTTCCTATGCTGCAGGTTAAAATGTTCATCGTTGCGGGTCTGCTGGATGCTGTAACTATGATCGGTGTTGGTATCGCACTGTTCTTCACTTTCGCGAATCCGTTCGTAGCTCAACTTGCTGGTTAATCATTAAGCTGGTTTTTTTAACCCTTAATCGATCAACACTGGAAAGCAAGGGGTGATGGCGTGAATCTGAACTTAACACTGGTAGGCCAAGCCATCTCGTTTGCGATTTTTGTCTGGTTCTGCATGAAGTACGTATGGCCTCCTGTAATGGAAGCCATGCATGCTCGCCAGAAAAAAATTGCAGATGGTTTGGATGCTGCAAGTCGTGCCGCACGTGACCTTGAACTGGCTCAAGAAAAAGCCGGTCAACAGTTACGTGAAGGTAAAGAACAAGCAGCCCTGATTATTGAGCAAGCGAATAAGCGAGCTAACCAAATCGTTGAAGAAGCAAAAGACAATGCACGCTCTGAAGGCGAACGTTTACTGGCTGCCGCTCAAGCTGAGATTGAGCAGGAAGTAAACCGCGCTAAAGAAGAGCTGCGCAAGCAAGTGTCTACACTGGCACTGAAAGGCGCTGAGCAAGTTCTGAACGCTTCTATTGACGAAAAAGCCCACGCTGAGCTTGTCGAGAAACTCGCAGCTGAGCTATAAGCGAGGTGACCGATGGCTGAATTAAGCACTGTTGCCCGGCCATATGCAAAAGCTGCCTTTGAGTATGCTTTGAGCCAGGGCAAATTGGCTGAATGGTCTAATATGCTGGCAGCCGCAGCAAATGCTGTATCTGACCCAGCTGTTCAGAATGTACTGAGCAACCCAGCCGTATCTCACGATCAGAAAGCAGGTGTCATCAATGATATCTGTCCTGACTTGGATGAGAATGGCAGAAACTTTGTACAAACTCTGAGCGAAGTAAGCCGTTTGTCTCTGTTCCCTCAAATTGCTGAGCAATTTGAAACGCTGAAGGCGGAACAGGAAAAAATGGTTGAGGTGGAAATTACTTCTGCCTATGAGCTGACAAATGAACAGCAGACCAAGTTGGCACAAGCTCTGCAAAAACGTTTGAATCGTGAAATTAAAATCCAGACTCAGGTCGACAAGAGCCTCATAGGCGGCGTTTTGATCCATGCTGGCGATACTGTTATTGACGGTTCAGTACGTGGAAAGCTTGCGAAATTGGCCGAGGCAATGAATTCCTGAGTTTGAGGGACATGGCATGCAGCAACTGAATCCATCTGAGATCAGCGAAATTATCAAGAAGCGCATCGAAAATACCGATGTGACTTCTGAAGCCCGTACACAGGGCACAATTGTAAGCGTATCCGACGGTATCGTAACCATTCATGGTCTGGCTGACGTAATGTACGGGGAGATGATTGAATTCCCTGGCGGCGTGTACGGCATGGCGATGAACCTGGAGCGTGACTCTGTTGGTGCTGTAGTGTTAGGTGATTACCTATCACTGCAGGAAGGCATGACTGCTAAATGTACTGGTCGTATTCTGGAAGCTCCAGTTGGTCCAGAACTGAAAGGTCGTGTTGTAGACGCACTGGGTAACCCAATCGATGGTAAAGGCCCGATCGACGCGAAAGAAACTGACGCGGTTGAGAAGGTAGCACCAGGCGTACTGTGGCGTAAGTCGGTAGATCAACCAGTTCAAACTGGTTATAAAGCGGTCGACGCCATGGTACCGGTAGGTCGTGGTCAGCGTGAGCTGATCATTGGCGACCGTCAGATTGGTAAGACTGCGATCGCGATTGACGCAATCATCAACCAGAAAGATTCAGGTATTACCTGTATCTATGTGGCGATTGGTCAGAAGCAGTCTACTATTGCTAACGTAGTACGTAAGCTGGAAGAGCACGGTGCTATGGATCACACCATCGTTGTAAACGCTGGTGCATCCGATCCTGCTTCCATGCAGTTCCTGGCGCCGTACGCCGGTTGCTCCATGGGTGAATACTTCCGTGACCGTGGTGAAGACGCTCTGATCATCTACGATGATCTGACTAAACAAGCATGGGCATATCGTCAGATTTCCCTGCTTCTGCGTCGTCCACCTGGTCGTGAAGCATACCCAGGTGACGTTTTCTACCTCCACTCCCGTCTGCTGGAACGTGCTTCTCGTGTAAGTGAAGAGTACGTTGAGAAGTTCACCAATGGTGAAGTGAAAGGCCAGACTGGTTCTCTGACGGCTCTGCCGATCATTGAAACTCAAGGTGGTGACGTATCTGCATTCGTACCGACCAACGTAATTTCCATTACCGATGGTCAGATCTTCGTAGAAACCAGCATGTTTAACGCGGGTATTCGTCCTGCAATGAACGCCGGTATCTCGGTATCTCGTGTAGGTGGTGCAGCACAGACTAAGCTGATTTCCAAACTGGGCGGTGGTATTCGTCTGGCACTGGCTCAGTATCGTGAACTGGCAGCATTCTCCCAGTTTGCATCTGACCTGGATGAAGCGACTCGTAAGCAGCTGGAGCACGGTCAGCGTGTAACTGAGCTGATGAAGCAGAAACAGTACTCTCCTCTGTCTATCGCAGAAATGGGTGTTGTACTGTACGCCGCTAACGAAGGTTTCCTGGACGATGTTCCAGTAAACAAAATTGGTGATTTTGAAGCCGGCCTGCTGTCTTTCATGAACAGTGAAAAAGCAGACTTTATGGCAGCGACTAACCAATCTGGCGCTTACAACGACGATATCAAAGCTGGCTTTAAAGCTGGTATTGAGCAATTCAAAGCAACTCAAACCTGGTAAGTTGTTTGCCCACAGTGTCTAGCTGTGGGCACCCATTACTGAGTTTAAGTTTGTTTTTTGAATAAGGCGAGATGCTATGGCAGTCGGAAAAGAGATTAAAAACCAGATCGCGAGCATCGGTAACACGCGTAAGATTACAAGCGCGATGGAGATGGTTGCCGCGAGTAAGATGCGCCGTGCACAAGATCGCATGGCCGCCAGCCAGCCTTATGCTAAGCAGATTCGTAAAGTTGTAGGTCATATTGCTAACGCAACACCTGAGTATCGCCACCAGTATATGGAAGAGCGAGATGTAAAACGTGTGGGTTACATCGTTGTTTCTTCTGATCGTGGTCTTTGTGGTGGTCTGAACGTGAATATGTTCAAGGCCATGCTGAAGAACATGAAGGAATGGCATGCTAAGGGCGTAGAACAACAGTTCTGTGCAGTTGGTAATAAAGCCGTAGCTTTCTTCCGCTCCAATGGTGGCAAAGTATTGGCCACTAAAACCGGACTGGGTGACGCTCCGGTTGCGAGCGATCTGATTGGTAGTGTCAAGGTAGTACTTGATGCCTATGATGCAGGTGAACTGGATCGTGTTTATCTGGTGTACAACCAGTTTGTAAACACGATGACCCAGAAGCCGGTTGTAGAGCAGTTACTGCCTTTGCAGGCTGAAGAAGAAACCGCCGCTGATCACTGGGACTACCTGTATGAACCGGATGCTAAAGAGCTTCTGGATAAGGTACTGGTACGTTACGTTGAGTCTCAAACGTATCAGGCAGTGGTCGAGAACAATGCTTGTGAGCAGTCCGCGCGTATGTTGGCGATGAAAAACGCCACCGATAACGCCGGTGACCTGATCAACAGCCTTCAGTTGGTATACAACAAGGCGCGTCAGGCAGCGATTACACAGGAAATTTCCGAAATCGTGGGCGGTGCTGCAGCGGTATAACGCTGAGCCACAAGCAAGCGGGTTTCAATTGCAGGTTTAAGAGGAACCAAAATGAGTAGCGGACGTATCGTTCAGATTATCGGCGCTGTAATCGACGTGGAATTCCCACGCGATTCCGTGCCAAAAGTTTACGACGCGCTGACGGTTAGCAACACCGAAATTACTCTGGAAGTTCAGCAGCAGCTGGGTGACGGTGTTGTACGTACCATTGCGATGGGCTCCACTGAGGGTCTGAAGCGCGGACTGGAAGCAGTTAATACTGACGCTCCGATTTCTGTACCAGTGGGTACTGAAACTCTGGGTCGTATTATGGACGTTCTGGGTCGCCCAATCGACGAAAAAGGTCCGATTGGCGAGAAAGAGCGTATGGCTATTCACCGTACTGCACCGACTTATGCCGATCAGTCCAACAGCACTGAGCTGCTGGAAACCGGTATTAAGGTAATCGACCTGGTATGCCCATTCGCTAAGGGTGGTAAAGTAGGTCTGTTCGGTGGTGCGGGTGTAGGTAAAACTGTAAACATGATGGAGCTGATCCGTAACATCGCGATCGAGCACTCCGGTTATTCCGTGTTTGCAGGCGTGGGTGAGCGTACTCGTGAGGGTAATGACTTCTACCACGAAATGACCGAATCTAACGTACTGGACAAAGTATCTCTGGTATATGGTCAGATGAATGAGCCACCGGGTAACCGTCTGCGTGTTGCTCTGACTGGTCTGACTATGGCTGAGAAGTTCCGTGACGAAGGTCGTGATGTACTGTTCTTCGTAGATAACATCTACCGTTATACACTGGCAGGTACTGAAGTATCAGCACTGCTGGGTCGTATGCCTTCTGCGGTAGGTTATCAGCCTACTCTGGCAGAAGAGATGGGTGTACTTCAGGAGCGTATTACGTCGACTAAGACAGGTTCTATTACGTCCATTCAGGCGGTATACGTACCGGCGGATGACTTGACTGACCCGTCTCCAGCGACAACCTTCTCTCACTTGGATGCGACCGTTGTACTGTCTCGTGACATCGCTGCACTGGGTATTTACCCTGCGGTAGATCCACTGGATTCCACCTCTCGTCAGCTGGATCCTCTGGTAATTGGTCAAGAGCATTACGATGTAGCCCGTGGTGTACAGGGTACGCTTCAGCGCTATAAAGAGCTGAAAGATATCATCGCGATTCTGGGTATGGACGAGCTGTCTGATGAAGACAAGCAAACTGTATCCCGTGCGCGTAAGATTCAGCGCTTCCTGTCTCAGCCATTCTTCGTAGCTGAAATCTTTACCGGTGCACCAGGTAAGTATGTTTCTCTGAAAGACACTATTCGTGGCTTCCAGGGCATTCTGAACGGTGAATACGATGACCTGCCAGAACAGGCGTTCTACATGGTCGGCGGTATCGAAGAAGCTGTAGAAAAAGCTAAGAAGCAATTAGCTTTTTCCCGAAGTAGAGAGGCAAGACCATGGCTATAACCGTCCACTGCGATATCGTAAGTGCCGAGAAGTCTATCTTCTCCGGGCGTGTGGAGCTGGTTGTTGCCGCCGGTATCTTGGGTGATCTGGGTGTAGCCCCAGGTCACGCACCGTTACTGACGGAGCTGCAACCTGGCCCTGTTCGCGTGAAGAAGCAGAATAGTGAAGAAGAAGTCTTCTACGTATCTGGCGGTTTTATCGAGGTTCAACCGAACCTGGTAACTGTCCTTGCAGATTCTGCTGTTCGTGCGAATGAGATTGATGAAGCTGAAGCTGAAAAAGCGAAGGCTGATGCAGAGCGTGCTCTGATCAATCAATCTTCTGAGTTTGAATACTCAAAAGCTGCGGCTGAACTTGCTCAAGCTGCTGCGCGTCTGCGTACAGTACAGCAACTGCGTCGTAAGCTGGGTGCTTAATCAGCACCGCTCGAAAAAAGGCGGCCTTTGGGCCGCCTTTTTTTTTGTCTGAAATTTGCGCTATTTTTGCCCTTTCCGATAAGGCTTTATTGCTACGCTGACAAGGCATTATCGGTAAGGATTTATTAGTATGACACTCTGCATCTGATCAATTGGGTAAAGAAAGTATGATCACTGATATCGTCATTCTGGCTGCGGGCCAGGGCACGCGTATGCGTTCAGCAAAACCTAAGGTACTGCACACCATTGCTGGTAAGCCTATGGTGGAACATGTGATTAATCAGGCGCAGAGCATTCCTGATAGCCGTATCCACCTGGTGGTGGGGCATGGTGCTGAGCAGGTTAAAGCTGCGTTAAGTGATTACTCTGTAAATTTTGTGACTCAATCAGAGCAGTTGGGCACCGGTCATGCGGTAGCCCAGGCCCTACCCTCTTTGACCGAAGGCAGTCGGGTACTGATACTTTACGGTGATGTACCACTGACACCGGCCGATGTAATGACCGCGATGCTCAGTCAGGTCACCGCTAATAGCATGAGTCTGTTAACGGTTGAACTGGCCAATCCTCAGGGTTATGGTCGCATTGTGCGTCAGTCAGGTGCCATTACTGCGATTGTTGAGCATAAGGACGCATCGGATGATCAACGCCAGATCCGTGAAATCAATACTGGCATTATGGCGGTCAGCCAATCGCATCTGGCGAAATGGTTACCGACCCTTTCCAGTGATAATGCCCAGAGTGAATATTATCTGACAGATATTATTGCCATGGCCGCGAGTGAACAGGTTGCTGTGGTGGGTAGCCAACCTGCTTTTGAGCAGTTAGTACAAGGGGTTAATAACCGTCAACAGCAGGCGGAACTGGAGCGTTGGTATCAGCGTCAGTTAGCCGAGCAGCTGATGGCTGAAGGTGCGACGCTGGCTGATCCGGCGCGTATTGATATTCGTGGCGAGCTGAGCACAGGTAGTGATTGTTTTATCGATATTAATACCCTGTTCGAAGGCAAAGTTGAGCTGGGAAACAATGTTACCGTGGGTGCGAACTGCATCCTGAAAAATTGCACTGTTGCTGATGGCTCTGTGATTGAACCTAATAGCATAATTGACCAATCCACGGTGGCAGAAAACTGTACCGTTGGCCCTTATGCCCGACTTCGCCCCGGCACTGAATTAGCCATTGGCGCTAAGATTGGTAACTTTGTGGAGACTAAGAAAAGCCTCATTGGTGAAGGGGCGAAAGTCAACCACCTGACCTATATTGGTGATGCTGAAATTGGTGCCAAAGTGAATGTGGGAGCCGGCACAATTACTTGTAACTATGATGGTGTGAATAAATTTAAAACAGTGGTAGGCTCGGGGGCTTTTATTGGTTCCAACACCTCTCTGGTGGCCCCTGTCTCTGTGGGTGAGAATGCAGTGATTGGAGCCGGTTCGACCATTACTAAGGACGTTGAAGATAATGCATTATCCGTCGCCCGTGGTCGTCAGCTGACAAAATCAAACTGGAAGAAATAATTACAGGAGCATCCCTCGATGTGTGGCATTGTTGGTGCAATTGCAGCCAGGCCGGTAACTGCTATTTTGCTGGAAGGTCTGAGGCGACTTGAATACCGCGGTTATGACTCAGCAGGTTTAGCGGTATTTGATGGTGAAGAGATTCAGCGTTTGCGCCGAACCGGTAAGGTTCAAATGCTGGTGGATGCCGAGCTGCAAGCACCTCTGTCTGGGAGCTTGGGCATTGCCCATACCCGTTGGGCAACTCATGGTAAGCCGACCGAAAACAATGCTCATCCTCATATGTCCGGTGAGCAACTGGCTATTGTGCATAACGGTATTATTGAGAACTTCGAGCCGTTAAAAGAGGAATTGGTTGCTGAGGGGTATCATTTCAGTTCAGAAACGGATACCGAGGTGATTGCCCACCTGATTGATCGTGCCATTCACTCCGGTGCTGATTTGCAGCAGGCATTTTTAAGCACGGTATCTCAGCTGGAGGGCGCTTTTGCCCTGGGCGTTATGCACAAGGCTTTCCCTGATCAGATATTGGCTTCCCGAAAAGGTAGCCCTCTGGTGGTGGGTGTCGGCTTGGGTGAAAACTTTATCGCCTCCGACCAAATGGCTCTGCTACAGGTGACAGATCGCTTTATCTATCTGGAAGAGGGCGATTTTGTTCAGCTGGAAAAAGACAAGATTACTATCTGGGATAAAAATCAACAGCTTGTTGAGCGCCCGATTAAGGTGTTCGAGCATAATTTGTCGGTGGCGGATAAAGGTGAATTCCGTCACTTTATGATGAAAGAGATCTACGAGCAGCCGGAAGTTGTAAAGGCCACATTACAAGGCCGTATTACCGAAGATCGTCTATTGGAGCAGGCCTTTGGCAATGGGGCTTCTGAACTTTTTGATCAGGTAAGACAAGTGCAAATCATTGCATGCGGTACCAGTTATCATGCTGGCCTGGTGGCAAAATATTGGCTGGAAGATATTGCGGGTATGCCTTGTGCCGTGGAAGTGGCCAGTGAGTTCCGTTATCGCAAGACTGTAATTGCAGACAATACCCTGTTCCTGACCATCTCTCAGTCTGGTGAAACTGCGGATACTCTGGCGGCACTGCGCGCGGTCAAAGATCAGGTCTTAGCCAGTTTGACGATCTGTAATGTGCCAGGCAGTTCGCTTGTACGGGAATCGGATCTGTCGCTGATGACTAACGCCGGTCCTGAAATTGGTGTGGCATCAACCAAAGCTTTTACCACTCAGTTGGTTGCCCTGCTGCTGCTGACCATTGCTTTGGGCCGCCGTAATGGCCTGAGTGAGCAACAGGAAGCAGAGATTATAGGACACCTGCATCAGCTTCCGGCTTTACTGTTGGCCAGTGTGCGCCTGGACAAAAATGTTGAGCTGTTGGCTCAGGATTTTGCCGAGAAAAATCACGCACTTTTCCTGGGTCGGGGCGCACTGTATCCAGTGGCGATGGAAGGTGCTCTGAAGCTGAAAGAGATCTCTTATATTCATGCCGAAGCTTACCCCGCTGGAGAACTCAAGCATGGTCCACTGGCTCTGGTTGATAAGGAGATGCCGGTAGTCACTGTTGCTCCTAACAATGCTTTGCTGGATAAGCTAAAAGCCAATCTGCAGGAAGTGAAGGCTCGTGGTGGGGAGTTGTTTGTCTTTGCGGGTATCGACCGAATCCAGTCAGAGGAAGGCTTAAAGGTTGAGCAAATGCCGGATGTGCCGGAGATTCTGGCTCCGATAGTGTATACGATACCTCTACAGCTGCTAAGCTACCATGCGGCTGTACTGAAAGGCACCGATGTAGATCAGCCAAGAAACCTGGCTAAGTCGGTGACCGTCGAATAAGGCCATCACCGGGCGTTGAATCTAGAATTTTTAACCTAGTACTTCAGCGCCCGAAGCCCTACGGTTGTATGATCAGAAAAAAATTAAAAGAAGATAGTCGTCAATGTCCGTCAACATCGTCCTCGTCGTCGAAGCGGTAATCATCGATCTCTTCAACTAACTTTTTCTTTTCAAAATGTTTTTCAATGCCGCGCCGGGCTTCCAGCTGTTTCAGCGCTTCATTTTTCTTACGTTGTTCGTGCTCTTCTACTTCCATCGACATGAAAATATCAAAGATCTGGTTTTTTACTTGGTCCAGACTCTGGTTGTTTCTCATATCAGCATCCTCCTCTATGGTTTGAGAGGTTAGGTCGAGATTAAGGTTGACAACCCATGCACTGTAATATAACGCTTATTAAAAAGTAGTGACAAGTCTGTTATGAATTTACGACAACAATAAAATATGACGGTTCGTAAAAGTTACAGGTAGAATAAGAAGAGTATTCGACTTTGGTAACCAGTGGTAAGCCGGTGAAAGATAACATTCTGGAAAAGATCAAAAATTCACAAACCCAGTTCCGTCGCTCTGAACAGAAAGTGGCGGATTATGTGTTGAGTTATGCCAATGAAGTGATTCATATGCGCATTGTTGACCTGGCCACTGAAGCCAATGTCAGTGAGCCGACGGTGGTGCGCTTCTGTCGTGCATTGGACTGCGATGGCTTCCAGGACTTTAAACTGCGACTGGCTCAGGTCTTAGCCAAAGAGACCCGTTTCGCCCAGTTCTCCATGAAGGAGGATGATTCGGTTGATGATTTTACCAACAGTATTTTTGATACTACGGCCAGTGCTTTGCTGTCGGTAAAAAACCGGATTGATGTGAAGATGGTGCAGAAGGCGATCAGTCTGCTGACGAGCTCCAAACGGGTGGAGTTTTTTGGTTTTGGCGCTTCAGGTGCCGTAGCCACTGATGCGCAACATAAATTCTTCCGTTTGCAGATGTCGACAGCGGCTTACTCGGACCCTCATATGCAGAATATGTCAGCGGTGACACTGACCGATACTGATGTGGTTGTTGCCATCTCTCAGACAGGCCGGACTAAAGCGCTGTTGCAAAGCATTCAACTGGTGCGTGAAGCCGGTGCCAATGTGATTGCACTATGCCCGAGTGGCTCTCCTCTGGCGGAGCTGGCCACGATCCCGCTGTATATTGATGTACCGGAAGATACTGAGATCTATACCCCGATGACTTCCCGTATTGCTCATCTGGTAGTGATTGATGTATTAGCGGTAGGTGTAGCTAAGATGCGTGATCCTAGGCTGGCAGAGCATTTAAAGGCGGTTAAGCGCAGTTTGCATTCATTGCGTATGCAGGAAGGTTAGATTTGTCAGGTTTGAAGCTAGAATGAAAGACAAATACAACAGGCTGCCTTATGGGTAGCCTGTTGTGTTTGAAAACTAAACATCACAACGTTGTCCAGCCTCCAGCCTCCAGCCTCCAGCCTCCAGCCTCCAGCCTCCAGCCTCCAGCCTCCAGCCTCCAGCCTCCAGCATCCAGCATCCAGCCTTAAGCGTTAAAATTCTCCACCAGCTCAAAGAAGGTCTGTGCCGGTACAGGTGGGCTGATATAGAACCCCTGAGCATAGTCGCAGTTCTGACTGGTCAGAAACTCCAGTTGTGCCCTTGTTTCCACCCCTTCGGCAACAATCTTCATATCCAGATTATGGCCCAGGGCGATAATCGCCTTGGTGAGAGTTGCTTGCTGCGGGTCTGAGCTATGGATATCTTTCAGGAAGCTACGATCGACTTTAAGAATATCCAGCGGGAAGCGCTGAAGATAGCTTAGGGAAGAGTAACCGGTACCAAAATCATCAATGGCCAGGGTCACGCCCAGTGCTTTGATCTTTTCCAGCGTTTTTATGGTGTGCTCAGGGTCTTCAATTAACGAACTTTCGGTCAACTCCAGTTCGATCAGCTCCGGTGGGATATTGGCATCCTGAATACTTTGCCGCACAAAGCCAACCAGATCACCATGCAGCAGCTGTTGGGCCGCGAGATTGACCGAAAGCTTTATATGCATGCCTTTATCCAACCATTCACGGATCTGCTGGCAGGATTTGATAAAGACTTGCTCGCCAATGGGGGAGATCAGGCCGGTCTCTTCAGCGATCGGAATAAAAGAACCCGGTGATATCAGACCTGACTCCGGGTGATTCCAGCGCACCAAAGCTTCGGCTTCTGTAATACGGTTTTCTTTCAGGCAGACTTTAGGCTGGTAATAGACACAGAGTTCATCTCTTTGCAGGGCTTTGCGCAGGTCATTTTCCATCTTCAGCCGCTCCAGAGAGCCGGTCTGTAACTCTTCGGTATAAAACTCGATCCCTGAGCCGCCCAGCTGTTTGACCTTATTACGGGCCAGATCCGCCTGATTGACCAGAATATTGAGCCCGCGGGTATGTTTTGGGAACAGGCTAATGCCAATGCTGCTGGAAACGATCAGCTCATGCTCATCGATCATATAAGGGGTATGGACCAGCTCTGAGACCTGCTGTGCCAGTTTTACCACCTCGTCCTGACTGTTATATTGATCCAGAATCAGGGCAAATTCATCGGCACCCAAACGGGCGATAGTATCCACCTGATGCACATGGGTCGTTAAGCGATTGGCGAGCTCTTGCAGCAACTGATCGCCGACATCATGACCCAATGTATTGTTAATTGCCTTAAAGCGGTCGATATCAAGCAGTAGCAGTGCCACCTTGGAACGATTCGGGCGGGCATGATTGATCGCCATATGCAGACGATCTTTAAACAGATTACGGTTGGCCACACCGGTCAGGTCATCATAATTTGCCAGATAACTGAGCTTCTCTTCCGCTTTTTTACGCTGGGTCAGGTCGGAGAACATGCCTACATAGTGGGATTTCTCACCCTGCTGGGAAGTGACCCGGTAAACCTTTAGCCATTCCGGGAAGACATCACCATTTTTCCGTTGTTCAACTAATTCGCCTTCCCAGGCTCCAAGCTGCAACAGCTGCTGTTTAATTCGTTCCGTAAGTGCGGTATCCATCTGCCAGAGCGGGCTGCTATCAAAAGCTTGTCCCTGCAACTCTTTACTGTTGTAGCCTGTGATTTGCTGGAAAGCCTGGTTGATGGTGGTGATCTGGAAGTGCTCATCCAGAATAAAGACGGCTTCGCTGGAGCTTTCAAATGCCTGCCAGGCTAATCTCAGCTTTTCATCGGTTTTAACCTGATCGGTAATGTCCCGTCGAGTACCGATCATCTTCAGGGCTTTACCCGTGCTGTCGCGTTCTATCACCCGGCCACTGTCTTCCAGCCAGCGCCATTCGCCGGACTTATGTTCAATACGGAACTGGGATTTAAATTGTTCGGTCGTGCCCTTTAGATTAGCAATCAGTGCCCGGCGCATGGA
The DNA here is from genome assembly GCF_000422425.1 of Oceanospirillum beijerinckii DSM 7166. Classification (GTDB taxonomy): domain Bacteria; phylum Pseudomonadota; class Gammaproteobacteria; order Pseudomonadales; family Halomonadaceae; genus Oceanospirillum; species Oceanospirillum beijerinckii. The sequence continues at coordinate 19,265 of NZ_AULT01000009.1, forward strand.
GGGGTAATCATCGGGATGTACCAGAGGCTTAAGGTGCCCCATAAAATGCGGGACCTCCCGGTCTGAATAGCCAAACAGTTGCTCAAAGTGGGAGTGAAAGATCTCATCGGTACTCAGATCCCACTCCCATAAGCCCAGTTGGCTGGCTTCTACGGCTTTACTGTAACGTTGGCGGCTTTTCTCCAGTTCGAGACTGGTTTGCCGTTGTTGCTCTATGGCGGATTGGAGCTTCTGATTACTTTGCGACAGCGCCAGGGTACGATCTTCGACTTGTTGCTCCAGCGTCAGCTGTGCCTGTTGCAGTTGATGTTCTGTTTGGCGGCGATACTGAATCTCCTGTTCCAGTTGCTGGTTTAACGCTTCGGTGCGGGCCTGCTCTTTCGCCATCGTTTCCAATAACTGTTGGTTATGTACTTTTGCGGATAAAGAATCTTTTAAAAACAGGTGATTACGCCATGATGCATACAGCAGAAAGGCCAGGAAAATAGTCAGTATATAGGGTGAAATTAAAGGATTTGGGCTGATAAACTCGGTAATAATCAAGGGCAAAAAAGCAGGTAGCACAAAGCCCAGATAGGTCATCAGAATGGCCGAGAAGATGGCACTGGCATAAAGGGCCAAACCCGTCATACAAATGGCTACGGCAGATTGATGAAATAAACTGTCTTCAGGAGTAAGAAAGGTGATCAATATGCCCCAACAGCTGCCCACGAGTACGCCGCCTAAGGTAAAGAGCTTTTTCCAGTGTTGCAGTGACTTAGGAGCATTATCACATTGGCGGTTAAACTTTTTATTCAGCTGAATGCCGCCAAAGGTGAGCAGGGCATAACACACCAACCAGGTGATCAGAATAGGGTGCGCTTGATAACTCCAGAGTAAAGTACAGCAGACCAGAGCGCAGCCCATGCCGAGTTGATAATAGGTATTGGAGTCCCGGTACAGCAGAGACGCTTGCTCTTTCAGCAAGGATGGATTTGCTGCAGATACAGACGAACTCGCCTGCTCCTGAGAAGATCTGGCTTGAGTCATATCGGTTTGGGGTCTTGGTGTTGTTGTTATTTTGAGTACTTCCCTGATGGGCATAACCATAACAGATCCCTCTGATAGGAAGAACTGCTGCATAAAGGTTTTCGGTAACATATTGTGATAGAGTTTGGCTTTATTTCAGCGGCTATCAATACTGGAAAGCAATGGACGTTACACATCTGATCGATGCATTAAATGATGCACAACGGGAAGCGGTGACCGCTCCCAGTCAACCCATGTTAGTACTGGCAGGTGCCGGTAGTGGTAAAACCCGGGTACTGGTTCACCGTATCGGTTGGTTGATCCAGGTGGAACAGATGTCGCCCCATAGCATTATGGCGGTTACCTTTACCAACAAAGCGGCCGCTGAGATGCGCATCCGTTTGGAGGCGCTGTTAGGGCTGAACATGCGTCATTTCTGGGTGGGCACCTTTCACGGTATCGCCCATCGCTTACTGCGCACCCATTGGCAGGATGCCAAGCTGCCGGAGAATTTCCAGATCCTGGACTCCGATGATCAGTTGCGTCTGATCAAGCGTCTGATGAAAGATCATGGTATCGATGATGAGCGCTGGGCACCCCGTCAGGTTCAGGGTTATATCAATGGTCAGAAAGATGATGGCCGCCGTGCGGGTTATTTTATCGATACCGGTGACCATTACTCCCGCACCATGAATCAGGTCTACAGCCTGTATGAAGAGCATTGCCAACGTACCGGTTTGGTGGACTTCGGTGAGCTGCTGCTACGGGCTCATGAGCTGTTAAGGGACAATCCTTTATTACTGAAACATTATCAGGAGCGCTTCCGCCATGTGCTGGTGGATGAATTTCAGGATACCAATACCATTCAATATGCCTGGTTGCGCCTGCTGACCGGTGGCGGTCAGAATATTCTGACCGTGGTGGGTGATGATGATCAGTCGATCTACGGCTGGCGTGGTGCCAAGGTGGAGAATATCCATCAGTTCAGTAAAGATTTTAATGACAGTAAGGTGGTACGTCTGGAGCAGAACTATCGCTCCACGGGTACTATTTTGGAAGCAGCCAATAGTCTGATCGCCAATAACCATGATCGTCTGGGCAAAGAGCTATGGACCGAGGGTAATAAGGGCGATGCCATCTCCCTGTATGCCGGTTTTAATGAGCAGGATGAAGCCCGTTTTATTGTCGATACCATTGATAAATGGCAGCAAGCTGGCGGCACCCGCTCCGAAGCAGCGATCCTGTATCGTTCCAATGCTCAGTCCCGTGTCCTGGAAGAAGCCCTGATTCGTGCCGGTATGCCGTATCGTATCTATGGCGGTCAGCGTTTCTATGAGCGTCTGGAGATTAAAAATGCCTTGGCCTATCTGCGCTTATTACTGAATCGTAACGACGATGCGGCGGTTGAGCGGGTGATCAACACCCCAACCCGGGGCATTGGTGCCAAAACCCTGGATACTCTGCGTGAGCTGGCCCGTAATGAGGGCTGTTCTTTATGGGAAGCGGCGGGTCACTGTATCAGCAATAAACTGCTGCCGGGCCGGGCCATCTCTGCTCTGGCGGGTTTTATGGCCTTGTTAGATGAGCTGGAAGATGAGTGCCAGGAGTTGCCCCTGCACGAACTGGTGGATCATATTATCGCCCGTTCAGGTCTGGTGGAGTTCCACCGCCAGGAGAAAGGTGAAAAAGGCCAGGCACGAGTCGAGAACCTGGAAGAGCTGGTGACTGCCGCCCGTGGTTTTGATCCTGAAGACGACCCTATTGGTGATGATGAAGGCACGGATACCATCACGCTGCTGCAGGCGTTTCTGGCAGAAGCCGCACTGGATGCCGGTGAGCAGCAGGCGGATGAGCATGAAGAAGCGGTACAGTTGATGACGCTGCACTCGGCCAAGGGTCTGGAATTTCCTCTGGTGTTCCTGGCCGGTGTTGAAGAAGGCCTGTTCCCACATAAGATGTCCATGGAAGACCCGGATCGTCTGCAGGAAGAGCGCCGTCTGTGTTACGTCGGTATCACCCGGGCGATGAAGAAACTCTATATCACCTATGCAGAGATGCGCCGCCTTCACGGTCGTGAGACCTATAATAGTCCGTCCCGTTTTGTACGTGAGATTCCAGACCCTCTGATTGAAGAGGTACGGATGCGTGGTCAGGTATCACGCCCGATGAGCAGCAACCGGGATAAACCATCACGCTGGAGCCAGCAGCAAGACCCAATGGATGCCGGTGATGGCCAGGTACTGATGGTGGGTCAAAGAGTCAGTCATGCTGTTTTTGGTGAAGGGGTTGTACTAAATTACGAAGGTCAGGGCCCCAAGGCCCGTATTCAGGTCAATTTCGATAGCGAAGGTGAAAAGTGGCTGATGGCGGGCTTTGCTAAGTTGGAAGCCCTATAGTTTTTTCTTTACTGAGCTGTACCTTTGTCGCTAGGTTTAAAACTTAATTGGCTGTAACTTTTTTCCGAAAAAACAGTCAGTAAAGGGTTAATATAGGATGGATGATACATCCTGTGGTCGTCGGGTTGAGGTAGTGTATCTACTCTGGAAATTCTGGTAATGTCTTGATGGATAGATTATCAAAGCGACTTGCAATCTAATTAAGCTAAAACAATAAATAATAGGAGCTACCAAGCATGAAGCGTCGCGAGTTTGTTACCGCACTGGGTGTGGGCGCAGCGGGTGCTGTTCTGGCAGGTTGTAATACCGGTTCTGAATCAGGCAGCGAGCAGAAAAAAGCGGTTGAGAAAAAAGAAGTTATCAAATGGAAAATGGTAACAACCTGGCCTAAGAACTTCCCAGGTCTGGGTACCGCAGCCAATGCTCTGGCAGAGAAGATCACCAAAATGAGTGGTGGTCGTTTAGAAGTTAAAGTATTCGGTGCCGGTGAGCTGGTGCCAGCGTTTGGTGTATTTGATGCTGTATCCAGTGGTACAGCACAAATGGGTCACAGCGCATCCTACTACTGGAAGGGTAAAGCGGCAGCGGCTCAGTTCTTTGCTGCAGTACCTTTTGGTCTGAATGCACAGGAGATTTCCAGCTGGATCCACTACGGTGGCGGTATGGAACTGTGGAAAGAGGTCTATGAGCCATTCGGTCTGATCCCTGCAGCCGTGGGTAACACGGGTGTTCAGATGGCCGGTTGGTTTAATAAAGAGATCAACTCCGTGCAGGACCTGAAAGGTCTGAAGATGCGTATTCCGGGTCTGGGTGGCGAAGTGATCAACCGCGCTGGTGGTACTGCGGTCAGTCTGCCAGGTTCAGAGCTGTTTACCTCCCTGCAGACCGGTGCCATTGATGCAACGGAATGGGTGGGTCCATACAACGATAAGGCGTTTGGCCTGTATAAAGCGGCCAAGTACTACTACTACCCAGGTTGGCACGAGCCAGGTACCGTGCTGGAAGGCATGATCAACAAGAAAGCCTTCGAAGCTCTGCCAGCTGATCTGCAGGAAATTGTACTGCAGGCGGGTCGTGCGGCGAATCAGGAGATGATGGACGAGCTGACCTACCGTAACTCTCTGGCTCTGAAAGAGCTGGTGAATGATCACGGTACTGAGCTGCGTGAGCTGCCTTCGGATGTCTTTAAAGAGCTGCGTACCCTCTCTGATGAAGTGGTATTTGAGGAAGCGAAGAAAGATGATCTGAGTCGTCGTATCTACGACTCCTTTATGAACTTCCGTAATCTGTCTGAAGAGTATCAGAAGATTTCTGAATACGGTTATCTGCACGGTCGTAACCAGACCAGCAGTTAACCTTGTTTATCTGTCAGGTTGCTGGCTGATGTCGGTAACCTGATCGATAACATTTAAGGTTTATTGTTTTAATCGCACAAAAAAGCCGACGTATCAAGCGTCGGCTTTTTTGTTTCTGGGTTAAGAAAACAGCGTGTTAGCGACATAATTAGTCCCGTCGCTAATTATTTTTGCGAGCTTTTTTATGTCTCCACTATTTCAATTCAAACCCCAGTTATATGAACCCTGCTTTACGCGTCAGGAACGGCACGAATTCGGCCATTTTCATCGATGGCGACCATAACAAATAGGGCTTCAGAGACCTTGTACATCTCCTGCTCATCGTTTTCAAACGGTGGCAAAATCCAGGCTTCTACCCGGATATTCATAGAGCTGTGGCCTACTTCTTCCACCTGAGTATGGATATGTACCGTCGAGCCGATACGGATGGGGCAAAGAAAATCCATTTCGCTGATGGCGACTGTGGCAGTGCGGCCTTTCGCCAATTTACCGGCACAGATCTCTGCTGCCAGATCCATTTGAGACACCAGCCAACCTCCGGCGATATCGCCGTAAATATTGGTATCCTGAGGTGTTGCAGCGATTTTTAACGTGAGGTCACCATTCGGAGATGGGATATCCTCTAATGAATTGCTATCCACGTTGCTCATAGATTTTTTCTTATTAAGTTGGTCTTGTTAAAGTTTGAAACTTGCCTTGCTGCTTATTGTAGGGATATTGGCATCGGATAGGCAGTAAAAAAAGTTTCGTCACACAGCAAAATCGTCACGTTCATATAACTGTAATAAAGCATGCCTATAGTACGTCTCATCACATGACACAAACGGCTTATCGCCAAACTAACAGATGGCCTAAAGGCCACACTCGTTAAGTTTCAGGAGACGACATGAAAATGAAGAAGATGATTGCCGCGATCTCTGTTGTCGCTGCAAGCGCTGTTACCGCCACTGTTGCTAATGCAGCAGCTGAACTGGATCCAAACCTGCCAACTTACCAAAAGGCAAGTGGTGTATCCGGTAACCTGTCTTCCGTAGGTTCCGATACTCTGGCTAACCTAATGACTCTGTGGGCAGAAGAGTATAAGCGTGCTTATCCTAACGTGAATATCCAGATTCAGGCGGCAGGTTCTTCTACTGCGCCTCCTGCTCTGACCGAAGGTACTGCTAACCTGGGTCCGATGAGCCGCAAGATGAAGGACAAAGAGCTGGAAGCTTTTGAAAACAAGCACGGCTATAAGCCTGTTGCTGTTCCTGTAGCGATTGACGCTCTGGCAGTATTTGTACACAAAGATAACCCAATCAAAGGCATGAGCATCCAGGATGTTGATGCTGTGTTCTCTTCCACCCGTAAGTGTGGCGGTGCGCAGGATGCAACTAAGTGGGGTGACCTGGGTCTGACGGGTTCTTGGGAAAACCGTACTATTCAGCTGTTCGGTCGTAACTCAGTATCCGGTACTTACGGTTACTACAAGAAGAAAGCCCTGTGTAAAGGTGACTTCAAGAACAGTGTAAACGAGCAACCAGGTTCTGCATCGGTAGTACAGTCTGTCAGTACTTCTATCAATGCGATCGGTTACTCTGGTATCGGTTACAAAACTTCCAGTGTACGTGCTGTTGCTCTGTCTAAGAAGCCAGGTCAGCCATTCATTGACGCATCTCCTGAGAATGCAGTGACTGGTAAATACCCATTGTCCCGTTTCCTGTACGTATACGTAAACAAGAAGCCTAACCAGCCCCTGCAGCCTCTGGAGCGTGAATTCGTGAAGATGGTGATGTCTAAGACGGGTCAGGAAGTTGTCGTGAAGGATGGTTACATCCCTCTGCCAGCGAGCGTTGTTGCTAAAACTCTGAAAGCTCTGGACATCCAATAATCCGGGCCGGATACGCGAACAGGGATGTTCGGCATGATTTGCTAAAAAGGGTGAGTGGTCAAACCGCTTACCCTTTTTTTCTGCCTCCCTCGTACGCCTGTCTGGTGTCATACAACTGTCATAAAAGTGCAGTACTTTTTTCGCTATGAAAGAGAATAGCCAAGTCCCCGTAATCGATTTTGATACTCCACAGCTGCGTATGCACCGGAAGATCAGATCGTATAAAGATAAAGTTGCCGAAGTCGGTGTGGGTGTCGGCGGAATCAGTGTGATTATCGCGATTCTGTTGATCTTCCTGTACCTGTTGTATGAGGTATTTCCTCTACTGAAGTCGGCGAGTGTTGAACCTGTTGCTGAATACACGGTACCGGCGACCTCAGTTCTGCCTGGCGCAGCCAAGACTCTCCATCTGGCGATGGAAGAGCAGGGCGAAGTTGCTATGCGTCTGACCAGCGTTGGTGAAGCGGTATTCTTTAACGTTGCCGATGGTGAGGTGGTAAAGCGTGTTCAGCTGCCGGTACCACAAGGTGCTGAGCTGACTTCTGTGGCCAATGAAGGTCCTGCGTCTCATTTCTTCGCTCTGGGTTACTCAGACGGTACGGCGCTGGTGATTAAAGAGCGTTACCGTATCACCTATCCAAATGATAAGCGTCTGATCACGCCATTAATCGAATATCCTTTTGGTCAGGAGCCGCTGACTATCGATGATAACGGCAGTGCGTTAACCAATATCACTTTGCACAACGGCGAAGAGAACCTGATGATCTCGGCCATCTCTGCCGACAAAAAGGTTCATCTGAGTAAGTTTGCTAAAGAAGAGTCCATGTTCGGTGATGAGATCTCGCTGGAGCGTACCGCTCACCAACTGCCAGTTGATGGCAGTCGGGTGAAGAAGGTTCTGGTGTCCTCTGATCAACGCTGGGTTTATCTGGCGGGTAACCAGGGCCAGATCGATGTGATCGATATGAGCACCGGTGAACCGGCACTGAACGCACGCTTGAAAGTGACCGAGCAGAACAGCGCGGTGGCTGAAGTGAAAATGCAGCTGGGTGGTCTCTCGCTGTTAATCGCGGATGCAACGGGTCATTTGTCCCAGTGGTTCCTAGTACGAGATGCACAGAATGAGTGGGCGCTGACCAAGATCCGTTCTTTTGAGCATGATGCTACGCCAGTGGCGTTAATGATCCCTGAGCATCGCCGCAAAGGCTTCCTGACCGTTGACGAAAAAGGCCAGCTGAGTATTTATAGCACCACGGCTGAAACCGTTCTGCTGAATGAGCAGATTATGGATCAGAAAGCGATCGCCGGAGCTATCGATCCTCGTGCCAAGACGTTGATGATTGAGCGCGCTGATGGAACGATTCAGACCTTTAAGGTGGAAAATGAACACCCTGAAGTGTCCTGGAGCTCGCTGTGGGGCAAAGTCTGGTACGAAAGTTATCAGGAGCCGGAATACACTTGGCAGTCCTCGGCATCGTCCAATGACTTTGAGCCTAAGTTCAGTTTGATGCCTCTGGCGTTCGGTACTCTGAAGGCCGCGTTCTATGCCATGATTATCGCAACACCACTGGCCATTGCCGGTGCGGTTTACACCGCTTACTTCATGGCTCCGGCGATGCGCCGTAAGGTGAAGCCGGTGATCGAGCTGATGGAAGCACTGCCTACGGTTATTCTGGGTTTCCTGGCGGGTCTGTTCCTGGCACCTTATGTGGAAGCCAATCTGCCGGGTATCTTTGCTCTGCTGATTCTGATGCCACTGGGTATCGTTGGTTTTGCTTTTGCTTGGGCGCAGATGCCAAGCAAAGTACGCCATGCTGTACCTGACGGTTGGGATGCGGCGCTGTTGATCCCCGTAGTGCTGATTGTCGGTTGGTTTGCACTGAGTCTGAGTCAGCCGCTGGAAACGGTACTGTTTGATGGTGATATGCGTACCTGGCTGAGCACGGACCTGGGTATTCCTTTCGATCAGCGTAATGCGTTGGTTGTCGGTCTGGCGATGGGCTTTGCGGTTATTCCAACTATTTTCTCCATCACGGAAGATGCCATCTTTGCGGTACCTAAGCACCTGAGCTATGGCTCTTTGGCGCTGGGTGCGACGCCATGGCAAACCCTGACCCGTGTAGTACTACCAACGGCCAGTCCTGGTATCTTCTCTGCGGTAATGATCGGTATGGGTCGTGCGGTGGGTGAAACCATGATCGTACTGATGGCCACCGGTAATACGCCGATTATGGACGCCAATATCTTTGAGGGTATGCGTACTCTGGCGGCGAATATTGCGGTAGAGGTACCTGAGTCTGAAGTAGGTAGTTCACACTATCGAATCCTGTTCCTGGCGGCCTTTGTGCTCTTTATGTTCACCTTTGTGGTGAATACTGCCGCGGAAATGATTCGTCAGCGTCTGCGTAAGAAATATGGTGCGCTATAACAAGCCGGGAGTTAAAGGAAAGAGTTATGCGTGAATCATTTGGTAGTTGGACCCGCAGTGGTGCCCCTTGGGTATGGCTGAATGCGGGTGCCGTAGCAATTAGTGTAGTGATGGTAATCGGCTTGTTAATGCTGATTGCCTTCCGTGGCCTGGGTCACTTCTGGCCCGCCTCCATCATTGAAGCCGATGTGCGATCCCCGGATGGCAGTCGCTATCACATGGTGGGTGAGAAAGTTGAAGCGATCACGGTGCCCGCTGAACAGATCCGTGCCGCGGGTATCGAGGTGCCGGCAGGTCAGGAAACAGTGGATCGTTACCTGATTAAAATCGGTAACCGTGATGTTTACGGTGCTGACTTCCGTTGGGTGATTGCCGATCACATTGAAGGTATCTCCTACCCGGAAGCACTGATGGCGGTTGAACGTCGTGAGCGGGGTAACTATTACGGTTATCTGCTGGCGATTAAAGAAAACGGTCAAACCGTGGCACAGCAGGGCGTGGGTGAAAACACCATCTGGCCTGAGCTGGAGCAACGTATTGAGCGTGCGCTGAATATTCATGAAGAGATCTACCAGATCGAAAAACATGAAATCGGCCGTATCAACTATGCGATTGAACGTCTGCGTCTGAAGCAGCGCAGCCTGGAACTGAAAGGTAAAGATACCGCGCAGAATCTGTCCGAGATCGATGCCGAGCGTGCCCAGCTGAATGCTGAGTACAAGGCTCTGCAGGCGAAACTGGCGGATCTGTACGTTGAGTCTAACCGTGACAGCTTTGTCGCTCAGGCGATGAATGGTACCAAAACTGAAGTGTCTCTGAGCAAGGTTGTCCGTGCTTATCAGCCAAACATGATGAGTATGGGTGACAAGATCGGTTTCTACGGTTCTAAACTGTGGGAGTTTATGTCAGATGAGCCACGTGAAGCGAATACTGAAGGGGGTATTTTCCCGGCGATCTTCGGTACCGTGATGATGGTTATCCTGATGTCGATCCTGGTTACTCCATTTGGTGTTGTCGCTGCGGTTTATCTGCGTGAATACGCCAAGCAGGGTTTTGTCACCCGTATGATTCGTATCGCGGTGAACAACCTGGCCGGTGTACCGTCTATCGTATACGGCGTCTTTGGTCTGGGCTTCTTTGTTTACTTCCTGGGTGGTCATATTGATGACCTGTTCTTCCCGGAAGCACTGCCTGCACCAACCTTTGGTACGCCTGGTCTGATGTGGGCCTCTCTGACACTGGCTCTGCTGACCGTACCGGTTGTGATTGTAGCAACCGAAGAGGGTCTGGCCCGTATCCCACGTTCCGTACGTGAAGGCTCTCTGGCGCTGGGTGCGACCAAAGCAGAAACCCTGTGGCGTGTGGTACTGCCGATGGCGAGCCCTGCGATGATGACCGGTGTGATTCTGGCGGTAGCCCGTGCGGCGGGTGAGGTTGCGCCTCTGATGCTGGTGGGTGTGGTAAAACTGGCACCAAGTCTGCCGTTGGACGGTAACTACCCGTTCCTGCACCTGGATCAGAAGTTTATGCACCTGGGTTTCCATATCTACGATGTGGGTTTCCAGAGTCCTAATGTTGAAGCGGCCCGTCCGTTGGTTTACGCCACAGCCCTGCTGCTGGTTGTTGTAATTGCCCTCTTGAACCTGAGTGCCATTGCGATTCGTAACCACCTGCGTGAGAAGTATAAGTCTCTGGAAATGTAAGTCTTTGAAAAGACCGGAGCATTCGGCCCGAATGCCTCAATCGTAAAATGGATTGAACGGTGTTTGGGTCGATACGCAGAGTGTAATAAAGCGTAGATAAACTGAATTAAACGAATTTAAGAGAGTATTCCCATGGAAGCTCAAGCAGAAATGAATAATACTGATGCGCAAACTCAAGACGCTAAAACCCATAGCATCGATATAAGCGCAATGAATCGAAATAATGAAGAACTGTCTCTGGACAAAGAGACCACCTGCATGGACGTTAAAAACATGGACCTGTTCTACGGTGAGAAACAGGCTCTGTTTGACGTTAATATGACCATTCCAAAGCAACGTGTGACCGCGTTTATCGGTCCATCCGGTTGTGGTAAGTCTACCTTGTTGCGGAGCTTTAACCGCATGAATGACTTGGTTGATGGTTGCCAGATTAAAGGCGAAATCAACCTGGAAGGTCAGAATATTTATGACAAGAACGTTGATGTAGCTGAGCTGCGTCGTCGTGTGGGCATGGTATTCCAGAAACCCAACCCTTTCCCTAAGTCGATCTATGAAAACGTGGCTTATGGCCTGCGTATTCAGGGCATCAACAACAAGCGCGTATTGGATGAAGCGGTAGAGTGGTCGCTGAAGTCTGCCGCTCTGTGGGATGAGGTAAAAGACCGTCTGCATGAGAGCGCACTGGGTATGTCCGGTGGTCAGCAGCAGCGTCTGGTGATTGCCCGTACCATCGCGGTTAAGCCTGAAGTACTGCTGCTGGACGAACCCGCTTCGGCACTGGACCCTATCTCTACGCTGAAGATTGAAGAGCTGATCTACGAACTGAAAGATCGTTTTACCATCGTGATTGTAACCCACAACATGCAACAGGCGGCCCGTGTATCCGATTACACCGCTTTTATGTATATGGGTAATCTGATCGAGTTTGGTAATACCGATACTCTGTTTACCAATCCGAAGGAGAAGAAAACCGAAGACTATATCACTGGTCGCTACGGTTAATTTGTCCGGTTTACTGAGTTAGGTTTTCTAAATTCGAGAGAGAATACACATGGAAATGACGACAGATATACACAGCCATCATATCTCCCAGCAGTTCAATAATGAGCTGGAAGATCTGAAAACTCACCTACTGGCTATGGGTGGCCTGGTAGAGAAACAGGTTCAGGATGCCATCTATGCCCTGACCGAAGGTGATACGGCGATTGCCGAAGAAGTACGCCTGAATGACCGTTCTATCAACGATATGCAGATCCGCATTGATGAAGAGTGTACGCGCATTCTGGCCCGTCGCCAGCCTGCGGCCAGTGACCTGCGTCTGGTGATGGCGGTCACTCGTGCCACGTCTGATCTGGAGCGTATCGGTGATGAAGCGTCCAAGATTGCCCGTCATGCGATCAAGCTGGCGGAAGAGGGTGAGCCACCGCGCGGCTATATCGAAACCCGCCATATTGGCAATCACGTGCGCAATATGATCAAAGACTCCCTGACCTCTTTTGCCCGTTTCGATACGGATCTTGCACTGCAAGTGGCACAGGAAGATAAGTCGGTGGATCTTGAATACCGTTCCGCGATGCGTGCTCTGGTCACCTTTATGATGGAAGATCCACGCTCCATCAGCCGTGTACTGAACGTTATCTGGGTTCTGCGGTCTCTGGAACGTATCGGAGATCACGCCAATAACATCGCTGAGTACGTGATCTATCTGGTGAAAGGCATGGATGTGCGCCACTCAACTCCAGAAAATATTGAAGAGCGCCTGAATGACATGGAGTGATAGACTCTGTTAGCATAACCGGTGTCAAAAGAGGGGGCGTCTGAAAAGATGCCCCTTTTTTATTGCTGTTTTTTAATGGAGCTTTGGCGGTGAAGTGCCGTAAAATAATTGCCCGATGATTGTATGGGCGGTCATTAAACAGGAAGAGGTTGTACATGAAAGATGCAGTTGCAGGCCCTGGTGCTATGCTGGCGGGGTTACGTTTGATCTTTACCCCCGGACTGAAACGCTTTGTCCTGGTGCCCTTGCTGAGTAATATAGTGCTTTTATTCAGTTTTATCTGGTTTGGCTTTAAACTGTTCGATAGTTGGTTGGGTGGTTTTATTCAGAGTCTGCCGGAATGGCTCAGTTTTATTGAGTGGCTGATCTGGCCTTTAGCTATCATAGGCACCTTAGGTTTTATCGTTTATGGTTTTAATGCCACGACGTCACTGATTGCAGCCCCGTTTAATGGTTTGTTAGCGGAAAAGGTGGAGCAGCATCTGAGACCGGGCATCAGCTTTCCCGATGAAAGTATGTCTGAGATGGTCAAACGTTCATTGATGCGTGAATTGCAAAAGCAATGGTTCTTTTTAAAACGTGTCTTGCTATTGTTGATTATCAGTTTCATTCCGGGGTTAAATCTGATTAGCCCAATACTCTGGTTGCTGTTTTCGGTATGGATGTTATCGGTTCAGTATCTGGATTATCCCATGGATAACCATAAGATTGGCTTTCATGCGATGCAGAGGGAGTTAAAACAACGCTGGTGGCACACCTTTAGCTTTGGTTTTGCCGCTTATGGATGCATGTTTATCCCTCTGATTAACTTGTTATTAATGCCTGCTGCAGTTGCAGGTGCGACCTGGTTGTGGGTGCAGCAATATTCCCATGACTGGAACGATGTAGACAGTAAAAATATTTCAGGTCCTGTATGAGATCGGCACGTTTATTAGTTGTAGATGACGCAAAATTTACCCGCGATCTGATGGTGAAAGCGGTAAAGTCGGAGTACCGCCAGCTTGAAGTGGATGTGGCTCAGGATGGCCGTAAAGCTCAGGCACTGTTAAATCGTTCACGCTATGATCTGGTGCTGTGTGACTGGGAGATGCCGGAGATGTCTGGCATTGAGCTATTGACCTGGCTAAGGGAACAGGAAGACTGCAGGAACCGTGACGTGGCCTTTATTATGGTCACCAGCCTGGGTGATAAAGAATATGTCATTGAAGCTGCTGAACATGGTGTGACCGATTATGTCACTAAACCCTTTAATAACGATCAACTGCTGAATAAAGTAACTAAGCAGTTTATTAAACAGGGGATTGTGAGCCGCGAAGAATTCAATGAGGTGATGAAAAAGCGGGATCGTATGCTCGGCGGTGGCGGGGCGGCTAATGTACTGACCCGTAAGCAGGGGATGAGCTCTGCAGCCGTACCTACGGCGAATAATGGTCCGCGTAAGATTCGTGGTAAAGCGATGTTACTGCATGGAGAACATAAGTTCCCGGTTATGCTGAGGGATTTGAATGCGCAGGAAGCAGTTCTGACCCTGAAAAGTGATCAGCCATTACCAGGCTTATTTGAAAGTGTGAGTGTGGGCCTGATTGGCGGTCATGGTGATAATCAGTTGCGTATGACAGCTAAGGGTAAGGTCTATATGTTGCAGGCTCAGGAAAAGCGTATTGATGCCGAGGTGGTATATCTGGGCGTGCGTTTACTGGAGCAGGATGAGAAGAGCCAGCAGCTGTTATCCAGGATTATTGGTTTACTTCGCAGTTAGTGCCAATCTGTTTTGTCGGCTGAAAATACTCTGGCAGATATGATCAGTATAAAAAAGCTCACGTGTCAGCGTGAGCTTTCCTGTTTTGTAGTAAGAGAAATGAGGCTGAAAGTGAGCGATAGCTGATCAGTACTTCTCTTTTGTGCTGTTCTCATTGGCCAGGTCCGCCAGCGCAGGGCTGGTGTGCTTGGTGTTTTGAGTCTCTTGTTGCTGCCAGACCAGACGGGCAATTGGAAACTGACACATAAAGCGGGAGCCTTGATTCAGTTCACTCTTGATCTCCAGTTTAGCGTTATGGCGGATCAATACGTGTTTTACAATAGCCAGACCCAGACCTGTTCCTCCGGTTTCTGCAGAGCGTCCCTTGTCTACCCGATAGAAACGCTCGGTTAAGCGGGGCAGGTGGCGAGGGTCGATACCTGGACCACTATCTTCCACACACAGTGTCGCACCGTGACTGTTTTCAAACCAGCGGATATGGATTGTTGAACCTTCAGATGTGTACTTCACGGCGTTAAAGACCAGATTGGAAATGGCACTTCTCAGTTCATTTTCTGAGCCGATAATCTGAATATCTGTTTGCAGATCCAGATGAATATGGTGGCCTTTATCACCGCTGAGTAACAGGGCGTCCTGGCGAATACACTGAGTCATCTGTGCAATATCAATATGCTGCTGCTGGCCTTCTATATCTGTCGTTTCCAAACGGGATAACAGCAGCAAGTCATTGATAATGTTCTGCATGCGGCGGGACTGCTGCTGCATCTGCTGGGTGGCACGACTCCAGCGGGGCGGTAACTGGTCACTGAAATCAACAAAGGTTTCCAGATAGCCGTTAATCACCGTCAGAGGCGTACGCAGCTCATGGGAAACATTGGCGACAAAGTCTTTACGCATCTGTTCCAGGCGATACAGACGGGTCACGTTTCGGGCCAGAATCAGGCGTTCATTACGGCCAAAGATGGTGATCTGATACTCCAGCATCAGGTTGTCATCCATGGGGGAGTTCAGCACCAGAGGCTCATGATAATCCTGGGCATCATAGTAAGCGATAAAACGGGGATCACGCAGCAGGTTGGTCAGTCCCTGGCCTTTATCTGCCGGAGAACGGAAGCCCAGCATGGTTTCAGCGGCGTTATTCCACCATTCCAGGTTGCCATGGGAATCGACCATCACAACCGCATCTCTTAGAGCACTACTGGAACGCTGTACTTTATCAATGACTTCCATCAGACGGCGCTGACTGGCTTGTTGACGCTTCTGATGATGGTAGATCTTATCAAACAGATAGCCCCAGATGCCCCAACTTTCCGGTGGAGGCTCATTGGGGTTCGTTTCCAACCAATGATCCAGCTGGCGCAGAAAGCGGTAAGTCAGCCACAGATAAACGGCGAAAGCGGTCACAAGTGCCCAAGCTGCTGAACCGGATAACCATCCAATAATAACAGCCAGAGCCAAAATATAGAGAAATCGGGAGATCTCTTTATTCCATATCGTCACGGTTAAACCTTAGTGGAGAAGCGGTAACCTGTTCCACGAACAGTTTGTACCAGGTGTTCGTGTTTTTCACCAAGGGCTTTACGTAAACGACGGATATGCACGTCTACCGTGCGCTCCTCCACGTAAACATTACCGCCCCAGACCTGGTCCAGTAATTGGTTACGGGTGTAGGCACGTTCCTGGTGCGTCATAAAGAATTGCAGCAAACGGAATTCGGTTGGGCCAATCTCCAGGGGTTCACCGTGAGAAGTCACCCGGTGACTGGCAGGGTCCAGTTGCAGACCATCCACTTCAACAGGGTCTTCAATGCCCTTAGGCGTGGTACGACGCAGGACCGCTTTTAAGCGTGCGACCAGCTCACGGGGGGAGAACGGCTTGGTGATATAATCATCTGCACCGGCTTCCAGACCCTGTACCTTGTTATCTTCTTCGCCTTTGGCCGTTAGCATAATCACCGGCGTTTCAGCGGTCAGAGGGTCACGTTTTAAGCGGCGGGCCAGTTCAACACCGCTGGTGCCTGGCATCATCCAGTCCAGTAGAATCAAGTCCGGGCGTTGGTCAATGACCAGTGCATGGGCCTGCTGGGCATTTTCTGCTTCCAGGCAGGTGTAGTCGGCCATTTCGAGAGCCACAGCAATCATTTCCCGGATTGGAGCCTCATCATCTACAATCAGGACGGTTTTTCCTGTCATTGCGTTATCCCGTCATATCGGTTGTGTCATAAATAATGCATACATTACAGCGAGTAAATATGACAATAAGATGACACAGGGCTTAGGATATCTTGACTTCGCATTAGCCAGACGTGATTAAACCATTCTCTACAGTATAGTGCGCAATGATTCCGATAAGAATAATCAGCCCGGCCCAGTGGTTATTCAGGAAAGCTTTAAAGCAGGCTTCCCGCTCTCTCTGCCAGGTTAAACGGGCCTGATAGATGAATAATCCAACGGCAATAGCCAGCCCGATAAAGAAGAGCAGGCCCAAGGATTTTTTGCCCGCCACGATGATCAGAGCCACTACGGCCAGTGCCTGCAATAATAAAATAATATGCCGATCCAGCTCGCCAAACAGAATGGCAGTGGATTTGACACCGATCTTCAGGTCATCGTTACGATCGACCATGGCGTATTGAGTATCATAAGCCACCGTCCACAGCAGATTGGCACAGAATAGCAGCCAGGCTTCCACAGGCACGGTGTTTGTTTGGGCGGCATAGGCCATAGGAATGGCCCAGGAGAAAGCGGCACCCAGTACCACCTGTGGTAAGTGAGTGTAACGCTTCATAAAGGGGTACATGGCTGCCAGAATCACGCCGCCCACCGAGAGCATAATCGTCAGTGTGTTGGTCATTAACACCAGGCCAAAAGCGACCAGGCAGAGAAACAGAAACAGGTAGATCGCTTCTTTGGCTGAGACATCACCTGTAGCTAACGGTCGGGATTTGGTGCGTTCAACATGACCATCAATTTTGCGATCGGCAAAGTCATTAATCACGCAACCTGCAGCCCGCATGACATAGACACCCAAGACAAAAATCACCAGCACAGGCCAGTCCGGTATACCCTCTGCGGCAACCCAAAGTGCCCACAATGTTGGCCACAGTAACAAATAGGTGCCTATAGGTCGGTCCACCCGCATCAGTTTCAGGTAATGAGGAATCTGTTTTCCGAGTGCAAAGGTGTTCTGGCTCATGGGCATTACTTGGCTAGTGGTTTCAACTGCTGGGATTGGCAAAAATTATCTAAAAACAGCTCAGTTACCAGCAAGGGAGATTGGTGGATTTCAAAAATCGAACGGCGTCCCCAGACAAAGTCGGTAAAAAAACCGTTACCGGGGTCAGCATGACAGATCTCAATAGGGGCGCGTCGAATATGGGGATATTTAAACAGAACACTGCCTAAAGAGCGATTACCCAGTTTGAGTAGATGTCGGTTACCGGCATTCAGAGTGGTGAATGGGACCACTGTACGGGCAAAGATCCAGGGCTGATCACCGCCGTAAAGCAGTACCTGGCGCACAAGAGCATATTGCTGGCTGTGCATTTTCAGCAGAGAGGCTTCATTCAGGGCCGGTTTCACCACCTGTTGGCTCAGTTGCTCTACCCGAAAGCGATTATGACTGGCCTGCTGTAAACGACGTGTCAGGGATGAAGGATTCATCAGCCAATCGTGCCATTGGGTGTCGGGTTGCTGGGTTCCCGGGCTGTTAGGTGAAAACCAGCGTAGCCGGTCCCATGACGTTCGTTGTACCGCTTGCCTGGAAACCAAAGTGTGGCGATTCAAATCCTACCTCTGAAATACTTGAAAAATAAGGCTTAAGATTCTAACACAGAGCTGAAAAAACCTTTGCATCCGTAGGTGCGGGCTGCTTAAATAACCTGCGATTACACGGATCCAAATAAAGAAATAATAAAGAGGAAAGCGCATGCGTAAGCCAGACCTGGCAGCAGCTATCGCGGCAAAAGCGGAGTTGTCCAAAGATAAAGCGAATGATGTACTGAATGCTGTCCTTGATGAGATTACAGGTGCAGTAGCAAAAGGTGATTCTGTTTCTCTGATCGGTTTTGGTACCTTCTCTGTGCGTGAGAGAAGCGCGCGTATGGGTAAAAACCCACAAACCGGCGAGCCGATGGAGATTCCTGCGAGCAAAACGGTTGGTTTTAAAGTGGGTAAAAAACTGAAAGATGCCGTGGATAACTGATCTTGCGGTTTCAATTCTTCAGGGCTAAGGCCTTGATGGATATAAAAAAAGCCGGCTGATCCGGCTTTTTTTATATCTTCACTTTTTATATCTTCACTTTGCGATGCTGTTTTTTTATCCCTGTACCTGTTTTATGTTCTCTGTCGCATTGGCCAGGCTTAACCCTTGCTTGCCTTCTCCAGCATAATCGCCAGGCTACCCAGTTCTTCATTAAAGTCAGAGATATTTTCTACCGCTTCCTGAATTGTTGCGCGATCCAGCCCCAGGCGCTCCAGCAGAGGCTCAGGCAGTTTTCCAACCCTGAGTTCGCCATCCGATTGTACCAACTGGTTGACCATAAACAGCAGGTTGGCGTAGTTGTGATGGAGACCTTCATAAGACGCATTGTGCAGGTGCCTTACCGCACTGCATACTTCTTCCGGTATACCCCAGGAGTGGAACAGGAAGCTGGCGATCTGCTCACGGGTGATGCCAAACAGAAAACGCTCGATATACAGTGCAGGTACATGCGGGTTGGCTTCCTGGTAGCGGCAATAGAGTGAGAAGTAAGGTGGAAATACTTCTGCAATCACCAGATAACCGAAGTTATGCACCAGACCGGACAGATAACACAAACCGGCAAAGGGGCGTTTATCTGCTGGAATCTTCTTAACCAGCTTTTCCATCAGCAGAGCTTTAAGTACCGCTTCGCGCCAGTAGGTGTTATAACCAAACACGCCATCGCTGGGCATTTTCAGGTTTTTACCCAAAGACAGTCCCAATGACAGATTCATGGTCAGGTCAAAACCTAATACCCGGATTACAGCATCTTCGATGGAGCGAATCTGCCCAGGCAGACCGTAGTAAGGGGAGTTAGCCCAGCTAATCACCTGGGAGGCCAGGCTGGGATCAGATTCCACAATATGTGCCAACTCATCGGAATCCGGGTGCTCCTTATT
Organism: Oceanospirillum beijerinckii DSM 7166; assembly: GCF_000422425.1. Lineage (GTDB taxonomy): Bacteria > Pseudomonadota > Gammaproteobacteria > Pseudomonadales > Halomonadaceae > Oceanospirillum > Oceanospirillum beijerinckii. Next base: position 38,702 of record NZ_AULT01000009.1, read on the forward strand.
ACGCAATTCAATAATGCTATGAGCGCTTAAGGGCAGCGGTGGAATCTCGATATTCTCAGACAGGCGGGTACGAATACGCCTGGAGGTAATGGTTTCAATCGCAGAGCGAATCTCCAACTCATCCTGATCCACTGCCGTCATATTAGGACGGATAGAAACCAGAGGAATACTGAATTGAGCACGGGATACACTGTCCTGTTCGATCAGTTCACTGAACTCCTCTTTACTGAACTCCAGTAGCCACTGAGGGTCGCCGGATTCGGTATAAAGGAAGTCGTTATCAAAGCAGCGTTCATCGACGACCAGATCATAATCCAGAATATCCGGCAAGGCAGGCACCGAACGAATCTTTTTACGTTTTAACAGTGCCTGTTTCGCATCAGGAGAGATAGCACGTTGACCTTCATACTGTTTCATATCCAGCAGACAGTGGGCCGGAAAAGCAAACACACGACGCACTCCATCATTATCTTCCAGGATAGTGGAGCGAACCAGCTGCTTGGCAGTAGCACGGTTGCGGGGCACCAGGCGACTTTTCAGGGGGGGCAGGGAAAGCTTCTGGCTTGACGGCCTGTTGGATGCAATCCGCTAATATGGTGATGATTCCCTGGGTCGACATGGTGATCTCCGAACAAAAAACTACAGCAAAGTATACCTGACTCAGTGTGATTGTTTGACAGCTGGCCGGTTTTTGGAAGATGTATTTTTTAGATTTTTCCTGAAAATGTAAATTTTTTTTGCTATTCAGCTGCTTATCAATGTTTTTTACGAAAAATACTAGCGCAATCTGACTACACCTGAGCGTACTGTTCCGCGCCACTTAACCAGCGTTGTACGATGGGCTCGATATGATCCGGGTGCTGTTGCAGTAGCTGTTTAGCGGCCTGATTAACAGTATCCAGCAGGTACTGATCCCTCGCCAGATCGGCAATCTTCATCTGAGCCAGACCGGTTTGACGTGTTCCCAGCACTTCACCGGGACCGCGCAGCTCCAGATCCTTTTCGGCGATCTTAAAACCGTCCTGAGTGTCGCGCATGACCGCTATTCTGGCTTTACCATTATAGGACAGAGGTGTGTGATACATCAGCACGCAATAGCTTTGCTGGCTACCCCGGCCCACGCGCCCACGCAGCTGGTGCAATTGCGACAGGCCCAGACGCTCCGGGTTTTCGATCACCATCAGGGTGGCGTTGGGTACATCGACACCCACTTCAATGACTGTGGTGGCGACTAACAGTTGCAGCTCATTGGCTTTAAAGCGCGCCATGATCTCGGCTTTTTCCTGAGGTTTCATGCGACCATGGACAAGACCGATATTCAGTCCTTGTAACTGTTCCTGCAGTTCGGCAAAGGTGGTTTCTGCCGCCTGACACTGCAGGGCTTCGGAATCCTCGATCAGGGTACACACCCAGTAGGCCTGTTTACCTTCGCGACAGGCGGCGGCGATACGGGCAACCACCTGCTCACGGCGACTGTCCGCCAGGGCGATGGTTTCAATGGGTGTACGACCGGGCGGCAGTTCATCAATAATTGAGGTATCCAGGTCCGCATAGGCACTCATGGCCAGGGTTCTGGGTATTGGAGTCGCGGTCATGATCAACTGATGGGGATAGGTATCCCCCTGACGGCCTTTTTCCCGTAGGCTCAGGCGCTGATGCACACCAAAGCGGTGTTGTTCATCAACAATAATCAGTCCGAGTTTCTGGAATTGCACCTGTTCCTGGAACAGCGCGTGGGTTCCCACCACCAGAGGAGCGCCTTCGGCAATCTTATCCAGCTGCTGCTGACGGGCTTTGCCCTTCACCTTACCGGCCAGCCAGGCAACCTCCAGCCCCATCGGTTCTAACCACTGTCGGAAGTTATTGAAGTGCTGCTCGGCCAGAATTTCTGTCGGTGCCATGACGGCGACCTGATAACCTGAACCGATCGCTTTCAGGGCGGTCATGGCGGCAACCAGGGTTTTACCGGCACCCACATCGCCCTGAACCAGACGCAGCATAGGGCTGTTTGTGGTCATATCCTGATGGATCTCGTGCACCACCCTGTTTTGTGCTCCGGTGAGCGGGAAAGGCAGTTGAGCAAGCGGTTGTTCACACAGATGCTGGCCGTTATCCATCACGGGTGCCTGATGATGTTTATGCTGCTGGCGCAGTTTTAACAGGCTGAGTTGTTGTGCCAGTAGTTCTTCGATAATCAAGCGGTGCTGACTGGGGTGTTTATATTCCAGCAGCTGTTCTACCTCGGCTTCAGGTGGCGGCTCGTGTAGCAGTTCAAGGGACTGTTTTAACGAGGGCAGATTAGGAAACAGGCTTTGAGGCAGCCAGTCCACAACCTCGGTTCTTTTCAGCTCAGCCAGTGCCAGATTGATTAACTGACGCAGACGGTTCTGTGTCAGGCCCTCTGTGAGCGGGTAGATAGGTGTTAGATGATCATCCAGTTCCGGTGGTTGCTCGGCACTGACCAGTTTGTATTCCGGGTGATACAGCTCCAGACCACTGGCTCCGGGGCGTGCCTCGCCATAGCAGCGCACCAGAGTGCCTTTTTTAAACTGCTTTTGCTGAGCGGCATTAAAGTGAAAAAAGCGTAGTGTGATGCTGCCGGTGCCATCTTGCAGGCGCACAATCAGTGCCCGGCGCTTGCCTTTTACCACGTCGGATAAGGCCACCTGACCGACAAGCACTACTTCATCGCCGCGACGGGCCGCGCCCATAGGGGTGACCCGGGTACGGTCCTGGTAACGTAAAGGCAGATGAAAGAGCAGATCTTCAATGGTAAAGATACGTAATTTGGCCAGTTTTTCGGCCAGTGCTGCGCCGACGCCTTTCAGTTCTGTCACCGGTTTTTGTAAACGATCCGAGGTCAGTGCTGGCATAAAGTATCCGTAGCTTTTGCGTGTCCGTTGTGGTTAATTGATATTCAACATATTGAGGGTGTCAGTCCAATCAACGTGCTGATTCAATTGTGCATTTTTCGATCTGAATAAGTATACAGTGATTTTAGATAATAGAGATTACCGGGGAGAGAGGAAAGATGGAGGCTCAGGAGATTTTAATTGTCGGCTGTGGTGATATCGGCAGCCGAACCGCTCAGGGATTGTTGGCAAAAGGGCATACGGTTTACGGTGCCCGGCGTAATGTGGGTGAGCTCCCTGACGGTATTAAGCCTGTGGTGTTGGATGTGGCTGATGCAGAATCCTGGCAATCATTGACGCTGAAACCGGACTTTATTGTTTACTCTGTCGCTGCCGGTGGTTTTGATGAGGCCGCGTATCAGGCTGCGTACGCCGAAGGCGTGGCCAATATGCTCACCTGGCTGAAAAATACCAAACAGGCACCCAAGCACATTCTGTTTGTGTCCAGCACCAGTGTCTATGGTCAGGGTGAAGGGGAAGAGGTTGACGAAAGTACAGAACCAAAACCCTCGGGTTTTGCCGGTCGTGTCATGCTACAGGCCGAGCAACGCCTGCAAAAAAGCAAGCTGCCAACGACGGCTGTGCGTTTCTCCGGTATCTATGGTCCGGGCCGGGATATGTTGATCCGTCAGGTACGTCAGGGACGTATGGCACCGGAAATTCCGGTGATGTACTCCAATCGTATCCACAGTGACGATTGCGCCGGTGTATTAAATCACCTGATTCAGTATGCTCTGGAGGGGCATATTTTGGACGAGGTGTATCTGGCCACGGATCAGGCATCTGAGCCCATTTATGAAGTGATGAGCTGGATGGCGGATATTCTGCAGGTGGAAGCAACCGAAACGGTTGAGGCCCCTACCCGCCGTCGTGCTTCCAGTAAGCGTTGCGTCAATAAGCGTCTGCTGGATACCGGTTACACCTTTATCTACCCCAGTTATAAAGAGGGTTATATCGAGGCGCTGAAACGGGTGAAACAAGAGATTGCAGAAGAGAGAGCCCGCGCTAAAATCTATGATTAGCCGCAATATCCCCAGCATTTCATGGGGCCTTAATTGAGCACTAAGGGGCAGATGACTAATTTATTGTTGTCTGCCCTTCCCCTTGTGCCCCCCTTCTTTAGGCTATAATCATCCCTCGCTAATCAAGCGACTTGTTGCTGCAGATATTCAGTCCTTTGTTGTGAATAGATAGGTATGGAAGACCTGTTCAAGCAGAAGAGCCGGGTTAGGTTTACTGTTTTATTCTTCTGAAAACTCTTTCCTGTGTATTGATCTGACTTGAGATTGACCTTGTTGATCCACGGCACAAGTGTCCGTTTAACAGACGGCCCCCACCCGATCCGATAAACGAAAAATTATACAACAGGAATACAAGATGCTGTTTCCTAATCAAAAACTTCAGGCAAAAATCAAGGCTCTGAAAGAAGAGCTGGCCGTATTCAGAGAGGTTCAGCAGGATCTTCAGGAAGAGATGCTGTGCTTTTCCCTTGATAAGAGCGGTCAGTTTCTGAGCGCCAATGAGCGCTTTCTGCAATCATCCGGTTATCGTGATCATGAGCTGGTCGGGCGTCGTTTACGGGATTTTGTCGATACTCAGTCTCTGAATAAAGCCCATTGTCAGAAGATGTTTGATGCGATAAAGGCCGGTCGTCACTGGCATGGTGCGCTGCAATTGGTGACCAAGGCCGGTAAAGAGGCCTGGTATCGTATTATTATTCAGCGCATGAAGTCTGTTGAGCAGGAGCATGAGACACTGATGGTCTATTGCGCCGAGTTGACGCGTACGATCACTCAGTCCCGTGAGCAGCAGGATATGATGGCTGCGTTAAATCGCTCCTCTGCTGTCATCGAGTTTAGTCTGGAAGGGGTCATCCTCAATGCCAACGATAACTTCCAGAAAGGCACGGGTTATAGCCTGAGTCAGATTGTTGGGCAGCATCACCGTATGTTCTGTGATCCGCAGGAAGTGCAATCCCAGCAATATCGTGACTTCTGGCAACGTCTGGCGTCTGGTGAATTCGTATCAGGTCGCTTTAAGCGTTTTGATCGCTCAGGAGATGCGATCTGGCTGGAAGCAAGCTATAACCCCATTCATGATGACACGGGTAAGCTATACAAGGTCGTGAAGTTTGCCACCGTGATCACCGAGCAGATGAACCGGGAAGAGGCGATTTCAAACACTTCAGATATCGCGTATGAGATTTCCCAAAAAACCGATGCTGAGGCGACCACTGGGATGCAGGTGCTGGGTTCTACCATTCAGACCATGAATGAACTGTCAGAGCAGATGCAGGCCGCCAGTAAGGGGGTCTTTGCGTTGGATACGCAATCGATGAAGGTTTCTGATCTGGTCGAAAGTATTCGTGGTATTGCTGATCAGACCAATCTGCTGGCATTAAACGCGGCCATTGAAGCGGCCTGGGCCGGTGAGCAGGGGCGGGGATTTGCAGTGGTTGCTGATGAAGTTCGTCTGTTGGCTTCCAGAACCAGTTCGGCTACCGAGCAGATTATCAATGTGGTAGCGGAAAACAAACAGCTGACGGAGAAGGCGGTGCAACTGATCGAGCAGAGTCTGCTAAAGGTCAATAAGGCACTGGAGCTGTCCAATGAAGCAGGCCAGGTGGTGAATGAGATTCAGGATGGTGCACGGCAGGTGGTGGATGCGATCGGTCAGTTTAAACACAGCCTGTAGCCTGCAATAACCGTTATAGGTCTGGCGTAGCCTACCCCAGAAGCCTTTGTGTTGATGTGATGCAAGGGCAATAAAAAAGGCACCTTTAATCGGTGCCTTTTTTGATCCGTTGGACCAGGTGTGAAATGAGAGAGCAGTCTTAAGACAGCACCACCACACCTTCGATCTCAACCAGAGAGCCTTTCGGCAGTTCGCTGATACCCACCGCAGCGCGGGCCGGGTATGGCTGCTGGAAGTAACGGCTCATCACTTCGTTGATGATTGGAAAGTTGGACAGATCTGTCAGGTAGATGTTCAGCTTCACAATATCAGACAGCTCAGCACCTGACGCTTCTACCACTGCAGAGATATTTTTAAACACCTGATCTGCCTGGGCTTCAAAGCCTCCTTCAACCAGTTCCATGGTTTCTGGAATCAGAGGGATCTGGCCAGACAGGTAAACGGTGTTACCGGCTTTAACGGCTTGTGAGTAAGTACCAATTGCAGCGGGTGCTTTATCCGTATGAATAACAGCTTTATTGCTCATGTTGCTCTCCTACCTATTATTGGGGCCATTACAGTGCGCTAAGACGATTATTTTTGCTTTGACGTTAGCGTCGGGCCCGAACAATACGGTTTACATTATTAAGGGTTTTAATCCGGCGCATCACTTTCGCAAGATGCACACGGTTAGTGATGCCCAGCTCGATATTGACCAGGCTGATACGGGCATCTTTCTCTTCTGTCGTGATCTTTTCAATACTGCCGTCGGCCTCGGTAATCAACGCGGCCAGTGACGCAATAAAGCCTTTTTCATGCTCTGCCTCGACACGCAGTACAACGGTGAAATCTCCGGTGACGCTATCTGTCCAGTCCATCGGGATACAGCGGTTACTGTCATCACGGATATTGGCGATATTGCGGCAGTTTTCCATATGGATAACGATACCGCGACCGCTGCTGATATGGCCGACAACCGGATCACCAGGAATGGGGTGACAACAGCGGGCGTAAGAGGTGACCATGCCTTCGGTGCCACTGATCGCCAGTTTGCTGGTGGACGCGCTTTGTTCTGCATGTGCTGCGCTTTCCTCATGGCCGATTAAGGCACGGGCAACACCAAATGCCATGCGGTTACCCAGGCCGATATCTTCCAGCAGATCGTGTTCGCTTTCGTACTGGAACTCTTTCAACAGCTCCCGTATCTGATGCTTATCAATACTGTCAAACTGCTTGTTGAAGGCATCCAGGGCTTTATTCAGCAGGCGTTTACCCAAGGAGACGGACTCTTCACGCTGCTGATTTTTCAAATAGTGGCGGATGGCACTACGGGCTTTTGCCGTGGCAACAAAGCTCATCCAGGCCAGATTGGGCCGGGCGCTGGGCGAGGTAATAATTTCAACGGACTGACCGCTTTCCAGGTGGGCGCTCAGCGGTGACAGGCGGCGGTTGATACGCGCAGCAACACAGGAGTTGCCCACATCGGTATGTACGGCATAAGCAAAGTCGACGGCAGTCGCGCCTGATGGCAGCTCCATGATGTCGCCTTTTGGTGTGAAGACATAGACCTCATCCGGGAACAGGTCCATCTTCACATGTTCGATAAACTCCAGGGAGTTACCGGCTCTTTGCTGCATCTCCAGCAGGCCCTTCACCCACTGACGGGCGCGGGCATGGCTGGCGCCGGTCATTCCCTGAGCGGCTTCTTTCTGTTCGGATTTGTAGACCCAGTGGGCAGCAATACCATTATTGGCCATCGCTTCCATCTCACGGGTACGGATCTGTACCTCGATAGGAATACCGTTCATACCGATCAAAGAGGTATGCAGAGACTGGTAGCCGTTGGCTTTGGGAATCGCAATATAGTCTTTGAAGCGACCGGGAACCGGCTTATACAGGTTATGAATGGCACCTAAGATGCGGTAACAGGTATCGACCTTATCGGTGATAATACGGAAACCGTACACGTCCATAATTTCAGAGAAGGATTTACGGCGCTCCTTCATCTTGCGGTACAGGCTGAGCAGGTGTTTTTCCCGTCCAATTACCTTACCGTGCAGTTCGTCTGTATCGAGACAGTCCTGCAGTGCGGTCTGAATTTCACGAATCACCTGGCGACGGTTGCCTTTAACACTTTGTACAGCACGTTTCAGGCGCTCGTGGCGCATGGGGTGCATGCCTTCAAAACCCAGCTCTTCCAGCTCAGTGCGTATGGTATTCAGACCTAAACGACTGGCAATCGGGGAGTAGATATCCAGGGTTTCACGGGCGATGCGGCGCTTTTTATCCGGGCGCAGGGCACCCAGGGTGCGCATATTGTGCAGGCGGTCGGCCAGCTTCACCAGAATCACACGGATATCCTTCGCCATGGCCAGGGCCATTTTCTGGAAGTTTTCCGCCTGGGCGAGGGCTTTGTCTTCGAAATGAATCTGTGTCAGTTTGGATACACCGTCGACCAGGTCGGCCACGGTTTCACCAAACTGTTTGGCCAGGGCTTCCTTGCTGACCGGAGTATCTTCAATCACATCATGCAACATGGCTGCCATTAAGCTCTCGGCATCCATGTGCATATTCGCCAAAATAGTGGCGACCGCCAGTGGGTGAGTCACATAGTGCTCACCACTGCGGCGGCGTTGGCCGTCGTGGGCCTGCTCGGCGAAATAGTACGCCCGGCGTACCTGCTGAATCTCTTCAGGTTTCAGATAGCCACGCAGGCGATCGACCAGATCTTCAATCGTCGACACGCTTTACTTACTCCTTTCAGCATGGTGAGTGGAATCAGACCATGAGTTAAACAGTGTCGACATAGGCGAATTACTCCTCTTCGTATCCGCCTTGGTTTTCACGACCGATCGCATTCGAGTCTTTCAGCAGTCTACCTGTGATATGGCCTTCAGCGATTTCACGCAGTGCCATAACCGTTGGCTTATCGTTTTCCCAAGCCAGCAGAGGGTCCTTACCACCCGTGCTCAGTTGATGTGCACGCTTACTGGCGACCATCACCAGTTCAAAGCGGTTTTCTACGTTTTCCAGACAATCTTCTACAGTAACGCGAGCCATTTAGTATCCCCAGATAAATTACAAACCAGCAGAGAATCGTGCAGTTTACTGAATTCAGTGATTCTCTGACAAGAGATCAGCCAGAAGTTTTCCATGTCTGGCCTGCTGATTGGCCAGCTTTTGACGCTGTGCGATGATCACCGAGCGCAACTCTATCAGAGCCTGATCAAATTTATCGTTGATAATGACATAATCATACTCATCAAAATGTGACATTTCGCTGACTGCTTCTGCCATACGACCGGCAATAATCTCGGCAGAATCCTGACCGCGATTATCCAGACGTTGCTGCAGGGCTGCACGAGATGGCGGCAGAATAAAGATACCCACGGCTTCCGGCATCAGGTCACGCACCTGACGGGCACCCTGCCAATCAATTTCCAGAATAATATCAATACCTTGTGATAGCTGCTCTTCCAGCCATAGACGAGACGTGCCGTAGAAGTTGCCAAATACCTCGGCGTGCTCCAGAAACGCATCCTGCGCAATCAGCGCTTTAAAATCATCAACAGAGACAAAGTTGTAGTTCACACCGTCTTCTTCACCGGGGCGGGCCGCGCGGGTGGTATGAGATACAGACACCTTGATGGCATCGGTTTTTTCCAGCAGTGCCGACACCAGACTGGATTTACCGGCACCGGACGGTGCAGAAAGAATATATAACGTACCCTGAGACATGGTTCAGATCCTGATCCTGAAATAAGCGGTTAATTGGCTCCAATTTTATCGACAATTATAGCCTGAGGCGAATTTTGCCCAGGATTTAGCGTATAAAAGCACCGATGAACGCTGTGATAGCGCACTTAATCGCAGAATTGGGTAGAGTAAGCGCTTTAAATCGCCCGCATGCACAGGAGTGTCTCATGCTTCAGTCTCAACCTCCCGCTTTATTAGCCGCCTTCTGGATGTTGGGAGCGCTGGTTTCCTTCGCCACCATGGCCGTGGCCGGGCGAGAGCTATCGGCGGAATACACCACCTTTCAGATCCTGTTTTTCCGCAGTGTCATCGGTGTCTTGATTATTGGTGCTCTGGTCAGTCGCAGCGGTTTTGCCCAGCTGAAAACCCAGCGCCTGAAATCCCATCTGGTACGTAACCTGGCCCACTTTGGCGGTCAATATGGTTGGTTTTACGGTTTGGCTTTTATCTCTCTGGCGGAAGTGATCGCCATCGAATTTACCACCCCGGTTTGGACCGCCTTGTTTGCCTTCTTTCTGTTAGGAGAACGATTGACTAAGGCCCGCATTACCGCGCTGGTGCTGGGCATCTTTGGCTTACTGCTGATTCTACGTCCCGGTGCTGGCGTATTAGAACCGGCGGCCTTAGCGGTACTGGCGGGAGCTGTAGGTTACGCCCTGACCTATATCCAAACCAAATCCCTGACCAGCACAGAAACACCCCTGTGTATTTTGTTCTATATGACCCTGATGCAGATGCCGTTAGGTATGGTGCCTGCATTAATGGATTGGAAAAGCCCCAGCCTGGAGATGATGCCGATGATCATTCTGGTGGGTACCACCGCGCTCAGCGCTCATTACTGTATGACCCGCGCCTTTAAACTGGCGGATGCCACCGTGGTCGTTCCTATGGATTTCCTGCGTTTACCGCTGATTATGGTGGTGGGTTATCTGTTCTATCAAGAAAGTGTGGATTGGTTTGTTCTGGCCGGAGCCCTACTCATGTTGAGCGGTAATCTGGTCAATATCCGCGCCGAGCAGAACAAGCTAAAAGCCATACAGAAAGGTGAATAGTTGGGCTCATTATTTGATCATTACAACTCAATAACCCCTATCGTGTTGTAATAACCGTTCCAGATATGTTGTAGCGACTGTAATGGTCGGTAATATTTTATTTGCTCTTACGGCGCTATATTTGAACCATAGCCAACTGAGAGAGCAAGATTATGAGTATTGCATACAGCCAATTTCTGGAAGATCAGAATCTAGTCAGCCGTCGTGAAGCGGTTCCCTTCCTTTCCTACAAAGGCCAGAAGCATCTGATCGAACAAGTGGCCTTTACTGGCAGAGATTACAAGGTGTATGAGCTGGAAACAGCGATTGAACTCAATGGTCAGCAAGAGCAGTACCTTGCGGTTACCGAGAACTTTGAACTGTTCAGCATTGATGTTTATGCCAATGAAAAAGATTTTCTGACAACCAGCCATGGCCAAGCTTGGGTGGTACTGGGTTAAACCAAAACTCTTATTCTGTTCCAGCGCAGTTCAGTTGGCTGCTGTGTTAGGATATTTCGACGAGCATATTAACAAAACACATCGTGTTTATTATCAAGATGATATGATAGCCACCGACTGTTGCTATCATAGATCCTGATTATGTCCCTTGATTATCAAACCCTGGAATATCTGCGTCAGCATAATCCCGCCTGGCGTTTATTAACCAGCCCTCACGCCCCCTTAATGATCAGCTTTTTCCAGAAGGTGTTTATTGCCAAAAACGCCAGGATCTTGCCGCAGTCCGATCTGGTAGAAACCCTGGAAGATGAGCTGTTTCACCTCAGGGATCTGCTTGGTGATGATAAACTCCCCAAAAGTGCCTTAGAGTACCTCAACGACTGGTCGGCCACAGAGAAAGGTTGGCTGCGCAAGTTCTATCGTCAAGGTACGGATGAGCCGCAATTTGACCTCACGCCTGCGACCGAAAAAGCCATTGCCTGGTTGGAAACCCTGAGTCAAAAAAGCTTTGTCGGTACGGAATCCCGCTTATTGATGCTGTTTGATCTGTTACGCCAGCTGAGTGAGGGTAGCGATGAAGATCCAGAAGTGCGCTTGCAGGAACTGAAAAAGCGCCGTGATGCCATTGATGCCGAGATTGCTCAGGTGTCGATGGGCAATGTGACTCTGCTGGATGATACGGCGATTAAGGATCGTTTTATGCAGTTTAATCAACAGGCGCGGGAACTGCTGTTTGATTTTCGTGAGGTGGAGCAAAACTTTCGTCAGCTGGACCGCAGGGTGCGTGAGCGTATTGCCACCTGGGAGGGCAATAAAGGTCAGCTATTAGTGGAAATTATGGGCGAGCGGGATGCTATTGCGGATTCTGATCAGGGGGCGAGTTTTCGTGCGTTTTGGGACTTTCTGATGTCGCCACAACGGCAGGAGGAGTTTGGTGAGCATCTGGCCAAGGTTTTGGAGTTGCCTGCTATTGATGAACTCAGGCCCGATAAGCGTATCCGCAGAATCCATTACGATTGGCTGGAAGCGGGGGAGTATACCCAGCGCACCGTCGCACAGCTGTCGCAACAGTTACGCCGCTTTCTCGATGATCAGGCCTGGCTGGAGAACCGGCGTATCATGGATATTCTGCACGGTATCGAAGGCAAAACCCTGAAACTGCGGGAGTCTCTGTTCAGCAGTGCCGGACAGGATTTTATGTCGCTGGATGATACCTCGGCCAGTATTGAGTTGCCGATGGAAAGGCCACTGTATCAACCGCCTGTTAAGCCTGTGATCGACAATATTAAGCTGGATGACGGTGATGAAAGCCTGGACTCCAGAGCGCTGTTTGCACAGACCATTGTGGATAAAGCCGCTATCGCACAACATATCCGCCAATCCCTGCAGCAGGAATCCCAGGTTTCTTTGCAGGCCCTGTGCTTGTCCCGGCCACTCAGTCAGGGGCTGGCGGAGCTATTGGCCTATTTAGAACTGGGCGAAGAGGGGCAATCCAGTGAGCGTTTTACTATCCTGATCGATGAAGAGATCGAAGATAGCATCACCTGGCAGCTGGACGGCGAACAGCGTCAGGTGCGCATGCCCAGAGTGCTTTATCTGCGCGGACGCTGATTGGCTGATAACCATTTGATAGCAAACCTTTTTAGTGCTAAACCGGTTCGACGAGCCCTGGGCTTGTTCAATCACCGACAGCCTGGAAACACTGAGTAGCACAATACGTTTTGTCTGGTATATGACACAGCATTTATGGATACCGATAGTCCTATGAATACCGATTCTTCAGCTATATCCCCCTCTTCACAGCCGGTGGCTGATACTCAAGCGGAGTTGAGTGCGCTCTTGGTTCCCCTGTTAAAAGGCATTATCTATCAGGATGCAGCCCCGCAACGTTGGGCTGATCTGCTGAAACTGCAAAACCGGGTACGGGATTATGTTGCGGTACTGGGGTTGGAGCTGGTACTGGATGAGGCGGAAGGGTATGCCTTTTTGCACAGCCGCAGGGAAGAGGCGGATGACACAGAGATGGACGCCAGTGCCAGTCAGGAGGTTCCGAGGCTGATTACCCGGCGTCAGCTCTCTTTCCCTGTCAGCCTGTTACTGGCTCTGTTAAGGAAAAAACTGGCGGAGCTTGACGCCAGCGGTGGTGAAACCCGTTTAATGCTCAGCCGGGATGAGATTGTGGATCTGATGCGCTTATTTATGCCCGACAGCAGCAACGAAGCCAAGTTGGTCGATCAAGTGGATCGCCATATCAATAAAGTGGTGGAGCTGGGCTTTTTGCGCAAACTGAAAACCAGCACCGGCAAACAAATGGATTATGAAGTGCGCCGCATTATTAAAGCCTTTGTCGATGCCCAGTGGTTATCTGAACTGGACCAGAAGTTAGAGCAGTATCGTCAGCAATTACAGGAGAAAAAATAGTGTTTAGTAATCCTAAGATTGAGGCATTAGCTCAGTTAGGCGATGAGTTTATCGTTGCATTTAATATACAGCCCTGGCCTGATTATCTGGAACGCTTCCAGTTTGATCAATCTGACCTACCAGCCTTAACTAGCGTCTTTCTGCAGAGGCTGCAGGAAGATAGTGTGACATATGATTTTGATGACGACGATCCGACGATTTGGTTGCCTAACCATATCTGGCGGGTACTGGGCCAGTTAAAATCCCCAAAAGCCATTGCCCCCTTGATTCAGAGCCTGCCTCTGCTTACTGAGAACGATGATGCCTATGACGAAATACAGGAAGTATTCTGCTTGATAGGCACGGAAGCGATTGCGCCATTAGCCGACTACTTACAAAGCCCCGTTGATTTAGAGGATGAATCTTGTCATGTTTTGGCGGCGCAGGCCTTAAGGGCTCTTGCAGAAAAATATCCTGATACCAGGAATCGTATTCTACTGATTTTTAAACAATATATGGGGTCACCCTGCAATGAAGCCTATATGCTGAATGGCAATATTATTGCCTTCTTATTAGACCTGAAAGCAGTTGAATTAATTGATGATATTCGACAATTTTATCAACGGGGATGTGTTGACTGGAATATCTGCGGTGATTTGGAAGGTGTTGAAATAGACTTGGGACTTAGATCCAAGCGCTCAACACCTAAGCCACGTTATAACCAGTTTATAGCTGGTTTTGAAGATTCTGATCAGGATGATGCGACGTTAGATAAGTTGGATATGCTGATGCAATCCATCGCAGAACCACCTGAACCAGAGGTGCCTTTTGTCAGGGAGCTGACTAAGGTTGGACGTAATGATCCCTGTCCTTGTGGTAGCGGTAAAAAATACAAGAAGTGTTGCGGTAAGTAACCCATAAAGTAATTAAGAGAGTATATCTGGTGTCAGCACAACAGGATCTGGTCGAAAATAACGCCTTTGATTTTACCAATGGCAACAGCCTGAGCGGTTTTCGTTTGAAGCGTCTGGAAGTGCTGAACTGGGGCACCTTCAGTGATCAGGTCTGGTCGTTAAATCTGGATGGCCAAAACGGTCTGTTAACCGGTGATATCGGCTCGGGTAAGTCTACACTGGTGGATGCGGTCACGACTCTGCTGGTGCCTGCCAATAAAGTGGCTTATAACAAGGCGGCAGGTGCTGAGCAGAAAGAACGCTCACTGCGCTCCTATGTGTTGGGGTATTACAAATCTGAACGTAACGATACCAGTGGTAAATCCAAGCCGGTGGCGTTGCGTGATCAAAACAGCTATTCGGTGATTCTGGGCGTCTTCTATAACGAAGGTTACGATCAAACCGTTACCCTGGCCCAGGTGTTCTGGATGAAAGATCTACAGGGGCAGCCGGATCGCTTTTTTGTTGGCGCAGAAAAAACGCTCAGCATTAAAGAGGATTTTGCTCAGTTTGGCAGTGATATCGGTAATCTGCGTAAACGACTGAGAAAGTCCGGTTGTGAGGTGATGGAGCATTTCCCCCAATACGGTGCTTGGTTTCGCCGCCGTTTTGGCATTGAAAATGATCAGGCGATGGATCTGTTCCACCAGACCGTATCCATGAAGTCCGTGGGCAATCTGACGGAGTTTGTCCGGGGACATATGCTGGAGCCTTTCCAGGTTCAACCCCGTATACAGGCGTTGATTGCTCATTTTGATGATCTGAACCGCGCCCATGAATCGGTCTTAAAGGCCCGCCAACAGATCGAATACCTGACGCCGTTAATTGCAGATTGTGATCAGCATCAGTTGAATCATCAGCAGGTAGTGGAGTTGCGCCAGTGTCGGGAGGCGCTGGCCAGTTATTTCTCCGAACAGAAACTGGCGCTGCTGGATGAACGTCTGGGCAGGCTGCAACAGGAACTTATCCGTCAGCAGAACCGTGTGCAACGGTTGAGTGAAGAGAGTGAGCAGCAAAGCTTCCAGCAACAGGAGCTAAAACAGCAGATCGCTGATAATGGCGGTGACCGCATCGAACGCCTGCGCCATGAGATCCAACAGTTGCAGGTCGAGCGTGAACGGCGCTTCGATAAAGCGGAACGTTATCAGAAGCTGTTAACGCCTCTGGATATGGTGGCGGTGGATAACCCTGATGATTTTCTTCAGCAGCAACAAGCGGTGCAACAGCTACAACAAGCGCTGGAAGATCAACAGGCGGAGCAGAGTGATCGACTCAGGGAAAGTGAGTTTGATTTCCTGCGCCGTAAAGAGGAGCACCAGGCGTTAGAGCAAACCCTGTCAGAGCTGAAATCCCGGCAGAGTAATATTGAGCAGCCCCAGATCAGAATCCGCCAGCAACTGTGTCAGGCCCTGGAGTTAGACGAAACTGAGCTGCCGTTTATCGGAGAGCTGCTACAGGTGCGCGAAGAGGATAAAGCCTGGGAAGGGGCGATTCAGCGGCTGATGCGTAACTTTGGTCTGTCGTTGCTGGTACCGGATCAGTATTACGCTCAGGTGGCTCAATGGGTGGATCAAACCCAGCTGAAAGGGCGTTTGGTCTATTACCGGGTACGGGAGCTGCGTCAGCAGGAGATGTCTAACTTACACCCGGATTCTCTGGTGCATAAGCTGGCCATTAAGCCCGACTCGGAGTTCTATGCCTGGCTGGAGCAAGAGCTGGCCCGCCGTTTTGATATCGCCTGCTGTGCCGATCAGGAGCAGTTCCGCCGGGAAAAACGCGCCATGACCCGGCAAGGGCAGCTGAAATCCCCCGGTGGGCGTCACGAAAAAGATGACCGCTTTGCTCTTAATGATCGCAGCCGCTTTGTTTTAGGCTGGAGCAACAAAGACAAAATCGATGCTCTCGCCAGTCAGGTGCGTCAGCTGGAAAGTGCCATGGCAGAACTGGCTCTGGCTATTAGCGCCCTGAAAAAGCAGCAGACAACCCTAAACCAAACCCTGAATGCCATCAGCAGGTTGGAAGAGTATCGCGACTTTCAGGAGCTGAACTGGCAACCTCTGGCTCAGGAAGTGAGTAAGCTGCAAGATGAGTTACAGCAGCTGGAATCCGCTTCCGATCTGCTGCAAACCTTAACCGATCGACTGAAACAGTTAGCCCAGGAGCAGAAGGAAACTGCGGACAAGCTGGACAGTGCTAAATCCGAGCAGGCTAAAACGGAACAGAAGATAGAAGACAGCCAATGGCTGGTGCAGGATATCCAAAGTCAGCTAACCGATGACACGTTACAACTGAGTCAGCCACTGTATCCCCGTTTGGCGGAATTGCAGCAACAGGCGCTGCCGGAACTGAAAGTCAGTGTCGAAAGCTGTGATAAGCGCCAGCAGGAGATGCGGCGTTGGTTGCAGGAGCGGATTGACGAAAAAGATCGGAAAAGCAGCCGCCTGCAGGAGCGTATCGTGCGCAATATGACCGACTATAACAACCGCTATCCTCTGGATACCCAGGAAGTGGATGCAGCGGTTGAAGCGGCGGACGATTACCGTCAGATGCTGGATGCTCTGCAAGCGGATGATCTGCCACGCTTTGAGGCCCGTTTTAAAGCGTTGCTGAATGAAAATACCATCCGTGAGGTGGCTAACTTCCAGTCGCAACTGCACCGGGAACGGGAAACCATCAAGGAACGTATCGCTCAGATTAACGAGTCCCTGATTCAGATCGATTACAACCCCGGCCGGTATATCAAGCTGGAGGCGCAACCGAGCCAGGATGCGGATATTCGTGACTTCCAGACTGAGCTAAAAAGTTGTTTAAGTGGGGTCTACGATAGCGATCAGGACGAACAGTACTCAGAAGCTAAATTCCTGCAGGTCAAACAGATTATTGAGCGTTTCCGGGGCCGGGAAGGTTTAACCGAACAGGACAAACGCTGGACCAATAAAGTCACCGACGTGCGCAGTTGGTTTACCTTTGCCGCCTCGGAACGTTGGAGTGAGGATCATAGCGAACATGAACATTACTCCGACTCCGGCGGTAAGTCCGGTGGTCAAAAAGAGAAGCTCGCCTACACCATTCTGGCGGCGAGTCTGGCGTATCAGTTTGGTCTGGAATGGGGTGAGGTGCGTTCGCGCTCGTTCCGTTTTGTGGTGATTGATGAAGCCTTTGGCCGTGGTTCTGATGAATCCGCCCGTTATGGCTTAAAACTGTTTGAACAGCTTAATCTGCAGCTATTGATCGTTACACCGTTGCAGAAGATCCATATTATCGAACCCCATGTGTCCAGCGTGGGCTTTGTCCATAACGAAGCGGGGCGCGCGTCTCGGGTACGCAACTTAACCATAGAAGCCTATCAGCAGGAAAAAGCTGATTTTGCTGACTCAAATATCTAGACACGTATCATTAAGATAAGTCATGGGCAAGAAAACATCACAGGCCTCCCGCTGGGGCGATAAACAAAGCCTACTGATTCAGGTACAGAAGCTTTGGGATAAAGGGTGTTTATTACAGGAAACACTCGCAAGCAGTGAACTGTTTCCCAAACGGCTCATCTTCAAAACCCCAAGCAGTCAGGCATTGGTGGAGGAGTTTGATCTGGTGCGGGATTGGCTGGCTCAGATCAAACAACTGACCGGCTTTCGGGTGGAATATAAAACTATTCAACACCGGGTGATGGGGCAGCATAACCTGCCCTGCGAGGTGTGGCTGGATGATCTCGACACGGCGATTAAGCTGTTAGGCGAGCAGAAAAACCAAGCACGCTTTATCCGTCAGTATCGACAGACTCAAGCACAGTTGCCTGAGCTGGAGCCCTGGCTCTATCAGCATGCTATTAAAGCACTCTCTTACGCTGATGTGTGGCCTCAGCTACTGGATTTTATCCTATGGCGACAGCAGCACCCGGATTCGGCGATCTACCTGCGTCAGGTCAGCTTACCCGGCATCGACACCAAGCTTATCGAACAGCATAAAGGCATACTGACCACACTGTTGGACCTGGTGTTGCCCGAAACTCAGGTGAATACAGCGCTCTCCTCCAGTAAGCGTTTTGCCGAACGTTACGGCTTTCAGAGCAAACCTGAGATGATCCGTTTTCGACTGTTGGATCAGCACAGCTCGATCCTTCCGGGTATTAACGGCGATATCACTTTAACCGCTGCTGACTTTAATGCCCTGCAACATCAGCCCGGCTTTTTCCAACAACTGCAGCATATCTTTATCACGGAAAATGAGATCAATTTTCTGACTTTCCCCGCCTATCCTAACGCCTTAGTGATTTTTGGTGCAGGTTATGGCTTTAGTGCCTTTGATCAGGTGAACTGGTTAGCTCAGATGCAGATTTTTTACTGGGGGGATATCGATGTTGATGGTTTTGCTATTTTAAATCAGCTGCGTCACAAACTGCCCCAGGTGCACAGTCTGATGATGGATGAAGGCACGCTGCTAGCTCATCAGACTTTTTGGGGAACGGATGAAAAGGCTCGACATAAAAGCCAGCCCCAACTATTGGATCGTCTGACAGACCGTGAACAGAGTCTGTATCAGGCTTTATTGGATCAACGCTACCAGGAAGCACTCCGCTTGGAGCAGGAACGCATTCAGTTTGATTATGTTAATCATGTCTTACAACGGCTTGCCGTACCCGAGAGTCCCCTATGAGTGAATATCAGTATTATCGTTTTGTTAGCCTGGATAACCCTCTGTCATCTGCCCAGCAGAATAAGCTAAGGGAGATATCCAGCCGGGCCAGTATCAGCGCAAACGCTTTTCAGGTTTATTACAACTACAGTGACTTAAAAGCCGACCCTGATAAGTTAATGAAGGATTATTTTGATATCGGCTTCTATTACGCCAATTGGGGTGACGTTACTATCTGGCTGAAGTTACCGCCATCCACTCTGCCCAAAGAGTTTCTGGTTATTGATGATGGTTATGAGGCCGTTGTTTGGAATAGCAAAAAATACCAACTGCTGCGTCTGAGTCTGGAAGGTGATGATAATTACCGTGATGACGAGGATGCAGAGGCTTTCTTTATCTATCTGCATACCCTTAGAGAAGAGTTGATCAATGGTGACTACAGATTACTCTATCTGTGCTGGCTGAATCAGCTTGATCAAGAGAGCCAGCCATCCGAGTTACCTCGAATCCGTTTCGATTTTAATCAATTAACTGCAGGGCAGCAGGCTTTTGCCGATCTGTTTTCACTATCAGAGGTGTCAGTTAACGCGTTAATCAAGCTGCTCAATGAAACAGGCTCCCATCAGCCTTCTGGCTCTGGGGCATTATCGGCTCAGCAACAACTTGAGCAGTTATCCACAGAAGATAAAGATCGCCTGTTATACGCTTTGTTTGAACAGGGGCAGTTATCCAGGCATCAGGCTTTGGCTGTGCTCAATCAGACTCAGGCTCAAAAGGAGTGGCGCTACTGGTTAAGTGCCGATGATCTTGCCCCTTATTGTCAGCAGATCAAGGATGAAATGCGACAACAATATTTGGCCGCAGAAGCGAAGCGTAAGGAAGAGGAACGCATTCGCCGGGAGTGGCATCTCACGGCTGTTTATGAGGCACGGGATAGGTATTGGCAAGCTATAGTGGCTGGGGCAGAAAAGCGTAATGCCAGCGGTTATAGTGAGGCTGAAAGAATATTGCAGGATCTTTATGACGCTTATCAGCTGAAAGGTGTTTTGGCTGACTTTGTACCGCCCTTCCAGGATTTCATATCGGCATATAGTAGACGTAGTGCCTTGATGAAGCGATTGGAGCCCCTGAAACAATCCGTGGCAAAAGCTTTGTCTATAGATGAGTGATGGTTTTAAGTGTTGAAAGGAGCACTGATTGTGGATGAAAAATTAATTCAGTGCCTGAATCAGGTATCCGCAGAGCAGCTGGCCGATATCATCAAGACGATTTACGGCATGGACGATAACGTCGACCATAAAATTGAAGCTGCATTATTTCCGGCAGGTTCAGGATATATTGTTGAACAGTTGGAGGCGCGTATTGCGTCAATAGAACAAGACGACGATTTCATTAGCTACCGCGACGTTTCTACTTACAGTATGCAACTGGATTATCTCGTTGACGATATTGCCAGTCTGGTAGATACAAACCCTGAAAAGGCTTTTCATTTGATCAACCGCTTTATCAATACTCATGAGGATACGTTCAATAGATCAGATGATTCTGGTGAGATGGGTGACAGCTATTCAAGAGCGGTTGATATCTGGCTATTGGCAGCCCAAGCTTGGCAAAGTAACGGAAGTTGCTCATTGGTTTGGGCTGAGGAATTAAAACAGCGTCATTACAGTGATGATTATGGGGTATGGTATGGCCGGATTGCGGATAGCAAAGCTCTGTTGGGTGATGTTGTACTGAGAACTTTGGCGAAAGAGTTTGAAGATGATTACTGTCAGCTGTCTAAACAAGAATCTAAGAGCAACCAGTATAGAGCCAGCTGCGCCAGGTACGGAATAGAGCAGGTTGCCAGGGCATTAGGGGATATTGAGTTATACGAGCATGCATTTCTCATTGAACCGTCAGCACTTAATGATGCCCAGAAAGAAAAAATAGTGAGGTTCTGTTTACAACAACAAGATGGGCAAGCGGCGTTGAAATGGCTGACAGGCTCTTGGGATGATGGGTTACGGAGCTACACCAGAAAGGAATTGTTAGAAGAAGCCTACCAGCTGACAGGGCAGACCGAAGAGTTAATCCGGATACGTTCGGAAGCGTATCGGCAAGATCCCTGCTACAGAAATCTGCAGGCCTTACTTGAAGTATTGCCTGAGCAGGATAGAACACCTGTTTTGCAGGGGGCTGCCGAACAGGCCTTAAAAATAAAGTATTTCAGCTCAAGAATAGACACTCTGATAGATCTTGGAGAGATAGAGCAAGCTGTAGAACAGCTACTTCAGTATGGTTTTCAAGAAGGGGTAATCGCCTACGGCAATTTACTGCGCTGGACTGAAGTGTTTGCTAATGCTGAATATTACTTGGCCGAAGTTGCTTGTTACCGTTTGCTTTTGTTGGATATTTTGAATGAAGGTCGGAGTAAGGCTTATGGGTATGCTGCAGATTACTATCAAAACTTAGCGCGCTTGGATACAAGGGTTGATGATTACCAGCCTCTGGCCAGTTGGCAGGAATTCCAGGCTGAGCTCAAAAACAGGCATGGGCGTAAATACTCTTTTTGGAATCGTCTCTAAAAAATACTGAGTCGAAGCCCCCCTTGCCTCGATGGTTAGGGAAAATATGAACGCTGTCGTATGGGTAAGTTATGAAGTCTCAGAAAGAAGTGTTAGATGCGATTCAGCAAGCAGTGGATATGAATCCTAATCTGACACTGGATGAAATCCAAGCGCTGGCACAGCAGAAAATCCAGCAGCATAACCACAGCCCTAATGCTGATTTATGCGGTCTTTCTCCGGCTCAAATGGCCAATTGGCTGTATGACCCTTTTGATGAATTGGCTGGTGTTAAGATCTGTACGCCGGATGACTTATCGGCAAGTCCTGTGATGCGTTATCTAACGTTGATTTTAGATGAGGCGATGCAACAGGGCGGTTCGTTTAAAGCGACCACTAAAGGCAACTTACCCACAAGCTTGGTAAAACAAGCCTGTAATCTATTGCCTGAGTTTGCTGTCTCTCAATATGAGACACATATCAGTATCAGTGAGTTTGCTGGTAGTAATGAAGATAAATGTAATGCATTACATTACACGCGGGTTTTGGCAGAAATGTCGGGTATTATCTACCGCAGAAGCGGGCGTTACCATGTGAAGAAAACGGCACAGAAACAGTACCAACATGATGGTATTAATGCTTTTTTCCTGCCTATGCTGAAAACCGTCATTACAGAATACAATTGGGGATATCTGGATGGTTGGGAGGAGGATATCGATTTACGGACTTTCTGGGTCTTTATGCTTTGGCGACTGCAGCATCATCACTCGATTGATCAATTGATTGAAGAGATGGCGACTGCATTTCCTAAGCTGTTGCATCAGTTTAAACCCAGAGAATACAGCTCACCTATTCAGTCTCTCAGTTCCTTGATTGAGGTTCGTTTTCTGAGCCGCTTTTTGCAGTATTGGGGTTTCATTACACTGGCCCCAGGACGATTTCGGGCTGCTGACGAGCCAGAGAGAAAGGCAGATATCCAGCCACTGCTGGCCCAAACCTTCCGGTTTGAAATCTAGTGGATACAGGATATGCCCGTATTTTGTCTTAGCCCGGTCTATAGTGTAGTAAAGAGGCACTGTGAAATAGTCTGCTGTCAAACGATATGCTTGTAGAATCCGTATGTAGGCAGAAGTAAGGCCTGAAATACACCTTAGGATTCTGGCCTTGCCGGAATAATCACATTATCATTGTGGCCGGTGGGGTTTCCTGTGGGTTGTGAATCTTGCCGGATCCTCTGGCGGGTATTATGCTGCCAGCCTTCCGTTATCATCACACCAGAAATAATCATATCCCGGATATAGAATCACCGAGTTTAGCCCAGATTCTGAACATGAATCTCAAAATGAAATCATTGTCAGCCAAAGTGCAATGATCGCAAGTAATCCAGAATTTCAGAGAGATTAACAGGCGCTATTGAGGGCGAACTGGAATTGCTTAACAGTCTTGAAAAATACCAGCTAGAAGGGTGCTGAAAGTGGACGATATTGTAAAGCAGATCGCAAAGGCTAATCTCTCACCGGATCTGCTCAAAAAAGTGGGTATGTCCGGTTTACTGGAAGCGTTTGCTCAGGAAGATAACCCCGAGTCGCTGCAATCTGACAAGCCAACGACCTCTGGCTGGTGGGGGGCAGATGAGCTTGACGGTCCTCTGGAGACTGCACAGCTACAGTCTCTTTTCACTAAGAAGCTTGACCAGTTAATGGTCATTGCAATCGCTCAATCACAGCTATTAAGCCAACAGCAGCATTCATTACAGCAGCAGCGAACGATTATCCGCAAACAAGTCAGTCAGCTTGAACAGGCCAATGCCTCTGTGGGCCAGCAGCAAAAGGCACTGCATAGCCAGCAGGAAGGGCTACAGCAACTGACTGATCAGCATCAGGCATTAAAAACCTTCACTCAGGACAGTGCTAAGAAGCTGATTGAGACTATCGGCGAGGTGAAGTCGACACGCCAAGCGATGCAGGATGTGATTTTAGAGCATAATCAGGTGACCGCCGATTTACAGGCCTTTCAGGAAGAGGGGCTGGATCTGCTGGAAGATTCTTTGAGTCAACGAATTGATCTCATTGAAGAATCTATGAAATCCTCAATAGAGGATCAGGATCAGATTATTTCTGATCTCCAGTCATATCAGGAAAGTGAGCTGCGGGACTTTCGGGATGCGCTGGACCTGATTAAAAGTGAACTCAGTGATGAGTTGAATGAGACGAAGGATTTTACTGAATCCTGGGTCGAAAAACATTCACAGGATATTCAAGCGCTTGAAGACAAGTTGGAAGCGCTCCAAGGGGATATTCAGCAGGAGATCTCACAGCAGAGTGAGAGGCTGCAAAGCATTAATCAGACCTTGGCAGATGAGCTGGAAAGCCGTGCAGAACAGTTCAAAGCGGATTATGCAGAGCATGAAAAAAGTGCGCTGGAACGGGAAGAGGCTTTAAGCGATAAGATTAATACGCTTCAGCAAGAGAGTCAGGCGTCCACTGAAACCCACAAGCAGAATCTGCAACAGTTAAGCGAGCAACTGGAATCCAAAGCAAGTCAGTTGCGGGATCAGAGTACCAATCAAGGCAAACAGCTCTCAAAACTCGAGCAGGGCTTAAAAAGCTCGGTCTCCAAAATAGGCGATAAACTCAACGCTCATGCCGATTTTTCAAAGCAGCTGAAAGCGGCCCATAGTAAGGAGATCAAATCGCTGCATGGGCTGTCTGTTCAGCATGATCAGCGCTTGTCTGATCTGGAAGAAACCTTCGAGCGTCGCATGAAGCTGATGACCTTACTGGCCTATGGCGGTATGGGCGTTGCGGCAATAGCGATAGCGGGCTTGGTCTGGGTGCTATTAGGTGTGTGATTCACACCTAATAGGCTTTTTGAGGTAGCTGCCTAGACCCTAACAAACTCAATAAGTTATCGAAAAAAAACGGCTCAAAAATGTCTGTTTGCCCATCAAATTTCTCACTACGTGCCTATGTCTTTTACTAAACCTTAGTGGTTGGCAATAGAAAAAACAGTGCCGTTTGTATACTGCTGTTAGGGTCTAGAAATAGCCGTTTTGAGAGGCTTTATCGGACACGATTTCTGCCAGCATAGCTTGGCCATTTTTTCGCTTGTTCTATGGAATAGTTATGAGCCAGCAGAAAATTCGCCTAAGCCAAGATGGGCACCATGGTGTTCATTTTCATAGAAATAAGCTCAATATGGATGCTATGGTATCCAATGTTGATAAGACTGAGTATCGAATATCAGGCATCAAGGTCTACAAATTGTTACCTGTGAAGTCACTTTGTGTAGACCTATAACTGCTGAATTTCGCCGTTCGGTAAAACGCATAGACGAGTACTCAACTCGCATTGCACACTTTTATGCGCATAAAAGTGTTGCGGCGCTCTATGCGAGTATAAAGCAGTCCCTCAATAGCTCTCTTTCTTCTTTGCTAATGCCCGCTTGTTGGGCAAGGCTTTCCCATTGTGAGACGGCTTTTAACAATCTTTGTTGGATGGCATTGGCTTTACTTTCAGTAACGTGAAAATACTCTGCAACGTCAAATGCTAAGTCAATCGAAAGCGCGTTGCTTACGTCATCAATATTAAGGTGTAGACCAGTGGCGTATAACATAGGATTGATATCGTAGGCAGGAGATAGCCGCCAACCAGTCGATTCCAGAATGAATCCATGATTTCTAAGATGATCATCACAATTAGATACCATGATATTAAACAGTATTCTGGTCCAAAGTTGTTCAAGATCTGCCTGAGTATTCGAGCCGTGTTGGATCAGAAACTCAGCCAGCTCTAAGTAACTTGCCCCTTCATCCTGGCCATCAAAGTACTCTAGTTGAGTCATCGCAGAGCTGAAGTGTAGCCGCTTCCCTGTTTCGGTACGGTCGAACCTTTTTGTTAAAAAAATATGATGTCTGCCAATGGCTTCAACTTTTGATTCAGCCATTTCGATGCCAGACTCTATGGCCATTTGATAAACAATGAACTCCCATAAGCTGATATCGTAATCATCGTGACGACTAGGAAACTTAGCTAACCACAAACTATCATCGTGATTTCTTATTGACGCCTTTGGCCCGGCCCCGCCTAGTGATGAACCCGGTGAGATCAACATATTGAGCCATTTCAGATAATCTGGATTATCTAAATCCGGAGTTTCTTCGATTTTGTTGGCGGCATGTTGTAGCTCGGGCAAGCTGGTTATTGCGGGTGCTGCCAGCTCATGGCTGTCGTCTAAAAATGGCTCCGTTGGCGATGTACAAAAGCGCAGTGCCCCCATGCGAAATGAATCGTGAACACCTAATAAGTAATCCGTCTCGTATAGGTTTTTTGCTCGCCGCCTTTCTTGTCTAGCAACCACCGCTTCTCTGCGTTGCATTAATAATCGCCCCCAACGGTCAGGGCATGAGTCGAGAAATGTTTTGAAATTCTTATCGCCCTGCGCATATTGCTCGCCAACGAATAGTTTTAAAGAAGGGTCAATCTGGCGAACATATTCTGACGTTAGCCATGTCTTGTCATAACTAAAACTAAAATGCTCTTTGCCTCTCATTTCTGATGATCGTAATGTGCCAACTAATATAGGGTCGGTTGACTCAGTCCAATCAGCATAAACTTAGATTTCCATAATGCGACACTCTTATTTTTTTTTCAGCAATTGGATATCTTGCAGCTTTCTTCCCAGCTCGTCATCAAAGGCGACTTTGGCTAGGTCTTCCAAGAGACCTAAACAAGCTAATACGTTGACATAGTGACCAAGCGAGACGGAAGGGTCGCCCTTTAGGATTTTTCGTAACGTTGGCTTAGACAGCCCCGTTCTTTCGTGCAGCATTTCCTGGGTAATGCCGCGTCGCTTCATTGCCAGAGTTAAATTCTCGCCTAAGATGCTTAACACCTTTTTGTGCTTTGGAAAAACGACGGCGGTGCGCTTTGCTGTTGATTTGATGGTATTCATAGTGAAACTATATTTTCTTAAATCTTAATATAGTGAAATTATAGTTTTACTTTTTACTTTGAGTAAAGTGATCATTTGATATGGTCAAGTAGATCAAAGTGAAACTATATTTTCAATTTTCAGTATATAGAGAAGTTATAGTTTCACTTTTTTTCTTTGCCTCACACTCCGTGTGTTGTAACAAACCACTTATCCCTTGGGCTTTTGGGGCAGTTTGGGCAAAGCCTTAATTCATGCCGCTTAGCCGCACACTGGCCCTGGCCACAGGGTATTTATCACCTGGGGCATTATGTAAATTCTGGGGCAGCTAGCTACTTGTACCCTCAGAAAGCTGCGCGATCTCGGCATTTATCTGCCTACGGTGTCCGTTTAGTACTGGCAAACTCCTAACTGAACTTAACAGAACAGTGAGGAAGCAAACGATGAACCCAACTACACAATCACCCACAAACACGGTACACCCAGCTCGTCAGCAACGGATTTTGCGCTTGCCCGAGGTAAAAGCCAAAACTGGCTTTGGCCGAAGTACCATTTATGCCTTGATGGCCAACGGAGAATTTCCCCGTTCCATTCGCATTGGTGCACGTGCTGTGGGCTGGTTAGAAAGCGATATCGACCAGTGGATTGAAACCCGCCGTATCGGTGTTGCAAACCACGCACCCGATAGAAGGCTTTATTCAACAAGGAAGTAGCGACAGTTGACGTGCCACGGCCAACGGTTTAGAAGGCACTGCGTTAGCCCATAACGATGCCTTACTGGCGCTCGATGAAATGGGCGAAGTTGACCCCAATGAGGCGGGCGATGTCGCTTATATGCTTGCCAATGGCCAAGTTAAAACCCGTGCAGGCAAATACGGTGAAATGCGCTTACCCGCTCGTTGGCGCTTGGTGTTTTTATCCACTGGCGAAGTCACGCTCGAAAGCCATCTGGCCAGTATCGGCAAGCGTGTAAAAGCAGGGCAGCAAGTGCGCCGAGTCGCCGAAAAATTTGCCTTACTGGCCAGTGCAGGGTTGTTAGCCATTCAAGCCAAAGTACTCGATTGGTCAACCCAAAGAGTCGAAGCAGCTTGTTTAAGCCAGCTTAACCAATGGATACTTGCCCGCGGTGGTGCGTTTAGTTTTGCCTACGATAAAGCGTTTCTAACCTCTGCCTATCGTTTGCAAATAGATCCAATGCTGACGCTTCACTCAGGTGATCTCTATAACGACGAAGCCGATAAAAACTTTCGCGCATTTCTTGATTCATCGCCTGATAGATGGGGGCGTATTTTAATGCAGCGGCGTGCGGCCATTGAAGCACGCAAGGGCATTCGGGCAACAAGTCGATTAAACGAGTTGGATTACCTGCTGGGCGTACATGACTCTTACCGGATGGGGGGGATTCGATTTAAGCGAGCAGACTCGGATGCTTTTTTGGATGACAACTCTGAGTTTGCTGCACCTCCAATGGCTTCTTTGCGAGAGCTAGAGCACGCAGCAATGCAGATTGAAAAAGACGATAACATCGACAGTGACGAGTACTATCGCTGGTTGAAAATGCTGATTTCTCCAGGCTCATCATTAGGTGGCGCAAGGCCTAAGGCTTGTGTGACAGATGAACAAGGCCACTTGTGGATTGCCAGGTTTCCCAACTTAAATGATACCCATGACGTTGGGGCGTGGGAGATGGTCTGTTATGAATTGGCTCTGGCGGCAGGTGTTAACATGTTTCCAAGTGAGATTAGGCAGTTTTCCTCTCGGCATCATACCTTTTTAACAAAACGCTTTGATCGCCACGGCGAAAAGCGGCTTCATTTCTCATCGGCCATGACACAGCTTCGCTATTTTGTAAACGAAAAGTATGATGGTGAACAAAAATCCATTTGATATGAGTTGGTTTTCATCCCTTTGGCAGGTACTATTAAATTTATACAGGCATAAACATGTGGGATTCGCTAGATTTATAAATTTATTAAACATGGGATTGTAATACTATTTGTTCTGAAAAATGGGTGAATAGCTCACTTTTATATGAATGAAGGTCTAAGAGACTGGCTTCTCTAATAGCTATCCTGAAACAGTACAAAAGGGAGTTTATGCAACAGTCAGGTATATATGAGCAACTGATTACTCAGCTGGTGGAAAAGCGTCTGGACCGCGAGCATTTCTATGTTGGCGAGCGCGAATTGACTGCAAATGAAGCAGGCATTTGGCTTTCCCGGTTCTTGAGTCGTATTTTAGAGTTTGCAGTGAACTCTATTTCATCTGGTGATGATCAACTGCAAGAACAAATCCACTTTGCGAATCAGCTATTGCTGTGGCTCAAAGAGCGGCTTCAAGACGATGACTTTATCGAAGAAAACCTCCTTGATAGCCAAGGCAAAATTCTGACAGCTTTGTATGAGCTGGAAAACCCTGTTGCGGCAAATTTAAAACAATATGTGGAAGACATTTTTCCTCTTACCGGACTTACGCAAAGCGAACTGTTTTGTGGCAGCAATGCGGGTTTATCCCTTGAATCCGAATTGAAGCGAGAGATCTTGTCTGCGGATAAGATCTATTGGTTGGTGTCCTTTATCAAGTGGGCGGGGATTCGAATCTTCCGCAAAGAGCTTGAAGAATTCACCGCCAGCGGTCGAGAGCTAAAGATCATTACAACGTCCTACATGGGCGCGACCGATGCCAAAGCGGTGGAATATTTGGCGAGTTTACCCAATACCGAAGTAAAACTGAGCTACAACACCGAGCGCGAACGTCTTCATGCTAAAAGCTATTTGTTTCTTCGTAATACCGGCTATCACACGGGTTACATTGGCTCTTCTAACTTATCCCACTCCGCCCTGACCAATGGCTTGGAATGGAATCTAAAAATAACGTCACAAGAAATCCCCCATATCATCTACAAATCGTTGAGCACATTTGAGACCTATTGGGCTTCCAATGAATTCGAATTATTTAATGGTGATACAAACAGTACAGAAAAGCTCAACCGAGCCTTGCGACAACAGCGTGGTGGCGATGAACAAAGTACTGCTCACTTTTTTGATATCACGCCGTTTGCGCATCAAAGTGAGATTTTGGAGCGGCTGGCCGTAGAGCGAGATATTCATCAGCGCTTTCGCAATCTCGTCGTCGCTGCTACTGGGACAGGTAAAACGCTGATTTCCGCGTTTGATTTTGCGCGCTTTGTGAAACAGAAGCCGAATGCGAGTTTCTTATTTGTGGCGCATCGAGAAGAAATTTTAAAGCAGGCTCGTGCGGCATACCGTGGTGTATTACGCGATGGTGCCTTTGGTGAGCTTTGGGTTGGCGGCCATAAACCAGCGCATTATCGTCAGTTATTTGTTTCGATCCAGGCGCTCAATAACCAATTGGATCAGCTCAAGCTTACGTCAGACTTTTACGATTACATCGTGATTGATGAAGTGCATCATATTAAAGCGAATAGCTATCGTGCTGTGTTGGATTATTTTCAGCCGAGTTTATTGTTGGGCTTAACAGCGACACCGGAGCGTCATGATGGCGGTGATATTTTGGCCGACTTTGGTGGTGTCATTGCTGCTGAGCTACGTTTACCAGAAGCTATTAATCATCGCCATTTATCACCGTTTCAGTATTTTGGTGTTGATGATGATACGGATTTACGGTCGATTTCATGGAACCGTGGCCGTTACGATATTGCACAGCTCACCAATCTCTATACTCACAACCAAGCTCGTTTTGACAAAATACTGCTGAGTTTGCAGGAGATCGTTACCGATATCAGCCAAATGAAGGCATTGGCATTCTGTGTTAGCCGTGAGCATGCAAAGTATATGGCGAGCCAACTTCTGCTTAAAGGTATTAAAGCGGATGTGCTGACCAGTGATAACAGCGATGAGCGTCAACAGAAGCAGCAGGCGATTCGTAGCGGACAAATCAATGTGCTGTGTGTGGTCGATATCTTTAATGAAGGCGTTGATATTCCGGAAGTCGATACCTTGCTGTTTTTACGGCCCACGGAAAGCCTCACGATCTTCTTGCAGCAGCTGGGGCGAGGTCTGCGCTTAGCCGATGGCAAAGAGTGCTGTACGGTGTTGGATTTTGTCGGTAACTCACGTCCAGAGTACGATTTTGCTAATAAATTTAGAGCGTTAGTTGGCAGAAGTCCGAAAGCGATCAGTGATGAAATCAAACAAGGCTTTCCGCATGCGCCGCTAGGCTGTCGAATAGAGCTGACGAAACGCACCCAAGAGATGGTCTTGAGTAACATTCGTCTAGCAACACTTACTAAAAGCCGTCTGGCGGACATGATTCGCCAATTCCCACAGCATTCCACGCAACCTCTGACACTAGCGAATTTTATTGCTCAGCATCCGCACATTGATTTGAATGAGCTGTATAAACGTGGCAGCTGGGCTGAGCTGATAGCGAAATCCAAAGATGAAATTAACGAGGGCTCGCGAATCGGTGAAGCCTTTAAAATAGTGCGTAAAGCAATTCATAACCGCATTCTGACCTGTGACGATCATGGCTATTTAAACTTTCTTGCATTGCTTTGTCAGTCTGACTTCAGCGGCGTCAGTGCTGACGATCGTCGTACGGTGATGTGCCATTATGACTTCTGGCAAAAGCCGGGTTCTGATATAGGCTTTGCATCTTTAGCACAAAGCATCAAACAGCTCAGTCACCTTGGTGTGGCGGAGGAACTTGCCGACGTGATTCACTGGCAGCTGGCACGTATAAAGCATGAATTGGTAGATATGAACGAGCTGCCAGATGTGCCTCTTAAAATACATGCACGCTACGCCAGAGAACAGATCTTAGCGGCATTTGGTGCGACGACGTTTGAACGTCAACCGCCTGCCCGAGAAGGTGTGTTCGTCATTAAAGACGACAACATTGAGCTGTTGTTTGTCACGCTCGATAAAAATGAAAAGCTGTTTTCACCGACTACCATGTACCACGACTACGCCATTAATGAGTCGTTATTCCATTGGCAATCGCAAAATAGTGCACGGCCGGATCGTGGGCGCGGTTTGGAATACATCCAGCATCAAAAAATTGGCAAACGCCTATTCTTGTTTGTGCGTGAGCAAAGCAAAGACGAATACGGCCGCACTATGGGTTTTGTGAATTATGGTGAAGTGGAATATGTGGCACATACGGGTTCACAGCCTATGAGCATTACTTGGCAGTTAAAAGAGCCAATGCCGCATTTTATGTGGCAACAGGCGGCCAAGTTAGCTGTGGGCTAGTCGAGATGACAGTGGCATTGGATGGGCAACGTGGTCGTGATAATGGCTACTTTGAAAAATTTCAGCAAGGTACAGCGCAGTGCTATCACCTGCCGCAAAGCACGTTTTTGCAGAAATTTAAGTAGCATATTGCCGAGGAAATTCGCTATTTAGCGTTGGCATCTACCTCAGGCGTCCAAAGTTCAACCAAGCAAATTGACAAACTTTGGCCAGTTAAACGAGTCACAGTGTTATCACGCTACGCCATTGCCGAAGATCAAGCGGGTAAGAAATCAGGTTCTGCTGACTTGTATTATTTATTTGAGCTCGGCAAACTGCTATCGCTGCAAACGCCAGTGACCAACGTGCTACATCGCCCAATGAAAAACTCGATGAAACTCACAACTGACGTGGTCAAGCAAATACTACCAGTCCAGTTCACGGCGATCTTCAGTGGGTAATTGGAGAGGTGGCAGGACATTCATCGTACTATCCTGATTGCAAAGGATACTCTTCAGGATAGTACAGATATTTCAATGACTATGTTCTAACCATACGGACCACTAGCCCTTAAGCTTTTTTAACCGCATCAACAAACTCTTCAAAATCCCCCAAACGATGCTCTACCACATGCTTTACTATTTCTAAGTTAAGTGTCTGGTAGTCGTGGACTGCGACATTACGAAGGCCAACCATTTTTTGTAGGTTTAATGCGAGTGGGGCGGAGATCAGACCTGCCTTTTTTAGAAGCTCAAAGCTATCGCGGCTACTTTGCGGAATGCCTGTCTGATGTTGTTTGTTAAGGATATTGGCAGCGTCAATGCTGGCTTCACAGGCACGCTGTAGGTTTAGAATGATCGAATCTTGGCTGGTGTAGTCTGTGTCGAAGTTTTCTTTTGCTAAAGCGTAAACGTCTCGAATGCGCTTTAAGCAGCGATCAATAGTCGCTAGCTTGTTGAGAATCGAGTCGTTCATTTCAAATATTCCCGCAAAATATCCGCACGCTCTTCGTTCAAGCGCTGGTACATAGACATGATCTGCATCTCAAATTTCGTCTGTTCGTTTTCACTGCCAAAAAGCAGGCTGCCATGCATAATGACTTGGTTTTGTAAGACTGTTGATGCGGTGAGCAGATCCACGAGATCGACATCTTGATTAAGTTCGATAGCGAGGGTTTGTTCCAAGTCGAAGCGTGCTACGGGATCTAATTTCTTCTCCAATAGCACGGCGATGTCGATATCACTAGAGGGGGTCGAGCTGCCATCTGCCTGTGAACCGAACAAGTAAATCAGCCTAACGTCTGGAGCTAAGTTTTTGACGGTTTGGACTAGCTTGTTTTTATCGAGCATGGCACTACCTTCATATGGTCTTTGACTCAGGCCGTAGAGCGCCCGGCCAGAGATTAGTTGCTACGAATTATACACTGATAACTACCTGATTATGCATTTGTGACCTGGAGCTTATCTTATTTATATCATAAGGTTATAAGTTAATTTCCGTACTTGTCTCTTATTTACCCACCATTTTACCCGCCTTTTGCAATTCATCTACGCTGAAAAGCCACTGGATTGATCCGGGGTATTGCTACCTGAATTACATTTGACTAAAACGTACAAGATCAAAGAGAGTATGATGCAAGCATTGCTAATCGAAAGTGGATCATGTTCCAAAGATGTTTGTAGGTAATTAAGTGGCATATAACTACCAAGCGACCCTCAACCCAGAGAAGGCTCTGATTTGGCGTATTGTTCACAGGGACAATATCCCCTGGGTTCTGGATAATGGTTTGCACTGTGGTAATAGTACGATCCAATGCCCTAATTGGGTGCCGATAGGAAACCCAGAGCTAACTCATAAAAGAGCTACGCATGCCGTGCCTGTTGGTGCTCAAGGCTACTTAAACGATTATGTTCCGTTTTACTTCACGCCTTTTTCACCCATGCTGAAAAATATCCACAGTGGTTGGGGAGGTGTACGCCAGCGGCCAAATGAAGATATCGTTATTTTGGTGTCTAATCTGTATCAGATACAGGCAATGGGCCTGCCTTATGTATTTACTGATAGCCATGCTTATTACGCTTGGAGTAATTTTTATACTGATCTTGAGGATCTGGATAAGATTGATTGGTCGATACTTCAAGCTAGAGATTTCCAGCGTGCGCCTAACGACCCTGCAAAATTTGAGCGCTATCAGGCTGAGGCTTTGGTTTATCAGTCCTGCCCTGTAGAGGCTCTGATAGGCATGGTTTGTTACACTGAAGATGTAAAAGTCATGTTGGATAACTGGCTACATGAACGAAAAATTAATATACCTGTTTATGCTCGAACAGGGTGGTACTTCTGATGATTAAATATACACAAGGCAATTTGTTAGAAGCAGAAGTTGATGCTCTGGTGAATACCGTCAATACAGTGGGAGTGATGGGGAAAGGGATTGCTCTGATGTTTAAGGAGCGGTTTCCTATAAATATGCAGGAGTATGCTAAAGCCTGTAAGGAGCAAAGAGTACAAACGGGTAGAGTGTTTGTCACAGAGACTGGAGACATGATGGGGCCTCGTTGGATTGTTAACTTTCCAACCAAGCAACATTGGCGGGCTAGATCAAAAATGGAGTGGATTGATGAAGGCCTAGTAGATTTGCGTCATTTTATTTTGGCTAACAAGGTTCGTTCCATTGCCATTCCCCCGCTGGGTGCTGGCAACGGTGGACTGAACTGGAAGGATGTAAAGCCCAGAATAGAGGACGTTTTGGGTGATATTGTTGATGTTGAAATAATTATTTATGAACCGACTACGCAATATCAAAATGTGAGCAAAAAAACAGGTGTAAAAAAGCTCACACCTGCACGAGCATTAGTTGCTGAGCTGGTACGACGTTACTGGATTCTAGGTATGGAGTGTAGCCTGCTGGAGATTCAGAAACTGGCCTGGTTCTTACAGCGAACGGTAGAGAGGAAAGGGCTTAATAATGAGCTCAAGTTGAGATTTGAAGCTAACTATTACGGGCCTTATGCAAATAACCTTGACCATCTTTTGAATGCTCTGGACGGTAGTTACCTGAAATCAGATAAGCGCATTCCAGACTGCGATCCGTTGGATGTTATCTGGTTTAACGATAGTGAAAAGGATCGGATAACAACCTACTTATATTCAGAAGGCAAAGAGTATCTCTCCGCACTGGAAGAAGCCAGTGAGCTAATATCAGGTTTCGAATCACCTTTTGGCTTAGAGTTGCTATCCTCTGTGGATTGGTTGTTGGTTCAGGAAGGTTGCGAGCCTAATCTTATATCTATCAAAGAGGGGTTGCAGCGCTGGCCTGCAGAGGACAAATGGGCACAGCGAAAATTATCTTTATTTAATGATAAACACTTACAGTTTGCGATAGATAAATTGGCCGGTTTTGCATATTAATTGAATATATAGGCTCCTGATAAAAGTCGGTCCTATTTTGTTGGATACATTACACAGGCATCATAGATAACAGTGTAGTTGGAGCTCATCAGTAACCCAGCCCTAACTCCTGATCAAGAGCGCTTAATTCCTCAAGGGCACTAAGCCGGTTCTTTTCAAGTGTTTCCTGATACTGGCGTAGATCTGCAAATCGTACCTTGCGACGATTACCGGAACGGTGGAATGAGATCTCTCCATCATCCAGCAATTTAATCAGGGTAGGCCTTGAGACATTTAGCAAGTCGGCAGCTTCCTGTGTGGTCAGTTCTGCATGAATTGGCACCAGCTTAACGGCGTTGCCCTCACCCAGTTCCGTTAGTACATCTACTAACATGCGCAAAGCGCTAACCGGCAGATTTACCGAGTGGGTTTCACCACTTTTATCCTGCATAGAAAGCGTCTGTACCTCTGCCTTAGTTTCTAATATTGCTGCCAGCTCCTGGCTGCAAAGTTTCGCCAGAGCTGCTTCTTCTGCAGAAGGCAGTTGTTCATGTGTTTGCATTGTTTTGCATCTCTCAAATGGTCCTATTCGAATTATTCGCAAAGCTGTATTGTGAAGCAAGCTTTTCGAAATATTCGAAAGCTGTAACATATACTTTTAGCATAAGATCGGTACTTGGGGGCTGGAAATACCATCAAATTAGATAACTTAATGTTTGAAAAGGAATATATTGTCTGACTCTACTCCAGTGATAAACTCATTATTAAATTGAAAATACTGGCCTCAACGAAAAAAGACTCCCCCTGAGCCGCAGGATGCGATTGAGAAATAAAGAATGACACTGATTAAATTAAAAGACCTGGAAGCGCATCTTTGGCATGCAGCCCATATCATCACGGGCCCAATTGATGCGTCTGACTATAAAACATATATCTTTCCCATCCTGTTTTATAAACGTATTTGTGATGTTTACGATGAAGAGCTCAAAGAGGCTTTAGAGCAGGTCGGTGATGAAGAGATTGCTAGGCAGGATATGTTCCACCGTATACAGATTCCTGAGGGTTGTCATTGGGATAAAGTACGCAACAAGCCTAGTGATATTGGTCAGGCCCTGAAAAATGCATTTCGTGGTATTGAGCTTGCTAACCCTAAACTGCATGGCATTTTCGGGGATGCGGGCTGGACCAACAAAGAGCGCCTGCCAGACGAGTTACTCATCACATTGCTTGATCATTTCCATCAGGTAAATCTTGGGGTCGCCAGCGTCCGTGATGATGATATGGGGCGAGCTTATGAATACCTGATTAAACGCTTTGCAGATAAAGCAAATAAAAAAGCAGGTGAGTTCTATACCCCCCGTACCATTGTACGTTTGATGGTCAATATCCTTGATCCTAAAGCAGGCGAGAGTGTCTATGATCCTGCCTGTGGAACTGGTGGTATGCTGTTAGAGACCATCCATCATGTTAAAGAACAGGGTGGTGACCCTCGCTTATTAAAAATCAAAGGTCAGGAAAAAAACCTAACGACAGAAGCGATTGCTAGAATGAACCTATTCCTGCACGGTCAGGAAGACTTCAGCATTCTTCGTGGTGATACGCTGCGTGAGCCTAAATTCTTGCTACAGGATCAGCTGGAAACATTTGATTGTGTTATTGCTAACCCGCCTTTTAGTTTAAAAGAGTGGGGATATGATCAATGGTCTGACGATCCCTATGGTCGCAAGCATTATGGTCTGGCTCCTAAAACGAACGGTGACTTTGCCTGGGTGCAGCATATGTTTGCTTCACTGAATAAGTCAGGCCGAATGGCCGTGGTATTACCTCATGGCGTGTTATTTCGTGGTGGAGCAGAGGGAAAAATTCGGACTAAATTGCTGAAAGAAAATCGTATCGAAGCGATTATCGGCGTCGCTTCAAACCTGTTTTATGGCACAGGTATTCCTGCTTGCATACTGGTATTACGCAAGACCAGACCCGAATCTCATCAAGAACACGTACTTATCGTTAATGCTGAAGAGATTTATACCAAAGGCCGAGCGCAGAATACGCTGAGTAATGATCAATCTGATGACATCTATCATATTTATCAGACCCAGCAAGAAAAGGGTCCTGAAGCAGAAGAAATTGAAGGTATTGCCCGTTGGGTCTCATTGGATGAAATCGAAGAGAATGATTTTAATCTGAATATTGCCCGTTATGTGCAGAAACCATTGGAAGAAGAGACCATCACGGTTGAAGAAGCATTACAGGATTTTCAGCAAAAGCTTGCAGCTTTAGAAAAAGCAGAAGAGGAACTGGAAGCCTTGCTTATAAAGGAAGGTTTTGAAGTATGAAACTAACCCTCGCTTACACTATTGAGCTGGAATATATGGATTACTGCACTTCATGAACAAAATAGATTTAGAAAGTCTTCTCTGGGGCGCAGCAGAATTTCTGCGTGGTCAGATTGATGCTTCAGACTACAAACAATATATCTTTCCGCTGCTGTTTTATAAGCGCCTATCCGATGTTTACCTGGAAGAATATAACGAAGCATTGGGTATTCATGATGGGGATGCTGAATATGCTGTGATGCCGATGTATCACAGGTTTAAAATTCCTGAAGAAGCCCGTTGGGAAAAGATACGTAATACCAGTAAAGAGATTGGCGAGGCGATTCAGAAAGCACTACGCTTGATTGAGTCCAATAATCCACGTTTGCATGGTGTATTTGGTGATGCTCAATGGACCAATAAAGAGCGCCTGCCAGATCACTTATTGGCAGATCTGATTGAACACTTCAGTAAAATTCCATTGGGGATTCAATCGGTTGCCCAGGATGATCTGGGTGAAGCCTATGAATATCTGATTAAAAAGTTTGCTGATGATTCCGGTCATACCGCTGCAGAGTTCTATACCAACCGTACCGTTGTACATTTAATGACCCGAATAATGGGCTTGAAACCGAGTGAGACGGCCTACGATCCTACGTGTGGCACAGGCGGAATGTTACTCAATGCGGTAATGGATCTGCGTGCTCGCGGCGAAGAATGGCGTAGCGTGCATCTTTATGGGCAGGAAGTGAATTTACTGACCTCCGCTATCGCCCGTATGAATATGTTTCTGCACGATATCGAAGAGTTTGATGTACTGCGTGGGGATACATTGGGAGAGCCGAAGTTTATCGAAGGTGATCAGCTTAAACAGTTTGATGTGATTTTTGCTAACCCGCCATACTCCATTAAAAAATGGAATCGGGATAAATTCTCAGCAGACCCTTTTGGCCGTAACCTCTACGGTGTACCGCCTCAGGGCTGTGCGGATTATGCTTTCTACACGCATATTATTCAGAGCCTGAAACCGGATACCGGCCGGGCGGCTATGTTATGGCCCCATGGCGTACTTTTTCGCGACTCAGAGCAATCGATCCGTAAGCAAGTTATTGAGTCGGATATTATCGAAGCGGTGATAGGCTTAGGGCCAAACCTGTTCTATAACTCACCGATGGAATCCTGCGTTGTTGTACTGAACTGCAATAAACCCGCAGAGCGAAAAAATAAGATTCTGTTTATTAACGGCGTCGAACATGTCACCCGTGAACGCGCTCATAGTCGCCTGTCAGATAATGATCTGGATGTGCTGACACAAGCCTATTTTGAGCCAGAAAAGCAGAGTGATATCACCGCATTAGTGGATATCGGCACCATTGCTGAAAACCAGCATAATCTATCGATTCCTCTGTATGTACAGGCTAAAAGTACCGATGAAACCCATGATATTGGCCATGCGATTGAAGCTTGGAAAGTCAGCCGGGTACAGCTAAAAAAACAAACCAAAAAACTGTTTAAAAGCCTTGCCGATCTTGGTTATGAAGTGCCCAAAGCAAAGAAAAATAAAGTGTTTACTGATGAGATGGCTGAAGAAGCCAGAAAAGTGTTACACAAAAAGCTCAATAAAAACGGAGCCGCAGATTAATGACTGACAAGCAAACTGTAAAATTTGGTGATATCTGCCGCGAAGTTAAATTAACGACTAAAGACCCTATTGCCGATGGTTATGAGCGTTATATCGGTCTTGAGCATTTGGACTCCGGTTCACTGAAAATTAAGCGCTGGGGTTTAATTGCAGAAGATAAACCCAGTTTTACCCGTGTCTTTAAAAAAGGACAAATATTATTTGGTAAACGCCGGCCTTACTTGAAAAAGGCCGCGATTGCGGAGTTCGATGGGATTTGTTCTGGCGATATTATCGTGCTTGAACCTAGAGATAGCTTAGTAGTCCCTAAAATTTTACCGTTCATAATTCAGTCTGATGGATTTTGGGAACATGCAGTTAATACTTCCTCGGGGTCACTATCTCCAAGAACAAAGTATAAAGAGCTAGCTAAGCTAGACTTGTGTCTACCTGGCGAGAAGAAACTGAATGTTTTTTCAGATTTATTTATTAAGTGTCAGGAATTATTGGATACTAATGATTCAATGGTTATTTCTCACTCTAGATTAAGGGCTGCCATGACCAATGATTTATTATTTACAAAAAATGGAGGGCCAGGATTTTGGGGGAATATTCCTAAAGGGTTTAGTGAAGTTGGGTTATCTGATATAACATTTGAATCAGCTTTTGGACCTCGCTATCCCTCAGATCTTTATTCTTCGACAGGCAATATAGGAACAATAAGAACTACTGATTTTACAAATGATGGTGAGATAAACTATGAAACAATTCCATTTGCAAACCTTAAAGAAAGTACCTTTAGTAAGCACTTTCTTAAGCCAGGTGATATTTTAATTACTCGATCTGGAACATGTGGGTTGGTTGCTGTTTATGATAAAGATGATTGCGATATAATACCTGGTGCTTTTATTATTAGGTTCAGGCTGAAACCAGGTTTTAATCCTTATTATATAAAATTGTTTCTTATGCTTCCTAGAGTGCAGCATTATATATCTCAAATAGCATCCGGAGGGGTTCAAAAAAATCTGACTAGTAAGAATTTATTAAAGATAAAGATATTATACCCTGATGATGACAGGGTTGTTGATAGATTGTTAGAGAGTGAAAGTGTTTTTTTAGATTTAAAAAGACATTTGAATGATAAAGTAACAGTTGTAAATAAAATAAATAATAGCCTTGTTTCTAAGATGGTTTAATTAATGTTCAACGAAAAAAGTGTCACAGAAGATGGAATTATTGACCGTTTAAAGAGCTTAGACGGGGTAAAGTGGACTTACTGTCACGGTGATAGCCTGCCTAAAAAGTCGCAGGATATTTTCGTTGATGAGTGGCTTAAAGAGGCGCTTTGTTCATTAAACCCTGACCTTAAGAATCAACCGGATTATGCCGATGAGGTGATCTATAAGCTGCGTGGTTTGGTGCTGGAAGCAAAGCATACAGGGTTGGTTAAGGCCAATGAAAATTTTCATGAATGGTTAATGGCTGAAAAGACGTTGCCATTTGGTGAAAACGGCGACCATATCACGATCAATCTGATCGACTTCGATAATATTGAAAACAATCACTTTGTGATATCGCGTCAGGTGCATTACCAGGCGGCAACGGAAGCTTATTTTGATATTGTGCTTTATATCAACGGTATGCCTCTGGTGGTGGGTGAGGTCAAAACGGCGACGC
The DNA here is from genome assembly GCF_000422425.1 of Oceanospirillum beijerinckii DSM 7166. GTDB lineage: Bacteria > Pseudomonadota > Gammaproteobacteria > Pseudomonadales > Halomonadaceae > Oceanospirillum > Oceanospirillum beijerinckii. Next base: position 79,217 of record NZ_AULT01000009.1, read on the forward strand.
GGCCGAGCGTGACCTGGCAGGATGGTGCTGCGGACTTTATGGGTGGTACTAAGCATTATTGGCAGAATGTGCAGCCGTTTTTTGTACCGAATCTGCTGTGTTTTGCCAGTGAAGGTAAAACCTTTGCTTATGGTGCTGTTAATGCCCGAGTAAAAGATTGGGGGCCGTGGCACCGTACCGAGCAGCGAGGGGATATATTGCCCGGTCTGAATGCTGTGCTGGATAGTGCGGAGGGTTTATTAAATCCTCAGACGCTATTGCAGTTACTGGAATCTTTTGCGCTCTTCTCTTCGCTTAAAACCGGGAAGGATACTCCACCTAAGCGCATTAAGATTTTACCTCGTTATCCTCAGTTTGAAGCCGCGAAGCAAGTTGTTGAGCGTGTTAAACAAGGCTATCCGAAAAAAGGTCTGATCTGGCATTTTCAGGGGTCTGGTAAATCCTTGTTGATGCTGTATGCCGCTAAAATGCTGCGCTCTGATAATGGGCTAAATAACCCTACTGTTCTGATTGTGGTTGATCGTCGGGACCTGGATAGCCAGATCAATGAAACCTTTGGTGGTGCCGATGTTAAAAATCTTGTTCAGGTGAAAAGCTGTAAAAAGCTGGGCGAGTATATAGAGCAGGATAAGCGAGGCATTCTGATCACAACCATCTTTAAGTTTCAGGATATTAAGGTGGATGAAAGCCAGGCCGATGGCCTGAATGCCCGAGAAAATATCGTTGTATTGGTGGATGAAGCACACCGAACTCAAGAAGGTGATCTGGGTGAAAAAATGCGTTGGGCACTGCCGAATGCCCATTTTTATGGTTTAACCGGTACGCCGATTTCAGGCATTGATCGCAACACCTTTAAGTTATTTGGTGCTGATGAAGACCCCGGTCGTTATATGAATCGCTACAGCTATAAACAGTCGATTCGTGATGGCGCAACAAACCCGGTGAAGTTTGAGCCGCGTCTCGCGGAACTCAGAGTGGATCAGGATGCCATTAATGAAGAGTTTGAGCGTATAGCTCAGGAAAATAACTTATCTGAAGACGAAAAAGCGACTCTGTCAAAACGGGCTGGCAAACTGGCCGTTATGCTGAAAGCCCCTAAGCGCATGAAGGCGGTCAGTAAGGATATTGCGAAGCACTTCAAGCAACATGTACTGCCGAAAAAGATGAAAGGCATGGTGGTGGTCTATGACCGTGAAGCCTGCGTCACCATGTATCACCTATTGGGTAAGCGATTGGGGTTTGATGCCGTTGAAGTGGTGATGAATGTGGACCCTGCCCCGAGGATTGATAAAGAAGGTAAGAAAAACAAAGATTGGCTCAAGTGGCATGATGAGCTGGAGCTGGCGATTAAAGCGGAAGACTTTGAACGCTGGCAAACCCTTGATGCTGATGATCAGTTGCAGAAAGATCTGATCGAGCGCTATAAAGATCCGAAACAGCCGCTACAGCTGATTATCGTGACCTCCAAGCTGTTAACGGGTTTTGATGCGCCAATCTGCTACTGCATGTACCTGGACAAGCCTTTGCGGGATCATACGCTGTTGCAAGCGATGTGTAGGACCAACCGCCTGTATGAAACGAATGAAGTGCATAAAGGCATGGGGCTGATTATCGATTATTTGGGGGTATTCGAGAATCTACGTACTGCCCTGGCTTATAACCCGGAAGAGATTGATGGTGTTGTTGAAGGCATTGAAGCCTTTAAAGAACTGTTACCGGCACAGCCAGATAAATGTTTGACCTTTTTTCCTGATGTTGATCGCTCTGTTGAGGGTTTTGAAGGCATTATGGCGGCACAGGACTGCTTGCCCTCGAATGAAAAGCGCGACGAGTTTGCCGCCTGTTTTGGTGTTTTGGCAAAACTCTGGTCGGCCATTAGCCCTGATCCTTTTTTAACGCCTTATCGCCAGGATTATCAGTGGCTGGCTCAGGTGTATGAATCGGTTCGGCCTGTTGGGCAAACCGGGGCATTGGTCTGGGCTGCATTAGGGCCCGAAACTGTCAAAATGATTCACGAACATACGGATATTAAACGTATCCGTAGAGATATTGATGAGCTGGTGATGGATGAGCATGCTCTGTTTACTCTGACTCCTCAGGAGCAGGAACAAAGAGCAAAACGCTTGGAGATTGATCTGATGGGGCGTTTGCGCGGGCATGACGAGCCTAAGTTTGTTGAATTGGGTGAGCGTTTGGAAAAACTGCGCAGGGATTATGAGGCTGGTGTTATTAAGGCGTTGGATTGGTTAAAAGGCCTGTTAGATACCGCGCGAGATGCTGTTCAGGCAGAGCGTGATACGGGTGAACAAGTGGTAACGGAAGAAGATAATAAGCAGGCCCTAACAAAGCTCTTCCTGGAAACACGACCTGATTCAACCCCAAAAGTGATTGGTGATGTTGTAGAAGCTATCGATGATATCGTAATAGCAACCCGGTTTGATGGTTGGCAAGCTTCTGAAAGCGGTCCTCGTTTAGTTCAGCGAGCTTTGATGGTCACTCTGGCAAAGTTTGGGCTAGGAAAAGATAAAGAGTTATTTGATAAAGCATACGCCTATATTGAAAAACACTATTAAGAAAGACTGACTGGTATGAAAATCAACACGCTGCGCTTGCAACACTTTCGCCGTTTTAGCGACTTTACACTTCAATTTCACCCTCAGCTATCGGTATTAGTGGCGCGTAATGGCGCGGGTAAAACGAGTATTCTCGATGGTGTTGCTGTTGCGTTAGGGGCTTTTCTGACGCGTTTACCTGACGTGTCTGGTTTAAGCCCTAAAGCGGCTGACTTTCAGGTCTTCCCGGATGGTCGGAAGCCGCCATTTATGCGTATTCATTGCGAGTCAGCCCATGGTGTAAGCTGGGATCGCACTGAAAAACGGGATCAATCTGAAAAAACCAAAAAACTGATTCCTGATGGAATCGGCATTAAAGCATTGAATCAATATGTTGATCAGTTCATTGATGGCCTGAATGAGCAACAGGCTTTTGAGCTTCCTGTTTTTATCTATTACGGTACTGGACGAGGCGTATTTTCGATTCCTCAGCGCAAACGGAGTTTTCAGAAGGCATTCAGCCGGTTTGATGCGTTTAATGGCTCTCTTGAAAGCCGGACCAACTTTAAAAGCTTTGTTGAGTACTTTTATTATCTGGAATCGAAAGAGAACCGCTTACAGAAAGAGAAGCGCTCTTTTGATGTAGAAATACCTGAGCTTAAAGCCATTCGCAAAGCGATTAATACGATGTTGCCGGAGTTCAGTCATCCGGTAGCCGCTCAACCGGCAGGAATAGAGGTGGACTGGCTGCATGATGGGGTGAAAAAGACACTCAGAATGGAGCAACTGAGTGATGGTTACCGTACAACGCTGGCTATGGTGATGGATATTGCGGCCAGAATGGCGGAAGCTAACCCGGATATGTCAGATCCTTTGCAGACCGAAGGTGTGGTCCTGATTGATGAAGTAGACCTTCATTTACATCCGGGCTGGCAGCAAACCATTCTGCTGGATCTGATGCGCACTTTCCCGAATGTTCAGTTTATTGTCTCGACCCATAGTCCTCAGGTGATCTCTTCCGTTAAACCGGAATGCTTACGTGTGATTGACTGGCAGGATGAGCGGCCAGAGCTGGTCCCGATATCTTTTTCTGAAGGGGCAGAAGCTCAGCAGATGTTACTGGACGTGCTGGGCCTTAAGAGTCCTCGCGTGGAGGCGTTAGAGATTGTACAGAAGCTACATCGGTATCAGGCATTGGTGTCTGGAGATCAATGGGATGGTGATGAAGCGCTGAGATTAAGGGATGAGCTACAACGCTGGGGGGGGGAGTTTGAACCAGAACTGGCTCGTCTGAATATGGATATTCGAATGAAAGAGTGGGAGCGTAACCAATCATGAAAAAGGTTCTAAAGGGACAGGAACCGTCACTATTAGAAAATTATCGCATTTCTGCTCCTGGTAATACCTGGGAGGCATTCAGCAAAAAAACAGGACGGAAAACGCAGGTACAACAGCAGTTAAAAGCTGATCAGAACGGCTTATGCGCGTATTGCGAAATTGACCTTCTTGATGCGGATGAAGATGAAAACGGCGTAGCAGACTTTCGGGTTGAGCATTTTCATCCTAAATCCGCTACTGTTGCGGGAAGCCATAACTGGCATCTGGACTGGCATAATCTATTGGGCTGCTGTCACGGTGGTAGTAGAAATGATGTTATAGATAGCAGTGCACGTTATACCAGCCCGGATCATTCCTGTGATGTGCCAAAAGCTGATCAGAATCTGACGGGCGTTATCCTGAACCCACTGACAGATGTGCCTGCGTTTCCTGGGGTTTTTAAGTGTGACAGAGCAACCGGTATACTTTCAGTTAATACGAATAACTGTAATAAAGCGGGGATTAGCCCGGTTCAGGCTCAGCAGACGATCAATGAGTTACGGCTGAATGCCGATCGATTAAAGCGCTTCCGTAAAACAGTGCTGGATCGTCTGAATTATCAGTTACAAGAGCAGGTAAAGAGAGGTATCGCCGTGCCACAGGCGATGGATCAATTAGCGCAGGCTTATCTATGCAAAAATAATCAACAGCAATGGCCCGCTTTTTTCACCAGTATTCGTGATTATCTGGGCCCTGCTGCAGAGAGGCAGCTTCAGGCTATTGGCTATCAGGGATAGCTGAAAGAGCCAGAGACTGACTGATAACTGAATCCGTATCAGCCAGTGAACCGATAAATCACGTTCGGGTTATTCGATGTTCTGAATCTGCTCGCGCATCTGTTCGATCAGTACCTTCAATTCCACCGCACACTGAGTGGTTTCCGTCACGATAGATTTAGACGCCAGAGTATTCGCTTCCCGGTTCAGTTCCTGCATCAGGAAGTCCAGACGGCGTCCAATGGGGTCTTTTTTCTTTAGGATACGGCGTACTTCGGTCACGTGGGTATCTAAACGATCCAGCTCTTCGGCGACATCGGTTTTGTTGGCCAGAATCACCATCTCCTGCTCGATACGGGCGGGGTCCAGTTCTTCTTTAATGGTTTCCAGTTTTTCCAGTATCTGTTGGCGCTGACGTTCCAGAATACCCGGTAGGGCTGCACGTACCTGTTTGACGATCTCGTCGATGCCATCCAGGCGCTGTACAATCAGGTTGGCCAGCTCTTCACCTTCACGGGCACGGGCTTTGATCAGGTCTTTCAGGCCCTGTTTGTACAGTTCCAGCGCGGCTTTTTTGATCTCGTCCTGATCCACTTCTTCGTTTTGCAGTACACCGGGCCACTGCATCAGTTCCAGAGGGTTGATCTTGGCTGGGTTCTGCAGATGACTGCTGATGCTTTCGGCGGCACCGGCCAGCTGTTTGATCAGGGTCTCATTGATAGAGAATTGGTCGCTGACCTGAGCCGGTTGGAAGCGTAGTACGGACTCTACCTTACCGCGATTGAGTTGTTTACGTTGCAGTTCACGGATAGCCGGTTCCAGCTCACGCAGGGTTTCAGGCAGGCGGAAGTGTGGCTCCAGAAAACGCTGATTCACGGAACGTATCTCCCAACTCAGGCTTCCCCAAGGGTACTGGGCTTCTTGCCGGGTAAAAGCGGTCATGCTGTGAGTCATTTGGAGCTCCTGAGTGAGAATATTACGTGCTGATTTATAGTGGGCTAGTTTAGCGAAATCGTGCTTTAAAGTCTGCCTGCCCGGTCAGGACGTGTATAATTGCGTTATTCCAGTCTTTTTGCGGTCATTGTGTGCTGAGTGTCGCTTTGGTACTGCTGTGCGCTGACCGTCTTACTGTTTTCGATGAAACCATTTCCAGTAAAGGTGTTGTATGACAACTCGTCCAAGTGGACGTGCATCAGACCAGATGCGCGATGTGAAGATTACCCGTAACTATACCTGCCATGCGGAAGGCTCCGTGCTGGTTGAATTTGGCAATACCAAGGTGATCTGTACGGCCTCGGTGGATGCTTCTGTGCCCCGTTTCCTGCGTGGTAAAAACCAAGGTTGGGTGACGGCTGAGTACGGTATGTTGCCGCGTTCGACCGGCAGTCGTATGAACCGTGAAGCGGCCCGTGGTAAGCAATCCGGCCGTACTCAGGAGATTCAGCGTCTGATCGGTCGCGCCCTGCGTGCAGCGGTGGATATGGAGGCGCTGGGTGAGCATACCATTCAGATCGATTGTGATGTGATTCAGGCGGATGGTGGTACCCGTACCGCATCCATTACCGGTGCTTGTGTGGCGTTGGTGGACGCATTGCGTTGGATGCAGCGTGAGAAAATGATCAAGTCTGATCCGCTGAAGCAGATGATTGCGTCGATCTCTGTCGGTGTTTATGAAGGTATGCCGGTACTGGATCTGGATTACCCGGAAGATTCCAGTGCGGAAACCGATATGAATGTGGTGATGACCGATCAGGGTGGTTTTATTGAGGTACAGGGCACGGCAGAAGGTGCGCCTTACTCTCAGGAAGAGCTGCTGGCGATGCTGGAGCTGGCGAAGAAAGGCTGTGGTGAGCTGTTTGAGCTGCAACAGCAGGCACTGGCTGAGTAATGACGCGATCTGTTTCTGCTTAATGCTCTCGTATTAATGCTCTCGTATTAATGCTCTCTATTGATGGAGCGGCAGATGCAAAAAAGGCCTACAAGTGTAGGCCTTTTTCGTGTCTGTCCGGTCAAGTTTTAAGTTCGGGACTTAATGCGACTCTTAAACTCAGCTCCAGGCTGAGCGAAAGCATCTACCGGGCAGTCATCGTAAACGAGAACCAGGATGCTTACAGCTCGAGATCGTACTCGACAACCAGAGGTACGTGCTCTGAGAAGGTCGCTTGGGTATCAAACCAGGCGTTAACGATGTTACGGCGCATATTTGGCCCCGTCACCTGATAATCGATACGCCAGCCATCCTGACGGTTACGGGGCTGATCCAGCTCCGGGTACCAGGAGAACTGGTTTTCTTCACGGTTGACTTCACGGAAGGTATCCAGAAAGCCCATTGGCCCAAACACCTGATCCAGCCAGGCACGTTCAACTGGACGGAAACCCGGTGTGTCCTGATTATTGGACCAGTCTGCCAGATCAATCGTCTTATGAGCGGTATACCAGCTGCCGCAGATAATGTGCTCACGGCGTTTACGGCGCAGTTTCTTCAGATACTCGTTGAACTGCTCCATAAAGGCGTATTTTTCCTGAGGCGAACTGTTATCCGGCATCAGGAAAGAGGCGATACTGACCTTGTCAAAGTCGGCTTGAATGTATCGGCCCTGAAAGTCTGCCTGCTCAAAACCCAGACCGGTCATAATGGCCTTAGGCAGCTTGCGGCAGTAGACACCGACGCCGCTGTAATCGTCCTGGTCGGCGTCAAAAAAGTAACCTTCATAACCCTGTGGGTAAAGGATACTGTCATCCAATTCGTAGGATTTGGCTTGCAGATTCTGTACACAGATCACATCTGCGTCCTGCTGCTGCAGCCACTCCAGAAAGCCGCGTTCTACGGCGCGGCGAATGCCGTTTAAATTAATGTTGATGATCTTCATACATGGTTCCTGCTACGACTAGCGTGTATGATACCCGAGCTTTAGACGTTTTGGTAAGGAGACAGATAAAAAGTCGGGCTTTATGCGACTTTTTTATCATTTTGTCTGCCCATTAACGCTCTAAAGTGGTGATCTTTACCGCAGACAATCGATCGGAGTACTTAAATGAAAGACTATCAGCGCGAATTTATCGAATTTGCCATTGAACAGAATGTTTTACGTTTTGGTGAATTTACCCTGAAGTCCGGCCGTATCAGCCCTTATTTCTTTAATGCCGGTCTGTTCCGTACCGGTCGTGCGCTGGCCAAACTGGGCCGTTTTTATGCCGAGGCGATTGTTGCAGCGAAAGTAGATTATGACGTGATCTTTGGCCCTGCCTACAAGGGGATTCCTCTGGCGGCGGTCACGGCGGTTGCGCTGGCGGATCAGCATGACCTGGATGTGCCTTACGTATTTAACCGCAAGGAAGCCAAGGACCATGGTGAAGGTGGTGTACTGGTGGGTGCAGAGCTGAAGGGTAAAGCCCTGATTGTTGATGATGTGATCACTGCAGGTACCGCGATTCGTGAAGTGATGCAGATTATTGATGCGAACAAGGCTGAAGCCGGTGGTGTAGTCATCGCGCTGGATCGTCAGGAGAAAGGCAAAGGTGAACTGTCTGCCATTCAGGAAGTGGAGCGTGACTTTAATATTCCTGTGGTGAGTATTATTACACTGGAGCAGGTCTTACAGTATCTGGATGAGAAAGGCGGTCTGGAACAGCATGCCGATGCAATCCGTGCCTACCGTGAGCAGTACGGTATTTAATGGCTGGGTTGGCTGTAAGGCGGTTAACTGGAATTTGTGGATAGATGGCGCAAGAGAGCGCTAAGCAAAAGATTAGGATATTAGAGGATATAAACCCAATGAAACGTATTGCTTTGGCTGCTGCGGTAGCCAGCCTGGCGGCAACTGCACACGCTGCAACAATCGATGTAAACCTGAGTAATGATACGATCCGTGCAGAGTATGATGCGCCTCTGCCACAGCAGCGTCTGAATCTGTCGGTGGGTGGTATGTATCATGAAGAAAATGACAATGATGCAACGCTGGTTCACGCGGGTCTGCACACTCAGGAGCATACGGCTCAATACAGCATTGGCATGGGAGCCAAGGCGTACTGGCTGAACTCTGATAATGTTGACGGTATTGCAGTGGGTCTGGGAGGACAGGGCAGTTATACCTTCCCTCAGCTACCGCTGGTGCGCTTTGGTGGTCATCTGTATATTGCACCAAAAGTATCTTCGTTCAGTGATCTGGATGGCCTGATGGACCTGAGCGTGCGTGCGTACTATCAAGCACTGCGCGATGTAGATGTTTATGTTGGCTGGCGTAAGCTGAGTGTTGACGTAAAAGACGGCGGTGACAGCAGTCTTGATAAGGGTGTCAATATTGGTTTTGTTATGAACTTCTAACACCATGAACAAAATCATGAGCTGGCAGCAATTGCTGTCAGCAACCCGTCTTAAAGGACGCTCCCGTCACGCTTTGGACGATGTCGGGCGCTCACCCTTCCATAAAGACCATGATCGTGTGGTTTTTTCCGGCTCTTTTCGCCGTATGGGCCGTAAAACCCAGGTCCATCCCTTTGCTGAAAATGATCATATCCACAGTCGGTTGACCCATAGTCTGGAAGTGGGTTGTGTTGGTCGTAGCCTGGGTATGATGGTGGCTGAGCTGCTGCAGGATGATCTGCCTCTGAGTATTTCGGCTGCTGATCTGGGGGTGATCGTACAGAGTGCCTGCTTAGCCCATGATATTGGTAACCCCCCCTTTGGTCATGCCGGAGAATACGCCATTCGGGATTGGTTTCTGCAGGCGCAGAAACAGGGGCGTTTAACAGGACTGACAGAAGCGCAGAAAGCAGATTTGGTCACCTTTGAGGGTAACGCTCAGGGCTTTCGTATGGTGACTCAGGTGGAGTACAACCAGTTTGCCGGTGGTATGCGTTTGACTTATGCCACCTTGGGCACTTTCCTGAAATATCCCTGGACAGCGGGTCATGCGGATCGAAGTGGTAAGTTCAGCTGTTATCAGACCGAGCTTCCTTTGTTACAGGAAGCGGCTCATGGTTTAGGCCTGATCCAGTTGGAAGATCAACGCTGGTGTCGTCATCCGCTGGTGTATCTGGTGGAGGCTGCCGATGATCTCTGTTATGCGCTGTTAGACCTGGAAGATGGTCTGGAGATGGAGATCCTGCGCTATCACGAGGTTGAGCAGATCTTGTTACAGATTGTTGGTGGTGAGCCCATCGGTTATTCCGCCTTGTCTGGTGCCTCGAATCGACGGCGTATTGCAGCTCTGCGTGGTGCAGCGATGGAGCGTGTCGTTGCAGCAGTATCTGAGCAGTTTGTTCTGCATCAGGAAGAGTTGCTAAGCGGCAGTTTTGATCATGATCTGATCGATGCCTGTGAGCCGGATATTGCCCAGGGTGTGGCAGAGGCGAAACGTTTGGCCGAAGAGAGAATCTTTAATCATCCGCGTAAAGCGAAGTTAGAGATCGGAGCTTACACCACCTTAGGTGTGTTACTGGAATCCTTCTGTGGTGCGGTTGAAGAGCTGGATCAGCTCAGTCATGGCCAATCACTGGAGCAGCTGAGCTTTAAACATAAGCGGGTGTTGTCATTGATTGGTGAGAATATCCCAGGCCCTGAATGGAACCGCTATGAAGCCTACCGCCGGGTGTTGGATTTTATTGGCGGTATGACCGATAACTATGCGGTGGATCTGGCCCAGGAGATGGGTGGGCGGTTAAACGGTTAATCACCTTTTATAAAGCGTATTGGGTTAGACGCCGGGCGGTATGATTGAAATCCTCTGTATGCTAGCCAAGCTATTGTGAACATAGAGTCAGTTTGAACGCTGTTATTTGTGAGTGGCCTGAAGGCATACTGTGACTTCTTTTGATAAATAAGTCATAAATCAGCCTGAGAAGGGCGATAAAACAATAACAACAACGGAGATGGCTCTATGAACGCTTCCCTACCTGAGACCGTGATGACGGTCGAGCAGATCAATGAATTTCTGGATCGGGAGTTTCCCCAACATATTGGCCTGGTCACTAAGCTGGGTAAGAACACGGCACTGATGCGTCTGGATGTGGATGATGATCATCTGCGGCCCGGCGGTACGGTATCTGGCCCTACTATGATGGCGCTGGCAGATGTTTGTCTCTATGTCGCCATTCTGGCCCAAATTGGTCCAGTGGCTTTGGCTGTGACTACGAGTCTTAATATCAACTTTCTACGGAAACCTGAACCTGATAAGGCGATTCTTGCAGAGGCGAAGCTTTTAAAATTGGGCAAGCGTCTGGCGGTGGGGGAGATTACGATCTATTCCGAAGGCGAAGAAGAACCTGTGGCTCATGTCACGGCGACCTATTCGATTCCTCCCCGCTAAATAGGGGAAATGCTCCTGTTATCTGTCAGGTTTAGATTATTAGAAATGATCATACTGATCTGTTTTTGATCAAAAATCTATCAAGTTAGTAGAAGCTTACCGGCAGGATTGGTTGGGAGTTACTGTTGGTAAGCTGTCACTCTGCATGCTGAAGGAGAAGAGGAGGATGTTAGTGTCTGCTTTTCTCTTCTATTATTCGCTCTAAGTTAACGAAAGGTGGAGTGGTTGCTGTTGAGTTTATAGCTGATGCCCAGTAAGGCTAATAAAATCCAGCCCAATGCGGTGATCATACCACCCGCTGGGGTGATCATACCTGTGTTCAGTGCCAGCAGATGCTTACCATAAATCCCACCGCTAAAAGCTATCGTACCCAACAGAAAACATAGGCTGGGTAGCAGGGATAGGTAAGAGCGTTTAGCGCTGGCCAGTATTAAGCCAATAGCCATCACTATGCTGTTGATCTGCTGATAATAGACGGCGGTTTTCAGGCTGGAGAGTTGATCTGGCGTGAGCTGTTGCCCCAGACCATGGCTTAAACCCGCATCCATAAAGACACTGCTGGCCCCCAGTAATCCGACACAGCCCCAGAGTACAGTTTTTAACACGCAAATCTCCCCAATATCACCGCGCAAAATGATCTGAATCAGGTACAATATCCGGCTATTTCCAGGCATTATGCAACCTTTGATGCCCTCCATCATACACTGTTGGGAGCCGAATACGTCATGCAGATTCAATTGAATGGCGAAACCAAGACTGTTGAGGCTGGCAGTAGCCTGCTGCAATTGATTGAGCAGCTGGAGCTGACTGGCAAGCGTATCGCAGTGGAGATCAACGAGGATATTATTCCCCGTAGTGAACACGCAGACACCAGATTACAAGAAGGTGATCGAATCGAGATTGTACACGCGATTGGTGGTGGTTAATTCTCTACTAGGGCAGCGTTGATACACGATTACAGTCACTCTTATCGCAATTATTTAGGGTACTTGAGAGATGAAACAAGATGTTCTGACCATTGCTGGCAAAGACTATCACTCCCGTCTGCTGGTGGGCACAGGTAAATATAAAGATCTGGAAGAAACCGGTCTGGCGATTGAAGCCAGCGGTGCAGAAATTGTTACTGTAGCAGTACGTCGTACTAATATCGGTCAGAATGCCGACGAGCCAAACCTGCTGGATGTGATCTCACCGGACAAGTACACCATTTTGCCAAATACAGCCGGGTGTTACACTGCGGATGATGCGGTACGCACCTGTCGTCTGGCCCGTGAACTGCTGGATGGCCATAATCTGGTCAAGCTGGAAGTGCTGGGTGACCAGAAGACTCTGTACCCGGATATGGAAGAAACCCTGAAAGCCATGGATACCCTGGTAAGAGATGGTTTCGATGTGATGGTGTACTGTAACGATGACCCAATTGCAGCTAAGAAGCTGGAAGATATGGGTGCCTGTGCCATTATGCCACTGGGTTCTCTGATCGGCTCTGGTCTGGGTATTTTGAATCCGCACAATATCCGCATCATTATGGAAAGCGCCAATATCCCTGTACTGGTTGATGCCGGTGTGGGTACGGCGTCTGATGCCGCGATTGCGATGGAAATGGGCTGTGAAGCGGTACTGATGAACACGGCAATTGCTGCAGCCAAAGATCCTATTCTGATGGCGTCGGCGATGAAAAAAGCCATTGAAGCCGGTCGCGAAGCCTATCTGGCCGGTCGTATGCCACGTAAAAAGTATGCCAGCGCCTCTTCTCCGCTGGACGGTCTGATTGATTAATTTTTATACAGGTTAAACACGATAATGTCTGATTCCACCGATGCTCAGAACCTGAATCAGGATGCTGTAGAAGCAACTGAGACAGAAAACAGCCTTCCTGAGCAGGAGCAGAATGTGCCGGAAGAGCACAAACGCCGTATCCGTAGTTTTGTTCTGCGCACCGGACGTATGACTGCCGGTCAGCAGCGCGGTATGGATGAGTTCTGGCCAAAATGGGGCCTGACCCTTGATCAGGGCATGATTAACCCGGTTGAGGTGTTTGAGCGTGAAGCGCCGCTGGTACTGGAGATTGGTTTTGGTATGGGTGATTCTCTGCTGGAGCAGGCGAAAACCATGTCAGATCATAACTTTATCGGTATTGAGGTGCATACACCGGGTGTTGGTAGGCTGATGGCTGAAGCCGGTGATGCCGGTTTAACCAATCTGCGTGCCTATGAAGATGATGCCATTGAGATCCTGAAACAGTGTATCCCGGATGGCTCTCTGGATCTGCTGCAGCTGTTCTTCCCGGACCCCTGGCATAAAAAACGTCACCACAAGCGTCGTATCGTACAGGCTGAGTTTGCTCAGCTGGTGCGTCAGAAGCTGAAAGTGGGTGGGCGCTTCCATATGGCCACGGATTGGGAAAACTATGCCGAGCATATGGTTGAGGTAATGAAACAGGCAGACGGTTATGAAAACACCGCCACCGACGGTGATTACGTGCCACGTCCTGATTCTCGTCCGGTGACCAAGTTTGAGAAACGCGGTGAGCGTCTGGGCCACGGCGTATGGGATATTATCTATCGTCGTACCCACTAGATGATTGAGGCGGGCTTGGTTTAGTTTGCCGGATGTTGTATGAAGCCCTTGTCCATTCAATGGATAAGGGCTTCTTTTTGGGTTGGAGATAATCACTGCTGGATCAGGATTGATGGGTTTGATCCAGAGCCTTAATGCGACCCGGTGCAAAGGCGTAATACATGACCGGAATCACCAGCAGGGTTAACAGGGTTGAAACCGTTAAGCCAAAGATCAGAGCAATTGCCAGGCCGTTAAAGATAGGGTCGTCCAGAATAAACAGGGCGCCTATCATCGCCGCCAGTGCCGTCAGAATAATGGGCTTGGCCCGTACAGCACCGGACTGAATCACCGCCTGTTCAAAGGAGATACCTGCTCTGAGTTGCTGGTTGATAAAGTCCACCAGCAGAATGGAGTTACGCACAATAATCCCAGCCAGTGCGATCATGCCGATCATAGATGTCGCAGTAAACTGAGCGCCCAATAAGGCATGGCCCGGCATTACACCGATCATGGTCAGTGGAATTGGGGTCATAATGATCAGTGGAGCCCGGTAAGAGCGGAATTGCGCCACAACCAGCATATAGATCAGGATCATGCCCACACCGTAGGCGATGCCCATATCACGGAAGGTTTCGTAGGTGACCTGCCATTCACCGTCCCATTTCACTGAGGGAACCAGTGGCCATTGCGGTTGCTGAATAAAGTATTGCTCCAAAGGCAGATGCTCAAACAGCGGTTGCTGACCCAGCTGTCCAATCAGATCAAACATACCGTACAGAGGGCTATCTAAGTCTCCGGCCATATCGGCAGTAACAAAGGTCACCGGCAGCAGGTCTTTATGGTAAATAGTTTTATGCCATTCACTGGATTCCAATGTCACCAGCTCTGCCAAAGCGACCTGTTGACCGTTACGGTTGGCAATCTTCAGCGTCAATAGTTGCTGAAGATTGCTCTTGTCTGCTTCAGTCAGTTCCAGGCGAATCGGCAGGGCATACTTAACGTTGGCATTATGCAGATAGCTGACATCTTCCCCCCCCAGTGCTGTGCTGAGTGCAGACACTACGCTTTGCTGAGACACGCCCAGTTGCGCGGCTTTTTGACGATCAACTTTGAGCAGATAGCGCTGACTGGGGTGCTCCAGCATATCGTCAACATCGACGATACCCTCGGTCTGTTCCAAACGCTGACGTAGCGCTGTGGCGGTTTTAGCCATTAACCGTTCGTCAGCGGCATAGATCTCTGCTACCAGAGGGGCTATTACGGGTGGCCCTGGTGGAACCTCGACGACTTTAATATTGGCCTGATAGCGTTCGCCAATAGCCTGAAGCGGTTGGCGAATGGCCAGAGCGATCTCATGGCTTTTACGCTCCCGCTGACTCTTATCAACAAAGTTGACCTGAATATCACCGGCATGAGGTTCTTCACGCAGATAATACTGACGTACCAGACCGTTAAAATTGATCGGAGCTGCGGTACCCGCATAGGTCTGATAATGGGTAACTTCCGGCACCGTTTGCAGATATTCGCCCAGTTCCAGCAGGACTCGTTGGGTTTGTTCAACCGGTGTGCCTTCCGGCATATCCACTACAATTTGCACTTCGGATTTGTTATCAAACGGCAGCATTTTTAAGACTACCGCCAGGGTGGCTGGCAGTGCCGCAGCTGCCAGTGTTAGACCAATCACCACCAAACCCAGTAAGGCGCGCATTGGGCGACCTTTTTTACCTCTTAGGAAAGGATGCATCAATGCCTGGAAAAAACGCTGCATTGCGGGGCTGCCTGCTTCGTGATGCTCTGCTCCGGCATGACCGCTGTCATCATGGCCTGTGCCACTATGAGCTTGATGCTTCAGCAGCTTAAACGCCAGCCAAGGGGTAACAACAAAGGCAATGACCAACGAGATCAGCATGCCCATACTGGCATTGATGGGAATAGGGCTCATATACGGGCCCATTAGGCCGGTGACAAAGGCCATTGGCATCAGGGCGGCGATTACGGTAAAGGTAGCCAGAATGGTGGGGCCGCCCACTTCTTCAACGGCCAGTGGAATTGCTTCTTTCATGGGCTTGCCACCCATGGCAAGGTGCCGGTGGATATTCTCCACGACTACAATGGCATCATCGACCAGAATACCAATGGAGAAGATCAGGGCAAACAGGGAGACCCGGTTAAGGGTAAAGCCGTAAGCCCAGGAGGCAAACAGGGTGATCATCAGGGTGATAACAATCGCCAGGCCGACAATAATCGCCTGCCGCCAGCCCAGAGTTGCCAGCACCAGCAGCACTACTGAGCCGGTCGCAAACACCAGCTTTGAGATCAGGGTGTTGGATTTATTATTCGCGGTTTGACCGTAATCACGAGTGACTGTGACCTCAACGCCTTCTGGGATGGCGATATTTTTCAACTGTTCCAGACGCTGAGTGATATTACGCGTAATATCAATGGCGTTCTGGCCGGGCTGTTTGGCAATAGCCATGGTGACGGCAGGGTAGATTTCACCCTGTCCAGCTTGCCATTGTTCTCCACTCTGTCCATCTTTCGCAAAGGCGGGGCCTACGCCCATAAAGACACTTTGCTCCGGCGTATCAGCACCCAGACGTACATCGGCCACATCCTGCAGATAAACCGGGGCCCCTTGATTCAGACCCACTACCAGCTGGCGGACTTCCTGGATAGAGGTGAGGAACTCACCGGTTTGAATAGGAATCACCTGATTATGCTGAACGATACGGCTTTCGCTGCTGGCGATATTACTGGCTTGCAGTGCATGTCGCAGGTCATCCAGGCTGATGTTAAAGCCGGATAGACGAGCCGGGTCCAATTGCACGTGCACAACATTATCCGGTCCGCCCAGAGTATAGATATCCCGAGTGCCCTTGATGCGCTTCAGTTCCACTTCCAGATTGTGGGCGACTTTTTTCAGCTCATGGCTGCCCAGCTCAGGATTATCGGACCAGAGTGTCAGGCTCATAATGGGCACATCATCAATACCCATCGGCTTAACCAGTGGCGGTGCCACGCCCAGGTTTTGCGGCAACCAGTCCTGATGGGAGTCCACCTGGTTATACAGGCGGACAATGGCCTCCTGGCGGGTAATACCGACCTCAAACTGAACGGTCAGCACAGACATACCAGGACGGGAGACGGACATCACATGTTCAACGCCCTCTATTTCAGACATCACCTGTTCTGCGGGGGTTGAAACCAGCTGCTCGACCTCTTTTGGGGTGGCACCGGGAAAGGCGATAAAAATATTGGCGAAGGTAGCGTCAATCTGTGGCTCTTCTTCCTTGGGGGTAATCAGGATGGCCAGCAGACCCAGTAACATACCGACAATAGCCAGCAAGGGCGTAATCTCGGTGTTCTGAAATGCCCGTGCGGTTAACCCGGATATTCCCAGTTTTTGATCACGCATCACTTGGACTCCTTGCGGCATTAATCTGTTTCAAAGCCTGATTCGGGTCCAGTGCGATACGATCACCGGCTTGTAATCCAGATAAAATTTCGATCTTACCGGCGGCAGATGCACCTGTGCGTACCTGGCGAAGTTTTGGCTCACCCTGCTCATTCAGCAGATAAACGGCCCTCAGTTCGCTGCGGATAATCAGGGCTTGTTGTGGAATCATCAGGCTTTGCTCGCTGGCAACCGGAACGGAGACCTTTACCATCATGCCGGGATAGAGACCGGCCTGGCTTTTAGGCAGTTCGATGCGTACCTTAAAATTATGAGTTTGGGCGTCGGCGTAAGGGAATACGGTCAGATTCTTGGCTGGAATCACCTGGTTATCTGGCAAGAGGATTTCGGCCAGCTGATGTTGACGGACACCAGCGGCAAAGCGCTGGGGGAGATCCACATTAACCCTCAGATATTCCAGATCGATACCGCTCATCAGTAGTGAGCCTGGTGCCACGACTTCACCCAGCTCAATATGACGTTCAGTAACGACGCCCCCATAGGGGGCGATCACCTTGGTATAAGAGACCTGTTTCTCGGCTTCTTTTAAAGCAGCCATGGCTTGTCCGTAACTGGCTTTGGAGGCATCCAGATGGTTTTTGCTTTGATCATACTGAGATTGTGATGCCAGCTGTTTCTTGTAAATGCCCTGAATGCGTATAAAGCTCTGCTCTGCATCTTTGAGTGTCGCCTGAGCGGCCCGCGCGGCTGCCTGGACCTGTTCAAGTCTGGCTTGCTGTTCGCTATCGCTGATCTGCAGCAGAATAGCGCCTGGCTCGACTCTATCGTCAACGTCGTAATACACTGCACTGACAGTCCCTGCGGTCTGGGCCGCCACGGTGCTGCTGCGAATCGCTTCTACCGTGCCATCCAGAGTGATCGACTGGCTAACCGTTTCGGACTGCAGCGTGATGCTCTCTAGTGCCTGAGCGTTCGGGCTCAGCAGATAAATCAGGCTGATCGATAGCCAGGTTATCGGTTTACGCATAAACATAGCGGGCTCTCCACATCGCCTCTTAGGGCGTTTAAGTCGTGTAAATTTGAAATGCATTTATATTAGGTTATTCTAATTATAAAGACAAACGAATCTGGCTAAAAAGTAAACAGTCGGCTGATGTCGGTATAGGCTTCTGGGGCTTAAAATGTGGGCTAATACCATTCCCGATAAGTTTCTTAATATCAGAGTAGGTTGGATAAGCGAAGCGCCATCCGGCACTGGCTCTGATTATTGTCAGAAGGCGCCTTGCGGCTTTTCCGACCTGCAACAGCTTATCTGTTTTGGTATAAGGTTGGTGCTGGCTTTGAAAGAACCGTTTGATGAGAGGTCCAGGGGCAAAAACCAATAAAGGCTGCATAGAGCAGCCTTTATTGGTTGTGATCCTGAAATCCATTCGATATTCGAATTAGCGGGTTTCCATCATCTTCTTCACCTTATTCATGGCATTCTTTTCCAACTGGCGGATGCGCTCAGCGGAAACACCATAAATATCGGCTAATTCATGCAGTGTGGCTTTGCTATCGGTCAGCCAGCGCTTTTGCAGAATATCCCGGCTGCGATCATCCAGTTCGGCCATAGCGGACTGTAAGCGGGATGATGAATCGGCGGCCCAGTCAGAGTCTTCCAATTCGGTCGCTGGATTATATCTGTGATCTTCCAGATAGTAAGCCGGTGCTTGATAAGCCTGCTCATCATCGTCATCGCTGTAGCCGTCAAAAGCGGCATCGTGAGCACTTAAGCGGCTTTCCATCTGACGTACCGTTTGCGGTTTAACGTCCAGATCCTGTGCAATCGCTTCCACTTCTTCATTGTTTAACCAGCCCAAGCCTTTTTTAGCACTGCGCAGGTTGAAAAACAGTTTTCTCTGGGCCTTGGTGGTAGCCACTTTCACAATACGCCAGTTACGCAGCACGTATTCATGAATCTCCGCTTTGATCCAATGCACGGCAAAAGATACCAGGCGTACACCCACGTTCGGGTCAAAACGCTTAACGGCTTTCATCAAGCCAACGTTGCCTTCCTGAATCAGATCGGCTTGCGGTAAGCCATAACCGGAGTAGCTCTTGGCAATATGTACCACAAAGCGTAAGTGAGACAGTACCAACTCCCTGGCGGCATCTAAATCAGACTTCTCATGCAGGCGATGTGCAAGATCCTGCTCGCGCTCTACGGACAGTACCGGGAAGCTGTTAGCAACTTGAATGTAGGCATTCAAATCCTGACCGGGGGACAGGGAATCAATCGTTTGCAGGCTAGTATTCATATAACCTCTGAAAATCTGCTTATTCTGATCTTATCTGAGCGTGTTATACGCAATAAGTTCACATCAAGAGCAATTAATATAGATATTCCTGACTAATTTGCAAGGGGTTTGACTATAGCGTCATTGCCCACTGTATACAAATTGGGTAACAGGCTATCCTAGCGTGGTTCGATGTCACCCAGATGACGGCTTACCGCTAACCAGGCTCCCAGCCAGCCTAACAGAGTCGAGGTTAAGATAAGGAGAAGAGAATCACCTGCACCTAAACCAATCAGCTCAAAACTACTGGCATCGTAAGCACTGGCTAAGGCATTGACTGGATCTTCCAGCCATAACAGGCTGATATTAATGATCCACCAGGCCAGTAAGCCGCCACCTAAGCCGTACCAGATCCCCGTATAAAGGAAAGGGCGTCGGATAAAGGCATCGCTGCCGCCCACCAGTTTGACGATTACAATCTCATCGCGGCGACTCTCAATAGCCAGACGGATGGTATTTCCCACCACCAGCAATACGGCGATGCCCAATAGGATGGCCAGGGCACTTACGGCTCGTTGGCTAAGCTCCATGATATGGTAAAGGCGTTTGACCCAGTCCATATCCAGCTGTGCCTCTTCCACTTCTGGCATCTTATCTAATTCGGTAAACAAGGCTTCCTGCTGGTTTAGCAGGGTTAGGGTATTGGCAGGGCGTACCACGAGTACACTGGGTAAGGGATTATCATCGAGATAATCCAGCGCTTCACCAAAACCAGAGAACTGCTTAAATTCCTTCATCGCCTGATCTTTGGAAATATAAGCGACGCTGGCGATATCCGTGCGGGTTTCCAGATTCAGGCGCAAGGCCTGAGCCTGGGACTCGCTGACTTCCATCTTTAAAAACAGCGACACCTGTGCAGAGCCATCCCGGTTACTGGTCACCACCTGGGCGTTGCTTAAAAACAGATACAGCCCCGTAGGCAGTGCCAGTGCAATCGCCAGAACAGCCCAGGTCATCAGGCTGGAAAAAGGCGTGCGAATGACCCGCCACAGGCTATCAATGGCCATCATACGGTGATGGCGTAGCCAGCTGCGGGTTTTATTTCGGGTATTAATCTCCGATTGACTGGCCCCTTTGGCTACTGGCTGTTCCGGCTTTTTTTTGACCTGAGGCTGTGGACGGGCTGAAACACTGGCTCCGCGCGGGGTCACGCCACGATTATGGGGCTTGCCTACTTCGCTCATCGGTTTCCGCCCCCATTAATCAGGCTGCCCTCGCGCAGGGTCAGTACGCGTTTACCCATACGGGCGATCAGGTCAAGGTCGTGACTGGCGATCAATACGGTGACTTCACGCTCATTAAACTGTTCAAACAGATGCATAATCTCTGAGGACAGTTTGGGGTCCAGGTTACCGGTAGGCTCGTCCGCCAGAATAATGGGAGGCTTTTTCACTACAGCGCGGGCGATGCCGACACGTTGCTGCTCACCACCGGACAGCATAATCGGGTTTAGCTTCTCTTTTTTTAGCAGGCCTACTTTATCCAGCGCTGCCCGTACCCGGTTACCGATCATTTTGGGGTCAGCACCCTCAATCAGCAGAGGCAAAGCGACATTATCAAATACGCTGCGATCAAACAGCAGCTGGTGATTCTGGAATACCACACCGATATTGCGGCGCAGGGCAGGAATCTTGCTCTTTGACATCTTGGTCAGGTTTTCACCGTTCACGACCACCTGGCCGTTGGTGGCTTTTTCCATACGCATAATCAACTTCAGCAGAGTGCTTTTGCCAGCCCCGGAGTGACCGGTAAGAAAACACATTTCACCCTTGTTGATGGTAAGGTCCAGATGTTTCAGTGCTTCATAACCATTTTCATAGCGTTTGCTGACGTTTGTAAAATGGATCATGGCTTCCTGCGATACATTCATAAAAAAATCGGCTTATGACTCAGATTGATCAAACAGAGCGTTGGTAAACTGGTCGGCATCAAATGGACGCAGGTCATCCACCTGCTCACCGACACCGATAAAGCGGATCGGAATTTCCATCTGTTTAGCCAGCGCAAATACGATACCACCCTTCGCGGTGCCGTCCAGTTTGGTTAGGGTAATACCGGTCAGACCCACGGCTTCATTAAACAGAGAAGCTTGAGACAGTGCATTCTGACCTGTACCCGCATCCACCACCAGCATCACCTCATGGGGCGCCTCGACGTCGAGCTTTTTCATCACACGGGTGACTTTTTTCAGCTCTTCCATCAGGTTGCTCTTGTTCTGTAAGCGACCTGCGGTATCGGCGATCAGAATATCCGCATTACGGGCTTTTGCTGCCTGAATGGCATCAAAGATTACGGAGGCACTGTCAGCGCCGGTATGCTGCGCAATCACGGGCACCTGATTACGTTCACCCCACACCTGTAACTGTTCTACTGCTGCGGCACGGAAGGTATCACCGGCGGCCAGCATGACGCTCTTGCCTTCGCTTTGGAATTTCTTCGCCAGCTTACCAATGGTCGTTGTTTTACCCACGCCGTTAACGCCCACCATCAGAATGACGTATGGCGAGGCTTGGTTCGGAATCTCCAGCGGTTTATTCGCGGGTTCCAGCATGGCGCGCAGCTCTTCTTTCAGGGCCTCGTACAGGGCCTGAGCATCTGCCAGCTGCTTGCGTTGTACGCGTTCGGTCAGGCGTTCGATAATGTCAGAGGTGGCTTCAACACCGATATCCGCTACCAGCAGTTGGGTTTCGATCTCTTCCAGCAGGTCATCATCAATCTGCTTTTTACCCAGAAACAGGCTGGCCAGACCTTCGGTCAGATTCGCACGGGTACGACCCAGACCGGCTTTAATACGGGAGAAGAAACCTTTCTTCTTCGGCTTTTCCTGTACTTCCGGCTGAGGTGCTGCCACCGGAACGGGGGCAGGCGTCGGCTCAGGTTGAGTAGCCTGTGTGGACTCTGCTTTCGGCTCGTCAATAACCGTTGGCTCAGGCGTTACTTGAGTTTCAACGACGGGGTCCCGGACTTCAGGCGCTGTCAATTCAGCTGCTTGAGTTTCAACCGTTGTATTATCAACCGTTTCAGCCATAGGCGTTATTTGTGTGTCAGTGTCTTGGCTGACAGGTGCAGGGCTCTGTTCAGAGCGCTCAACGGCGGTTTCTTCCGCCTGCTCGATAGCCTGGGTCTCAGTGACCTGAGCTTCAGGCTGTTCTGCTTTTTTCTTTTTACGTTTGAATAAGCCAAACATGAGATAGATTCTGTGTCTTTGATGTTAGAAATAGGCGCCTATCCTACCACTTGTCGCCCACGGGGGGTACAATCCTCAGCGCATTGGCCCTCTAAGGGCCAGATTTCCCTGATATAACGCAGTGATCTGCGCTTCAATGTAAGATTTGTAGCATATGGCCAGAGTGAAACGACAGAAAAATAATCCAGCTAAGGCTGCTTCTGCCTCCGGTGGTCGTAACCAGCTTCGTATTATTGCCGGTGAATGGCGTGGGCGTAAACTGCCTTTCCCTGATGGCCAGGGTCTGAGACCGACGGGGGATCGTCTGCGTGAAACCCTATTTAACTGGTTGTCTTTTTCCATTTATGGCTCACGGGTGTTGGATCTGTTTGCCGGTAGTGGTGCTTTGGGCTTAGAAGCGCTGTCCCGTGGAGCTAAACACGCTACGTTTTTGGATACTCACCTCGGTGTGATTCGTCAGATGCAGGAAAATCTGGCTACGTTGCGCTGTGATCAGGCTGAAGTGTTACAGGCGGATGCGCTGCAGTGGTTGCAACATAATCCTGGTAAGGAGTTCGATCTGGTGTTTCTGGATCCACCGTTTGGTCAGGAGATGTTGATCACGGCATGTCAGCAGTTAGAAACAGAAGGTTGGCTGGCAGAGTCTGCTTATATCTATCTTGAAGCGGAAAAGGGGCTGCAACTGACACAGCTACCGGCAAACTGGCAGCTGTGTAAGGAGAAACAGACAGGACAGGTGTCCTGTTGTTTATATCAGCGTCAGGCCGGTTGAAGCTGACTTAGAGTCTGGCGTGTTAGTGTGCGTGTCTCTTCGGATAGATAAGGCATCTCCAGGCTGATCAGTTGTTTCAGCACTTCAAACAGGTGCTCCTGGCGAATATCTTCTTCGGCAATACCCCGGGCGGTGCGCAGATAACTACCCCAGCCGGTCAGTACCAGCCAGATATTCAATGCGAGGGGGGGAATTTCCTCTTCAGAAATTTGCATAATATTTGCGTCACGTAGACGGCGGATAATATTGCTGGCCTGAGCGATGCCCGTTTCGGCAATATTCTGATATCTCTGATGCAATTCCTCATCATTGGCCAACATGCCCACCAGGTCACGATGTAGGAAGCGATAATCCCAGAATACCTGGAGCAGCTTTTCTAGTAGCTGTGCCTGGTCTTGAAGGGTAACGGGCCGGTCTTGCGGTAGTTCAAACAGGACCGCCAAGGCTTGTTCATACTGGTCGAATATCCGAGCAATAATGTCGGATTTATTTCGATAGTGGTAATATAGATTGCCGGGAGAGATTTTGAGGTGGGCGGCAATATGGTTGGTGGTGATTTTGCGCTCGCCATGGGTGTTAAACAGCTCCAGAGCGGCGTGCACAATCCGGTCTTTGGTTTTTACAGTCATAGTCTCGGGTTTCGCACTCAATCGAATTTTCAGAAGACAGCTTTTTTGTTTGTTGTTTTTGTTGTAGTTACTAAAAGCATCACGAATATAGCATTATAATCTGGCCAAATCTGTTACACATTGCAGCTTATTGCCAATACCTTAAAGTAATTACTTTAGATGATAATTATATAGATTGCCTAGTCTAAAATACGCGTGGGAGAAGATTAGGCCAATCGCTATAAGGATATAGCGCATAGAAGTTTGTGCAGTGGGTGCAATTTGTTTACCATTCAGCGTCTTTAAATTCCGCGCATAATCAGGACAATGCGATGACAACGGTTGTTTATCCCGGAACCTTTGATCCGATCACTAATGGGCACACCGATCTGGTGGAGCGTGCCAGCCGGATTTTTGACAAAGTGGTATTGGCCATTGCTGCCAGTCCGCGTAAAAAGCCGCTATTGACTCTGGAGCAACGGGTCGAGCTTGCAGAAGCTGTTGTTGCCCCTTATGGCAATGTAGTGGTGTGTGGTTTTGATAGCCTGCTGACTGACTTTTTGGCAGAGCAGCAGGCTCGTGTGATTATTCGGGGCTTAAGAGCAGTTTCAGACTTTGAGTATGAGCTGCAACTGGCTAACCTGAACCGTGCGATGTCTCCCGACGTAGAAAGCATTTTTCTGACACCAGAAGAGCGGAACTCTTATATCTCATCTACGCTGGTGAGAGAGATTTCCTGCCTGAACGGGGATGTGAGCAAATTTGTTCACCCAATCGTTGCTCAGGCGTTAAAAGAACATTTTAAAAACGATTAGCTTGAATTGATTAGTTTGTAACAGAGGTAGCGTTATGGCTTTGATGATTACCGATGAATGCATCAACTGTGATGTATGTGAACCTGAATGTCCGAACGGTGCAATCAGTCAGGGTGATGAGATCTATGAAATTGATCCAAACCTGTGTACTGAGTGTGTAGGTCACTATGACGAACCTCAGTGTGTGTTGGTATGTCCGGTAGAGTGTATTCCTAAAGATCCGGAACATGCAGAAACCGAAGATGAGCTGATGGAAAAGTACAAGATTATCCAGGAATCTCTGGGTTAATTGTTGCGTCTTCAGTGAAATGCAGCGTTCAGCGATGGGCGCTGCATTTTTTTTGCTTGCTTGATCTGCTTTAACCGCTTTAAAGCTATTGTTGTCTGTTAATTGCAATCATTGCCTGATCGCTTTAAACCTTTCTGCATTTCCTTGTTCAACTTTCCGCTGGCAGCGAATTCCAATGAGCTTAAATCAGAAAATATTTGCCCTGTCCTGGCCAATTATTTTATCCAATATCAGTGTGCCGTTATTGGGGTTGGTGGATACTGCGGTGTTGGGCCATCTGTCTTCTGCGGATTATCTGGCGGCCGTGGCATTAGGGGCCAGCCTGTTCAGTTTTTTGTTCTGGGGTTTTGGTTTTCTGCGAATGGGCACGACCGGTGTGGTGGCTCAGGCCGCGGGGCAGCAGAACTGGGCTCAGGTAGTTCGGCTTCTGCAGCAAGGTATTGTCCTGGCGTTGGCTGTTGCGTCGTTACTGTTGATGGCGCAACCCTGGTTGATTGAATTAGGCTTGGCCCTGTTAACCGATAATCAGGGTTTACAGCAGCTTGCGGGACAGTATGCCCGCGTTAGAATCTGGGCGGCTCCTGCGGTTTTGATCAACTATGTTTTGTTGGGCTGGTTTCTGGCGCAGCAGAACAGTCGTTTCTCCTTTTATATGCTGGTGCTGGGTAACAGCGTCAATATCGTGCTGGATCTGTGGTTTGTATTGGGATTGGGTTGGGATGTAAAAGGTGTCGCACTGGCTTCGCTACTGGCTGACTATTTGGTATTGCTGGTCGGGGGGTATCTGGCCTGGTGCCATATCTTGTGCTTGCAGATTGATTACCCGGATAAGTTACGAGGACAGCTACGTGTTTCTCTGGGGCGTTTCAGTGACTATCAAACCCTGCTTAAGGTCAATCATCAGCTGCTGGTCAGAACCTGGGTGCTGTTGTTTGGTATGGCTTTTTTCACGGCTCAGGGTGCGCGTTTGGGTGCCGATGTATTGGCAGCTAATGCGATTTTGCTACAGATGGTGATGTTTGTTTCTTATGCGCTGGATGGTTTGGCTCATAGCGCGGAAGCACTGGTCGGGCAAAGTACGGGAGCTAAACGTATTGATGAATTAAAAGCGATTGTCAGTCGGAGTTTGCTCTTGAGTCTGCTGGCTGCTGGGTTCTTCAGTGTCTGTTATGGTTTGTTTGGTGTTTCGCTGGCTTCATTAATGACTGATCTGCCTGAGGTATTGTTGTTGGTGGATCAATACCTGCTCTGGGTTGTACTGATTCCTATATTCGCTGCAGCCAGTTATCTGTTTGATGGTGTTTATATCGGGCTTACCCGAGCGGATGTCATGCGTAACACCACCGTGTTAGCCACAGGGTTATATCTGCTTGTCTGGTACCTCAGTCAAGGGCTTGGCAATCAAGGGCTATGGTTTGCCTTTACCCTATTCGCATTGCTGCGTTCATTGGGGTTGTACTGGCATTATCGTTGGCGCTTAAAGTTTGCCGAATAAATACAGCTGCAAACTGTAATTATAGAATGATTAAGCGATGAGTCTATCTACGCAGTAAGGATGCTTCTGTCGTATTTGTCCATTGTGTCAGACATATTTGTCTTATCTGGGGGCAGGATGGTGCGTCAGAAAGTAAATATCTTTTTAAAACATGTGGTTATGTAAGAGTATTGGGGTTGGCATCAGCTTTGCTCTATCTATAACAGAAACCGAATACTGACCGAAACAGGACATCCATATTTCAGGCAGTGAACATTTCGGTAGTGATATGTGATAGAGAAAGGAGCAATACGATGAGCCATGCTGAAGACTTTGAACAAATTGGTGCAGTATCAACTATCTTAATGGCTGCCGCAGCGCTGGTTATTGGCATTTTCCCGCTGTTAACCCAGATTTTTGTCCTGCTATAACGGAAGCGAATCCCGGCCTGCGGATTCCGGGGCTTCCTATCTGTGACTTTAGTCACAATTTACTGTAGAAATAAGCGCACTTGTGGCGCTTTTTCTGTTATTTGTTTGCCGTTTTTCCCTCTCTCCTGTATTACACTCAGCAGATTAAAGTGTTTCCCCTACACCCAAAGGGGAGCTTATTTTTTTATAAAAAAACAACTAATATGTATCTTTGTCCTTTATTGTGCAGGAGTGCAAGTAATGCCCTCTGAGTCATCCGGTGCAGGTATAGGCATCCGGGCCAAACTGGTTGCCTTGTTTCTGGTTATTAAAGTGGTACCCCTGATTCTGCTGGCTTTACTGGCCTGGCAAGGGGTGCTGTATCTGGGGGAAGAGCTGGGTAAAGAAACGGACTTGCTCAATAAAGAAGTGCGGGCGACGGTCGCCGATATGGGGGAAATCTTCAGTCGGGAGGCGGAGCAGGCACTGAATGACAGGGCGCGTGAAGAGCTGGAGCGCCTGACCACTGATACGGCCCGATCGGTCGCTAACTTTCTGTATGACCGTGACCAGGATCTGTTACTGGCGGCCAGCTTGCCAGTGGATGAGCAGAGCTATCGTACTTTTATTCAACAGCGTAGCCGCACTCTCGTATCAGAAGGTCAGTGGCAACTGGCCAGTGATGGCTCTGCTTGGCAGCGCTTAGATACAGAGCAAAACAACCACCAGAAAGTAACCGCATCCAATCCTGAAAACCGGGAAAAATTTAATTATCGTGCCCCAGAGGATGTGCTGCCCAGCGAACGT
Source organism: Oceanospirillum beijerinckii DSM 7166 (assembly GCF_000422425.1). Taxonomy (GTDB): domain Bacteria; phylum Pseudomonadota; class Gammaproteobacteria; order Pseudomonadales; family Halomonadaceae; genus Oceanospirillum; species Oceanospirillum beijerinckii. Next base: position 106,848 of record NZ_AULT01000009.1, read on the forward strand.
AAGCCTCTTTTTCACGAGATCACCTTTGTCGGTTTGGATGGTCAGGAAAAGCTGAAAGTACAGACCAGCGATCTGTTACCTCCTGAGCTGAGAGATGTTTCTAAACCTGAGAATACCTGGAGTAAGGCCGAGCACTATTTTGCGGAGCTGCAGAAGCTTAAGCCTGGGGAGATTTATGTCTCTGATGTGATCGGGCCCTATGTGCCTTCCCGTATTATCGGCCCTGTCACTCCGGCCAGTGCACAAAAGCGTAATCTGCCATTTGAACCAGAGAGAGAAGCTTTTGCCGGGAAAGAGAATCCGGTGGGCAAACGCTTTAGAGGCATTGTCCGCTGGGCAACGCCCATTGCCCGTGATGGTAAGGTTATAGGGTATGTGACTCTGGCACTGAACCATGATCATATTATGGCTTTTACCAATAATCTCCTGCCTAATGAACAGCGTTATACCGCTATAGCCGATGCGAGCAACGGCAACTACGCCTTTATGTGGGACTATAAGGACCGCAACATTGTCCACCCGCGTCATCACTCTATCGTAGGCTTCGACCCGGAAACCGGTGAGCGTGAAACACCTTGGTTAGAAGCCAGTCTGCATGACCGTTGGCAGGAAAGTGGTCTGCCACTGCGTATGTTCCTGGAAGATATTCGTGACTTTGATGGCCAAAGCCGCAGTAAGCGCCCTTCTAAGACTTTGATTCAGCAGGGGCTGTTGGGCCTTGAGTGCCGTTACCTGAATTTCGCGCCTCAATGTAAGGGGTGGTATGACCTGACACAGTATGGTGGTTCGGGCTCCTTTCTGATTCTCTGGAGCGGGGTTTGGAAGCTCACTACAGCGGCGACTATTCCCTATTACACCGGGCCTTATGGGGATTCACCCCGTGGATTTGGCTTTGTTACCATCGGTGCCAATATTGATGATTTCCAGCAACCGGCGAAGCAAACCGCTGCCGAGATGGATGTTAAGGTTGCTGAGTTGAGTGATACGCTGAAGCAGCGCCAGCACGACCTGCTCGATATTATTGCTGATATTATGCAGGATATTGCCATCAATCTGAGCGTTTCTACGCTGGTGATGGTTGCGGTTGTTTTTGTGATCGCTATCTGGATGGCTTCTTCTATCACTGGATTGGTGAAATACTTTGCCACAGGGCTGAAACAGATTGAATCCGGTGATTACAGTTTCCGCTTCGAGCAGCAGCGAAAAGATGAGATCGGTCAGTTGAGTGAAGCGTTAAACCGTATGGCTGACAGCGTTGAAGCCTCTTTTGAGCTGTCAGATCAGGCGCGCAGGGAAGCCGAGAAAGCGAGTCAGATGAAGAATGACTTCCTGGCCCGTATGTCTCATGAGCTGCGTACACCTCTGAACGGTATTCTGGGCTTTTCCGAAGTCCTTCAGATGGAACAGAAAGACGCAGAAACTCTGGAATATGCCAATATTATCAACAGCAGCGGTCGTCATTTACTGCATCTGGTGGATGATATTCTTGATCTGGCCAAGATCGATGCGGGTCAGTTGGTGTTGACTTATCGTTGCATCACGTTGGATGGCTGGTTGGATAATCTGATCAGTAGTCATCAGCGTAGTGCGGAGAAGAAATCCCTGCTGTTAGTGCTTGAAAATCAGTTGCCTGCGGACTTTGAGCTGGCTGTGGATGATACACGTCTGCGCCAGATTCTGAATAATTTGGTGGATAATGCGATTAAATTCACCCCTAAAGGCTCAATCCGTCTGCTGGTGAGCGAGCAGGATCAACAGGTGTGCTTTGATCTGTTTGATAGCGGTGAAGGGATACCTGAATCGGCACAGCCCTACATTTTTGAGGCTTTCCGTCAGGGATCAGAATTTGTGTCGCGCTATCACGGCGGAACCGGTCTGGGTTTGGCTATTGTCAAGGAGCTGGCTGAGCTGATGGGAGGGCAGGTAACGCTGGTGGCATCCAGTGAACAGGGCTCTCACTTCCGTTTGTTATTACCACAGGTTGCTATTGAACAGGGTGAGCAGGCACAAGTACGGGCTTGAGGCTGTGAGCCTTCTGCTCAGAAGAGGCTATGTGGACCACTAAAGTGTGAGGTGTTGATCGTTTAGGTGAAGTATCAGTGCCGGAGTCATCGCTTTTATTGTCCGAGTGATAGCGATTGCAGCTAGATCACAGGCTGTCTGAATTATAGTGTTTAGCCCTTGTGAACAGGGCTAAGCATTATTTAATGCGGCCAGTAAGCTGTCGACAGAGATGGGTTTAATGATAATGTCGTCGAAGCCTTCGGACATGATCTGAGACTTTTCCTGTTCCATGGCATGGGCGGTGTAGGCAATAATCTTCAGATGTTTGAGCTCTTCCTGCGCGCGCAGGCGATGGCAGACCTGAATACCGTCCATCTCCGGCATATTAATATCCAGCAGAACATGACTGAATTCTGCCAGGTCTTGCCGGGCCAGGGTTTCTATACCGCCAGGCTCTTCAGCCGTTTGCCACCCGAACTTTGCCAGAATGACAGTGGCAATCTTCCGGTTGGAAGGAATATCATCCACAACCAATACTCGTTTCATAACGCTGCCTTTTTATTCTTTGAACGATAAATTAACAAAAAAAGTGGCGTAATGCTTGGTAAATCCTTTACCAACATGGGAATTCGTCTTCAGATGTCTTGTTGCCTGAGGATACCAGAGCATCTTTGCAGCATCATGCTGGCTTATGTTGCTAACGGATGTTCAGGCTGGCTCAGCAGTTGAGCGGCTCTTTAATGGTGCTGTTGCTGATAATGATGAATCATAAACTGCACAAACTGCTGAATTACTGCCTGCTCACTTACAGCTTTTGACCAGATCACGGATTGGCACAGGCTCGGTGGTTGCAGGTGAGACAGTGACAGCGTGGTTAAGCGGCTATCCGGCGGTGTTTCACCCTGAAAAACAAAGGCGATGCCCATGCCTGCAGCCACGGCTTCGCGCTGGCTTTCCTGTGAGTTAAAGCTGAGTAAGGGCTCCAGGGTAATACCTTGCTGCCAAAGCCACTTATTGACCAAACTCTGGGTTTTAGAGCCGTCAGCCCGGAAGATAAACCGCTCATTTAACAGGTCCTGGAGAGTGTTTAGCGGTCTCTGCAGGAGTCTATGGTCTATCGGAAGAACCAGCTCCAGGCTTTGTGGCATCAGATCCAAACGGCGAAACTCAGGGAACTCCTGTTCCGTATGCAGGATGCCGATATCAAACTCCCGTTCCAGTAGTTTGTGCTGTAAGTCCTCAGAACCTGCCACGATCACATCCAGCTCAGTATCCGGGTATTGATGATGGAAAGCGCCAATCACGGGCATCATTACCTGTGCCGAGCCGATACCTACGCGTAGTACCTGGCGCTGTCTCCCTTGAACCTGGTTAAGCAGGGCTTCCGCTTTGTGCTCAATCTGCCCTAAGCCGCGGACCTGATCATAGAGTGCCTGACCGTCTGAAGTAAGGGTCATACCATGACGCCCCCGGTTAAACAGGGTGATCTGATAGTGTTGTTCCAGCCGCTGGAGTTGTTTGCTCAGGCTGGGTTGAGATACCTGAAGCTGATTCGCCGCCTTGCTTAGAGATTGGCTTTTAGCCACCCAATAGAAAGCCCTGAGTTGATTCATTGAGAGCGGCATAGATCTTTCCTGACGTATTTTTCCTGGGAGATGTTCTTGGTGTTTGCTAAGCGTTGTTTTATCGGTCGCGCTGATACGTCTCTGCTTCTGTTGGAGTATGAGGTCATCAGACTAATATTATTCCATTAAGCTAAGCTAAATTCACTTAAGATTCACTAAAAGTTAAGTGTTGAGCTGTCATCCTAGTGTCATCTGATGGTTTCGATCTGGCACTTCACTTGAGCTTGTGCAGAACGGCTAGCCATCAAATTAATGAGCAATCCAATCGATGAATTACCCGGCTAACGATCCATACGCATCTGGCTGGGATGACAAGAGGCGGCAACATGGCTGAGCAGCTACTGAAAAAAGAAGGCGATATTAATCTGGGCGAACGCCGTCAGCGCTGGCAGGCGGAGTATCTGAATGATAACAGCAGGCAGATACTGAATGATGATAGCCGTTATTTTCTGCATCAGGCGATGTCGACGCCTTGTTTAAACGTATTGGAGAAAGCAGAAGGTATCTGGCTGCAGGATAATCAGGGCTGCCGTTATATGGATTTCCATGGCAACAACGTGCATCAGGTGGGTTTTAATCACCCCCATATTAACACCGCTCTGAAGCAGCAGCTGGATGAGCTACCCTTTTGTACCCGCCGTTATACCAATCAGGTGGCTGTAAACTGTGCGAAAAAGCTGGCTGAGCTGATGCCGGGGGATCTGAACCGTGTGCTGTTTGCGCCAGGCGGCACCTCAGTTGTGGGTATGGCGCTGAAGCTGGCGCGTATCGTAACGGGACGTCATAAGGTGGTATCGCTCTGGGATTCTTTCCATGGTGCGTCCATGGATGCGATTGCGGTCGCCGGTACCCACTCTTTTCAGCAGGGGTTAGGGCCACTGTTGCCAGGTGTAGAACGGATTCCACCCGCTACCCGCTATCGTGGCATCTGGACTAAGGAAAAACCCGGTAATCAAGGGCAGCTGGAGAGCACTAAAGAATACGATGACCTGGCCTATGCGGACTATCTGGAGTATGTGCTGGAGCGTGACCCTGAGATCGGGGCTTTTATCGCTGAAACGGTGCGTAATACCGATGCCCAGTTTCCATCTAAGGCGTATTGGCAACGGGTGCGTGAGATCTGTGATCGTCATAATGTGCTGTTGATTCTGGATGAGATCCCCATTGCGTTGGGTCGTCTCGGTAAAATGTTCGCTTTTGAGCACTACGGTATTGAGCCGGATATTCTCTGTTTGGGCAAAGGCCTGGGCGGAGGGATCGTGCCGTTTGCGGCGATGGTGACACGGGATCAGTTTAATATCGCCGAAGAGGTCTCTCTGGGACACTATACCCATGAAAAAAGCCCACTGGGTGCGGCAGCAGCACTGGCCACCATTGAGGTGCTTGAGCAGGAAGCGCTGCTGGAAAAAGTGCAGCGGGATGAAGCCTATATGCGTCAGGCACTGATTAAGCTGGAGCAGAAATATGAACTGATTGGTGATGTGCGGGGCATGGGGCTGCTGTGGGGAATAGAGCTGGTAGAAGATCGAATCAGTAAAAAGCGGGCCAGCGAGGCGGCGGAAGCTGTTATGTATCAGTGTCTGAGTCGTGGTCTGTCCTATAAGGTTTCTCAAGGCAATGTGCTGCAGTTGTCGCCACCTTTGATTATTAGTCGTGAAGAGCTGGATCAGGCGTTGGCGATTCTGGATCAGTCGTTGTTAGCGGTATCTGAGGCGTTTGGTTTTACTGTACATCAAGCGTGTACTGCCGGGAATGGCCTGAATCTTAGCGGTACTTTTTCGATGGTGCGCAAAACCGGTGACGACGGTCAGGTTATACCTTCTTCAACCGTGCCTATGTCCGGGCTGGTTTCACTAAACCCAGATCTCATTAAGGTGCATCACGTCCCCATGATAACGGCTAATCAGGAAACCTTTGTTGAAGCGGGTTTTGGTGACATTGTGGCGGACTTTGATCAGGCCGAAGTGGATATTGTGACCTGGCCAAAACCGGGTTGGCGCGAGGTGGTTGAAGGCACGGGTAACGAAGGAGGTATCACCGAAGGCGAGTTTATCTTTACCTGGGAAGGGGATATGGCCGTGGCCCGTAACCATGCGGTCGATGGTCACTATGTTAGCGGTTGGTTTGCTGATCCTGCTAAAGCCAGCTTTGATGCCCGCTATCAAGATAAGGATCAAGCCTATGGTGGCCGACGCCAGATCTATGTCCGAGAGGCCAATTATCATCCCGATGGATCTCAGATCTTCTATCCACAGGAGCGTACGCCTTTTATCGCACTATTGGCGTTACCGGGTGATGATGTCAAACCGGAAGATTTTATTGCTTTTTATTGTGATGGCAGTTTTGGTATCAAAATTCATCCGGGTATCTGGCATCAGCCACTGTTTCCTCTGGCAGAACGGGCGGTGTTTAATGATAAACAAGGTAGGGTACATGCCTGCATTGCTGTGGACTTTGTCAGTGAGTTCGATACTTACCTGTCTATTGCTTTACCTCAGTAGATAGCTGTTACAGAGAAGGCTGTCGTTACGGCTTCAATATGTAATTAAAGTGATGCGTATTGAAGCCAAGGTCAGAGAAAATAAGCGTTTAGCGTTCCAGGGAAAAATTACGGGTGAATTTTTCGCTAAGCAATGTTAGATTTACGTAACATTCTGTTAATAAGACATAAGAGGGCGCATCTGTAATGCCGCCATTGCCCGCCCGAGTATTCGGACAGCTTTGCCAGCGTTTCCGGCTGTTATCCGGTCAGCATCCTTTGATGTTTCCTCTTATGGCGCTGTATCTGTGTTCCATGGTGACTGCCAGTCTGATACTGGTCGCTTGGTTGAGTTATCAGGTGCAGCAGGATGGTGAGCGGGCTCTGGGGCGGTTAGGTCAGTTTATTGCTTATACCAATCAAACGCTGGCCCAGGTTACGCAGCAACAGCCAGACTGCTCCCCCGATACGGTGACAGGGTTACGGCGGCAGGTCTTTTTAATGGAGCGCATTAAAGAGATAGGGTTGTTTGATCAGAACTTTGCGATCTATTGTGTCAGTAACCAGGGTGAGGTTGAATTCCGGCTTTTTAAACACACCCGTCAGCGCCTGATTGACTCTTTGAGCGGCACCACTCTGTCGTTGACTAAGTCTAAGATCAGCCAGGCCCAGTCCTTATTTATCTATTACCGCAATGAAGCCGGTATGGGAGCCGATGCGTTACTCAGGCCACAGACTTTTATAGATCTGGTGAATCAGGAGTTGCGCTTTCGTGATCTCTCTTTGGATATTCAGGTTATCGGGCGCAGTCTGAACCCTGATAAAGTCGCTGAGCCGGTCGCAGTTGTTGACTCTTTCCTGTTTAAATTACCGGGTTATCCTCTAACACTACGCTTGTGTATTACCGATGAATTACTTGTCCAATATTTGCTTAAACATGCTTGGTTGGGGCTGTTGTTGGGCAGCATGTTGGGGTTGGCTTATTTTGCTGCCCGATTGCGTCGGCTAAGCCGGAACTCACTGCCGAATGCGCTGCAAAGAGCGATAAAGAAAAAAGAGCTGGAGGTGTATTACCAGCCCATCGTTAATCAGAATACGGGCGAGGTTGTAGGGCTGGAAGCTTTGCTGCGCTGGCAACACCCGGAAGAAGGGTTTATCTCTCCTGGGGTCTTTATTCCTTTGGCTGAGCAGCTGGACCTGATTGTGCCGCTGACAGATTTTGTATTGGATGATGTTTGCCATTGGCTCTCCCATCAGCCGGAGCTTTTTTCCGGGCGTTACATCTCGATCAATATCAGCCGTGTACATCTATTGCAGCAGGATTTGGCCAGCCAAATCAAGCAGCGATGCAAAGTTACCCCTCATTTGCCTTCTCATCTGTTGTTGGAGATTACAGAGGATAATGTTTTTTCTGAACATGAGTTGAAGCAGGTCCTGTATCAGTTTAAAGCATTGAAGGCGTTGGGCATCCGTTTAGCGGTTGATGATTTTGGCACGGGCTATTCAGGGCTCGACTTTATCCGGCGTTACCCCTTTGACGTGCTGAAGATCGATCAGGTATTTATAAAGAGCCTGGGAGGAGAGTCGGCCGCCAAACCGTTGTTGGAGGCGATTATCAACCTGGCCCAGGAGCTGAATATGCAGGTGATTGCGGAAGGTATTGAATATTCGTTTCAAGCCCGCAGTTTACAGATTCTGGGTGTCGAGCTGCTGCAAGGCTTTATGTATGCTCATCCAATGCCGAAGCATAGGGTGACACCATTGCTGTTGCAAGAAGCGCCCTTTGCGGCCGAGGGGGTGTCTAATCGGCTACTGCCGTCGTTGCTACTGACGCAGTCAGGAAACGGTTAAGTCAGAAATTCTGATAGAGCAAACAAACTAAATCTCTGGTTTTATTGTATAACTCTTATTTATAATACCTCTTTTATGTTGCAGGCTGGTGTGCAATGGATCTTTTTCTCTGCAACACAACCGTCAGCTTAAAGCAGTATATTGCTAGCAATACTACTGCCGTTGTACTCGTACTCCTTGTTGCGCAATGATCTATACTCAAACAGTTCTTTGGTAATTATGTAACAATGTGTAATCCTTTCAGTTTTGAGTCATCAATCTCGATTATTCCTGCCATAGATTATGAGTGAACCGTTATGATTCCTTATGGGACAGGTTTTCTCTATAAAACCGGCTATTAAAGAGATAGCGTGATGGATATACGTCCCGGATGGACGATGGAGAGTGTTTGATGAGCATATGCTCAGTATTAAGTCAGTTAAGACAAGCCTATCTGGTGGTTGATCTGAATGATTGGCAGCCCGTACTGCTGAATCAGGAGGCTTGCCTGTTACTGTGTGAAAACCTGGACTCTCTGAATCACAGTAAGCTATGGCATAACACCCTGTTACCAGTATTGAAACAGGCGGATAAGGCCCATGATTCTGTGTTTTTCCATCAGCAGACGCTATTCCAGCTATATTTGTCCAAAGTTGAAGAGGATGGCTGTGAGTATCTGGCTGCCTCAATTACCAAAGCAGCGCCATCAAAAGAGCAACTGCACAATCTATTTAGTCTGCTGGATAATCTGGGTGCTTATGTCTACTGCAAGGATACACAGTACAACTATAGCTTTGTAAACCGTCAGGTCTGTGAACTCTTCTCTGCGTTGCCGGAGCAGATTATCGGGCGCAATGACAGGGCTTTTTTTGGAGAAGAAAGCGGTCTTCGCCTGATCAGGGAAAGTGATCATTTTGTTATTGAGCAGGGACAGGTGATTGAGAGGGAGGAGGTGAATTTTATTCCTCATCTCAATGAATACCGGCATTACCTGACGGTAAAAAAGCCCTTGTTCGATGATAGCGGTCAGATTACAGGTCTATTTGGTATCTCAACGGATATTACTGAGCTGAAACGCACACAGCAGCAGCTGTTTGAGAGTGAACAGCAATTGAGCACCATTCTGGATAATGTGGGTGCGTATATTTTTATTAAAGACCGTAATTGTTGCTTCCGTTATATCAACAAGAAAACTGAAGAACTATTCCAGAGAAACAGCGCTGAGGTGGTAGGTCTGAACAATCTTGAATTGCTGGGTGAAGAGCAGGCCGCTGAGTTTGACCGTACCGATGTCCAGGTGTTTGAATCGGGTCAGCGTATCGACTGCCTGGAAACGTTTCAATTGGAAGATGAAGTGCGCTACTACTGGACGGTTAAGATTCCTCTCTGCTCTGATCAGGGAGATGTTGAGCGATATATTGGTATCTCTACGGATATCACAGAGCAGAAACGGTTGGAAAATGAGCTGCGAGAGTCGAACAAATGTCTGGAGCAGCAGCTGGAAGAGATTGGGCGTTTAAAAGATGAGCTGCATATTCAGGCAACTCATGATGCCTTAACAGGCCTCTATAACCGGCGCTTTCTGGAAGAGCACGCCGAGTTGGCCTTTACTGATAGTCAGCGTGGTTCTGCCAGTATTCTGATGGTGGATGTGGATCACTTTAAACAGGTGAATGACACTCTAGGGCATCAACTGGGAGATGAAATCCTGCAGCTTCTGGCTCGGGTGATGATAGATGAATGCCGCACCAATGATCTGGTCTGTCGGTATGGCGGCGAGGAGTTTTTGATTCTGCTACCCAATGCCGATGCGGATGTGGCCTATCAAAAAGCGGAGTGGATTCGCAAGGCCTATGAGATTGAAGTTGCCAGACATTTTCCGCAAGCGGGTGGCAGCAGTATCTCTATTGGTGTCGCTGCTTCGCCAAAGCACGGGCAGGATTTTATTAAGGTCTATCAGGCTGCTGATGAAGCTTTGTATCAAGCTAAAGCACTGGGGCGTAACCGTACTGTACGTGCAACCAACGGATGACAGAAGTTTTTATCGTAATTTTTGGTGGATTCTCACGGAGGTGAATCAGAATATATCCAGATCTGGGAGGTTGTATGAAAGTGTTTGGCAAGTTGGGGTTCTTATTCTCTTTGGCTCAGTTTGGTCATGCAGCGATGGCTGAAGAACCGAAACGGGCTGTTAATATGGCCTGTGCTATGTTCCCTCCTTATAAAATAGAAAGTCGTAAGCCTGAAGTACCCCACTCCGGTATTGACCTGGATGTAGTGCGGGAGGCTTTTGCTGTAACAGGGCGCGAGGTGAGCTTCTCCTTCTTTCCCTGGAAACGGACTGTAAAAATGACCGAGCGAGGAGAGGCAGATGCTTTGTGTGGTTGCGCCTATCGTCCGGAAAGGGAAGAGATGTTTATCTATTCCGATATGCTGGGTTTACACAGCCAGGGCATTTTTGTCAGCGCTGGCAGCTCGCTTAAAACGGTTGATTCCCTGGATGATTTAAAAGGACACAGTATTGCCGCTGTCAGAGGCTATGCCGTTCATAGTGAGTTAAAAGCTTGCGGGGATATTAGGGCGGTGGAAGCTAATGATGATGATCAGTTATTACGTTTACTGAGTGCCAATCGGGTTGATGCGATCTATTCCTATCGGGATATTGTACTTTATCGTATGGCAATGGGTTCCGATAGCCGTAAAATTCGTTATTTTGAATTCAGCAGCCAGCCTTATTACCTATGTTTCTCACGCAAACAGTCAGATATTCAATCCATCGTGGATGATTTTAATCGCGGCTTAAGAGTGATCCGTTTTAATGGTCGCTATCAGGATATCTGGCAGAGTTATCGCTAGTCGCCGAAGCAAAACTGCAGAGGCCCTGACGGCACATGATATGCCGTCAAGCGTGGGGGAGGGTATTACGCGGTACTACAACTACTGGCTGCTAACCAGTTGGCCATCCAGTGAGAACTGCCAGTGATTATTTTGCATGCCGCCACCGGACACTGTAATCAGTGATTCACCGTCAACACTGTGTAGCTGACGCTCATTGAACCATCGTGATTGGCCGTACTCATTCAGAAAAACGCCTTGAGTACTAAACACCTTTACGGTGCGGCTACCACTATTGAGCACGTGTACGTTACCCTGGCTGTCCACTGTCAGGCTAAGGGGGGCATTCAACTGTTCTGACATATCAAGACCAAAACTACCGATAGTACCCAGAATATCGCCTTGAGCACTGATCCAGGTGATTTCATGTTTGCCTGATTCCAGTAAGTAGATATAACCGCTGCTATCCAGTGCAAAATCCCTCAGGCTGGAGGTAGGCAGCTGTACTTGCGGCAGAGCTTCACCGTTTTGGCTGTATACACGCAGCAGGCTTTCGGTTTCAAACCAGATGTAAACAGACTCATTGTATTGGCGAATAATCTGCGCTTGCATGGGTACCGCAACGTTTTGTCCATCTGGGGCCTGAATATGGGCAATAGGTGATGGAATATTTAATGCGGAGAATTGGGCGTTACTGACACGGCTATTGCCGGAATCTGATGAGTTCAGGTTTGCCCAGGACAGGCCTGAAAAACTGGTTGCGCCCAGCAGAAGAGAGCTGGAGGTTAAAAATTGACGACGATCCATAATGATGCATCCTGCTAATTTGAAAACAAAATTAAGTTAAAGCTCGACTAGTTTAATCAAGAGTGAGTCATCTGACTGGCGTCATCATATGGCTGGTGATATAAATAATTAATCATTTGATTGGTTTTTGTTTTTGGAATGCGACATTTAATGTCTTTGTTTTTCGAAGGGCATAAAAAAACCAGCCGGTTGGCTGGTTTTTAAATGTGGTGGAGGTGGCGGGAATTGAACCCGCGTCCGTCAGTCCTCTGCCATCGGCTCTACATGCTTAGTTTCGTCTTTTGATTTAGCATTTAACACTCCAACGAACAAGATTGTTAAACGCGAGCCTTAAAAATATTTAGCAGCGCGGTCTAAGGCGGACTTTGCTGCGAGCCTGTTTCGCGGGCTCATAAACCTTGTCCAGAAGTTACAGGCAACTTCCTTCAAAGGCAGCCATTAAGCGGCTAGAGCGTAGTTTTCGTCGTTTGCGACTATTTAGTAGTAACGCGGGATTTACGAGATACGTTACCCTCTCGACATGCACCTCAGGGTTCGAAACCAGCGTCGAAGCCAAGTCACCCCCAGATAATCCTGCAATTATAATGATTTACAGGACTTTTACCAGCCTTATCCAGCATGCTCACGAACAATACGTGCCTTTTGACGTCCCCAATCACGGTCTTTCTCTGTTGCGCGCTTGTCATGCTGCTGCTTACCGATAGCCAGAGCGATTTCACATTTCACCTTGTTCTTTTTCCAGTACAGGGCTAATGGTACGCAGGTCTGACCTTTTTGATTGATGGTGGCAAAAATCTTAGCGATCTCTTTTTTATGCAGCAGCAGCTTACGATTACGGGTTGGATCAGCAATTATATGGGTTGATGCGCTGATCAGTGGCGTAAAGTGAGCGCCCATAAGCCAGACCTCACCCTGATGCATAATCACATAGGCATCGGTGATCTGTGCCTTACCTGCACGAATACTTTTAACTTCCCAGCCAGCCAAAGCGACACCGGCCTCGAATTTATCATTAATATGATATTCGTGGCGGGCGCGTTTATTGAGCGCTATGGTGCTGCCTTCGGTTTTTGCTTTTTTCTGTTTTTTAGCCATACCCGCATTATAAAGCGAAGTTTGCCAAAGGGCTATGCAACAAAAACGTGAAAAATCAATTTCATGCTACAATTTCGTTTTTTACTGGGGTATTCCCTGTCTTGATCAAGATCTGAGAGTGTCGTCAATGACAACTGTGACCCGAACTGCACTGGTTATGCATTCTGCCAAGCAGATGTATGACCTGGTAAATGATTGCGAATCTTATCCGAAGTTTTTGCCCTGGTGCTCAAATGCCCGTCTGATTGAGTTTTCGGATACTTATATGGTGGGTGAACTGGAAGTCGCCAAAGCGGGCATAAAGCACAGCTTTACAACGCGTAATACATTACATGAGCCTCATAAGATTGAGCTGGCGCTGGTGAATGGCCCCTTTAAACGTCTGGAAGGTGAGTGGCGTTTTGACGCGCTATCTGAAGAAGCCTGTAAGGTATCGCTGACTCTGGAATTTGAGTTTGCCGGTAAAATGTTAGGGTTGGCATTGGGAAGTGTATTTAACCAGGCCGCTAATACGATGGTCGATGCGTTTTGTCATAGGGCAGATGAGGTTTATGGACGATAAGTTAATTCGGGTAGAAGTGGTCTACGCGCTGGCTACTGAACAGCGGGTCATTGAGATTTTTGTACCTGAAGGTACTCATATAGTAGAAGCCGCCCGTCAATCAGGCATTGCGGATCATTTTCCAGAGATTGATCTGTCTTCGGCACCGATGGGGGTGTTTGGTAAAGTCATCAAACAGCCGGAACAGCACGTGCTGAGAGAGAACGATAGGGTTGAAATCTATCGTCCACTGATTGCTGACCCTAAAAAAGCCCGTGCTAACCGGGCCGCAAAGCAGGAAAAGTAGCCTTCGTGCTGTGATACGACCGGCTTTTACCTGTCAGGCCCTTAATTGACAGAGGCTCTGCCAGTAAAAAGGACAAAATAAGCACTGCTTTATCGATAAAACGGTGCTTACTCTGGCCAGGCAGGTGTGGGGCGCTCAGCCTTTGGGTTTTGGAAATTGCTCAATAGAGCGCAGGATATCGCCATCGAAAAATAGGGTAACGCGTTTCTCGGTGACATTATCTCTGGGATCTTTCGACCAATAGGTGTAATCCCAGCGCTCTTTGTTAAAGGTCGCCGGGGAGAGTGGCGTACCCATGACATAAATAACCTGTTCACGGGTAAGTCCTTGTTTTAGCTGTGACAGCATCTCCTCTGTCATTACGTGACCCTGTTGTAGCTCCCGTTTGTAAATTCCGGGAAAAATACAGCCAGAAAGTGTGACGAATGAGGAAAAGATGACTAAAATGATCAGTCTTTGCATATGAGAATATCTTTCACTATGTTGTGCAAGTCTGGAATAATACCGGAATAAGTACCGACTGCGAAGCGAGACCAATAAAACCATGGCCGATCAAAACCAAGAATTGAAAAAAGTAGGTTTAAAAGTAACTCTACCCCGAATCAAAATCCTGCAGCTGCTGGAAGCCGCCGAAGCCCGTCATATGAGTGCAGAGGATGTCTATAAGGCCCTGCTGGATGCAGGGGAAGATGTTGGCCTGGCGACTGTGTATCGTGTGTTGACGCAATTTGAATCTGCCGGTTTGGTTGAACGTCATAATTTCGATGGTGGCCATGCGGTATTTGAAATTGCCCGCGAAGAGCATCACGATCACATGGTATGCGTAGACAGCGGTGAAGTGATTGAGTTCTACAGCCCTGAAATTGAAGATATGCAGCGTAAGATTGTTGAGGAACATGGCTTTGAGCTGGTTGAGCACTCCCTGGTGCTGTATGTACGGAAGAAAGAAGGTTAATCCGTTACTGTCGTGTTCATCTTATCAATGCCCCTGGTATCGAGTGTAGTATCAGGGGCGTTGTTTATAGTTTGTTCAGAGGGGCTTGCGGCTTAAGCGACCTGACTGCCCAAGAGCATCTCGCGGGCGTGGGCCAGAGTCTGTTCTGTGAGATCTACTCCACCTAACATGCGGGCCAGTTCAGTCACCCGCTGATCTTCATCAAGCCAGTGCATTTCGGATTTGGTACTGTTTTTAGTGCTGAACTTGCGGATATGCAAGTGTTGGTCACCTTGGGCTGCTACCTGAGGCAAGTGAGTAATCGATAGAATCTGCCCGCTTTTTGCCAGATCATGTAGCAGTTTGCCAACAATTTCCGCCGTGCCTCCACTGATGCCTACGCCTACTTCGTCAAATACCAGGGTTGGTATAGTTGAGGTTTGGGCCGTGACTACCTGGATGGCCAGACTGATCCGCGACAGCTCACCGCCGGAGGCGATCTTTATCATGGGTTTCGCAGGCTGGCCGGGATTAGTACTGATCATAAACTCGACATCATCCAGTCCTGTGGATTGGAACTGCTCCGTCGGTTGGACGCGGGTTTCAAAACGGGCACTGCCCATTCCCAGCAGGGCCAGCTGCTTGTTGATCTGGCGATTAAGTTTGTCGGCGGCAACCCTGCGCTTCTGACTGATTTGAGCAGCCTGTTCGCGGAATATCTGAGTTAGCCCTTCCAGTTGTTCGGCAATCAGGTCGATATTTTGCGGCCCGCTTTCGATTCTATCCAGCTCCTCTCGCAGCTGAATACTGTGCTGATACAACTCTTCCGGCAGGATATGATGCTTGCGTGCTAGTTGGTAGATTGTGGACAGACGTTCTTCAACAAACTGCAACCGTTCCGGGTCCAGCTCACAGCTATCGACAAAGTAATTCAGCTCTCTTGAGGCTTCTTCCACCTGGATTAGTGCTTCGTTTAACAGTTGGTTAATCTCGTTCAGGCGGGCATCCTGTGTGGGGATCTGGCTTAGGCGTTGGCAGGCGTAGTTCAGGACCTGACGGGCGCTGTTATCATCGCCGTCACACAACTCAAGTGTCGCTTGCCCCTCGGCAATCAGGGTTTCGGCATTGGCCAGTTTTTGCTGTTCCTCTTCCAGTGTCTGTAGTTCCTGATCTTCCAGCGCCAGTTGTTCCAGTTCCTCGACCTGATAACGTAGCAGTTCCAGGCGGGCCTGCTGTTCGCTGTCCTGATTTTTCAGTTGTTCCAGCTGGCGGCGGCACTTCTGCCAATCCCGGAAAATCTGGCTCTGTTTTTGTACGGATTTCTCTAAATGAGCAAACTCGTCCAGTAGGATCAGATGTGTGTCCTTTCGCAGCAGTGATTGATGTTCATGCTGGCCGTGAATATCGATCAGGTAGCTACCCAGTTGTTTCAGTTGCTGCACGGAACAGGGTTGGCCGTTGATCCAAGCTTTCGAGCGACCGTTGGCGTGAATCACGCGGCGTAGAATGCACTCGCTGCTGTCTTCGCCATCAAGCTCGTTTTCTTTCAGCCAGCGTTGGCCCTGGGCTAGTTTGGTGATGTCAAAATGCGCGTGAATCTCCGCCTTGGGTGTGCCGTGGCGTACGCTGTCTGCGTCGGCCCGGTCACCCAAAGCCAGGCCCAGGGCGTCAAGCATAATGGATTTACCAGCACCGGTTTCACCGGTAATCACTGTCATGCCGGCGGGTAGATCCAGCTCAAGCTGTTCCACAATCGCCAGGTTATTAATCGCCAGATAGGTCAGCATCGGGGCTTCCTCTTGCCGGTATGCCTAAGAATCAAAGCACCTAAGGGAATATTTGGCTTAGGTTGATATGTGTATTTATACAGTATTTTTGCGGACTGTCACAATCAAAGGTTTATTTTTTTATTACCCCGCTGGAAAAAGGGTTGAAAAAAAATCCCCAAGCCCAATATAGCCAAGCAACTGGTGATAACAGATCTTACACGAGAGATACAAACACGATGACAACAGAAGAGCAGAAAAATACCGAGCAGGCTGAACTGAATCAGGACGCACAAACCGAGCAGGTTGATGTGGAACAGAATGCTGACAATGGTGATGCCGTTGTTGATTTTGCTGCCCAGCTGGCAGAACTGCAAGAGCAGTTAGATCAGGCAAAAGATCAGGCATTGCGCGCGCACGCTGATGCTCAAAATGCACGTCGTCGGGCGGAAAAGGACGTCGAGAACGCTCATAAGTTTGCTCTGGAGAAATTCTCTAAGGAGCTGTTGCCTGTTGTCGACAGCCTGGAACACGCTCTGGCTGCCTTTGATCAGCACGAAGTGGCCGATGCGGTAAAAGAAGGGGTTGAGATGACCCTGAATATGTTTATAAGCACTCTGGGTAAGTTTAACGTTGAACAGATCGATCCAACCGGCACACCATTTGACCCTCAGTTCCATGAGGCGATGTCGATGGTGCCTAACCCGGATGTGGAGCCAAACACTGTAATTGCTGTGATGCAGAAAGGGTATCTGTTAAACGGTCGTTTGGTGCGTCCTGCGATGGTAATGGTCGCTAAAGCACCTTAAGGCTACTTTCTAAGTCCTTGTCTGAAGGCGCTGAAAAAAGCGTAAAAAATTCAGATTCAGGCCTTGAAAGAAAATCTAAAGGCCTTATATAGCAGTTAAATGCAAAGAAAAGCGGCGAAAGATATAGCAACGTCGCGAATATTGACAGAATTTAAGATTTAAGTCGGAGATAGTTATGGGTCGCATTATCGGTATCGATTTAGGAACAACCAACTCTTGCGTTGCAGTAATGGATGGTGACAAGGCGAAGGTGATTGAGAACGCTGAAGGCGATCGCACCACCCCATCAATCATCGCTTTTACTGATGATAACGAAACGCTGGTTGGTCAGTCTGCAAAACGTCAGGCTGTGACCAACCCTAATAATACTCTGTTTGCGGTTAAGCGTCTGATTGGTCGTCGTTTTGAAGATGATGTTGTTCAGAAAGACATCAAAATGGTGCCTTACAAGATCGTTAAAGCAGACAATGGTGATGCCTGGGTTGAAGTAAAAGGCGATAAGAAAGCACCGCCACAGGTTTCCGCAGAAGTTCTGAAGAAAATGAAGAAAACTGCTGAAGATTACCTGGGTGAGCCAGTGACTGAAGCAGTAATCACTGTACCGGCTTACTTCAACGATTCTCAGCGTCAGGCCACTAAAGACGCGGGTAAGATCGCAGGTCTGGACGTAAAACGTATTATCAACGAGCCAACTGCAGCAGCGCTGGCCTACGGCATGGACAAGGCCCGTGGTGACCGCACTGTAGCGGTATATGACCTGGGTGGTGGTACTTTCGATATCTCTATCATCGAGATCGCTGAAGTAGACGGCGAGCACCAGTTTGAAGTACTGGCGACCAACGGTGACACCTTCCTGGGTGGTGAGGACTTTGACCTGGCGGTGATTAACTACCTGGCAGATGAGTTCAAGAAAGAATCCGGTATCGATCTGCATAACGATCCTCTGGCGCTGCAGCGTCTTAAGGAAGCCGGTGAGAAAGCGAAGATCGAACTGTCCAGCAGCCAACAGACTGACGTTAACCTGCCGTATATCACAGCAGATGCGACCGGTCCTAAGCACCTGAATGTTAAGTTGACTCGTGCCAAGCTGGAATCTCTGGTTGAAGAGTTGGTTAAGCGCTCTCTGGCTCCGTGTGCGACAGCACTGAAAGATGCTGATCTGTCTGCTTCCGAGATCGATGATGTGATCCTGGTGGGTGGTCAGACCCGTATGCCTATGGTTCAGGAGAAGGTTGCTGAGTTCTTCGGTAAAGAGCCGCGTAAAGATGTTAACCCGGACGAAGCGGTAGCAATCGGTGCTTCTATTCAGGGTGGTGTACTGGCGGGTGACGTGAAAGACGTACTGCTGTTGGACGTAAGCCCTCTGACGCTGGGTATCGAGACTATGGGTGGTGTTGCAACACCACTGATCGATAAGAACACCACGATTCCTACTAAGAAGTCTCAGGTGTTCTCAACGGCCGATGATAACCAGACTGCAGTAACCATTCATGTGGTACAGGGTGAGCGTAAGCAAGCGCAGCAGAATAAGTCTCTGGGTCGTTTCGATCTGGCGGATATTCCACCAGCACCACGCGGCGTGCCTCAGATTGAGGTAACGTTCGATATCGATGCCAACGGTATTCTGAATGTGTCCGCGAAAGACAAAGCGACCGGCAAAGAGCAGTCGATCGTAATTAAAGCGTCTTCTGGCCTGAGCGATGAAGAGATCGATCAAATGGTGGCGGATGCGGAAGCGAACGCAGAAGAAGATAAGAAGTTTGAAGAGATGGTGCAGGTGCGTAACCAAGGTGACAGCATGTTGCACGCCACTAAGAAAACTCTAGAAGAAGCAGGCGATAAAGCATCTGCTGAAGAGAAGGAAAAGATTGAATCAGCAATCAGTGCTTTGGAAGAAGCCCTGAAAGGTGACGATATCGAAGATATCAAAGCAAAAACCAACGCACTGACTGAAGCCTCTGGTGAGCTGGCTCAGAAACTGTACGCTGAGCAGGCGCAACAGGTTGGTCCAGGCGCGGCAGGTGAACAGCCAAAGCAGGATTCTGCTAAAGCAGACGACGTGGTAGATGCTGAGTTTGAAGAAGTGAAAGACGACAAGAAATAAGTCGTCTTAGCAGGGATGATACAAGAACGCGGGAGTCTCTCCCGCGTTCTTGTCTGTGCAAAACTTGATTCAGAATTTTCTTTCCAAATCGATGGTTAGCTAGCAATGTCAAAGCGCGATTTTTACGAAGTACTGGGTGTCTCTAAGAGCGATGATGAGAAGGCGATCAAAAAAGCCTATCGTCGTCTGGCCATGAAGTACCACCCGGACCGTAACCCGGATGATGAAGAAGCCGCGGAAAAATTCCGTGAAGCTACCGCAGCCTATGAAGTGCTGACGGATAGTGAAAAACGGGCCGCCTACGATCAGTACGGTCATGCCGGAGTTGACGGTCAGGCTGGATTCGGTGGTGGCGGCTTTGGTGGCGCTGGTGCTGGTGGTTTTGGTGATATTTTTGGCGATGTATTCGGCGATATCTTTGGTGGCGGCGGTGGTCGTCAGCATAATCCGAATGCACCGCAAAGGGGTTCTGATCTGAGATATCGCCTGGATCTGAATCTGGAAGAAGCGGTCCACGGCACCACGGTTAGCATAAAGGTGCCGACCATGGTGGAGTGTGATACCTGTGATGGTACAGGCTCTGCGGATAAATCTGATCCAGTGACCTGTACGACCTGTGGTGGTCATGGTCAGGTGCGTATGCAGCAGGGTTTCTTCTCTGTGCAGCAGACCTGTCCGGCCTGTCATGGTCGTGGTACTCAGGTGAAAAACCCTTGTCGTACCTGTCGTGGTGAAGGTCGCAGACAGGATCAGAAGACCTTGTCGGTTAAGATTCCTCCGGGTGTGGATACCGGTGATCGTATTCGTCTGTCTGGCGAGGGTGAGTCTGGTGTTAATGGTGGACCAACCGGTGATCTGTATGTGCAGGTGAGCGTACGTCAGCATGCGATCTTTGAACGCGATGGCAAGGACCTGTATTGTGAAGTACCTGTGTCTTTTGTTGATGCGGCGCTGGGTGGTGAGCTGGAAGTGCCGACGCTGGATGGTCGCGTGAAACTGAAGATTCCTGCGGAAACCCAATCCGGTAAGATGTTCAGGCTGCGTGGAAAGGGTGTGAAGCCTGTGCGTGGTGGTTCTCAAGGTGATCTCTTGTGTCGTGTTCAGGTCGAGACACCTGTCAATCTGACCTCTCGTCAGAAGGAGCTACTGCAGGAGTTCCAGGACAGTATGGAAGATACCAGTCATAAACACTCACCTAAAAAGAGTGGCTGGTTTGATTCAGTGAAAAACTTCTTTGAAGACTTTAAGAGCTGATTGTTACAATTAGTCTTACTGCAGGAAGCGGTCCCGGAGCTTGGTAAAGGCTTTGGGCGCTTCCTGTTTTTGTTTCTGGCATGACGATCTCTATTTATCAGCATGAATAGAGCAGTGAGATCCGCTAGTGTCAGATAGTAGAAAAAATTAACTCACCTGAAGCAAATGCAAGGGTTGTTGTATGGCTCCTATCCCAATTGATAAATCTGCCCTGTGGCAGGGGATTCAAGATGAGGCGCGTCTGGAAGCAGAACGTGAGCCTTTTCTTGGCAGTTACTTTCACTCGACCATCATCGGTCATAGCAATCTATCCAGTGCGCTGTCCTATCTTCTGGCGGTTAAGCTGGCCGATGATGTGATGCCAGCCGTTAGTCTGAGAGAGTTGATTGAAGAGGCGCTTGATAGTAACTGTCAAATTATCGAATCCACCTGTCAGGACTTGATAGCAGTGCGTGAGCGGGACCCGGCGATCAGCCAGTTGTCCACGGTGTTGTTGTATCTGAAAGGCTTTCATGCCCTACAGGCTTATCGGGTGGCTCACTGCATGTGGTGTCATGGTCGTCGTTCCATGGCGCTTTATCTTCAGAGTCGCATCAGCTCGGTGTTTCAGGTGGATATTCACCCCGCGGCTAAGATCGGTAAGGGTGTGATGTTTGATCATGCTACTGGTATTGTCGTCGGTGAAACCTGCGTCATTGAGGACGATGTCTCCATTCTGCAGAACGTGACTCTGGGTGGTACTGGTAAAGAGTGCGGAGATCGTCACCCGAAAATTCGTGAGGGTGTATTGATCGCTGCAGGTGCCAAAATCTTTGGTAATATCGAGATTGGTGCGGGCGCTAAAGTGGGCGGTGGTTCTGTTGTGTTGGAAAATGTGCCGCCACACACGACTGTGGTCGGTGTGCCTGCAAAGATTGTTGGGCGGCCGGAATGCGAAAAGCCTGCTCTGGATATGAATCAGCAGATTTCCAGTGTAGACGATGCGGATAATAATCCTGCTGAAGCAAGAGAAACTGAAGGAAGTAACGAATGGTGATCAGAGTGGCGGTAATCGGCGCAGCAGGCCGTATGGGCAAAACCAATATCGAAGCAGTGACTCAGGCGGAAGGCGTGACTCTGGGCGCGGCCATTGTTGAGCCGGATAGCTCCCTGATTGGTGCAGATGCCGGTGAAGTGGCAGGTGTTGGCAAGCTGGGTGTGGCGATTGTGGGTGGCCTGGCTGACGCCAAAGATGACTTTGATGTGCTGATCGATTTCACCTCGCCACAAACGACATTGAAGAACCTGGCGTTCTGTGCGGAGCATAAGAAGCAGATCATTATTGGCACGACAGGTCTGAATGAGGCTGAAAAGGCTGAGCTTGAATCCTATGCCGACAAAGTGGCGATTATGTTTGCGCCTAATATGAGTGTCGGTGTTAACGTGACGCTGAAGCTGTTGGAGTTGGCAGCGAAGACCTTGGGTGATGACTACGATGTGGAGATCATCGAAGCGCACCACCGTCATAAGGTGGATTCCCCTTCCGGTACTGCGATCCGTATGGGTGAAGCGGTAGCCGATGCGCTGGGGCGTGATCTGAAAGAGTGTGCGGTCTATGGTCGTGAAGGTCAGATTGGTCCGCGTACGCAGAAAGAGATCGGTTTTGAAACCATTCGTGCCGGTGATGTGGTGGGTGATCATACCGTACTGTTTGCCACCGAAGGTGAGCGTATCGAGATTACCCATAAGGCGTCTAGCCGTATGACCTTTGCGAAAGGTGCGGTACGTGCCTGTAGTTGGTTGGCGGATAAAGAAGTGGGCCTGTTTGATATGCAGGATGTGTTGTCTCTGAAATAGATAACAGAAGAAGAGCTACAGTATGGCAATAAGCGATGCTGTAGCTATTTGTCGGTGCTGAATTGAGATAAACCGCAATGCCTGTGTTTGATTAATTTCCCCCTTGTCTGCGGATAATCGTGGACATCTCCGGGGTAAATTGCATAAAATACTGCAGATTAGTGGCCAACTGACAGGCCAAAAATCACACCGAATAATAAAAAAGCGAGATGAAACATTGTTTCATCTCGCTTTTTTGCAGCTATAGCCCAGAGTTTTCAGTTCAGAATCGCGTGACGGGAGGAGGTTGACTTGACTAGACCAGCCATATTGGCCCTAGAAGACGGCAGTGTTTTTAAGGGTGTTGCTATTGGCAACGACGGCATCACCAGTGGCGAGGTGGTATTTAATACATCGATGACCGGATATCAGGAAATCCTGACCGATCCATCTTATACCAAACAGATTGTAACCCTCACTTACCCCCATATCGGTAATACAGGTACTAACAGCGAAGACGTTGAATCTGAAAACGTTTGTGCATCCGGCCTGATTATCCGAGATCTTCCTCTTTTAGCCAGCAACTTCCGTAACCAGAAATCTCTGGATGATTACCTGAAGGAAAATGGCATCGTTGCTATCGCTGATATCGATACCCGTCGTTTAACCCGTATTCTGCGTGAAAAGGGTTCTCTGCGTGGCGCTATCATTGCTGGTAGCGATATCTCTGAAGATGCTGCTCTGGAAGCCGCTAAGGCATTCCCAGGCCTGAAAGGCATGGATCTGGCCAAAGAAGTGACTACCCGTCAGTCATACCGCTGGAACCAGTCCACATGGGCGCTGGGTGAAGGCTATATCCACCGTGATGACAGCGAGTTGCCATTCCACGTAGTGGCCTATGATTACGGTGTGAAGCACAACATTCTGCGTATGCTGGTTGAGCGCGGTTGCCAGCTGACCGTCGTACCGGCGCAAACGCCTGCCAGCGAGGTGCTGGCGCTGAATCCGGACGGTGTTTTCCTGTCCAATGGCCCCGGTGATCCAGAGCCATGTGATTACGCGATTGCGGCGATTAAAGAGATTCTGGAAACTGATATCCCTGTCTTTGGTATCTGCCTGGGTCACCAGCTGCTGGCTCTGGCCTCTGGTGCGAAGACGGAGAAGATGAAGTTTGGTCATCACGGTGCCAATCACCCGGTTCAGAACCTGGATGACAAGACGGTAATGATCACCAGTCAGAACCACGGTTTTGCGGTAGAAGAAAGCAATCTGCCAGCTAATCTGCGTGCGACCCACAAGTCTCTGTTTGATGGCTCTCTGCAGGGTATTGAGCGTACTGATAAGAAAGCGTTCAGCTTCCAGGGGCACCCTGAAGCAAGCCCGGGTCCACGTGATGTGGCACCTCTGTTTGATCGTTTTATCGAAAACATCAAGGCTTTTACCGAGCAGCGCGGTTAACAGCACACTAGGTGCTCGCGGGTGGAGTCTTGTTAGAGATTCGCTTTGTGAGCGCCAGGCGCTGAACCTGTTATCAATCTGATTTTTAGTGTGTGAGTTACCATGCCAAAACGTACCGACATAGAAAGTATTCTGATTCTGGGTGCCGGCCCGATCATTATTGGTCAGGCCTGTGAGTTCGATTACTCTGGCGCTCAGGCGTGTAAGGCGCTACGTGAAGAGGGTTACCGGGTTATTCTGGTGAACTCTAACCCTGCGACCATTATGACCGACCCTGCCATGGCTGATGCGACCTACATCGAGCCAATCACCTGGCAGACAGTGGCTAAGATTATTGAGAAAGAGCGCCCGGATGCAGTGCTGCCGACCATGGGCGGCCAGACAGCGCTTAACTGTGCCCTGGATCTTGAAAAGCACGGTGTGCTGGAAGAGTTTGGCGTTGAGATGATTGGTGCCAATGCCGACACCATCGACAAAGCTGAAAACCGTGAGCGTTTTGACCGGGCGATGAAAAACATCGGTCTGGAGTGTCCACGCGCCGATATTGCCCATTCCATGGAGGAAGCTTGGGAAGTACAAGCCAAGCTGGGTTTCCCATGTATTATTCGTCCTTCTTTCACTATGGGTGGTACCGGTGGTGGTATCGCGTATAACAAAGAAGAGTTCGAAGAGATCTGTACCCGTGGTCTGGATCTGTCGCCTACCAGCGAGCTGCTGATTGACGAATCCCTGATCGGCTGGAAAGAGTACGAGATGGAAGTTGTGCGTGATAAAAACGACAACTGCATCATCGTTTGTGCCATCGAAAACTTCGATGCTATGGGTGTGCACACTGGTGATTCCATCACCGTTGCTCCAGCACAGACTCTGACCGATAAAGAATATCAAATCATGCGTGACGCCTCTCTGGCGGTACTGCGTGAGATCGGTGTTGAAACCGGTGGTTCTAACGTACAGTTCGGTCAGTGTCCTAAGACCGGCCGTATGGTTGTGATTGAGATGAACCCCCGTGTATCCCGTTCCTCTGCTCTGGCCTCTAAAGCGACCGGTTTCCCGATTGCTAAGATCGCCGCTAAGCTGGCAGTGGGTTACACCCTGGATGAGCTGCAGAACGATATCACTGGCGGTAAGACTCCGGCGTCGTTTGAGCCGTCCATCGATTACGTTGTGACTAAAATTCCTCGTTTCACCTTCGAGAAATTCCCACAAGCCAATGACCGTCTGACTACTCAAATGAAGTCTGTGGGTGAGGTGATGGCGATTGGCCGTACTATTCAGGAATCGATGCAGAAAGCACTGCGTGGTCTGGAAGTGGGTGCAAGTGGTTTTGATCCAGTGCTGGATACTACGGCTGAAGATCATCTGGAAGTACTGAAAGGCGAGCTGCAGAATCCGGGTGCTGAGCGTATCTGGTATATCGGTGATGCTTTCCGTCTGGGTATGAGTGTTGATGAACTGTACGCCATTACCGGTGTTGATCCCTGGTTCCTGGTACAGATCGAAGACATCATCAAAGATGAGCAACGTGTAGCCAAGATGGGTATGGCGGAGCTGAATGAAGATGTGATCTTCCGTCTGAAGCGTAAAGGCTTCTCTGATGAGCGTCTGTCGACTCTGCTGGACGTATCAGAAAAAGAGTTCCGTAAGCTGCGTCAGAAGCTGGGCGTACGTCCGGTTTATAAACGCGTTGATACCTGTGCCGCTGAATTCGCTTCTGATACCGCTTACATGTACTCCACTTATGAAGAAGAGTGTGAGGCTGACCCAAGTGACCGCGACAAGATCATGGTAATTGGTGGCGGCCCTAACCGTATCGGTCAGGGTATCGAATTCGATTACTGCTGTGTACATGCGGCGCTGGCCGCTCGTGAAGACGGTTACGAAACCATTATGGTGAACTGTAACCCAGAGACGGTTTCTACCGACTACGATACCTCTGATCGTCTGTTCTTCGAGCCGATTACGCTGGAAGATGTATTGGAAATTGTCGATAAAGAGAAGCCAAAAGGCGTGATCGTGCAGTTTGGTGGTCAGACGCCTCTGAAGCTGGCTCGTGAACTGGAAGCTGCGGGTGTACCGATTATTGGTACGACTCCTGATGCGATCGACCGTGCGGAAGACCGTGAGCGTTTCCAGAAGATGATTGAACGTCTGGAGCTGGAACAGCCGCCTAATGCAACGGCGCGCAGCCTGGATGAAGCGCTGCTGCTGGCTCAGAAGATCGGTTACCCTCTGGTGGTACGTCCATCCTATGTACTCGGTGGTCGTGCGATGGAGATCGTCTACAGCGATGAAGAGCTGAACCGTTATATGAATACTGCGGTACAGGTGTCTAACGACAGTCCTGTTCTGCTGGATCACTTCCTGAATGCAGCGATTGAAGTGGATATCGATGCGGTATCTGACGGTAAGCAAGTAGTGATCGGCAGTATTATGCAGCACATTGAGCAGGCTGGTGTTCACTCTGGTGATTCCGCATGTTCTCTGCCGCCATACAGCCTGCCTTCCGATGTTCAGGATCAGATGCGCGATATGGTTAAGCGCATGGCGCTGGAACTGGGTGTTGTCGGTCTGATGAACGTTCAGCTGGCCTGGCAAGACGGTGTGATCTACGTAATCGAGGTGAACCCTCGTGCTTCCCGTACCGTACCGTTTGTGTCCAAGTGTATCGGCACCTCTCTGGCTAAAATCGCTGCACGTTGTATGACAGGCATCTCTCTGGAGGAGCAGGGCTTCACGAAAGAGATTGTACCGACGTTGTACAATGTGAAAGAAGCGGTGTTCCCGTTCAATAAATTCCAGGGTGTGGATCCGATCTTAGGCCCTGAAATGAAGTCCACCGGTGAGGTGATGGGTACCGGTGAAAGCTTTGCTGAAGCCTTCCTGAAAGCCCAGCAAGGTGCAGGTGAGCAGATGCCAGCTAAAGGTGGCCGTGTGATCCTGAGTGTACGTGAAGCCGATAAAGCCGGTGTCGTTGATGTTGCAAAAACGCTGCAGAAGCTGGGCTTTGAACTGTTAGCGACCCGTGGTACTGCTGCGGTACTGGAAGCGGCGAACATTCCTGTTACTATCGCTAATAAAGTGAGTGAAGGTCGTCCGCATATTGTGGATATGCTGAAAAATGACGAAGTGGATTATGTGGTTAATACCACAGAAGGTCGCAAGGCGATTGCAGACTCTTCTACCATCCGTCGTACTGCACTTCAGCACAAAGTACCTTACACTACGACTTTAGCCGCAGCTAAGGCTGTTTGTATGGCACTGGAGTATGGTGACGAGATCAATGTACGTCGCCTGCAGGAAATCCATTCAGGAGTAAATGCATGAACCGTTTCCCGATGACAGTGGAAGGTGAAAAGCGCCTCAGAGAGGAGCTGGATGACCTGAAAACTGTTCAGCGTCCACGGGTGATCGAAGCGATTGCTGAGGCCCGTGAACACGGTGATTTAAAAGAAAATGCTGAATACCATGCAGCTCGTGAGCAGCAGGGGTTCATCGAAGGTCGCATTCAGGAGCTGGAAGGCAAGCTGTCTACCGCTCAGGTGATCGATGTCACAACCATCAGCAAAACCGGTAAAGTGATTTTTGGTACCACCATTGATCTGATCAATCTGGATACTGACGACGAAGTGCGTTATCAGATTGTGGGTGATGATGAAGCGGATATCAAAGCCGGTAAGATCTCTGTGAACTCGCCGATTGCCCGCGCTTTAGTGGGTAAAGAAGAAGGTGATGTAGCCGTAGTTATCACACCTGGCGGTGAAGTGGAATACGAGATTTCAGAGGTGCATCACATCTGATCTATTCGTAAAAAAGGGGGCGTATGCCCCCTTTTTGATAAAAACTGGCATGACTCACATTCTACAGAAGTATCAGTGCCGCCAGAACGCTCAATGAGATCCAGTCAAATCCAACTGATTTCTCTTTGAGCTGATTGGTCGTGATTAGCGATTCAGGTAATGCTCGTAGCGCACTAGATTGGACAGTTTGTGGTTTTGTTCAGTGGATTTACGGAACAGGACTGCCATCTTACCGATCGTTTGTACCAGTTCTGCCTGAGTCTGCTGGCAGATCTCTTCAATTAACAGTCCCTTGCTTTCGCGGTCGGCCACACTGATGCGAACCTTGATCAGTTCATGATCCGTCAGTGCACGATCAACCTCTGTGATTAATCCTTCGCTGAGACCGTTTTCAGATACGATCACAACAGGATTCAGATGGTGAGCAATGGCGCGATACTGTTTTTTAGTAGCAGATGTTAATGGCATAGAGCTTCCAGAAGATTGTTGCCTTGAATTTGGCGAAAATTAAACCCACATTGTAGCTAAGAGCAAGTCAGTTGATAATAACTCCCTGAAATAAGTTAGCAGGAATTTTTTGTGGGCAGATCAAAATCCAGTGCAGGCTGGTTAAAAGAACACTTTGATGATCAATATGTGCAGCGGTCCAAGGAGGACGGTTATCGCTCCAGGGCCAGTTACAAGCTGCTGGAGATGAATGAGAAGGATCGTCTCTTTCGTCCCGGTATGACGGTCGTGGATTTGGGGGCGGCCCCAGGTGGCTGGTCACAGATTGCTATCGAGAAGGTGGGGGATAGTGGCGTTGTTATCGCATCCGATATTCTGGAGATGGAGCCCATTGCCGATGTGACCTTTATTCAGGGGGATTTTACAGAGGATGCAGTTTACGATCAGATCATGGCAGCCATTGGCGAGCGTCCGGTTGATCTTGTTATTTCTGATATGGCCCCTAATATGAGTGGTATGGCGGCCATTGATCAGCCAAAAGCTATGTATCTGGTGGAGCTTGCATTGGATCTGGCAACGCGTACCCTGAAAAAAGATGGCGTTTTTCTGGCTAAAGTCTTTCAGGGTGAGGGGTTTGATCAATATCTGCAACAGATCCGAGATAGCTTTAAAAGCGTAATAACCCGCAAGCCTGAAGCTTCCCGAGCCCGTTCCCGGGAGGTTTATCTGCTGGCAAAAGGATTTAAAGGCTAAACCCTGGTCGGATAGTTGAACCGAACAGAGTATAGTATGGTCTACTACAAAGCCTGGTTTCAGGTATACAAAGCGGTCAAACAGAGGGTGAGCCCTTGAACGATATGGCAAAAAATTTAATTCTGTGGCTGATTATTGCTGCGGTGTTATTGACAGTATTTAACAATTTCAGTGTCGACTCTTCGCCACTGCGCATGAATTACTCGGAATTTGTCGAGGAAATTCAGCAGGATCAGGTGCGTAAGGTTGTGGTCGATGGCTACACCATTCAGGGTGAGCGTATTGATGGCAGTCGGTTCGAAACCATACGCCCTGCGGTCCAGGATCCTAAGTTGATGGACGATCTCATTCGTCATCAGGTGATCGTAGAAGGCCGCATGCCTGAGCAGCAGAGCATGTGGTCCCGTCTGCTGGTGGCCAGTTTCCCGATTTTGATCATTCTGGCGATCTTTATCTTCTTTATGCGCCAGATGCAGGGCGGCGGGGGTGGCGGCAAAGGCCCCATGAGCTTTGGTAAGTCCAAAGCCCGTTTGCTGACGCGGGATCAGATCAAAACCACTTTTGCTGATGTAGCTGGTGTTGACGAGGCTAAGGAAGAGGTAAAAGAGCTGGTGGACTTCCTGCGTGATCCGGGTAAGTTCCAGCGCTTGGGCGGTAAGATTCCTCGCGGTGTTTTGATGGTAGGTCAACCGGGTACTGGTAAAACCATGCTGGCTAAAGCGATTGCTGGCGAGGCTAAGGTGCCTTTCTTCACGATTTCAGGTTCTGACTTTGTTGAGATGTTTGTTGGTGTGGGTGCATCCCGCGTACGTGACATGTTCGACCAGGCGAAGAAACAAGCGCCGTGTATCATCTTTATCGATGAGATTGATGCGGTCGGTCGTCACCGGGGTTCTGGCATGGGAGGTGGTCACGATGAGCGAGAGCAAACTCTGAACCAGCTGCTGGTTGAGATGGATGGTTTTGAACCCAACGATGGTGTCATCGTGATTGCTGCGACTAACCGTCCGGATGTACTGGACCCTGCACTGCTGCGTCCTGGTCGCTTTGACCGTCAGGTGACCGTAGGTTTGCCGGATATTCGTGGTCGTGAGCAGATCCTGAAGGTACATATGCGTAAGGTGCCGATTGCTGAGAATGTCAATCCAGCAATTATTGCCCGTGGTACTCCAGGCTTCTCTGGTGCGGACTTGGCGAACCTGGTGAACGAGGCGGCACTGTTTGCAGCCCGTTCAGATAAGCGTCTGGTTGGCATGGATGAGTTTGATCTGGCGAAAGATAAGATCATGATGGGCACTGAGCGTAAGTCCATGGTGATGTCAGAAAAAGAGAAGCTGAATACAGCCTATCACGAAGCAGGTCACGCGATTGTCGGTCGTATGGTGCCTGAGCATGATCCGGTTTATAAGGTGAGCATCATTCCTCGTGGTCGTGCGCTGGGTGTGACCATGTTCCTGCCAGAGGAAGATCGTTACAGCCAAAGCCGTACTGGTCTGCTGAGTCAGATCTGTAGCCTATACGGTGGCCGTATTGCCGAAGAGATGACCTTGGGGTTCGACGGTGTGACCACAGGTGCGGCGAACGATATTAAGCGTGCTACTGAGATAGCCCATAATATGGTGGCTAAGTGGGGCTTATCCCGTGAACTGGGTCCTCTGATGTATAACGAAGATGAGTCTCATCAGTTCCTGGGTGGTCCTGGCGGCGGCGGCGCTGGTAAATTTGGTTCTGCAGAAACCAACAGTAAGCTGGACAAAGAAGTGCGCAAAGTAATCGATGAGTGTTACGAGCGTGCCTTTACTATTCTGACTGAAAATCGCGATAAGCTGGATATGATGGCCGATGCTTTGATGAAGTACGAAACCATCGATGCTAAACAGATCGACAGTATTATGGAAGGTAAGGTGCCAGCGGCTCCAGAGGGTTGGACTGAGAAACATGAAGCTGAGGCCGCGAAATCAGCCTCTGCGGACGATGTGATTTCTGAGATTAAGTCAGACATCTCTTCTCAGGATCATCAGTCAAAAACTGATACTGAAAACAAAGGTGATGATAAAGATCAGAATAACCTGCACTGATCTGGTTGCCTGATACCGGGGCGTGATTTAAAGTGTTTGATTTTCAAGTCGAGTTACCTTGATGTCAGCACAGGAATCACGCCCTTTTTCTTTTGCCACCCGCACCCTGGACCTGAATACTCCTCAGGTGATGGGGATCCTCAATGTCACTCCTGATTCTTTTTCCGATGGCGGCCAGCATCATGGTTTGGACCAGGCGTTGCGCCATGCCGAACGTATGTTGCAGGAAGGCGCTACTTTAATTGATATTGGTGGTGAGTCCACCCGACCCGGTGCCGACCCTGTGACAGAACAGGAGGAGCTGGAGCGTGTTGTGCCTGTGGTTGAAGCCATTAACGCGCGTTTTGATGCCGTGATCTCGGTGGATACCAGTACACCTGCCGTCATCACTGAAGCGGCCAAAGTGGGGGCCGGTCTGATTAATGATGTGCGTGCTCTGCAGCGGGAGGGTGCTGTTGAAGCCGCGGCCGGCACAGGTTTACCCGTATGTTTGATGCATATGCAGGGGCAACCTAAAGATATGCAGCAGCAACCCAGTTATCAGGATCTGCTTGCCGAGTTAAAACAGTTTTTTACTCAACGGGTGCAGGTTTGTGAGCAGGCGGGCATATCAGCGGATAAGATTATTCTCGATCCCGGTTATGGCTTTGGTAAAACTGTGGAGCACAATTTTAGTTTGATTAAACACCTGCCGGATATTCTGGCCATGGGTTATCCGGTTCTGACGGGCACCTCGCGTAAGAGTATGTTGGGTGCTGTAACAGGACGGGAAGTAGTCGACCGTCTACCGGCTAGTATTATCAGTGCTACGCTGTGTGCTGAGCGTGGTGCAGGTATTGTTCGTGTGCATGATGTGGCCGAAACAGTAGATGCGCTAAAGATTCTGGCTGCCGTTTTAGAGGCGAAATAATTACATATGAGTCGTAAATATTTTGGTACCGATGGTATCCGTGGCACCGTAGGTGAGTATCCTATTACCCCTGAGTTTGTACTGAGGCTGGGTTGGGCTGCAGGTAAGGTGTTTAACCAGCAGGGCCACAACCGTATTTTGATTGGTAAAGATACCCGTATTTCTGGCTATATGTTTGAATCTGTGCTGGAGGCTGGTTTGTCTGCGGCAGGGATGGATGTTTATCTGCTCGGCCCTATGCCTACTCCAGGTATCGCTTATCTGACCCGCACCTTCCATGCTCAGGCTGGAATTGTGATCAGCGCGTCCCATAACCCGTTTGCCGATAATGGCATTAAATTCTTCTCTGCGAGCGGTACCAAGCTGCCGGATGATACCGAGCTACAGATTGAAGCGATGTTGGATCAGGAGATGAGTACGGTTGCCCCTGATAAACTTGGAAAGGCCCGCCGTATTGATGATGCTGCTGGGCGCTATATTGAATTTTGTAAAAGTACCTTCCCGAACGGCTATGATCTCAATGGCTTAAAGATCGTGTTAGATTGTGCCCATGGTGCGACTTATCATATTGCTCCAGCAGTATTTGAAGAACTCGGTGCAAATGTAAGTTCAATTGGTGCCAAGCCGGATGGTCTGAATATCAATAAAGAGGTGGGGTCTACACACCCTGTTGCACTACAGGCGGCGGTATTAGGGCAGCAGGCTGATCTGGGTATTGGCTTTGATGGCGATGGTGATCGTCTAGTAATGGTCGACCAGGCCGGGCGTATCCTGGACGGTGATGATCTGCTCTATATCATTGCTAAAGATATGCAGCAGCAAGGCACATTGAATGGTGGAGTAGTCGGTACCTTGATGACTAACTTCGGTCTGGAGCAGGCTTTTAAGAGGATGGATATTCCTTTTATCCGTGCCAAAGTAGGCGACCGTTATGTGATGGAGCAGCTCCAGGTGAATGATTGGTTGTTAGGGGGGGAAAACTCCGGCCATCTGGTATGCAAGCATGTACAGACCACGGGTGATGGTATCGTTTCGGCCCTGCAGGTGCTGGCAGCGATGAAACATAATAATAAGAGTCTAACTGAAATGTTAGAGGGTTTAGCCAAGCTGCCTCAAGTGCTGATCAATGTGCGTCTGGGTAATAAGGGGGCAGCTGAGGTGCAAAATGCAGACGCGGTTCAGCAAGCCATCGCAGATGTTGAAGCTAAGCTGGATGGTAGTGGCCGCCTGTTATTGCGTCCGTCAGGTACGGAACCTTTGATCCGGGTAATGACCGAAGGAGAGAGTGAAAGTGAGATTCGTCTGCTGGCGGAGTCATTAGCTCAGGTAATTGAGCAGGAAGTCGCCCGTATTTAGCCGCATGCGCTTGTCAGCGGCAGTGGCTTGCAGTAATATTTTGCGCCCTGAATTAGTGGAATTGCCATGCGTAAGAAAATCGTTGCCGGCAACTGGAAAATGAACGGTTCTTTGGAGCTGGTCAATAACCTCTTGCCCCGTTTAGTAGAAGTTAGTGAAGAAACTCAGGCTCAGATCCTGGTTTGTCCTCCTGCACCCTATCTGACCCAGGCTCAGGCGCTGGCAGGCGATAAGGTGGCTGTGGGTGCTCAAAACTGTAGTGAGCAGGCTTCCGGGGCGTTCACCGGTGAGGTTTCTGTGTCCATGTTAACAGAGCTGGGTATGAGCCATGTTCTGATCGGTCATTCGGAGCGCAGGGCAATTTACAGTGAAACTGATGCCCTGGTGGTTGCTAAGGTTAAAGCGGCTGTAGAGGCTGGCCTGGTTGCTGTACTGTGTGTAGGTGAAACTCTGGAACAGCGCGAAGCAGGCCATACCTTGGGTGTTGTGCTGGGTCAGATCAAGGTGGTGCTGGATGAGTTAACCGTTGAGCAGTGGTCTCAGCTGGTTGTTGCCTATGAGCCTGTCTGGGCTATTGGTACAGGAAAAACGGCAACCAGTGCACAGGCTCAGGACGTTCATCAGGCTATTCGTCAGCAACTGGCGGGATATGATGTGCAGCAGGCTGAGGCTGTCTCTATTCTGTATGGAGGTAGTGTGAAGGCCTCTAATGCGGGTGAGCTCTTTGCTCAACCGGATATTGATGGGGCTCTGGTGGGTGGTGCATCCCTGGTGGCCGAAGAATTTATCTCAATCTGCCGTCAGGCGGATTAATTGAACACAGGTTAGTTTGATGGAAACGATTATCTTAGCGGTACACGTAGTTCTGTCGGTTGCTCTGATCGGTCTTGTAATGATTCAGCAGGGTAAAGGTGCAGAGGCGGGTGCTTCTTTTGGTGGCGGTGCTTCACAAACCATTTTTGGTAGCACAGGTAATACTAGCTTTTTGGGTCGTATTACCGCTATAATTGCCGCCCTGTTTTTCGCAACCAGTCTGGCTTTGGCGGTTTATGCCAGTCAGCAGGCAAAAACGAGTAACGCTGCGGCAACCACAGGTCTTGTGACTGAGGAAGCTGTTAAAGAAGCGAGTACTCTGCCTACTCTGGAGGAAGATGCAGCACCGTCTAACGGTGATGTGCCAAGCGAATAAGCGCTTTTGGATATAAAATAAGCGTAGTGTTAATGTTGCCGAAGTGGTGGAATTGGTAGACACGCCATCTTGAGGGGGTGGTGTCCTTATGGACGTGCGGGTTCAAGTCCCGCTTTCGGCACCAAGTTTTTCCTTAATTTGCAGACACTTAGAAATAAGTGTGTTATATTAAGGATATGTTGATGCGGGGTGGAGCAGCCTGGTAGCTCGTCGGGCTCATAACCCGAAGGTCGTCGGTTCAAATCCGGCCCCCGCTACCAATTCAAGGTCAGAATAAGCGAGTCGTTTATCTGCCTTTTGCTTATCGGTAGTAATAGTTGTTTGCTCTGATAAGTGCTGGATCCAATAGCGCAAGTAAAAGTGTTTTAATGCTCTGCTTGGTTATTGCGACAAGATGCTGTGTTATATATAAGTTGAGCAGTATCTAAGCATTTGTTGACTATCTGTACTAGAGTCAATATAATGCGCTCCTTCATTGATGCGGGGTGGAGCAGCCTGGTAGCTCGTCGGGCTCATAACCCGAAGGTCGTCGGTTCAAATCCGGCCCCCGCTACCAATTTCAAATAACAAAAAGCCCCTTTTATAGGGGCTTTTTGTTAGCTACGAAAAAAGTTTCAGCATATTTGGGGTGAGAGATGGCAAAGAAAGAGACTTTGCTGATCGAGCTGGCCAAGCCAGTGGTCGAAGCGCTGGGGCTGGAATTCTGGGGACTTGAATATAAGCCTCAGGGGAATCATTCATTACTGCGTGTCTTTATTGATAGTCCTAACGGCATCACCGTCGATAACTGTGCGGAAGTTAGTCGCCAGTTTAGTGGTGTGCTGGATGTCGAAGATCCTATCAGCAGTGAATATACCCTGGAAGTATCATCCCCCGGAATGGATCGCCCCCTGTTCACGATTGAACAGTTTGCACGTTATAAAGGACATAAAGTAAGCCTGCGTCTGAATCTGGCCTACGAGGGCCGCCGCAAGTTTACCGGCATACTGAACGGCATTGAAAATGACGACGAAGTGTTGTTAGTGGTCGATCAGGATGAATACTGTTTCCCGATTGAAAATATTGAGCAGGCCCGAGTAGTGCCGCAGTTTGATAATTAAGGACTTTTTGTTGAGGCAATGGCATGAGTAAAGAAATTCTTCTGGTAGTAGATGCCGTTTCAAACGAGAAAGGCGTTTCCAAAGAAGTTATTTTTGAGGCAATCGAACTTGCTCTGGCAAGTGCCTCCAAAAAGCGCTTAGATGACGAAGAAGCTGAAGTTCGGGTGGTGATCAACCGTAAAACCGGTGATTACGATACTTTCCGCCGTTGGCACGTAGTGGAAGATATTGAGCTGGATGACCTGGATTACGAGATCTCCCTGACCAATGCTCAAAAACAGAACCCTGATCTGAATGTGGGTGATGTGATCGAAGAGCAGATTGAATCTGCTGAGTTTGGTCGTATTGCCGCTCAGACTGCGAAACAAGTGATCGTACAGAAAGTACGTGAAGCTGAGCGTGCTGAGATTGTTCGTCAGTACGAAGAGAAGCAGGGTGAGGTCGTTAACGGTTCTGTCAAGAAAGTGACCCGTGATGGCATTATTGTAGATCTGGGTAACAATGCTGAAGGCTACCTGGCACGTGACGAGATGATTACTGGTGAAAAATACCGCATCAATGATCGTGTTCGTGCTCTGCTGGCTGAAGTTCGCCCGGATGCCCGTGCTTCTCAGTTAATTCTGAGCCGTGCCTGCCCTGAGTTCCTGATCGAGTTGTTCCGCATAGAAGTACCTGAAATTGCAGAACAGCTGATCGAAATTCGCGGTGCCGCCCGTGACCCTGGCCAGCGTGCTAAGATTGCGGTTAAGACCAACGATAAGCGTATTGACCCTGTGGGTGCTTGTGTTGGTATGCGTGGCTCCCGTGTACAAGCAGTGTCTTCCGAGCTGGGTAATGAGCGTGTTGATATTGTGCTGTGGGACGATAACCCAGCTCAGTTAGTGATCAATGCTATGGCTCCGGCTGATGTGGCTTCTATCATCGTTGATGAAGATAAAAACGAGATGGATGTCGCTGTAAATTCCGAAAATCTGGCTCAGGCCATCGGTCGTAATGGACAGAACGTGCGTCTGGCCAGTGAACTGACCGGCTGGAAGCTGAACGTGATGACGGAAGAGGAAGCGGACGCCAAGCAAGGTGAAGAGTTCGACAGTATCGTACAACTGTTTATCAATCATATGGATGTTGATGAAGAGTTGGCTCGTGTACTGGTGGAAGAAGGTTTCACTTCGCTGGAAGAGATTGCATATGTGCCTATTGATGAGATGTTGAGCGTCGAAGGCTTTGATGAAGATTTAGTTAAAGAACTGCGCAGCCGTGCGAAAGATGAGTTGTTGAATCTGGCTATTGCTACTGAAGAGCAGCTGGAAGACTCAGAACCTGCGGAAGATCTGCTGAATATGGAAGGTGTTGATAAACACCTGGCCTATGTGCTTGCCAGCAAAGGCATTTGCACAATGGAAGATCTGGCAGAACAGTCGATTGAAGACTTGCTGGATATTGAAGGCATGTCTGAAGAGAAGGCTGGCCAGCTGATTATGACGGCTCGTGCCCCATGGTTTGAAGACGGCGAGTAAGCGTAGAAGTCACAGGAGAGAAATGAATGGCAGAAACAACTGTAAAAGAGTTTGCCGAAAGTGTGAACCGACCTGTGGACCGTTTGCTGGAGCAGATGAGCGAAGCAGGCCTGCCACATAAGCGTCAGGACGAAGCTGTATCTGAGAAAGACAAGCAAACACTGTTGGCTTTTCTGAAGAAGAGTCACGGTGGTGATACTGCTGAGCCAGGCAAGATTACGCTGAAGCGTCGTACAACCAGCAAACTGAAAACGGGTGCGGGTAAGAAGACGGTTAATATCGAAGTGCGTAAAAAGCGTACTTATGTGAAGCGCAACGAAGCTGAGCTTGAAGCAGAAGCCAAAGCCAAAGCAGACGCTGAGGCGAAAGCCAAAGCTGAAGCAGAGGCTAAGGCCAAAGCTGAAGCGGATGCTAGGCGTAAAGCCGATGAAGCGGCTAAGCGTAAGCAAGCGGATGCAGCGCGAGCTAAGTCCACTGGTGAGCGTCAGTCTAAGCCTGCGGAAGCAGCGCCAGTAGAGCAGAAGACAGAAAAACCTGTACGCGAGAAGAAGTTCCGTGATCAGGATGCAGCACCAAGCAAGCCTGCCGGTAAAGGCAAGCGCAGCGGTAACAAACCTTCTTTTGCTAGTGAAGATGGTCGTCGCGGCGG
Source organism: Oceanospirillum beijerinckii DSM 7166 (assembly GCF_000422425.1). Classification (GTDB taxonomy): domain Bacteria; phylum Pseudomonadota; class Gammaproteobacteria; order Pseudomonadales; family Halomonadaceae; genus Oceanospirillum; species Oceanospirillum beijerinckii. The sequence goes on from NZ_AULT01000009.1 coordinate 144,310, forward strand.
TGGTAAGAAAGACAGTCGTGGTGCACGCAAAGGTCAAAAAGGCGCGCGCGGTAATGATCGTCGTAATGAACCTAAGCGCGAACATGGTTTTGAAAAGCCAACGGCACCTATTGTGCGTGAGGTATCGATTCCAGAAGCGATCACAGTCAGTGAACTGGCTGAGAAAATGGCTGTTAAAGCCGCTGAAGTGATCAAGGTTATGTTTAATATGGGCGCTATGGCGACCATTAATCAAGTGATCGATCAGGATACTGCGCAGATCGTAGTAGAAGAGATGGGTCACAAGTTCAAGCTTATCAATGATAACGCCCTGGAAGATGACTTCCTGGATGCGATCAGCTACGAAGGTAAGGAAGTAACCCGTGCGCCAGTTGTGACCGTGATGGGTCACGTTGATCACGGTAAAACCTCCCTACTGGATTACATCCGTCGTGCCAAGGTTGCTGATGGTGAGTCCGGTGGTATTACCCAGCACATCGGTGCTTACCATGTAGAAACCGGTCACGGTATGGTGACCTTCCTGGATACCCCAGGTCACGCTGCTTTTACTGCGATGCGTGCCCGTGGTGCCAAAGCCACTGACGTGGTGATCCTGGTTGTAGCGGCTGACGATGGCGTGATGCCTCAGACAGAAGAAGCGGTTCAGCACGCGAAAGCGGCAGGCGTACCTATCGTTGTTGCAGTGAACAAGATTGATAAAGAAGCGGCTGATCCAGATCGTGTGAAAACTGAACTGGCCGCTAGAGAAGTGATCCCTGAAGAATGGGGCGGTGACGTTCCTTTCGTTCATGTATCTGCTAAAGCAGGTACGGGTGTTGATGAGCTGTTGGATGCCGTACTGTTACAGGCTGAAATTCTGGAGCTGACTGCAGTACCGGAAGCGCCAGCGAAAGGTGTGGTAGTCGAAGCGCGCCTTGATAAAGGTCGTGGCCCTGTTTCAACGGTAATGGTTCAGAACGGCACCCTGCGCAAAGGTGATATGGTTCTGGCAGGCGTTCACTATGGTCGTGTGCGTGCACTGATTGATGAAAATGGTCATCAAACAGAAGAAGCGGGCCCTTCCATTCCAGTTGAAATTCTGGGTTTAGATGGTACGCCTGATGCGGGCGATGAGTTCACCGTAGTTCAGGATGAGCGTAAGGCCCGTGAAGTGGCGCTGTTCCGTCAGGGTAAATTCCGTGATGTGAAACTGGCTCGCCAGCAGGCTGCTAAACTGGAGAACATGTTTGAGAACATGGGCAAAGGTGAAGTGGCTAACCTGAACGTGGTGCTGAAAACCGACGTACGTGGTTCCCTGGAAGCGATCAGTGCAGCACTGCAAGATCTGTCGACCGATGAAGTGAAGGTGAATATCATCTCCTCTGGTGTGGGTGGTATCGCGGAAACTGATGCAAACCTGGCCCTAGCGTCTAGCGCCGTACTGGTAGGCTTTAACGTGCGTGCGGATGCTTCTGCCCGTAGTATCGTTGAGCGTGAAGAGATCGATCTGCGCTATTACAGCGTGATCTACGAACTGATTGATCACGTGAAACAAGCCATGACCGGTATGCTGGCACCTGAATATAAAGAAGAGATTGTGGGTATCGCCGAAGTGCGTGATGTCTTCCGTTCTCCGAAACTGGGTGCAATTGCTGGCTGTATGGTGGTTGAGGGTACGGTTTACCGCAATAAGAAGATCCGTGTGCTGCGTGACAACGTTGTAATCTATGAAGGTGAGCTGGAATCCCTGCGTCGCTTTAAAGATGACGTTAACGAAGTACGTAACGGTGTCGAATGTGGTATCGGCGTGAAGAACTATAACGATGTGAAAGAAGGCGATAAGATCGAAGTCTTTGACAAAGTTAAAGTTGAGCGCACGCTGTAATCTTACTGAGGATTCAATCTGAATGTCCCGTGAGTTCAAGCGTACGGACCGAATTGGTGAGCAGCTCCAGAAGGAGCTGGCTCAACTGATTCAGTTTCAAGTTAAAGATCCACGTCTGGGGATGGTGACGGTTAATCACGTCAAGATCAGCCCGGACCTGGGTCATGCGGATGTCTATGTCACTATATTGGGCAAAGATACGGAAGAAGAAGCGAAAGAAGACCTGAAGGTACTGAACAGTGCGACAGGTTTTCTACGTCGTGAGATCGGTAAAGCGATCAAGCTGCGTGTACTGCCACACCTGCGCTTCCGTTATGATGTTGCTCTGGTACAGGGGCAAAAGCTCTCCAGCCTGATTGATAAGGCTGTAGCAGAAGACAACGCGCGCAGTGGTTCAGACGCTGCTGATAATCAGCAGGAGGGCTGAGCCCTGTGGCCCGTCGACGTAAAGGTCGGAATATTTCCGGCGTTTTGCTATTAAATAAGCCGACCGGTATTTCCAGTAACAAGGCGCTGCAACGTGTACGCGCCATGTTAAATGCCAGTAAGGGTGGCCACACCGGCAACCTGGATCCTATGGCGACCGGTCTGCTGCCTCTCTGTTTTGGTGAAGCCACCAAGTTTTCCAGCTATCTGCTTGATGCCGATAAGGCTTATATCGCCTGTGCCCGTTTGGGCCAGATCACCGACAGTGGTGATGCCGATGGTGAGATGATCGAAGAGCGTCCGGTTCCTGAGATTACCGAAGAACAGATTCGTCAGGTGATGGATCAGTTTACCGGTGATGTTGAACAGGTACCGCCGATGTATTCTGCTCTGAAACAGAATGGTCAGCCGCTGTATAAATTGGCTCGTGAAGGGAAAACCGTTGAGCGCAAACCGCGCCCGGTGACGATTTTCCAGATCGAATTGATCAGTTGGCAGAGTCCAGATTTGACCTTCTCCGTGCGCTGCTCTAAGGGTACCTATGTGCGTACCCTGGCAGAAGATATGGCAGAGGCGTTGGGTCCAGGTGCTCACCTGATCAGCCTGCATCGTACCCATACCGGTGGTTTTGCTGCGGATGCCATGATCGATATGGATCAACTGCAGAGCGAGCGTGATCAGGAGCTGTCGTTAGATGGTTATCTGATGAGTCCTGATGTCTTAGTGGCCCATTTCCCGCAGAAAAATTTGTCAGCGACGGAAAGTCAGCGTATCCTGCACGGCCAGGATGTCGCCAATGATGGTAACCTCACCGGAATGGTGCGTTTATACGACGCTGAAGACCAGTTTATCGGTCTGGCAGAAGCGACAGATGAAGGGCGTTTACAGCCCCGACGTATTGTCGTCACTGAGCAGAATGATTGATCTCTTTTAGCACTAAATCACGCTAAAAGATCAGTTAGGCTTAAGTAGCATCCTATTTTTCATTGTGAAAAATTAACGAATTTTTAGTCAGTGCCTTTATCCCGTTTATAAACGGTAGATAATTGCGCTGACTTAATCTGTGGGTTGATTGGGTTCTACTCGGTCAACCACAGCTAGGATAACTGTAAATATGCACGGTTATCCCGAACTTTTCTTTCATTGCATATTTTTTTATTGGAGAAGTACCATGGCACTGTCTGCAGAAAAGAAAGCAGAAATCGTAAAAGAATACCAGCAAGCTGAAGGCGATACTGGTTCTCCTGAAGTTCAGGTTGCTCTGCTGACTCACAACATCAATGGTCTGCAAAGCCACTTCAAAGCGAACAAGCAAGATCACCACTCTCGTCGTGGTCTGATTCGCATGGTAAACCAGCGTCGTAAGCTGCTGGACTACCTGAAGAAGAAAGATCTGGGCCGTTACAGCTCTCTGATCAAGCGTCTGGGTCTGCGTCGCTAATATTAGCTACGTTGTCCGCAGGACATATGGCTCTTTGTTCTTGAGCATTTTTACTCATTGACAATAGATTGCCCTTTGAAGCCCGCTATCACTTTGATAGCGGGCTTCTTTGTGTGAAAATAACGCACACATAGAAAGCAATAGATATTGGAAGGAAATTACCGTGAATCCGGTTACTAAGACTTTTACATACGGCAATGAGACCGTAACGCTTGAAACGGGCCGTATTGCCCGTCAGGCCACTGGTGCTGTAATGGCTACTATGGGTGGCACCTCTGTGCTGTGTACGGTTGTCGCCAAGAAAGATGCGGCACCGGATGCGGGCTTTTTTCCACTGTCTGTTCACTACCAGGAAAAAACTTACGCAGTAGGTAAAATCCCTGGCGGTTACTTTAAGCGTGAAGGTCGTCCTACTGAAAACGAGACCCTGACCTCTCGTCTGATCGACCGTCCAATTCGTCCTCTGTTCCCAGACGGCTTTATGAATGAAGTACAGGTGATCTGTACAGTGATGTCTGCGGACAAGATCAACAACCCTGATATCGTAGCCATGATCGGCACCTCTGCAGCTCTGGCTGTATCCGGTGTACCTTTCAACGGCCCTGTGGGTGCGGCGCGTGTTGGTTTCTCTGATGATGAAGGTTACCTGCTGAACCCAAACAAAGAGAAGCTGGAAGAGTCTCTGCTGGACATGGTGGTTGCTGGTACTGAAAGTGCGGTACTGATGGTTGAGTCTGAAGCAGAAGAACTGACCGAAGACGAAATGCTGGGTGCGGTACTGTTTGCTCATAAAGAGATGCAAGCTGTAGTTCAGGCTGTACGTGAGTTTGCCGCTGAAGTAGCGACACCTGCCTGGGACTGGCAAGCTCCGTCTGAAGACACTGAAACCAAGCAACTGGTTTCTCTGGCTTACGCTGATAAGATTAAAGAAGCTTACAAGATTACTATCAAACAGGACCGTTATGCGGCTCTGGGTGAACTGAAAGCTGAAGCTGTTGAAAAACTGGCTAACGAAGAGACCGGTCCATCTGCGGATGCGATTAAGTCAGCCTTCAGCAGCCTGGAAAAACAAACCGTACGTCAATCCGTAGTAAACGGTGAGCCACGTATCGACGGCCGTGATCAGGATACTGTTCGTGGTATTAACGTTGAAGTGGGTATGCTGGCTAAAACTCACGGTTCTGCCCTGTTCACCCGTGGTGAGACTCAGGCTATCGTAACGGCTACTCTGGGTACGGCTCGTGATGCACAGATGACTGAAACTCTGGCCGGTGAAGTACGCGACCCGTTCATGCTGCACTATAACTTCCCTCCATACTCTGTAGGTGAAGCAGGCTTTATGGGTGGTCCTAAGCGTCGTGAGATCGGTCACGGTCGTCTGGCCCGTCGTGGTGTGCAAGCAGTTCTGCCAACTGAAGAAGAGTTCCCATACTCTATCCGTGTGGTTTCTGAAATTACTGAATCCAACGGTTCCAGCTCTATGGCGTCTGTTTGTGGTGCGTCTCTGGCTCTGATGGATGCGGGTGTGCCTCTGAAAGCACCGGTTGCCGGTATCGCAATGGGTCTGGTTAAAGAGGACAACGGCTTTGCTGTTCTGACCGATATTCTGGGTGACGAAGATCACCTGGGTGATATGGACTTTAAAGTTGCAGGTACTTCCGAAGGTATCACTGCTCTGCAGATGGATATCAAGATCGAAGGTATCAACGAAGAGATCATGGAAGTGGCTCTGAATAAAGCTCTGAATGCGCGTCTGCACATTCTGGGTGAGATGAATAAGGTGATCAGTACAGGTCGTGAGACGCTGTCTGAAAATGCACCGGCCATGACTCAGTTGAAGATCGATCCTGAGAAGATTCGTGACGTAATTGGTAAAGGCGGTGCAACTATTCGTTCTATCTGTGAGCGTACCGGTGCATCTATCGATATCGACGACGACGGTACTGTTAAGATCTACGCAGAGAACAAAGCTGCGGCACAAATGGCGATCGACGAAGTAGCAGGCATTACAGCCGAAGCTGAAATCGGTGCGGTTTATAAAGGTACTGTAGTACGTCTGGCTGACTTTGGTGCCTTTGTTAACTTCCTGCCGGGTCAGGATGGTCTGGTACACATCTCTCAGATTGCACAAGAGCGTGTTAACGCAGTCAGCGATTACCTGAAAGAAGGTGACGTAATTGCAGTTAAAGTTCTGGACGTGGACAACCGCGGCCGTGTGAAACTGAGTGTGAAAGAAGTATCTGAAGAAGAGAAAGCGGCTACTCTGGCAGAAGCCGAGTAAGCTTTTCTTCACAAAATGCTTTAAAAAAACGGGTCGCTTATGCGGCCCGTTTTTGTTTCTGCCTGCTTTTATGGCGGGCAATAAAAAACCGAAGCCGCAATTGACTTCGGTTTTGTACTTCGCTTCTTGGTATCAGATCAAGCGTGGGCTTAATCTATACCAAACAGCTAACGCGTATTAATCACGCTCAACGGCCAGAGCAACACCCAGACCGCCGCCGATACACAGAGTCGCCAGACCCTTCTTCGCATCTTGCTTGATCATTTCGTGTACCAGGGATACCAGGATACGACAGCCGGAAGCACCGATTGGGTGACCGATAGCGATAGCGCCACCATTAACGTTCACTTTCGACGTGTCCCAACCCAGCTCTTTGTTTACACTCAGTGCTTGAGAGGCAAACGCTTCGTTGGCTTCAACCAGATCCAGATCATCCAGGCTCCAACCTGCTTTTTCCAGACAGGCGCGAGTGGCAGGCGCAGGACCAATACCCATGATCTCAGGGTTTACACCTACATTAGAGTAAGCTTTGATCTTAGCCAGTACAGGCAGGCCCAGCTCTTCAGCTTTTGCTGCGCTACACAGGATTACCGCAGCTGCGCCATCGTTAATGGTAGAGGCGTTACCTGCGGTGACTGTACCGTCTTTCTTGAATGCTGGGCGCATACCGGCCAGCTTTTCAGCCGTTGTACCGAAGCGAGCGTTCTCGTCGGTATCAAAGACAATTGGATCACCTTTACGTTGAGGGATGGTAACAGGGATGATTTCATCGGCAAAACGGCCGCCTTTGATCGCTTCTTCTGCTTTTTGCTGAGACAGGGCTGCAAAGGCATCCTGCTCTTCACGAGTGACGGAGTATTTTTCAGCCAGGTTTTCAGCGGTGATACCCATGTGGTAATCGTTGAACGCATCCCACAGACCGTCAACAATCATGGTGTCCTGTAGGTTCCAGTTCCCCATGCGCTGACCATTACGGGAGTTAGGCAGTACGTGAGCTGACAGAGACATGTTTTCCTGACCACCGGCGATGATGATATCGGCATCGCCCAAGCGGATCGCTTGAGTCGCCAGGTGTAGTGCTTTAAGTGCGGAACCACAAACCTTATTGATGGTCATGGCAGAAGTTGTTTCAGGCAGACCGGCTTTGATGGTTGCCTGACGCGCTGGGTTTTGACCGCAGCCTGCTGTCAAAACCTGACCCAGGATCACTTCATCAACCTGGCTACCTTCGATTCCGGTTTTTTCCAGCAGGCCCTTGATTACTGTAGCGCCCAGGTCGCTTGCAGCCACAGAGCTCAGTGTTCCATTAAAACTACCAACAGCGGTACGACCCGCAGCAACGATTACAACGTCTTGCATAGGTATTTCCTTTCTTGTCGTGTGTAGCGAATGTTATTGTGCCTTGCAGCATCCATTATGTTACAACTTTGCTAATAAGAAAATACCCTGAAAAGATGACAAAAAAAAAGCTGACCTTAGGTCAGCTTTTAAAAAATCGTGTTTCGCGTAAAAAGTTAGGCGACCTGTACAGGAATCGCGTTGCTTTCGTGAGAAACCTCATTGCCTTCTTTCATGTAGATCAGTGCAGGCTTAAAGGTTGCCAGCTCTGCTTCTGTATAGTTGGCATAGGCGCAAATAATGACACGATCTTCTGGTTTAGCCAGGTGTGCCGCAGCACCATTGACAGAGATGATGCCTGAGCCTTCTTCACCACGGATTGCGTAGGTGGTGAAGCGTTCGCCATTTTCAATGTTATAGATCTGGATCTGCTCGTATTCACGGATGCCGGCCATGTCCAGCAGGTTGCCGTCAATAGCGCAAGAACCCTCATACTCCAGTACTGCGTGAGTGACACGAGCCTGGTGCAGTTTTGCTTTCAGCATGATGGATTGCATGATTATTAACCTTTGACCACTATTTACCTGATACTTGAGCGTGCGCAATTTTGCTGCTAAAAGCAGACAAGTGGCGCAGTATGCCCGAGTTTTAGTTATGATTCAACGCAAATGCGATGTTGTCGATCAGCCGGGCTTTGCCCAAATGAGCTGCCGCAAGGATAACTAGTTCGTCATCATCCGGCCCGGCGGGCTTGAGATCAGACTGACGCCTAACGCTGAGATAATCCGGTGTAAAACCAAGTTGGCTCAGCTCCTCATTACCCTGGGCGCAAAGTGTATCAAAATCTTTGCCACCCTTTTCGATCGCTTGTTTAATTTTGACTAATGTCTGATAGAGCTGTGGTGCCGTTGCCAGCTCTTGCTCTGTCAGATAGCCATTGCGTGAGCTTAATGCCAGATCAGATTCAGCGCGGACTGTTGATACGCCAATAATTTCAACCGGCATACACAAGTCTGCTGCCATCTTGCGAATGACGGCCAGTTGCTGGAAGTCTTTCTGGCCAAACAAGGCAATATCTGGCTGGATGATGTTAAATAGCTTAGTCACTACAGTAGTGACACCCGTAAAGTGACCGGGGCGGCTGGCACCGCAGAGCTCTTCAACCAGCTCGGGGACATTGACCTGGGTTTGGGCTTCGATGCCATTGGGGTACATCTCATTGGCGTTAGGCACAAACAGGATATGACAACCCGCTTCGGTTAGTTTTTCGCTATCCGCTTCCAAGGTTCTTGGATAAGCGTCCAGATCTTCGTTAGGACCAAACTGCATCGGATTAACAAAGATGCTGCATACTACGATATCGCCCGCTTCATGAGCTTCATGCACCAGCTGCACGTGACCGGTATGAAGGTTGCCCATGGTGGGAACAAAAGCGACTTCACAACCGCTTTTGCGATGCTCTTTAATCGCTGCCCGCACCTCTTTGATGGTATGACACAGAATCATTAGAAACAGTGCTCCTCGGATGGGAAGGAATTGTCTTTAACCGCCTGATGGTAGTGCTTCAGTGCCTCAGGGATTGACTGTGCATCGACCATAAAGTTACGTACAAAGCGTGCGGTACGACCCATGGTGATACCCAGCATATCCTGCAGCACCAGAATCTGGCCGTCAGTATGAGGGCCTGCACCAATACCGATCACAGGTACGGTGACAGCTTCTGTTACCAGGCGTCCCACCTCAGATGGTACACATTCCAATAGGATAATACTGGCGCCGGCATCAACCAGCTCTTGGCTGGCAGCAATGATGGCTTGTGCCGCAGCTTCGGTTTTACCTTGTACCTTGTAACCACCGTACTGATTGACCATTTGTGGTGTCAGCCCAAGGTGAGCACACACAGGAACCCCACGCCGGGTCAGTTCGGTAATGCCTTCGGCCAACCAGGCTTCGCCCTCAAGCTTGATCATATGAGCGCCCGCCTGCATCAGTTTCCCGGCATTGACCAGCATCTGTTCAGTGGAAGGGTTGCTCATAAATGGCATATCCGCCATGATCAGAGAGCCGTTGTTACCTCTCGCTACACATTGAGTGTGGTATACGATGTCATCAACACTGACTGGAAGTGTGCTGTCATGGCCCTGAAGCACCATTCCCAGAGAGTCACCGATCAGCATCACTTCGATCTCAGCGGCGCTGATTTGACTGGCAAAGGTTGCATCGTACGCTGTCAGGCAGCTAAATTTCTCACCGGCCTGTTTCAGTTTAGTCAGGGTACTGATTGTCACTGTCTTCATTGTTATCTTCCGTCATTACAATAACGCCCACTGCTTTTGGCGTGGGCGTTTCGGAAAGTGTTACTTTGACGTTACCTGCATCATAAGGTAACAAGCTGGGGTAACTTTACTCTGTAACTGTCAGTAGCTGCAAGTCATCTGTACCAATATAGTGCAGAATCTCTGTAACCAATCCTTTACCGGGAATGCTGATTTCGGGGGAAATTTCCTGCAAAGGTAACAGTACAAAGCCCCGTTCATGCATATGGGCATGGGGCACGGTCAGGCGGGGATTAGTAATAAAATCATCATCATACAGTAATAGGTCGAGGTCCAGGGTTCGTGGGCCCCAGTGGCGCTCCCTTATGCGACGGTGGCTTTGCTCCAGTGCCTGTAACCGATCCAGTAACACTAAAGGCGTAAGCTCTGTCTGCAGTTTGGCAACGGCATTAACGAAGTCCGGTTGGTCCTGAGGGCCTACTGGCTTGCTACTATATAAGGACGATTGAGCGATCAACTGGCATTGATCCAGTTGATCCAGTTCGGTGAGGGCGGTCAGCAGCTGCTGTACCGGATTTTCCAGGTTACTACCCAGACCGATATAAGCTATATGGCTCATGAGCTGCTACTTCGCTTGCGATTACGGTAACGGGGGCGACGCTTACGTTTACGGGGGGCCTGATCGTCATCTCCGGTGTTTTGCAGCAGGTTTTTGCGCCCTGAGCCATCGGTGTCCTGAAAACGGGTCCACCAATCCGCCAGTGCCTGAACGTCTTCCCCCGATTCACTGCGTAATACCAGGAAGTCATAAGCGGCACGGAAGCGAGGGTGCTCTGCTGTTTGGAAAGCGCGCTTGCCCTGACGGCGCTCCAGACGTAATTGGAACTCCCAGATCTCACGCATCGGCTGGCTGAAGCGTTTCGGAATCGAAGTAAAATCTGATTGAGCAAACAGGGTCTGCTGTCCTGCCTGTTGCATTGCTGGTACGGGAGGTATGCCTTCTTCCATGAGCTCGCGGAAAGCATTTTGAATAACCGGCCAAAGCAGTGCGGCAAACAGGAAGGCCGGTGTCACCGGCTTATCTTCGGCGATGCGGCGATCGGTATTTTCCAGTGCCTGCAGGATAAAATGCTCTTTTTCCGGTGCCAGGCTCAGTTGTTCCGAGGTATAAGGGAACAGCTCCTGCAACAGTTGATACTCCTTCAGCAACTGGAAGGTCGCTGCGGATTGACCGGACAGGAATAGCTTCAGCACTTCTTCAAACAGGCGAGCCGCAGGAATCTGGCGTAACAGTTCCGCCATGGGGCGAATCGGCTCAGCCGTTTCCGGGGCGATATTAAAGTCCAGCTTGGCGGCAAAACGAATCGCGCGCAGCATACGTACCGGGTCTTCCCGGTAACGTGTGGCTGGATCACCGATCATACGAATGCAGCGATGATTGATATCTTCAATACCGTCAGCGTAGTCGTAGATGGAGAAATCGCGAATATTGTAATACAGCGCATTGATGGTGAAGTCCCGACGCAGGGCGTCTTCCTCAATGGTGCCGTAAACATTATCCCGTACCAGTAGGCCGTGTTCGGACTGAGAAGAGTGCGCCTTGGCGGTATCTTCTGCCGGTGGTGCCCGGAAGGTGGTGACCTCAATGATCTCGCGGCCATAACGTACATGAACGATACGGAAGCGACGGCCAATAATGCGTGCATTATGGAACAGAGATTTTACCTGCTCCGGCGTGGCATTGGTGGCTACATCAAAATCTTTCGGATGCAGGTCCAGCAAGGCATCGCGCACGCAGCCGCCTACCAGAAAGGCATCGTAATTAGCCTTCTTTAACCGATAAAGCACTTTCAGTGCATTTTCAGAAATACCGGAACGGCTGATGGGATGTTCGTCACGGGAGACAATACGCAATTCATAAGGCTTGGAATTGGATTTGGGCGAGCCGTCTGAATTCAGCAACTGCCGTATAGTCTTACCGGGACGCTTTAGAAACGAAGGAATTCCTTTTAGCATCTCAGGATCTTGAATCTGTGAATAAGAAGGGATGAGTGTACCCTAAAAATAAAAACGGGGCCAAACAGTTGGCCCCGTATAATAACTGTCCGCTTCCGTGCAGACGATATGTCAGACTTCGGTAAATCGCTCTGAATGCGCAATGACAGTCTATTAATGTACAAACCCTGGTGGTTAAACCTGTTATTTTTGTTTTCCAGTACGAAGTATCACTACTTCTAGCTTGGACCGCCTCGTATTCAAAACAATTATCCAATGATGTTTTTTCTGCCCGCTGTTGTTTTTATTTTCAGGCAAGTACCTTTGTGACCTGTTTTGTTGTTTTTGTTACAAGTGTTAGGTACTACAGTTAGTTCGCTACGGTTAATCTTTTTTGACCTGATTTGTTATTGTTGTTTCAGGTTTGGCATTGTACCGGGCTTTGTTTTTATTTTTCCCATGTCGCTTGCCGCGTTTTTCAGACTCTTATTATTTTTGTTGATCAAGTCTGTTTAAGAGTTTTTTGCCGTTTGTTGTTTTTGTTCGGCGTGAACGTTAACCGTCGTTCTTGTTGTTCTGATCATAGTAATTGCACTTGATGTGCCAGCTTTTCTAAATTCGTTTAAAAACAATGGGTTGCATGTATTGTTTGATGGGGCTGGACTTTTGTTTTGACAGGTTGTTACCTATGAAACAATCTTTTTAGGGAGATGCTGGGTGTTACGGTAACACTCGGTATTTTTACCAAGTGTTACCAAGTATTGTTCAGAAATGTGAACTCAACCACTTTTTTTCTGGTTGCTCTTACGTCGGGGGATGCCCAGGCGCTGACGACGCTCCCATAGACACTTACGGCTGATGCCCAGTTTCTGTGCCAGTTCGGTTTCGCTCATCTGATCTTGGTGTTCCAGCACAAAATGTTGGAAATAGTCTTCTAAAGACAAGTCATCCGGTGCTTTAGTTCCATCATTACGTGCGTTACTCACAGGAGAGCGCTGGGGTACACCGATAGAAGGTAATGCCGATTGAGTACCGGGTGCAGGCCGGCTTGGAGCCTGAGTTGGCAGTTCAATACCCATATCGTCCAAATGAATCAGGTTACCTTCAGCCAGAATTACGCCGCGCTCGACGGCATTTTCCAGTTCACGCACGTTGCCAGGCCAATCGTATTTGCTGATCGTTTCGCTGGCATGCTTTGAGAAACGCAGATTGTTGCGCTCCATACGTTCACAAGCAAGGGAGAGGAGAAACTCGGCAATTTCCAGAATATCATCACCGCGCTCTCTTAATGCAGGCAGACCTATCTCCATTACATTAAGTCGGTAATAGAGATCGAGACGGAAGTCGCCTTCCCTGGATAGCTTTTTCAGATTGCGGTGTGTCGCTGCAACCAGACGCACATTGACCTTTTTTGATTGCACGGAACCGATACGGCGGATCTCACCTTCCTGCAGCACCCTTAATAACCGGGCCTGAGCTTCCAGTGGTAGCTCACCAATTTCATCCAGAAACAGGGTGCCACCATCGGCGGCTTCGACCAGACCGCTACGATTGGTATTAGCACCGGTAAAGGCGCCTTTTTCGTAACCAAACAGCTCGGACTCGATGAGGGTTTCGGGAATTGCGGCACAGTTGACCGAGATCAGCGGAGCATTCTTACGTCGACTCTGGTTATGAATCGCTTTGGCTACCAGCTCTTTACCGGTACCTGATTCGCCCTGAATCAGAACCGTCGCATCCGTGGGGGCCACTTTGCGGATGCGCTGATAAACCATCTGCATGGCAGCACAGTGGCCGATCATGCCCATGGTGCCGGGTTCATCACTGTCTTCTTCTCTGCCACTGGCCTCCGTTTCTCTATGAGGTGACTTATTGGCGTGCAGGGTAAGAATGCGATTAACCGCTTCCAGCATTTCATCATGATCAAAGGGTTTGGCGATATAGTCCACCGCGCCCATCTTCATGGAGTCCACCGCAGAACGCAGGCTTGCGTAGCTGGTCATAATCAGGACCGGAATACCTTCTGCCAATTTGATCAGATCGGTGCCTGGCGTTTTGGGTAAACGCAGATCCGAGATTATCAGATCAAACTCTTTCAGCTTGTAACGTTCCAGTGCTTCATCCACTGAAGCGGCTTCGCTGACCTGAAAGTCATTGCGTTCCAGCAGGCGTTTAAGCGCCGTACGAATAATATCTTCGTCTTCTACTACCAGTATCTTGGTCATTATCACGTCCACGCAGATTCGCTTTTGGCTTCAGCATGGTGAAGAGGCAGGGTTATATTGACCTGGGTTCCTCGACCTTGCATCCGGTCGGCGGGGCTGACGATGTGTATCTGGCCATAGTGTTCTTCAACAATACTATAGACCAGTGCCAGTCCCAGACCGGTCCCTTCTCCGGGCTCTTTAGTGGTGAAGAAGGGCTCAAAAATATGTTCTAGCTGGGCCTCAGGGATACCACAGCCACGATCAGTAACAGATACTGTTACTGTGTTCTCCAAAAGGGTGGCAGTTATAGTAACACTATCTCCGGCTTCTGAGGCATCCCTTGCGTTACTTAATAGATTAACAAATACCTGAATCAACTTCTGAATATCGCCAATCACCTGAATATGAGATGAACACTGGTTGAGAAACTCAATATCTTTGCCCTTTGAGCTCAGCGATACGAGACTCACGGCCTCATTTATCGCCGCGCAGATATGCATCGGCTCCTGCTGATCCTGACCGGTATGACGACCAGCATGGGCAAAACTCACCAGGGAGTGCACGATGCGACTCACCCGTTTGGTGAGTTCCAGAATCTGTTCGGCGGTTTCTTCGATCACCTCGGGGTTGTCGGTTTCATACTTTAAGTTCTGTACCAGGGAGGATATGCCCGTAATAGGGTTGCCGATCTCATGAGCCACTCCCGCAGCCAGACGACCGATGCTGGCCAAGCGTTCGCTGTGTACCAATTCCTCTTCCAGCTGTTGGGTATCGGTATGATCTTCCAGCAGAATCACGGAACCATCCATATGGGACAAGGGCTCTTCAATATGAGCCTTATGCAGGGAGAACCAACGGGGTTGGCCATTATCCTGGATAACTTTCTGAAATAGATGGGCCTGCTCTTGTTGTTGGATAAATTCGCCCAGCAGGTTCTGCCACGGCTGAGGCAGGGCATCAAAGCGGGAACCGATCACTTCCTTGCTGCTGATGGCGGTGAGTTCCTCCATCGCGTGGTTCCACATCAGAATCTCCCGATCATTACCTAGGGAGCAAACACCGATAGGCAGATATTCCAAGGTTTGTCGGTGGTAACGGCGTAAGCTATCCAGCTCTTTAGCTAATCCTGTGAGCTGAGACCGATAGTTCTCTAATCGGGTTTCCACAAAGTGAATGTCTTCCGAGTGACTTTGACTGTTACCGGCCTGATAGGGTAGATACTGATCAACAATCTCCTGAGCAATGGCTGGCCCCATCAAACCGGAGAGATTAGCCTGAATGCGGTCTCTTAATCGGCGCAGAGCATAAGGCCTGCCATCATCTGGACTAAGCTTCAGACTACGCAGCGCACTGTCTACTTCCCGTTGTGCAGTGTTCTGGCCCAGAGGTACAGCCAGGAAGCCAACAAAGTCCTGACAGGTGCGGGCTTGTAGTTGTAAGCGATGAGGCCTGGACATGGCATCGACTGAGCAGGCACTGGCACCCTCTTTTTCATCTTCACTGGGCTGAATAAACAGAGACGTAAAAATAAAGACGACAATATTGGCGGTCACAGAGGTCAGTGCCACCTGATACCAGCCATCACTGCCGGACTGAAACACCAGATTGGTGGCGGGAACAGCGATCTGATCCAGGTTATAGAGTAGAGGAATCACCTGGCCAAAGATCCAGATACCGATACCGGTGCATAGACCGGCAATCAAGCCGATACGGTTGGCCGTGGGCCAGTAAAGCACGGCCAGAATACCGGGCAGAAACTGCAGAATACCGACAAAAGAGGTCAGTCCCAGGCTGGCCAGATCGTGTTTGACGCCCAGCGTGAGATAAAACAGATACGCGGCAATAATAATGGTACCGATCAACAGGCGACGGAACCACAGCAGCCAGTTGTAGATATCAAATTTGGCTCCGGGTTGATAGGCCGCCAGTACCAGGTGGTTCAGGGTCATTGCAGCCAGGGCTAGTGTGACGAGGATAATAGTCCCGCTGGCAGCAGACAGACCGGCGACAAAGACCAGAATGCCGATCAAACCATGGGTCGCTTCCTGACCGATACCCAGAATCATATATTCCGGTTGTAGGCTAACCCCCTCTGCCATACCAGCCCATAAAATCAGCGGCACCGGTAAACTGAGCAGTAACAGGTATAAAGGCAATGCCCAGGTGGCACGATACAGCACCTCGGTGGATTGGTTCTCGGTAAAGATGATATGGAACATATGAGGCATGGCGACTGCGGCTGCAAAAAACAGCAGTAACATGGTGCGCCATTGCCCTGCCTCTAGTGGCTGCTGTAGGGCCTGGAGTTGATCGCTGTGATCCTGTAGCCAGATTTCTAAACCCTGAAAACCATCAAACACCTCAAACAGGGCATAGCCACCAATCAGCAACATCAGAATCAGTTTGATAATGGATTCAAAGGCGATAGCAACTACGAGGCTTTCATGCTTTTCCCGCAGCGAGGTATGTCTGGCGCCAAACAGAATAGCAAAGGTGGTGATCACCAGACAGAAGGCTAACGCCAGGGTATGGGGTGAGGCTTCGTTGGTCAGAATATAGATGGAATCGGCAACCGCCTGGATCTGCAGTGCTAACAAGGGCATCGCCCCCATCAACATAAAGACAGTCACTAAACTACCGATCCAGCGGCTGCGAAAGCGAAAGGCAAACAGATCCGCCAGAGACGATAGCTGATAGGTCCGGGTGATACGCAGAATCGGGATCAGTAAGACGGGAGCTAAAACAAAGGCTCCGGCGACACCGAGATAATAGGATAAAAAGCCGTAGCCGTGCTGATTAGCCAGTCCAACGGAGCCGTATACCGCCCAGGCACTGGCATAGACACCCAGGGATAATACGTAGACAACCGGGTGGCGGGTCAGTTTCCTGGGTAGCCAGCGACGTTCGGTGGCATAGGCGCATAAGAACAGAACTAACAGGTAGCCGACACCGATGGCGAAAATCTGTCCCAGACTAAAGCTAAAGTTCATCAAGTTTTCTCTTTTGTTCCAGCCAGACGGAGATGCCGATCAGTGCGGCCCATACCAGATAAGGACGATACCAGCTGCCGTTACTGTCGCCCCACCAGTCCATTAATACGGGGGAAAACAGATAACCGGCAAATACCAGAAAAAGGATCAGGCGGTAGATATACATTGAAATGCCTTACACGGTCAGTGATGACCCTGCTGAATTGAGTGTGTTGTGAAATTACGTGTTATGCAATCAATCGTATACACGATGTCTTCAGATTAAAGCGAGTCGGCAGTAGCGTGCAGGCTCGCTTCAGGAATATCGGCACAGCCTGGAACACGGGAGATCTGCCACTGCTGGATCGCCCACTGTAACAGCTCAATATAAGTGGCGGTAAGTATATTTTTTTCTAACGCTATGTCAGAAATCAGGCCTAACGCCTGTAATGCCCGTAGCAACAATTGACGCCGATCTTCGGGTGCAATTCCAGGGGCCAGATTTTGTTTGCTTAGCTTCTGCCCCGTGGGATTGGTAATTACAGGGATATGGGCATACTCAGGCTTTGGCAATTTAAGATAATCGATCAGCTGTAACTGTCGTGGCGTGCTTTCCAGAATATCGTAACCGCGCACGATCTGGTTGACGCCCTGTTCGGCATCGTCCAGTACCACGGCCAGCTGATAAGCAAAGAGTTTATCCCGGCGCTGAATAATAAAATCACCCAGTTCGTCCATCTGCCAGGAGCAAGTACCCTGGATACGATCTTCAATACTGAACTGGCCCTGAGTCCGGATACGCACGGCGCAATCGGTTGTACGTTCGGGTGGTTTTACTCTGCACCAGTTGGGATAAACGGGATGACCTTTGAGCTGTTTGCGGCTGCACTGGCAGTAATAGGCCAGGCCTTGCTGTAGCAGCCAATCAACACAGGCCTGATAGCGTTCGTTTTGCTGGCTCTGGTAAAACACCTCACCATCCCAATGCAGATCAAAGTCGTCCAGAGTTTGCAGGATTTGTGTGCTGGAGCCGGGTTGTTCACGTGGCGGATCGATATCTTCGATACGCAATAGCCACAGGCCGTCGTGTGCTTTAGCATCCAGATAACTGGCTAATGCGGCGACCAGAGAACCAAAATGAAGAGGACCAGAAGGTGTCGGTGCAAAACGACCGATATAACGTTGCTCGGTTATGTACGTTGTCGGTGTTGAAGGCATTGCATGAGCTGTAGAAATGAGAGGCATAGGTAGAGTGATGCAATAACGGGGCAAGGAAAGCTTGCCCCGATTATTGAATAAGAGAGTTAACCGCCAATCTGACGCTCTTTGATTTCAGCCAGCGTTTTACAGTCTGCACACAGAGTGGCTGTAGGGCGTGCTTCTAAGCGACGAATGCCGATTTCAATACCACAGGACTCACAGTAGCCGTAGTCTTCGTTATCAATATCGTCTAATGCTTCATTGATCTTTTTGATCAGTTTGCGCTCACGGTCACGTGTACGCAGTTCTAGGCTGAATTCTTCTTCCTGAGTGGCTCGGTCAGCGGGGTCAGCAAAGTTGTTTGCATCTTCCTGAAGATGTTGCACTGTACGGTCAACCTCTTCCATCAGATCCTGTTTCCATTGCAGAAGAATCTGGCGAAAATGCTCAAGCTGCTTATCATTCATGTACTCCTCGCCGTCAACGAGGTTATACGGTGTGAATGAATCATTGTTGGTTGCATTGTCTGGCATATGACTGCCCCATATTAGTGTTATTGGATACCTGGGGGATGCCTGCCGATTTCTCGTCCATTAGTGGCACCCTCACAACGCAGAACAACCTCTGCGTTTTTGAAAGCTTTGCTTATTTATCGGAAAAGCGTTCAGAATGCAACTTGAAGAGTAAATTATAGAACATATTTTTCCCTTCAGCTGTTTCAAAAAATGGGGCGAAGGTGCATAAACGCGGGCTTTTCCCTATTATGTACAGAAATTGTTACTAGAAAGCCGAGTTGGGGTAGTTTATGTCTCTATCTAATTTCAAATGGGCAGACAGGGTTGCCGAAGTTGCCCCTTTTCATGTGATGCAGCTTTTATCCCGAGCCCGTCAGTTACAGGCTGAGGGTAGGGATGTAATACATATGGAAGTTGGGGAGCCGGATTTCCCCACTGCAGCGCCCATTGTTGCTGCAGGACAGGATGCTTTGGCAAAAGGTCTGACGCAATATACTCCAGCGGCAGGTTTGCCGGAACTGCGAGAGGCCATTGCCGGTCACTATCAAACGGCCTATGGCGTCAGCGTTGATCCAAAGCGTGTTATCGTGACGCCAGGTGCATCTGGGGCGTTATTGTTACTGGCGGCTTTGTTGGTGAACCCAGGTGATCAGGTTTTGATGGCCGACCCCACTTATCCTTGTAACCGCAACTTTATGCGCCTGTTTAGCGGTGAACCCAAGTTGATTCCTGTGGGGGCGGAGAGTCAGTTTCAGCTGACGGCTCAACATATTGAACAGCACTGGGCTGAAAACACCCGGGCCGCGATGTTGGCGACGCCATCCAACCCTACCGGCACTTTAGTGGATGAGAGTGCTTTACAAGCGATCAGTCAGGCAGTTGCCGAGCGTAATGGTGCGCTGATTGTTGATGAGATCTATCAGGGGCTGACTTATGGTGTTGATGCGCTGACTGCACTGTCGGTAAACGACGATACTTTTGTGATTAATAGCTTCTCAAAATACTTTGGTATGACCGGCTGGCGGCTGGGTTGGTTAGTCGCACCTGAGTGTGCGGTGCCTGAGTTGGATAAGCTGGCGCAAAATATCTTCCTGTCTGCGACCACACCATCGCAATACGCCGCACTGGCCGCTTTCCAACCGGAAACCATCGCCATTTTGGAAGAGCGTCGAGCCGAGTTTGCCCGTCGTCGTGACTATTTGTTACCGGCGCTACGTGATCTGGGGATGTCGATTCCGGTCACACCGGAAGGGGCGTTTTATATCTATGCTGGTGTTGATCATCTGACCGATGATAGCTATCAATGGTGTCAGGATCTGCTGGAGCAGGAAGCAGTTGCGGCTACGCCAGGTTTGGATTTTGGCATTGAGGGAGCGCGCAGCACGGTACGTTTTGCTTATGCTACCGATCTGGTGCAGCTGGAACGAGCCATTGAACGTATTGCCCGTTTTATCCAGCGTGGTTAATTTTTTCTAGCACGGCGACTGACTTGGCTTGTAAGAAGCTTGGCTTTTTAAGTAGTAGGATAAAGAAGCTAGATAAGAACATGGGAGCGAGTGATGCAGTGGGTTTCTGAATTAAAACCAGCCACTCTGATTCGACGTTACAAGCGTTTTATGGCGGATGTACTGCTTGAAGATGGTTCCGAGATCACTCTGCATTGCCCCAATACCGGTTCCATGCGTAACTGTATGCAGGAAGGTTGGCGGGTATGGTACTCCGATTCCGGTAATCCGAAACGTAAATACCCCTGTAGCTGGGAGTTGACCGAAACCCCGGATGGTCACCGTATCTGTGTTAATACCGCCCAGGCTAATAAGCTGGTGTATGAGGCCCTGCAGGAAGGCTGGATTGAGGAGCTGCAGGGTTATGACTCTATTCGACCTGAGGTGAAATACGGCTCGGAAAACAGTCGGATCGATTTTCTACTCAGTCATACTGATCAGCAGTGTTACGTGGAAGTGAAAAGCGTTACCTTGCTGGAAGAAGATAGAGGTGAGGGCGCTGGATTTTTCCCTGATGCCGTCAGTCAGCGTGGGCAAAAACATCTGCGTGAATTGCAGGAGATGGTTCAACAGGGGCACCGTGCAGTATTGCTGTTTTGTGTTAACCACACGGGGATTGAACAGGTTAGCCCGGCTCGCCATATCGATCCAACTTATACTCAGGCGCTATCAGAAGCGATGGCGGCAGGCGTTGAGGTATTGGCATACCGGGCACAACTGGATATCAATTATGCCCGGTTGGATCAGGCGCTTACGCTTCTACCTGAGTCTCAGTGGTAATGTGCAGGCAGATCTCGTTATTATTATTGATCTCGTAAGGGATGGGGCGTAATGCCTTGCCCTTACAGGGGCCGTAAATACATTCCCCAGTTTTGATCAAAAATTGTGCCCCGTGCAGTGCGCATTGAATCAACTGTTTGCTGCTATCCAGAAACTGGTCTGGCACCCACTCCAGATTGATTCCCATATGCGGACACTCGTTGGCGTAGAGAAAAACTTTCTTTTTTTTCTTTACGGCAAAGATGGGCCCCAGAGGGCTCTGAAAACCTTTGCTGCTATTGGGTTCAATAGCATCAAGGGAGCAAAGTATATACATAATATCCTCCCCGCTGAGAGAGATTCATCCAAGTCTATTCTAGACCTGGAAGATGACAGCGGCTTATCGGTTTTCTTGCGGTTTTGCACTGGCCTTACAGGTGGCTCTGGTGGTAATCGATTGGCAATAAAAAAGCCGCTTGCAAACGCAAGCGGCTGAAATCCGGTTAGTTTCCTAACCTCGAACACTAGATAACCCCTGTTCGGACACCTGCATTATCTATAGCATCTGTGACAAGGAGATGACAGAAGCCTTCTTTCCCGGTAGTCATCTCTTTATTTGGCTATGATGTTTTTATGGGGTGTTATAGCGCATACGGGTGCCGTGGTTCAGGGATAACAATAACTCGTCGGCAGATAACTCCTTTGGGAAATAACAGCCTGAAATATTAGCACCGGCCAGGCTTGCACCTTCAAGGCGGGTATGGCTGAAGTCTATTCCCCGCAGATCGGCACCTCGGAAATAAGCATTGCTCAGATCCAGCCCATGAGCATCCAGGCCACGTAGGTCCAGGCCTCTAAAATCACCACTTCTTAAATCAATCGCCCCACCGGCTGAGCGAGCAGTGTTAAAATCTTCAATATTTTCATCCCTAAGTAGCTGATACAAAGGGTCTTGTAGAATTTTGGGTGTTTGCGCTTGAGTCATGGCTGATCCCTCCCAGGAAAGTTCCGTAGTAGCGGCTTTATTACTGATATAGAGTCTAGTCAGAACTTTTCTGATAAGAAAGGCTCATCATACGAGGCCCTTGAGTCGACACTTAATATCAGTATAGCCGCCCGAATATGCCAGAAATGTTATGTCAGTCCTAAGTGACGACGGATGCTATTTAGCAGATTCTGTGTGGCATTATCTTCATCGGTATTGATGACTACAGTATAGTGGCTTTCCTCTTCCGTGATTATCTCTTGCTGCTGCAGTTGTTTCTCCAGTACTCCAAGATCTGCTTCGGAAGCATCAGCGCCTTTAATATGACGTTTCTTCACCCGGCGGCGCAAAGTTTCCTCGCTGGCGGTAAAAGACAGTGTCAGTGCCGGTACAGCCAGTTGCTCTGCTTTTTCACGCAGGGCATCACGTTGCCAGCGTTTCAGGTTGGTGGCATCCACAATGACCGGTGTGGCAGAGTGAATAATACCATCGGCCAGCTCAATCAGGCGCTGATAGGTTTGCTCTGTCGCCTCTGGGGTATAAATACCCGCATCCAGATCGGAATGGCTTCTATCATTGGCATCCAGGCCAAACAGACGTTTGCGTTCTACATCGGAGCGGATGCGAATTACACCCAGATCTTTGATTACTGCACGACTGATAGAGCTTTTACCAGAACCCGATACACCGTGTGTAATCAGCATAAACGGCTGCTCGAACATGGTGTAGGATTCGGCCAGATCGATATAACGCTGGTAGTCCGCTTCCAGATTGTTACGAGCTGCGTCATCAATATTTGGATCGGCGAGCATAAAACGAGTCACTTTGGCACGGACCATGGCACGATAGCTCTTATAGAAGCTCAGCAGTTGCAGGCCTTCGTAATCGCCGGTCAACTCCAGGTACAGGTTGATAAAGTGGCGGGCCAGTTTATCTTCGGCATGGGCTTCCAGGTCCATCACCAGGAAAGCTACATCACTGATTACATCAATCCAGCGGAACTCGTCATTAAACTCGATGCCATCAAATAGGGTGACCTTGTCATCAATGACGACGGCATTGCCCAGATGAATATCACCGTGACACTCACGCACCATGCCATTCTGTTTACGCTGGGCAAACAGCGGTTCCAAGCGGGTAAAGGTATCTTGCATCCAACCTTCCAGCTGAGCCAGTTGGTTTAGAGCCGCTTTATCGTTCAGCATCTCTTTGATCTGGTCAAAGTTTTGCTGCGCTGGTGCTAATACTTCAGCAGGATCGCCCAGTAGGGTGCTGTCATCGGCTTTAGCGATATCGGCGTGGAAGCTGGCGATCTGTTGTGCCAGGCCATCCATATGTTCCTGGGTCAGGCTGCCATTGGCTTGTAAGGCGCTTAACAGCTGATCATTATCAAACTGTTTTACCTTGATGGCGTATTCAAATGGAGCGCTGTCATCACCCAGCAGAGGAGCATCTTCAGAACCGGAAATTGGCAGTACGTCCAGATAGATCTCTGGTGCCAGACGTTGGTTGAGCTTCAACTCCTGCTGACAGAAGTGCTGGCGCTGCTCCAGGGTGGTGAAGTTCAGAAAACCAAAATCCATCGGTTTTTTGATCTTGTAAGCGTACTCTCCGGTCAACAGTACCCAGGAAATATGGGTCTGGTAGAGCTTAAATTCCGTTACCGGATGGTCATAAAGGGCCGGGTTCTGCAGCGCATTAATCAGCGTCTGGCTCACAGGCGTACTCCTGTTGATTCTTATGGTGTTTCGTCGATTCTTATGACGTCAGTGCAGAACCTGTCAGGTCAGGTTTTGCACTAAGCGATTACTGAGTCACCATCATATCACTATGATCAAGCCTATCACTAAGATCAAAGGCTCAAAGGTCGGTCTATAAACCTGTGCTTATCAACCTGGCATCACTTTGAGCGCTTGTTTTGCTATCTTAGTTTTTTAAAGGTCTTAGCTCAGTTTGGCAAAAGCCTTACGGGCTGCTGCCAGCGTGTTTTCAATATCTTCATCGGTGTGCACAGAAGAGACAAAACCCGCTTCGTAAGATGCTGGTGCCAGGTAAACACCCTCTTCCAGCATAGCGTGGAAGAACTGGTTAAACTGATCCAGATTACAGTTCATCACTTCGGCAAAACCGTTTACAGCAGGCTTATCGGTAAAGAAGATACCGAACATACCGCCCACATTCTGGGTGATAAAAGGTACACCAGCTTCTTTCGCCGCTTCTTCAAGGCCTGTACACAGTTTATCGACCTTAGCGCTCAGTTCTTGATGGAAGTTAGGCTGGCTAATGGTATCCAGCAGTGCCAGGCCTGCGGCCATCGCCAGTGGGTTACCAGACAGGGTACCGGCCTGATAAACAGGGCCCAGTGGTGAGATATGAGACATAATCTCTTTCTTACCACCGAAAGCACCGACTGGCATACCGCCACCGATGATCTTACCCAGAGTGGTCAGATCCGGTTTGATATTAAAGTGTTGCTGAGCACCGCCCAGAGCCACGCGGAAACCGGTCATCACTTCATCAAAAATCAGTACAGAACCGAATTCGTCACACACTTCACGCAGGCACTCCAGGAAACCAGGTATCGGTGGAATGCAGTTCATATTACCGGCTACGGGCTCAACGATAATACAGGCGATCTGATCACCGATCTGACGGAAGCACTCACGTACATTGTCGATATCGTTGTAGGTCAAGGTGATGGTGTGTTCCGCCAGTGCAGCAGGCACACCCGGTGAATTAGGCTCACCAAAGGTCAGGGCACCGGAACCGGCTTTTACCAGCAGGGAGTCGGAGTGACCGTGGTAACAACCTTCAAATTTAACGATCTTATCACGGCCAGTATAACCACGGGCCAGACGGATAGCACTCATGGTGGCTTCGGTGCCTGAGTTCACCATGCGCACCATTTCGATATTGGGCATCAGTTCACAGATGCGCTCGGCCATGGTGGTTTCGATGGCGGTAGGCGCACCAAAGCTCATGCCGTCATCCAGACGATCTTTCACCGCTTGCAGGACTACCGGGTTGGCGTGACCTGTGATCATAGGGCCCCAGGAGCCTACATAATCGATATATTGCTTGTCGTCCTCGTCATAGAGGTAAGCGCCTTTGGCACGCTTAATAAATACCGGAGTACCTCCAACACTCTTGAAGGCACGTACCGGAGAGTTTACACCACCAGGGATAACGGCCTGAGCCTGGTTAAATAACTGTTCTGACGTGGACATTGGATTTCCTATGTATCTTTCTTGGAAACGTACACACTTACACAAAAGTGCTTCGATATTTTTCGGCCAATAGCTGAAGAATAACGCTATTGGCTAAAGAGAAACTTTTGTGTGAGTGCTTATCAAATAACGTTAATTTACTGCTTATGCGGACTCTACCTTGTTCAGAGTCTGCTGCATACGACTAACTTGCAGATCCGGTTGATCCCCAGCAAACAGACTGTGCACCACGGCAACGTAGTCCGCACCGGCAGTAATCACCTGTCCGGCATTGTCGTGGTTGATGCCGCCAATGGCAACAATCGGACAATCAAAGCTCAGTTTGGCCTGAGCCAACAGATTCAGTGATGCGGGCTTGGCATTGGGTTTGGTATTTGAGGGGAAAAAGCGACCAAAAGCGATATAGCTGGTACCTTCATTGATCGCTTGTTGCGCCAGTTCCAGAGAGTCATGACAGGTGGCACCGATAATCTTATTCGGACCAAGCTGCTGGCGCGCATCGGCAATAGAGCCATCCTGCTGACCCAAATGAACACCATCGGCATCAACGGCCAAAGCTAACGCCAGATCATCATTGATAATCAGCGGTGTTTGATATTGACGACATAGCTTAAGCAGCTGTGTCGCTTCCTGCTGACGTTCTTCATCTGTACCGCCCTTACGGCGGTACTGTAAAAAAGCCAGGCCTGCTTTTAGGGCTAAAGCTGACTTTTCCAGCAATAGCTCGCCTGGCATCAGTTGAGAATCGGTGATGGCGTAGATCTTTGATGAGTTTGAACTCACGTTTTACTCCAGAAAAAACGATTAGGCAGGTATTGGCCGTGACCTAATTGATAGGCTTGTTCCAGGCTGCTCCAGGTAAACTTTTGTGCCATCTCGACCGCATTGCAAATATCGGCACCTTGAGCCAAAAAGGCGGCGCAGGCCGAGGCAAAGGTACAGCCGCTGCCGTGATATTCACCGGGTAATCTTGGCCAGGACTTACGCTGGATCTCGCCGTGAGAACCGTACAGGGTGTTAGTGACATCCTGAGTATCGGCATGAGCACCCGTTACCATGACATAGCGACAGCCTTGTTCAATCAGATGCTGGCAGCGTGCACTGTCCGAATCGGCGGTAGGACTCAGTTGTACCAGCTCCTGAGTATTGGGTGTTATTACTGTGGTATAGGGCAGCAGTAGAGTACAAATGGCATCGACCATGGCTTCGCTGCTTAAAGGCTTACCACCACCGGCGCGCAGGATAGGATCTAACACCACGGGCAGATGGGAATAGTCGGTAAGCAGAGTATGGATCGCTTCGATATTTTCGATACTGGCCAGCAAGCCAATCTTAATCGCGGCAACCGGCATATCATCCAAAATCGCCCGCGCCTGAGCAATCAGGTCATTGGCGTTCACTGGGTGGATGCTCTGGACATTGCGGGTGTCCTGGCAGGTGGTGGCGGTAATCACGGTGGCGGCATAACCGCCCAGAGAGCGGATACTCTCAATATCCGCATGGATGCCCGCGCCGCCGGACGGGTCGTGTCCCGCCAGTACGAGGGTAACTGCCGGTTTGTGTTCCGTTGAATCAGGCATAACGACTCCTGTTGCACTCTAGGGTTAACCGCTAAAGGGTTTGACCACAGCCAGAATAATGATACCGATCAGGGTAAATACCGGTAACTCATTAAATATGCGGAAGTAAACATGACTGCGCTGGTTGTTGTTATTGGCAAACTGCTTTAGATGATAACCACAGGCAAAATGGTAAATAACTAACAGGCCTACCAGTAGCAGTTTAGCGTGCATCCAGGGTTGTGACATATAGTGGCTGAAGTTGAGGCTCAGTAGTGCGATGCCCAGTAATATGACCGCAATCATCGAAGGGGTGGTGATACCGCGATACAGCTTGCGTTCCATAATCTTAAAACGTTCATCACCGGCTTGATCCTGAGTGTCAGCGTGATACACATACAAGCGGGGTAGGTAAAACAGACCGCTGAACCAGGTTACGATGGCCATAATGTGGAAGGCCTTCAGCCATAAATAATCCATGTTGACTCCATAAAGTGTTGAAACGTTCAAAATAGGCAGCTTAGCCTGCTGCGCGGGCAATCAGGTGTAATAGCGTTCGATCATACCGTTAGTCAGTATTCCAATGGGCTGCTGGTGCTCATTGATGATATAGAGTGCATCCTCGCGAATATCGGCGATACGGATATAAGCCTCAGTTAGCGTTAAATGATCATCAATCGGACCAACGGTCAGTCGATCTTCTGCGGGAATTTCTGATAACAGTAGAGTATCGGGAATCGGCTTATCGTCCTGCTGTAATAAGTAGAGATGATTAGCCAGCTCTGCCGCAGGCATCAAGGTTTTCGTATCACCGGATTGATCTGTAATCAATAACCACTGGGGTTTACGTTCAATCAAGGCACAAGCTTCTTGGATAGTGACTTGATTCAGGCTGCTGAGAAAGTCCTGTTCCATTACCGAAGTCACTCCGATACGGCTCATGGCTTGAGCTAAAGGTGGATGGCTGACATCCAGGCCTCTCATCGCCAGCATATGGTGGAAAATCGCTGGATTATCCGGCACCCAGTGGCGGCAGGCCAGGGTGGCAGAAATCACTGCTAACATACCGGGCATAATAATATGGGGGTTATTGGTCAGCTCTAATAGTGCCATTAAGGCTGCCAGTGGTGCCTGTAGGGATGCTCCCATCATAGCAGCCATTCCAATCATAGCGTATACGCTGATTGGTGAGGTGGCCTCATCCACCAATTGGTCACCGAAAAACGTACCGATATGTCCTGTTGCCGCTCCCAGTAAACCACCAATTACCAACATGGGGCCAATAATGCCAATGGGAATGCCCAGGCCAAAGGTTATTCCGGTCAGCAGCAATTTGCCTGCGGCCAGAACTAACAGCAGGGTCAGGCTTATTTCACCAGCAAAGGATAGGTTGACCAGGTCATAGCCCGTCCCCATTAATACCGGCAGATAGAAGCCTGCACCTGCCGTTAACAGGGCAATTGTCAGTACCCGTAGCCACAGTGGATAGCGTTGTAAGCGATTGAAGTGGCGACATAGCAGTAAGAAAAGTGCGGCGACGCAGCCAATCAAAATACCGCTGGCAGCAACCCAGGGCAGTTCAATCAAAGAAGAGAGTTGATCCGGGGCAGAGTGAAACAGAATGGGCTGCCCCAACAACCACTGGCTTAATGCGGTACCGCTGACAGAGGCCAGAATAATCGGTGTAAAACCGACCACGGTGTACTCTGCCATAATGACTTCCATGGCAAAGATCACCCCGGCAATGGGCGTATTAAATGAGGCACCGATAGCGGCAGCTGAACCACAGCCGACTAAAATACGCAGGCAGTTATTGGGCAAACGAAACTTCTGGCCCAGCCAGCTACTGACACAGGCACCCATATGAACCGCAGGGCCTTCACGACCTGCCGATAAACCACAGGAAAGGGCAATCGTAGCGGAAAAAAACTGATGCAGGCCATTTTGCCAGGGTAGGCGGCCTTGGTTAAAAGAGAAGCGCTCTATGACATGACCAATCCCTTGTGCACGCCATTGCTTGGGTACAAAGGTCAAAAGAAGAAAAATCAGTAGGCAGCCGATCAGAGGGGCACATAGGCGTATAGCCAGAGGCATATGCTCGTAGTCTTCCCAGTCGCTGCCGAGTAAGGTTTGGCTAAGGTAATTTAAACAGCTAAGAAAAAGCACCATCAAGGCTCCAGTCATCAGACCGGTAATTAAACCTAATAGTGCCAGTTGAGGTAATGCATCCAGATGTGCCAGACGTTCACGGAAGTAACGCAGGCTGATCAGAGGGGGCCGTATCTGTCTTTGCTTAGGCAATTGAGCATCCTTGATTGGCGGGTCACTGATACATAAGGTTTAAGTTTTGTGTATTATACCGAGATTCGATTCAAGAGGTTAGAACGGAGAGCACAAGTGATTAAAGTCGGCATTGTTGGCGGAACAGGATATACCGGAGTTGAGTTATTACGTTTACTGGCTCAACACCCTGAGGCTCAGGTCGAGGTTATTACCTCGCGATCGGAAGCCGGTGTCGCGGTTGCGGATATGTATCCCAATCTGCGTGGTCACTATGATCTTCGTTTTTCGGTACCGGATGCAGATCAGTTAGCAGCCTGTGATGTTGTATTTTTTGCCACTCCTCATGGCGTAGCACATAGTCTTGCAGGGGAGATTCTGGATAAAGGTGGTAGAGTCATCGATTTATCTGCTGATTTTCGTATCCGTGATGCCGAGCTTTGGGCTAAGTGGTATGGGCAGCCTCATGGTGCCCCGGAACTCCTGGGCGAAGCCGTATACGGCTTACCGGAAGTGAATCGTGAAAGAATTCGTTCGGCTCGTTTGATTGCAGCTCCCGGTTGTTACCCAACAGCGGTTCAGTTAGCTACAATTCCGCTGCTTGAAGCAGGGCTAATTGATACACAAGGTATTATTGCCGATTGTAAGTCAGGTGTGAGCGGGGCGGGACGCGGTGCAAAAGTCGGTTCTCTATTATGTGAGACGAGTGAGTCCATGATGGCCTATGCTGTTGCCGGACATCGCCATGAGCCTGAAATTGAACAGGGTTTAAAAGATGCAGCGGGTCATGACGTTGATTTAACGTTTGTGCCACACCTGACCCCGATGATTCGTGGTATCCATGCTACGGTTTATAGCCAGTTAAATGGCCAACAGGAAGCGGACCTGCAGGCACTGTTTGAGCAGCGTTATGCCAATGAGCCGTTTGTTGATGTTATGCCAGCGGGTTCTCACCCTGCGACTCGAAGTGTGCGGGGGGTGAATGTTTGTCGTATAGCGGTACATCGCCCACAGAACAGCTCCCGGGTTGTGGTACTATCAGTGATTGATAATCTGGTAAAAGGGGCATCAGGTCAGGCAATCCAGAATATGAATCTGATGTTTGATCTTGAGGAGAATATGGGATTAAACCAAGTCGCCCTGATGCCATAACAAGTGTGAATAAGTAGAGTTACCAGGAATGGCGAACGTCAAAGGAAGTAAACAGGAACAGTTAGAGATTATCTCCTACAGTCCCTGGCAGCGTTTCTTGATACGTGCTGGGGTTGTGGTGTTTTTAACGGCTATGGTGTTGGCTGGATATGGTTATGGCCAATATCAAGGGTGGGAGGAACGTCGTGCCGCCGTGATTGAGCGGGATGAGTTACGTATCTCTCAAGCAGAGTTTGAGCGAGAAAATGAAGATTTACGGCAAAAAGTTGCTGTTCTGACGCGGGGTAATGAGATAGATCAGAAAACCTATGCGGAAGTTCGTCGTACTATCACAGAATTAAATGCGCGTATCGCTCAGCTGGAGAATGAAGTCACTTTTTATAAAAGAGTGATGTCTCCTACTGAATCTGAAGATCAGGGGTTGCGGGTTGAAAGCTGGACGATCGGTAAAACATTGGATCCGAATCGTTTTGACTTCAAGCTGGTACTGACGCAGCAGGCCGATAATAAAAGCTTTATTGAAGGCAGGGCTTTGGTCAGCGTAATTGGAACTCAGGGCAATACCCGTCGTGCATTACCATTAAGAGATCTTTCGGATGATGTAAAAGATTTGGGAGTCCGCTTCCGTTTTCGCTTCTTCCAGAATGTGACAGGGGAAATGGTGCTGCCAAAGGGATTCAAGCCAGAGAAAATTGAAGTCATTCTGCAATCGACAGGCCGAAAGGCGATGCGAGTGGAAAAAAATTATGAATGGTCGGTTCAGGAGGCCGTTTAACAATGTTTGGAAGTAATAGTAAGCCAAGTACTCATCACTTTGATACTTTGATTTCAGGTAAGGCTGAGATTGTAGGTGACTTGCATTTTAGTGGTGGTTTACATGTGGATGGTAAGATCTTTGGCAATATCATTGCTGAGGATGATTCTAACGCTGTGATACGTATCAGTGAGAAGGGGGTTGTTGTAGGTGAAATCTCGGCTCCTCATGTGATTGTTAACGGTAAAGTGACCGGTGATATCCACTCCTGTGAGCATCTAGAGTTAGCTGCTAAAGCATCTGTTGAAGGTGATGTTTTTTATAACATGATTGAGATGGTGATGGGGTCTCAGGTCAGTGGCGCTTTACAACATCGCTATCGCGGTAAAAGTGATGAGCGTCCTGAAATGCCGAAGCATGTGACTCAAGAAAAACCTATCCTGCATGTTGAAGAGCCTGTAAGTAACGTAAAGGAACTGCCTGCTAAAGGGGTGCAGGAAAAAGCCAAAGCTAAAGCAGCGGGTGATGCTAAGCCTTAGGGCTATTTTTATAACTCTTTATAAGTTGACTGTTTTAGTGGGTTAAGCGGATAATGGCGGCTAGCAATGCTATTTGGGCATAACAACTGGAGCAAGTAATGACGGCGGATGTGTTTACACCACAACCTATGATTCTCACTGATGCTGCGGCCAATAAGGTACGTGAACTTGTGGAGTCTGAGCAAAATCCTGAATTAAAACTGCGTGTGTATGTTACAGGTGGTGGCTGTTCTGGTTTTCAGTATGGCTTCGATTTTGATGAGTCTTCTCAGGATGATGATGCGGTTATTGAGAATAATGGTGTAAAAATGGTGGTTGATAGCATGAGCTATCAGTATCTTGTGGGGTCTACAGTGGATTATCAGGAGGGTTTACAGGGGGCTCAGTTCCTGGTGAAAAATCCAAATGCTACTACCACTTGCGGTTGTGGTTCCTCCTTTACCGTCTAGTATTTTGCCTACTCAGTGCATTCCTATCGAGTAATAAAAAGACAGCTAAGGCTGTCTTTTTATTATCCGTTGTATTAATACCTGATCAGTAGTGAGTATCAGGCTGGATAGATTGCACCTAAGACTCTGGGGCCCTTGGCACCTGTAGCAGAGGGCAAATTGCCGGGTAAGCTTAATACTGTTTGACGGGCAAGCCAGGCAAAGGCGGAAGCCTCCACCCAGTCAACATCGAGCCCCAGGCTTAATGTGCTATCAACATCTATGTGGTGTGTTGAAGCCAACGCTGTTATCCGTTCGACCAATAGGCTGTTATGATAGCCTCCACCGCAGAGGTAAAGCTGCCGGCGTTGTTCGTGTCTGGCGCAATCTAAAATACATTGCGCTGTTAGCTCCAGAAGCGTGCGGCCGATATCCTGCCAGTTGACTTGGTCAATCTTATCAATTTGCTCAAGCTTAGCCTCCAGCCAGTCCAGATTGAAATATTCTCTTCCAGTGCTCTTGGGGGCGGGTTGCTGGAAATAGGGGTCGTTGAGGCATAGTTTCAGTAACGACTGCACAACGGCGCCCTGTCGTGCGCTAATACCATCCTTATCATAGCTTTCACCACTGTGGCGCTGATGCCAGCTGTCTAGTAGACAGTTACCTGGACCGCAGTCATAGCCTTTAGAGTCAACATTTTCAAGCGCCGTGATATTGCTAATACCGCCGATATTAATAATAGCAGATTGATCTGGTGCCTGTTGAAACAACCATTGATGAAATGCCGGCACTAAAGGTGCACCTTGCCCACCGGCTGCAATATCTCTGCTGCGGAAATCTGCGACTGTAGTGACCCCTGTACGTTCGGCAACTAAGCTATGATTGCCAATCTGTATGCTATAAGGTGTTTCACTGTCAGGAGCGTGATCAATGGTATGACCGTGGCTGCCAATGGCGCAAATATCTGCAGAACTCAGTTGGTTGCGTTGTAGCAATTGCAGGCAGGCATTGCTGAATTGTTCACCCAGTTGATAGCTCAGCTCTCCTAATGATGTGCGAGATATCTGCTGTGACAGTGCCAAGGCAAGAAGTTTATCGCGGAATCTATCCGGGTAAGGTGTTGCCAGGCAGTCTAATAGTTTGAAGCTGCCTGATTGATCGATTTCGGCCAGAATGGCATCAACACCGTCTGCGCTGGTGCCAGACATTAGGCCGATATACAGCTGACTCATTGGCTGTTCTTTACCGCAGCAATTTGTACGTTGCCTTGTGTCCCGAAATTGCTCAGAAGGTTACTGGCATATTGCTCAAAGCGTTCACGTTCTTTGGCTGCAATAGGCTCTGCCGCAGGCAGTTTAACGGTTACAGGGTTTTTATGAATGCCGTTTACGCGGAATTCGTAGTGCAGATGTGGGCCAGAAGCCAGCCCTGTGCTGCCAACATAACCGATAGTTTGGCCCTGGCGTACTTTAGCGCCGGAACGGATGCCTTTGGCAAAACCATTCATATGAGCGTACAAAGTGGTATAGCGACTGCCATGCTGAATAACTACATACTTTCCATAACTGCGGCTTACTTTAGCTGAAACCACTTTACCAGAGCCGGTGGCTTTAATTGGAGTACCTCGGCGAGCGGCATAATCTGTGCCCTTGTGCGAACGAAATTTGTGCAGTACTGGGTGGTAGCGACGGGTCGTGAAGTGAGAGCTGATACGGGCAAAGTCCATAGGCGAGCGTAGGAACTGTTTGCGCATACTTCGACCATCTTCTGAGTAGTAGTCGGTGTTGCCTTCCTTATCTGTGTAGCGTACTGCTCGGTATGTTGTACCTTGGTTGGTAAACTCAGCCGCTAGAATGTCTCCATCGCGATAGTAACTGCCATCCAGTAATTCTTCATAATACAGCACCTTAAAGCTATCACCTGGTCGCATATCCAGCGTGAAGTCGATATCCCAGCCAAAGATGTTGGCAAGATTCATAATGGTCTGTTGGCTCAGGTTGGCATCTTTACCTGCATTGAAAAAGGCATCTTTAATCACGCCTTCGGAGTAGCGCAGTTCTTTTTCAGGTTCGCGTTGTAAAATATTCTCAATAAATTTGCCATTATCCTGGCGTTCAAAGAGTGACATTTTGGTCATCGAGTGATCAAAGCGAGTGGTTTTCAGCTTGCCATTATCGTCCAGTAGGAAGTGCAGTTGTTGGCCAGGCATCAAGCGAGCAAGATTGGTGGTTAAATCAGGGCTATGGATCAATGAGTAAAGATCATTGTTGCTTAAGTTAGCTCGGGAGAACAGGGCTGATAATGTTTCGCCGCGTTTAACCGTATAAGAATGCCAGTTACTGTTCAGCTGTGGCCAATCGGCATTGTTTTCGGGTAATGGTGAATGAGAGCTACTTTCAAGGGATAGGTCTAGCGGGACATTAATCCGTTTGGCGGATACATCCTGGCTGGATACCAGTGTAATTATGAGACCTAGCCCTATGAGGATGGCCAAAATAAGGTGGTGCTTAACTTTAGATACTCGTGACAACATAAGTGAAACCAAAACTAATGCCTGAAAACGTTGGGTAAACCTTAGCGAATGCTATAATGTACGCTATTTTTTCCAAGATACAATTGGTGAAAAGCAATTGATTGAATATTGTACTGGACAAAGCGGGAATAATTGATGACTTCTGTTGATGAAGCACTGGCGCTGATCAAGCGTGGTACTGAAGAAATTCTGGTAGAAGACGAGCTGGTCAAAAAGCTTGAAAGTGGTCGTAAGCTGCGTATTAAGGCTGGTTTTGACCCTACTGCGCCGGATTTGCACTTGGGGCATACGGTCCTGATTAATAAATTGCGCCATTTTCAGGAACTGGGCCATCATGTGATGTTTCTGATTGGTGACTTTACTGGTCGTATTGGTGACCCAACGGGTAAAAATGTGACTCGTAAGCCATTATCTGAGGAGGATGTGGCGCAGAATGCGAAGACTTATACCGAACAGGTGTTTAAGATTCTGGATCCAGAAAAAACGGAAGTATGCTTTAACTCAACCTGGATGAGTCAAATGAACGCCTCTGAAATGATTCAGCTGGCAGCGCAGCAGACCGTAGCGCGTATGCTGGAGCGTGATGATTTCAGTAAGCGTTATAAGAACAACCAGTCGATCTCCATTCATGAGTTCCTATACCCGTTGGTACAAGGTTATGACTCCGTAGCCATGAAGGCGGATGTTGAGCTGGGTGGTACCGATCAGAAGTTTAACCTGTTGATGGGACGTGAGCTGCAGAAGGGCGCGGGTCAAGAGCCTCAGATCTGTATCACAGTGCCGATTCTGGAAGGTTTGGATGGTGTGCAGAAGATGTCAAAGTCTCTGGGCAACTATGTGGGGATTAACGATGCGCCGGGTGAAATGTTCGGTAAGATCGTTTCCATGCCTGATTCTCTGATGTGGCGTTATTTTGAGCTGCTCAGCTTCCGTCCAATGAGTGAAATCGAAGAACTGAAGGCTTCTGTTGAGGCTGGTGCTAACCCTCGTGACGTGAAAATGGATCTGGCTCGTGAGCTGGTGGCGCGCTTCCATGGTGAAGAGGCTGCAGCGAATGCCCATAAAGGTGCGGGTAACCGCCTGAAGGAGGGGGGGCTGCCTGAAGATCTACCTGAGGTCACAGTTGACTTTGGTGGTCAGGAAGAAGTGCCTGTGTCTGCTGTTATTAATAAGGCCGGTTTGGTGAAAAACTCTAATGCTGCGCGGGATATGTTAAAAGCGGGTAGCGTTAAGGTTGATGGTGAGGTTGTAGAGGCAAGCTGTAAGCTGAAGAAAGGCGAAACCTATATCTGTCAGGCCGGTAAGAAACAGTTTGCCCGTGTGACTATTGGGTAGCGGCGATTAGCGATAGAAGTATTTTGGTAGTGCTGCCTATCTCTAGCAAAACAAAACGCCAGCGTAAGCTGGCGTTTTGTTTTGCTATTCTTTCTTCTTTCTTCTTTCTTCTTTCTTCTTTCTTCTTTCTTCTTTCTTCTTATCCTATTCCCTTGCACCACTTCTTTGGTTTCTGAGCCTGCCTGCAGGTGCTCTATTTCAGCCGTTCTGAAACTTTTTTACAAAAAAGTGAAAATAGGGGTTGTGCTTTGGTCTTCCGTGCGTATAATACGCCCTCGCTGTCACGGGGTAAGACCTCGAACAGCACCGCAACAGTCTGATTTTTCAAAAGTTTTTAACATTTTTGAAAAAGACGATTTGAAAATAAATTTCAAATCACTGTTGACAAGAG
>NZ_AULT01000010.1 GCF_000422425.1 Oceanospirillum beijerinckii DSM 7166
TGAGCGACCTAGTAGCCCGATTACTATTCGAGGCAGTAACAATAGTGACCGTACCGAGGCGATGGTGATAGATGCGTCCAATCTGCCTTCCGGTACGATTCTGAATCTGCAGAATATTGAGTTTGCGGTCATTATTGGCCCTGCTACCCTGTTTGGTGGCGATGGTCAGAACACTCTGTATGCGGGCACCGGTAGTCAGTTTATGATTCTGGGACCGGATGATGATGAGCTGCACGGAGGCGATGGTGATGATACCGTGGGCTCCAAAGGCGGTGATGATCTGCTGTTTGGTGATAACGGTAACGACACCCTGTTTGGTGGCGAGGGTATGGATATTCTACATGGCGGCATGGACTCAGACCGAGTCACTTATGAAGGCAATCAAGCCGATTACCTGATTGAGCAAACGCATGGGGTGTTGACGATCACCCATAAAAATGACATCACCGATAGTGATACATTAGTCAATGTAGAACTTGTTGAGTTTGCTGATCAATCACAGGTCGTGACTTATGCTCAAGACTTGGGCGTAATCGCAACGCTATACACGCATATCTTGGGACGCCAGGCCGATGTCGCAGGCTTCCAATGGTGGGCTGAAGAAGAAAGCCAGGGTGAGATCTCCTTAGGTGGAATGGCACTGAGTATGATCGAATCGGAAGAGTTCCAGAGTAAAAATAACCTGGACATAGGGTCTCAAAGTCAGGATGGCCAGATTGAGAGCTTGTATCAGATTATTTTGGAGAGGGATTCTGATGATGCCGGAAAGGCTTATTGGATTGAACAAGCTCAGATGCACAATATGACCTTATTGGAAATGGCTCAAGCGTTTGTCGATTCAGAAGAGTTCACTGAGCAGTACTTAGCTCCTGAGAGCTGGAACTTCTTGTTGTCTTAAACAAAACATCACAAGCACTAAAGTCAACCTGGCTCGGATTGCCTGTACGATGGGCTCCGATGCTCAGGTTGGCTCTCATAACAAAAGGATGAAGCGCCTTCTCAGGGGTTTTGATCTCAATTTTGATCAGGCTGCTCGGTTCATCGCCGCTATCAGCGCCCCTGGGGACATGGATGCTGGCTATGGACAGAACAAGCTGGCAACGAGGGCGCTTTAAAATCAATATACTGGTACTGGCCATTGTGGTGGGCGATGCAGGCATTCCTGTGCTCTGATTACCTAAGACTTCCTGAGGCATTAACTTAAGACGCTTCGCCAGCTATCACTCGATTGAGGTTAAAGTGATTATGCCAATGGAGCAGATCCACCTCATTCATGGGTTTGGCCAGTAGAAATCCCTGGCCTTCATTACAGCCCAGTTCTTTGATTAGATTAAGTTGCTCGCGATTCTCAATGCCTTCTGCGGTTACATCCAGCTTCAGGCTATGAGCCAGTTGGGTGATGGTGCGAACAATATCCAAATCGGTACTATCAGCACTTAATTCCTGAATAAAGGCACGGTCAATCTTAAGGGTATGTACCGGTAATCGTTTCAGATAAGCCAAGGAGGAATAGCCGGTACCAAAGTCATCAATGGCGATACGAATGCCCATCGCCTTAAGCTTTTCCAGTTGGGCGATGGAGTGCTCAACATCGGCGAGCATACTGGTTTCGGTCAGTTCCAGTTCCAGTTTATGGGCGGGTAAACCGGTTAGATCCAAACAACGATTAATGACTTCAGGCAGATTATCCTGGCGTAATTGACGGGCAGACAGGTTGACCGATATTCCTAGATCATGGCCTTTCTGCAGCCATTGGCTGGCAAAGTTGCAGGCTCTTAATAGCGCCCACTCACCGACAGAAGTGATTAGGCCTATCTCTTCCAGTACCGGAATAAACTCCGCCGGAGAAGTGCTTTTGCCGTCTCTATGAATCCAGCGCAGTAAGGCTTCTACCCCTTGCACCTGACCTGTTTGCAGATTAACCCGGGGTTGGAATACCAGGTGGAACTGCCGGTGCAACAGAGCCTGGCGTAGCTGATTCTCCATACGTACCCGGTTCTGGGTTTGGATCGTCAGATCTTCGGTAAAGAAACCAAAGCCTTGTTCATTGTCCTTACAGCGATGCATGGCGCTGTCGGCTTTGTTGATCAGTTCATCAAACTGATCTCCGTCATAAGGGTAGAGCGTGATGCCCAGGCTGATACTGATAAACAGCTCCGCCTGAGTCAGTTCAAAGGGCAGGGCCATGATCTGATGGAATTGTTGTGCCATATGGGCGGCTTGATCCGGTGTTTGAATACCTTCCGCCATCACCAGAAAAGCGTCGCTGCCTAAACGGCCAATAAAATGCTCCGGCAGGCGCTGCTTCAGGCGTTGGCTGAACAGTTTCAGCAGGTCATCACCAGCACTGCGGCCCAGGCTGTCGTTGATAAGGCTTAGACGATCTAAGTCAATCAAAAACAGTGCCATAGGCGCACGCTTGCGTTGCAAGACATGGCGTTCAAAGTGTTCACACAGGCGCTGACGATTGGGTAAGCCTGTTAAAGGATCAAAGCGCCTGAGGAAGTCCAGATGCTGCTCACTGTTGACCAGCTCTGTGATATCTCTGCCGGTGGACACAAAATGGCTGACCTGACCAAACTCATCGCGAATCGGTGTAATGGTTTTCTCTTCCTGGTAGCGTTTGCCATTTTTCCTGCGGTTGATAAAGATATCTCTGAAGCTTTGCCCTGAGCGCAGGGTTTTCCACATTTTGTGATAAAAGGTGTTGTCGTGCTCACCAGAACTCAGCAGCTGTGGTGTTTGTCCCAGAACGTCGTTTTCTGCATAGCCGGTTTGGTGAATAAAGGCTGGATTAACGTACTCGATACGGCCATGGCTATCGGTCACCATCACCAGATCCTGAGTCTGCTGCATCGCCTGATGAAAGTGTACGGGCAGTCGGCTGGCAGCCTGATACTGGGACATATCTTTCAGAATCGCCTGTAAGTCTCCACTGTCGTCATCAACGGGTTGCAGGCTGATCTGGAGTGTACGTTTAACGTTTTGTCGGCTTGTAGCACTAAGGTTCAGGCTCAGTTGATCATTGCGGTGTGCTCGGCAGGCTGATATCAGACTGGTTTGTTCCTCAGAAGGTAGCTGATGCAGGAGTTCCTGGCCGGAGAGGGTTTGTTCGGGAGGAGTAAGCGCTAATAACTGACGAGCTGCCTTGTTGGCATAACGAAGTTGAGCCTGTGCAGATAAGACTATGGTCGCAACAGCCAGATTGTCCAGAATTTTGTGCAGCGAAGCATTTTCGGGATTCAACTCTGTTTTTAGAAGGTTCATGCAGTTAAATATCTCGGTACGGCAACAAAAAGCAGCGCAACGAACTCTTCCTCGTGTTGCGGTTTCTGCTCTATAAAATATCAGGCTTCACGCCAACGTCATAGAGTCTTGATACAGGTATTTCACAGTCTGGTTCCCGGATGTGATGGTTTTCACATTGGGTAATTATTTTCAGAGGGAGTTTACAATGGGTCAAACAGTAAAAGTGGCGATTGTCGGAGCAGGTACTGCGGGTTTAAGTGCCCTGAAAGTTGTGCAGCGCCATACAGATGATTTTGTCTTGATTGACCCAGGACCTTTGGGAACCACATGTGCCCGTATCGGCTGTATGCCATCCAAGGCATTGATTGAAGCTGCCAATGAGTTTCATAAGCGACATTTTATGCCGGAGCTGGGGATCAGTAATGCCCGTCAGCTGAGAATCGAGTCCCGAGAAGTGATGAAGCGGGTGCGTTTATTAAGGGATCGTTTTGTTCAAAGTCCGGTTAAAGCAGCTAAAAATCTGGGGGAGCGTTATATCTCTGAGCATGCCGTATTTGAAGATGCCCGGACTCTCCGGGTTGGTGAAACTCGTATTAAGGCTGAAAAAATTATTTTAGCTACGGGCTCGAAACCCATCATCCCGGAGGCTTGGCAGCACTTTGATGAGCGGGTTTTAACCTCAGAGCGCCTGTTTGAACTGGAGACATTACCTGAAAGCATCGCGATTGTCGGTTTGGGTGGCGTAGGGTTGGAGCTCGGGCTGGCGTTGTCCCGACTTGGGGTGCAAGTGATCGGTATTGAGCAAGGTGAGCGTTTGGCAGGGGTTGCTGATCCTGATGTCAGTCATTGGGCTTTAGAAAGCCTGTCAACGGAGTTTCCTATCTATATGGGGCATCAACCTGAGTTAGATCGTGATGCCGGACAGATTACCATACAGGTGTGCGGTGAACGTGTAAGGGTAAGTGCGGTATTGGCTGCGATGGGGCGTCGCCCTGGAGTGCTGGATATGAACTTTGCTGCGACAGGGTTGCCGGTGGATCCGCAGGGGATTCCATGTTTCAACCCGGATACGCTTCAGGTAGCCGATAGCGGAATATTTATCGCAGGGGATACCTCCGGCGGTCGGGCTCAAATGCATGAGTCAGCCGATGAAGGACGTATCGCGGCTTATAGCGCTTTGCAGGGTGTGGAGTTAAAGCCGTATCAACGCCGTGTGCCCATGTCCATCGTATTTACCGATCCCCAGATAGCATCCTTTGGTGCGCGTTACGATGAGCTGGATCTAAGCCAAACGGCCATTGGCAGTGCCGACTTTAGTTTTCAGAACCGGGCGCTGATTATGGGAGTAAACCGGGGCGTGGTGAAGCTTTATGCGGATAGAAAAAGTCGCAAACTCCTTGGAGGGGAGATGCTGGTGCCAAAAGCCGAGCACTTTGCATTTCAATTAGCCACTTGTGTTCATAACGGCATGACCGTCGATGAGATTGTTCATCTTCCGTTCTACCATCCGACCATGGAGGAAGGGTTGCGTAGTGCTCTGTATCACCTGGGTGAAGAGCTGGGTGGTGTGCTACCGGAGCACTTTCTGCCTTATAAAACCGACTAACAGAGTGAGAGTTGCCAATGCTTGATACTCAGAGACGTGGCGCATCAAATTTCTTTATTGGTTTGCTGCAGGTCTGGGTATCAGGGGTGCTAAACACCCTGATATCTGTTACTGAGATAAATGCCATCAAGAATCAGTTTTTGGCCACATCCTGCATATCCAGCTCGACCACATGGCCTGGGCCTGCATCCAGTAGGATGTAGTAATCCTGCTCTGGTAGTGGAAAGGTAAAGGTCGATTGTTCAGATGAGTGGCCTTGCGCTAAGACATCGTCGTTATAGCTGATCACCACATAGGGCAGATTGCTGGTGCCCGAGCCATCAGAGAAACCGCCTTTACATTGCACTTCCTGCTGCACCTGGCTGCAATCCAGGTTGATGCTATGGGCGTGGCTAAGTTGGCTGCTTAATATGAATACCGACGCCAACACCAGCAATGAGGGTGACGATGAAGATAAACGAAACGACATAAGGCGGCTAGCGGACATCAAAGGTCTCCTTGTTATCAGGCATTATCGGCCAGGAGGTCTGATACACCTCTCCAGACCAGGTTTGAGCGGTCATCCAGAAGCGAGCGCCGTCATGGATCTTTTTCGGTAACTCAAAGTGCGCGTGTTTGCTGCCCAGAGGGCCATGAATCAAGGTGCCTGGTGCGCGTATTGTTCTCGGTTTGCCCACGCGCACATGCAGGAACTTAATCTCATGTAGCGCTTGTTTGCCGATGTTGACGGCCAGATTGGTGGAGATGCCCGGCCTGATCGGTTTCAGGTCTTTTTCCAGTAACCCTGCATAGGCATTCATAGAGACTTTCCACGGACCCAACGCTTTTTCGCTGTAGCTAAAGCCGGTGTCTTTAACCCCCTGGCTGCCCAAGGTGATAGCGATGCTGCAGCCAACGCCGATCCCTACCAGCATCAGAATGTTAATGTACTTAAAGACACCCATGGGGCCGCCCCAGGGCTTGGCAAGGTGCCAGCTCTTCTTCAGAGCTTTAAGCGCCGGAGTTCTGCTCATCACGATACGCGCCCCACGGCGGGTGCGTTTCAGATTAATAATCAAGCCGGTGACAGCCAGGCCTGTCATTAGTGCGCCAAAGCTAAACCAGACTAGTTTTACCACCAGATCGGCAGTACCGGATTTGGCCCAGTAGCCGTAGTGCAGGGGCCCCATGGCGTGATCAAAGCGCTGCAGAGCTGTGTATTCGCGCACATCGATGGTTTTAACGATGTCGCCATCATACGGGTTGACATAAACCGTGCTGCCACCGCCGGTTCTTACCAGCCATTCACCAAAGCTACCCGAGACCTGATAGGGATCAGCGTTATGCTCTGGGGCGTTGAGCATATCGATCTGAAAATCCGGGTACTTGTCCTGCACGATTTGGCTGATCTGAGCACCGGTGAGTGGTGTTGGTGTTTTTGTGCCTAACTTTTCCAATTGTTCGTAGCTAAGTAGCGGTTTACTGGGATAGGGCTCAACCGGATTAGGGGCATCCATAAAGCGCACAAACGGGTTTTTATAGAACCACCAGCTGCCGGAGATACCGATAATCAGCAGGAACCAGATGCTCCACAAGCCGACCAGTTTATGCAGATCAGCGATAAAGACACGGGTGTTGCCGGTACGGGGCTTTTTAAAGAAGAAACGCCAGAACTTGGGGTAAGCCAGTAAACCTGCCACCAGAGAGATCAGGGTCAGCAAGCCAAAGGCATTGACCAGGCTGCGGCCAATCACTGGCAAAAACAGAGTGGCATGCAGAAAACTTAAAAAACGTCCTACCGTTAACAAAGGAGTATCGCCCGTCACTTCGCCGGAATAGGGGTCAATCCAGGCGTAACGGAAACCGCCATTTTCATCGTTATAACGGGCAAAAGCCGCAGTATGGGGATGGTTTTCATTGGTCTGGAAAAAGCTTAACCCCTGCTCGGGGTAAGCCGCCTGTAGGGTGTCAAGCAGTTCCCCGGAGTTGATGCGTTCACCGGTGGGGGAAACGCGCATCTCAGGCATCAATAGCCAATCGATCTCCTGAGACAGAACCGCCAGAGTGCCGGAGGCCAGAACAATCGTCATCAGCAAGGTCAGCTTTAAACCGACAAAGCTATGAATCAGATAGGCCAGATACTGGCGGTTCCATTTGCGTTTTACTTTCGGGCGGCGGGTTGCACGCTGTCTGCCTGCGGAGTCAGCCGTTGCCGCTGGTGGGGCTTGTGTCAGCTCATCCATGGATGTGCAGTCCTCGATAGTGGGGGCAAATTGTGGGGGGCAATAAGATTCAGGGTTTAGGCGGGTAATGCCATCTCTTGCTGAATTTGCATGCACCAGCGCTCAATACGTTCGTCGGTCAGATCTCTTTGGGTGTCTTCATCTAATGCCAAACCGATAAAGTTGGCTTTGTCTTCAGTGAGCGC
This sequence comes from Oceanospirillum beijerinckii DSM 7166, assembly GCF_000422425.1. Taxonomy (GTDB): domain Bacteria; phylum Pseudomonadota; class Gammaproteobacteria; order Pseudomonadales; family Halomonadaceae; genus Oceanospirillum; species Oceanospirillum beijerinckii. The sequence goes on from NZ_AULT01000010.1 coordinate 7,263, forward strand.
CAGAGATGCTTCAAATTCGTAACCTTCGACCGGCCAGTGACCGACAATGGTGGCTCCTTGTGCAACAACCTTGTCATGCAGCATGCCCATAGCATCCAGGAACCATTCACCGTAACCCAGCTGATCACCCAGGCCGATAAAGGCCATGATCTTGTCGGAGTAATCGTATTGATCCAGCTCGTCCCACACTTCTTCCCAGTCTTCCTGGATTTCGCCGTAATCCCAGGTTGGGATGGCAAACATAATAAAGTCGTACTCGTTGATCACGTTCAGGTCAGCGTCCTTCACGTCAAACAGATCAACCAGTTCATCGCCCAGTATCTTTTGTACTTTTTCTGCGACGTCTTGGGTATTACCGGTCGTGGTACCGTAAATCAGAGCGATCATGATTAAAGCCTTTGCAATGGATTAAAAATAAAATGCAAATGATAGTGATTGTTATTTATTTTGAAAATGCTTTAATTGATCATCTGGATAGATCGTTTGGTGCTAATAAAGTAATCTGGCTAGAGGCTAGAGGCTAGAGGCTAGAGGCTAGAGGCTAGAGCGAAAGTGCGGCAAGGGAGGGGATAGGTGTAAATAGTAGAAAGGGGATAGTAGAAGGAGACATAAAAGGTACGGAAACAAACAGGCCATATACGTTGATCGCATACGGCCTGAGGACTTTACCGAAAACTGGCTGGTAAGAATATGTAGCTATTAGCCCTGACTGATTAAGCCGAGCGTTTCACGGCCAGATCCGCAAACAGTGCCAGGCGCTCCTTATAGATGGAGTCCGGTAGGCAATCCAGAGCTGTTTTGGCTTTATCTGCCATCTCGTAAGCTTTCTCACGGGTGTATTCCAGTGCTCCTGTTCTATTGATGATTGCGAGCACATCATTCAGGTGTTCCAGGCCGCCCTTACGAATCGCTGTGCGGATCAGCTTGGCTTCCTCATCGGTGCCTACGGCCATGGCTTGAATCAGTGGCAGGGTGGGTTTTCCTTCTGCCAGATCATCACCCACGTTTTTGCCCATCGCTTTGGCATCGCCTTCATAGTCCAGTAGGTCATCCTGCAGCTGGAAGGCCAGTCCCAGGTAGTTGCCATAATCAGCCAGATGTTGACGTTGTTCAGCCGTTGCGCCAGATAAGATGGCAGCGGACTCGGTGGCCGCTTCGAATAGCATGGCGGTTTTCGCTTTAATCACCGTCATATACTGTTCTTCGCTGATTTTAGGGTTGCGCACATTGGTCAGCTGTAGCGCTTCACCTTCGGAGATCACGTTCGTTGCATTGGCGTAGATCTTCAGGATCTCCATATCACCAATCTGAACCATCAGCTCAAAGGCGCGGGTATATAGGAAATCGCCCACTAATACGCTGGCGGGGTTGCCCCACTTGTTATTGGCCGTTTCATTACCGCGACGCATATCAGATTCATCGACCACATCATCGTGTAGCAGAGTGGCCGTATGGATAAACTCCACCAGCGCTGCCAGAGGAATACGCTCTTCTTTTAAACAGTCGAAAGCTTTACACACCAGCAGGACCAACAGAGGCCGCATGCGTTTACCACCGCTTTCTACAACGTATTCGGCGATATTTTCAACCAGAGGCACACGGGAGTGCAGCTGATCAATGATGTTCTGGTTAAGGGCGGAGAAGTCGTCCGCAACGATATCGTGGATCGAGCTCTTAGGCTGCATGATGTTGGCTTTTCGCTATTAAATGACACAAAAAAATGGGTGTCTGAATGCTATTGACCGGGCGTTAGGGTGTCAAGTTGAAGCTGGCTTTTTACGCTATATTACAAGGCGATGACGACATTGATTGAAGAGGTTGTTCAGGTGGATTCAGAAGACTATGAAAGGTGAAGGCTATTCATCCAAAGCCTGTTGTAACCAGTGCTTAAGCTGTGCTTTGGGAGTCTCTGTGGCTTGTCGATAGCTATCCTGCATCACTCGAATATCGTTTTCCAACAGGGCTGTTAGCTGTTTGGCTGCGTCTTTATTATCGCCGATAAGCAGGCTGTTGATAATATTCAGACGTCGTTGGCAGGCTTTAACCGGAGAGGATTTAAACTGCATGGAGATCAGATCTGTCGCTTTGCGCAGGCGATTATGTTGCTGCATCATCTGCAATAAAAAACGGTTGCCGGAACAAGCGATCAGTTGCTCATGAAAGTCAGCGCTGAGCTGAAATAATATCTTGGCAGGTATGGGGTTGTTTTGCTCAATAATCGCCTGATGGCGACTCTGTAACTGCTTCAGTGCGGAGCGATTCAGTTGCCATTGAGGTTCCAGCAGTGCCGCAGGTTCAAACATCAAACGACAGCGATAGCTTTCATAGTGATGTTGCAAGCTGTTCAGGCTGGGATTGACCTGCCACTTATAACCTTGTCCGCGTGAGAGCAACCCATCGTTTTCCAACTGCTGCAGTAGATTACGACCGCTGTGTCGGCTCAGTTGGTAGTGCAGCTGGAACTCCTTTTCAGAAAAGCTTTCGGTCAATTCCTGGAAAAACAGATCCACCAATACCCTCAGATAGACCTTTTCCTCAACAGGAGGTTGCTCTGTATTTTTCTCGGGTTCTGTCAGCTCAGAGCTATCCACCAGAAGCTCAAAGCCCCGATAAGGCAAAGAGCGCACCAGTTGATGCTCTTGCAGGTAAAGCAAGGCCGCTCGTATTGGGGTGCGGGAGACACCAAGGCGTTGTGCCAGTTCGGCTTCCTTTAGGCGATAGCCTGCACTCAGGTGCTCAGACCTTATCCAGTGAATGATTTGGCTGGCCAGTTTCTGCTGTAAGGCTGTGATAGCGGTTTTGCTCATAGATCCCGGTTAATCGACTTTGCTGTACTGGGAGAGCATCTTAGCGGATTAATCTTTTGATCACCATAATTGTATTTTGTATTCAAAAAAACAATTGATAATAATTATCATTAGATATAGTCTTTTGTGTGTTCAAAAAACTATTTATCTGTTGTTCAGGAGTTTCCCGTGCCTTTTAAGCGAGCCATATCCCGACAGTCCGCTGTTTTAACACCTTCTCTACTTGCCAGCGCTATTGCACTGGCTGTGTCCTCTCATGCCTGGGCGCAGCCCGAGTCTATGGATGATATGGTGATTACCGCTAATCGCACGGCAACAAAAATTGCGGATATACCGGGCTCTGTGCAAGTGATTGAGGCGGAACAGGTTGAGCAACAGATGTCTGGTGGTGTGGACTTTAAGGATGCCCTGTCGCAGCTGATTCCCAGTCTGGATGGCGGTAGTCAGGGACGAACCAATTACGGTCAGCTGATGCGTGGGCGCTCCGTGCTGGTGATGATTGATGGTGTATCATTGAATTCCAGTCGCAGCGTCAGTCGTCAGTTCGAATCCATTGATCCGTTTAATATTGAACGTATTGAGGTGATCTCCGGTGCCAGTGCTATTTATGGCGCCGGTGCCAGTGGCGGCATTATCAATATCATCACGAAAAAAGGTGCTCAGGATGAGTCCAGCTTTAGTGTTCAGGCGGGTTTAAAAAGTGGCTTTAACAGTGATGATCTGGATCGTCAGTTAGCCGCATCGGCACAGGGTGGTACTGAAACTGTGGACTATCGTGTATCGGCGTCCTTGCGCCAGAGCGATGGCTTCTACAATGCCGATGATGATCAGGTACTGCCGGATATCACTCAGACCTCATCTCAATATATCGATCAGCAGGATCTGATGGCCAGTGTTGGTGTGCAGCTGGATGATGAACAGCGTTTGGAGTTGGTTGCGCAATATTTTAAAAATGAGCAGGATGCCAATAAGTCAGCCTCTTTTGGTATTAATTATGCTGGCTTTTCTGATCCAGAGCAGATCAGTGTTCAGCATGGTCTTGTGTTGGCTGAGCAGCCCGCAACAACCCGTCAGTTGCTTAATCTGCAGTACTCCCATGACGATATTGTTGGCCAGTCACTGTATCTGCAAGGCTATTATCGCAGTGAAGAGATGCAGTTTTATCCTTTCCCGCGGATTGCCGGTGCTAACAGTACAATCAGTGCCTCGAATCAGCAGACTGATGTTTATGGCGTAAAATCCGCGATGGTCAGTGCTTTGGATGAAGCAAGCACTGAGCTGGTCTATGGTGTTGATCTGAGTCGGGAGAGCTTCAGTAGCAGTCAGCAGTATTATGATTTTGCAGCCGCAGCAGTCAGTGGTGGTCTGATCTATAACCCAACGGTTAACACCGGGCGTTATCCCGAAGTCGATATCGATACCGCAGCGCTGTTTTTACAGGCGAATACCCGGTTAAGCGATAAGCTGACCGTCAATAGTGGTATGCGTTATGAATATGCTAATGCCAATGTGGGGGATTTCGTAGCGACAACGCAGCAATACCAGGTGGCGACGGGTGCTTTGCCCTATGCTGATGCGGTACCGGGAGGTGAAGCAGATTACTCGGCAACATTGTTTAATTTAGGTGCCGTATTCGATCTGAATGCTCAGCATCAGTTCTATGCTAATTTTTCTCAGGGTTACGATATTCCTGACCCGGCTAAGTATTACGGTTATGGCAGTTATGACGGCTCTTCTCTGATCAGCGGTATTGATGTGGCTGGTAATAAGGCAGATGCCATTGAAACGGATAGTTATGAGTTGGGCTGGCGTTTTGATAATAATCAGTTGAGTACTCAGGTTGCGGCCTATTACTCGTTATCCGATAAGCGTATTACCAATAGTAGTCGTAATCTATCGGTGCAAGTGGTGGATGAAAAGAAACGTGTCTATGGCCTGGAAAGTGCCGCTAGTTATCGTATCAATCATCAGTGGCTCGTCGGTGGTAACCTGCACCTGGTAAAAACAGAGAAGAAAACCGAGGGCCATTGGCAAGATCTGGAAGCTTATTATGCCAGTAACAATAAGCTGGGCGCTTATGTCGATTGGACTCAGGATAAGTTAGGCCTGCGCCTGCAAGCCAATATGATTGATGACCACACCGATGGGGCAGAGCGTCAGCTGGACGGCTATACGGTGACCGATCTGCTGGGGCATTATGTTTTGCCTGTTGGGCAGCTGAATTTTGGTATCAATAACCTGCTCAATGAAGACTATCAAACCCTCTGGAGTCAGAAAGCTCAGATGCTCTATGCTAATTTGACTGATCCAGCAGTCGTGACTTTTGAGGGGCGCGGGCGTACTTATAGCGTCAGCTATAGTCTGGATTTCTGATCTTTCGATGCGTGCTCTCTATATCTGAGGGCTGTATTGATGGAGAGACGTATGGGCTGGTGCCTGGCTTTCCTTAGACGTTATATGCAGTTAATTATTCGATAAAACAGAGGCTTATCGTCTAACAACTGATGGCAGGCCCGTCATGCTAAGTAAAAAAGCCTGACAGGCCTTTTGTGTCGGGCGATCAATCATAAAATTGCCTGGTAATAAGGGTTGCTGTTCGACGGTGCTTACTATAGAATGCGCGACCTGCTTAGCATCCCCTTTGCTCCCTGTCCGATGGTTGCCAGAGCGCGTCCATTCAAAACAGGTAAGTAAGTAGCATTCATCAATCGCTAAGCACTGCAGTATTTTGGAGACAAACATGTACGCAGTAATCAAAAGCGGCGGTAAGCAGTACCGCGTAGCTGAAGGCGATGTCCTGAAGATTGAAAAACTGGAGCTGGAAACTGGCGCTTCAGTTGATTTTGACCAGGTTCTGCTGGTTGCAGATGGCGATGACGTTAAAATTGGTGCTCCTCTGGTTGAGGGTGCTAAAGTGTCTGCTGAGATCGTTAACCACGGCCGTGCTGATAAAGTTAAAATTATCAAGTTCCGTCGTCGTAAGCACAGCATGAAGCGTCAGGGCCACCGTCAGTGGTACACTGAAGTGAAAATTACCGGCATCGCTGGTTAATTTACGCTTATCACTTAGGTTTCGCTCCAGCCCAAAATGGCAACAGAGCCGGGCTGACAGCGGCAAGATTAATTCAACGAGGATGCACTAATGGCTCACAAAAAAGCTGGTGGTAGTACCCGTAACGGTCGCGATTCCGAATCGAAACGCCTTGGTGTTAAGCGCTTTGGCGGTCAAGTAGTTAAAGCTGGTAACATCATTGTTCGTCAACGTGGTACTAAATTCCACGCTGGCGTAAATGTTGGTATGGGCAAAGATCACACTCTGTTTGCAACTGCAGACGGTGTAGTGAAGTTTGAAGTGCGCGGTCCGAAGAAACGTAAGACAATTACGATCGTTCCTGCTGCATAAACCGATTTTTGATCGGTTTGAAAAGCCCCGCCTTGTGCGGGGCTTTTTTCGTATTCAGCGCAACCATCTGAGATGGCCTGCTGAGATCACTTTTCCAGCGATACTGAGTTATCTGGGGTATCGCTTGCCTGTCGAAATCAGGGCTTTTCAAAGGCTGAAGATAGATCGGGATACTCTGTGAACGCTTTTCCTGAAGTCTGCTGGTCGAACGATACACGGTTTTTTTTGCCGGTATGCGCTACGATCGGAGCCTCGTCGGAAAGAGTATTAAGTTGCAGGGATAAGCCGGTGAGAAGCTGGAACAACGTACCAGATTGAAGAGCACGGAATCATGCAGTTTGTAGATGAAGCAAGTATTCACGTGGCCGCCGGTAAAGGGGGTAACGGTTGCCTGAGTTTTCGTCGGGAAAAGTATGTCGCAAAAGGTGGCCCGGATGGCGGTGACGGTGGCGATGGCGGTAGCGTCGTGTTGGTGGGGGATGACTCCCTTAACACTCTGATCGACTTCCGTTATCAGCGCCGCTATCGTGCGCAAAACGGTGATGGTGGCCAGGGGCGTCAGTGTTCCGGTAAGGCCGGTGAGCATCTGTTTGTTCAGGTGCCGGTGGGGACTACCGTCATTGATGAAGATACCCTTGAGGTGCTGGGTGATATCACGGAAGTGGGTCAGGAGCTGATTGTGGCTCAGGGCGGTCGCCGTGGTCTGGGTAATACCCGCTTTAAATCCAGTACCAACCGTGCACCCCGCAAAACCACCAATGGTAAGCTGGGTGAAGAGCGTAATCTGCGCTTTGAGATGAAGGTGATGGCGGATGTGGGTCTGTTAGGCCTGCCTAATGCCGGTAAGTCCACTCTGATTCGTGCGGTATCTGCTGCTAAACCTAAGGTGGCAAACTATCCATTTACTACTCTGGTGCCAAACCTGGGTGTGGTAAAAATGGAGCAGCACAAGCACTTTGTCATGGCCGATATTCCCGGTCTGATCGAAGGGGCTTCTGAAGGTGCTGGTCTGGGTTTTCGTTTCCTGAAACACCTGACCCGTGCCCGTCTGTTGCTGCATCTGGTGGATGTGGCCCCGTTTGATGAATCTGATCCGGTAGAGTCTGCTCAGGCGATTATTCGCGAGCTGGAACAGTACAGTCCAACATTGTCTGAGCGTCCGCGCTGGTTGGTGTTGAATAAGCTGGATCTGGTTCCTGAAGAGGAGCGTGATGCGCTGTGTGAGCGTATCGTATCTGAGCTGAACTGGGATGGTCCTGTGTTCCGTATTTCCGCTATTGGTGGTGAAGGTACGCAGGATGTGTGCTGGACAATTATGCGCTGGTTGGATGAACAGCGTGAATTGCAGGCCGAGAACCCAGAGCTGGCGGAAGAAGAAGCCGAAATTCGTGAGCGTATGGAAGAAGAAGCCGTTGCTCGGGTTGAGGCTTATCTGGAACGCCGTCATGGCCGCAAAGCTGTGGTTCAGGAAGACGATCTGGATGATGACGATGACTTCGACGACGATGATTACGACGTTGAAGTTGAGTATACCCCTTGAGTTTTTTCTGTAGCACAGTAAAGTCTCACGCCGGGTATCTAGCTGTGAACTGCGGCCGCTTAGGGCCGTGTATTAAGCGGTGAGCACTTTGCAGTATTAGCCTTCGGGCTGATACTGACTGAATACACAAAAGGTGGATGGATGATGTCGCAGCGTGACAGATTGGAGCGCGCAAAACGGGTCGTAGTTAAGATCGGTAGTGCCTTGTTAACCAATGATGGTGCAGGCTTGGATCTACCGGCAATTGCGAGCTGGGTTGACCAGATGGCCGCCCTGCATGAGCGGGGTGTGGAATTGATCCTGGTATCTTCCGGTTCTGTAGCCGAAGGTATGAGTCGTCTGGGGCTGACTGAACGACCGTCCACCCTGCACGAGCTTCAGGCTGCCGCAGCGGTGGGGCAGATGGGCTTGGTGCAGGCTTATGAAAGTCAGTTTATGGGACACGGGGTTCGTGCGGCGCAGATTCTGCTCACCCACGATGATCTGTCAAACCGTAAACGCTATTTAAATGCCAGAAGCACGGTTAAAGCGCTGCTGGAGCTAAAGGTGATCCCCATCATTAATGAGAATGATACTGTGGTCACCGACGAGATACGTTTTGGTGATAACGATACTCTGGGGGCTCTGGTGGCTAATCTGCTGGAGGCAGATGTGCTGATTATTCTGACTGATCAGGAAGGTCTGTTTACCGCAGACCCCCGCTCTAATCCGGATGCAACCCTGATCAGTGAAGCCTGGGCGGATGATCCCGAACTGGCAGGTATGGCGGGCGACGGTGGGCGTCTGGGTCGTGGTGGTATGATCACTAAGGTGCGTGCTGCCAGCTTGGCCGCCCGTTCCGGTACGACGACTCTGGTGGCCAGTGGTCGTCAGCCCAATGTGCTGTCCCGTGCCCTGGATGGTGAAGATCTTGGGACTCTGTTTCTGCCAAAAGATACGCCTTGGGCTGCGCGTAAGCGTTGGCTGGCCGGTCATCTGCAGACCCGTGGTACGCTGGTGTTGGACGCTGGTGCGGTACGGGTGCTGCGCGATAAGAATACCAGCTTGCTGTCTGTGGGTGTGAAACAGGTCAGTGGCCGTTTCCGTCGCGGTGATATGGTGCAGTGTGTCAGTGAGCAGGGTGAGTTGATCGCCAAAGGCCTGGTTAATTATGATCAGGATGATGTGCTGAAAATTCTGGGTCAACCGACTCATAAGATGGAAGCACTGCTGGGTTATATCGCCGATCCTGAGCTGATTAACCGGGATAATCTGGTTTTAGTCTGATCTTTCGGACCGATTCTGGGTAAAAAAATAGCAATTTCCTTTAAAAAGCGGTTTTAAGGGGTGTTCAACGGCTTTGCTTTGCCGTAAAATGCGCACCCCTAAAGACATTTGATTTTAATATATGACGTGCGCCTGTTGCGCATATCATTAACCGAATTCTCCAAGGAGCTTAACGGTGGCGAATATCGCATCTGCAAAAAAACGTGCACGCCAGGCTGAAAAGCGCCGCAATCACAATGCTAGCCTGCGCTCTATGGTGCGCACTTATGTAAAGCGTGTTGTAGCGGCAGTTGAAGCGGGTGACTACGCAAAAGCAACAACTGAATTCCAAGCTGCACAAGTGAAGCTGGACAGTGTTGCTGACAAAGGCATCATCTCTAAGAACAAGGCTGCTCGTACTAAGAGCCGTCTGAACGCTCGAGTTAAAGCACTGGCTGCTTAATTCAGAGACGTTTCTTTGAGATAAAAAACCGGCTTAGGCCGGTTTTTTTATGCCTGCTATTTATAGCCACCTTTTAAAGCACTTTTTTGCCTATCTTCTGATTTACTTTTTTCCTGTTAAAAGCTCCCCCCTTTCTCTTTCTGGGGTTAAAATCGATCTCTTTTGCGGATGTTGCTGTATTTATTGAAAGCTCAATATTCTGCTCAGCTTGTGCTTAAGTGTGATCACCTAAGTGTTACCGGTTTTCCTCAGCTCTAAGGATTCGCTATGTCCCGGCCTCAGTCCCGGCCCTCTCAATCCGATCAAGTCCAGCCTTCGGAATCACAGCCAGGCCAAGCTGCTTCTGGTAACCATCAAGCGAGTTCTGGTAATAACGAAATGACCTCTGGTAAGAGCGATGGGGCTCGCAAACCCGGCCTGCTGCGCTCCGGTTTAATTGTCAGCATGATGACCATGCTGTCCCGTGTGTTGGGTCTGGCACGGGATATTGTGATTGCCAACCTGTTTGGTGCGGGCAGTGGTGCGGATGCGTTTTTTGTCGCCTTTAAGATTCCTAACTTTCTGCGTCGTCTGTTTGCGGAAGGGGCGTTTAACCAGGCCTTTGTGCCCGTGTTATCGGAGTATCGCAGCCAAAGGGATCGCGTGGCTGTCAAAGGGTTAATTAATGCAGTGGCGGGAACGCTGGGCTTAACTCTGGCGGGTATCACGCTGTTAGCGATTCTTGCTGCGCCTTTGTTGGTGTGGGTATTTGCTCCAGGATTTAGTCAGATGCCTGAGAAGCAGGCGCTGACCGTTGAGATGTTGCGTCTAACCTTTCCCTACCTGTTATTGATCTCAATGACTGCCTTTGCGGGTAGTATTCTCAATAGTTACGACCGCTTTGCTGTGCCGGCATTTACCCCCGTGTTACTGAATTTGTCGTTGATCGGTTCGGCTATCTGGCTCACACCTATGATGGCTGAACCTGTGATGGCGTTGGCCTGGGGGGTGTTGATCGCCGGTAGTGTCCAGTTGCTGTTCCAGATACCGTTCCTGGCACGAATTGGGCTGTTACCCAGGCCTAAGGTCAGTTGGAAGGATGAAGGTGTACGTCGCATTATGAAGCTGATGGCACCGGCCTTGTTTGGTGTTTCGGTCAGTCAAATTAACCTCCTGTTAGATACGGTGCTGGCCTCCTTCCTGATCAGTGGCAGTGTCTCCTGGTTGTACTACTCCGATCGCTTGGTTGAGTTGCCATTGGGGGTCTTTGCTATCGCCATTGCGACAGTAATCCTGCCGAGTCTGTCCACCAAGCATGCGGAAAAGTCCCAACAGGGTTTTGCCAGAACCCTGGATTGGTCGATGCGCATGGTGCTGCTGATTGCGGTACCTGCTGCTGTGGCCCTGATTGTTCTGGCTGAGCCTCTGCTATTTACACTGTTCCAGTACGGTGCGATGACGGTGCATGATGTGGATATGGCGGCAATGAGCCTGCGCGCTTATGCGGTGGGGCTGATCGCCTTTATGCTGATTAAGGTGTTGGCTCCCGGTTATTACGCCCGTCAGGATACGACGACCCCTGTGAAGATAGGTATTAAGGCCATGGTGGCTAATATGGTATTTAACCTGGGCTTGGTGTTCTGGTTGGAGCATGCTGGTTTGGCACTGGCGACTTCGCTGTCAGCCTTCCTGAACGCCGGTTTGCTGTGGTACGGGCTGAAAAAGTCTGGTGTTTTTGTCTGGCAAGCCGGGTGGTGGAAGTATCTGCTGCAACTTATCTTATCCACAGGCTTGATGCTGGTGTTATTGCTGCAATTGAATCCAACGTTAGCCGAGTGGGCCAGTGTGGATTGGCTGCAGCGAGCAATCTGGATGGCAATTCTGGTAGCCTTTGGCGGTGTTGGTTATGTGGCCATGCTGATATTAACCGGTTTAAAACCGAGAGACCTGCGCCACTGATTTAATGTGGTCAGTGACGAGGTATGTCCTATAGATAGCTCTCGCTCAACTATGCTCCGGCTGCTCTGAGGCTTTGATCTCCGCCTATTCTTTATGTAGGGGGTACATATTAATATATTGCACAACTCGTGGGCTATGGGCTCTATTCGGGCTGCTACCATGGGGAAGAGCGTGGTGCCAGATAATAAGATCTCCAGCTTTTGCAGCAATAGGCTTGATATTAAATTTGGACCAATCCTGCTCTTGAGGGTTGGTGTTATCCGGTAAAGATCTTAGCCAATTATCAATTTTATGGTGGAAGCCCGGAGCGCAGCTGAATGCTCCCTGATTTTCTGCGGTATCGGTCAGATAAATAAGACCTTGCGTACGAAATGGAATAGGTGGGTTAAAGTGATCAAGATCCCAGTGGATGTCAGGGCCAGGAAATTTCCATAACTCCGTCTCAGGGGGGTTAATACTGACTCGGTCAGTGGAGACCGTTAACTGGTTTGTTTGCCATAGTTGTGCAAAGGCTTTTCGAATAACCTCTTTTTTTCTAATCTTTTTCTGTATAGGGCTATCAAAAAACTGCACCATGATTTGTTGCTTGCTTTCATGGGGGAGGTACCAAGTGTCGGGGACCTGCAAAGAGAAATTTAGAAACCGGTTAATTTCTTCGAGTAGAGTGTCACATTCCTGTTGATTCAGAACAGAGGGGATTATGATATAACCCTGTTCATTCCAAAATGCCATCTGCTCTTCTGAAAGCACATTTGTAATTTCTTGGGGATCGTATTGTGCAGGAGAGTGCCGTAGAGCTTGATTGATTGCTTTAACAGCTTGGTCGGGAGCTTGATCATTATTCTTTGTTAAAACAAAGTCCTCAAATTCAGTAAGCTTTGAGCATTGATATAGACAGGCTAGGGCAGGTTCCAAGCCAAGGTTTAGTTCATTGATCAGTATAAGATCTAGTTCCCACTCCTGCTGTATCAATTCCTGGTCGATCCTACCCTGTTTGTTGAGTTGATGCTTATGCCAGAAGCGCTTTAGGTGGGGGATGTTTAACGCTGTTAACTCCTGGCTTTCAGGCAGTCGCTGTTGCTTGGTTTCTTGAGGCATCACTTCTTTCATATTCAGTCCCTTGGCTCGATTGTCTTGGTATTTGCTCTGTGATTCGAGCAGTATGCTATAGGAATATGGTCATGAGGAGAAAAAGAGTGACCTCAGGCTAAACTACAGCCTGGATAATGGGAAGGTTGCCCGTTAAGTTAAATCACAGGGCTTTGTCTCTATATTTTGCCTGTAAATACTGCTTTAAAGTAGACAATTGAGCCCTTACTGATGAGATATTGGGTTGAAAGGGTGCACCGTACGTTTATTTCGCTATAATCAGGCTCTTTTGATTTTTTTGTGTACACACTGCATAGGGTGCACTTAGCCGTTTATTCTTATTGGATAAGCACGGGTATTAAACCACCTGAACGAGGGTAGCTGGGGCAAAATGGAACTGATTCGAGGTTTGCATAATTTCCGGCCTGAACACAGAGGCTGTGTCGCCACCATTGGTAATTTTGATGGTGTACACCTGGGACATCAGACTGTTTTACGTCAGGTCAAAGCCAAGGCTCAGGAGCTGGGGCTACCTTCTACTGTGGTCGTGTTTGAGCCTCAGCCCAGAGAGTTCTTTGCTAAAGATCAGGCTCCGGCCCGTTTGACCCGCTTTCGTGATAAGACTGAGCGTTTAGCCGAGCAGGGCGTTGATCGTGTGGTCTGTCTGCCCTTTAACCGTCGTTTAGCCAGTTTATCTGCCCAGGCCTTTATTGAAGAGGTTCTGATCCAGGGGTTGGATATTCGTTATCTGGTGGTGGGTGATGACTTCCGTTTTGGCTGCGATCGGGCCGGTGATTTTGCTCTGCTACAACAGGTGGGCGAAGAGCAAGGTTTTGATGTGGTGCACACTGAAACCTTTGAAGTGGCTGCTGAGCGCGTCAGCAGTACACGGGTACGTCAGGTCTTAGCCGATGCTAACTTTACTCTGGCCAGTGAACTATTGGGCGTACCTTATCAGATTTCTGGCCGTGTGATACATGGCCAGAAGCTGGGGCGGCAATTGGGCGTACCGACGGCCAATCTATCATTAAAAGATAAAAAGCCTGCGTTGCAGGGAGTGTATACGGTGCTGCTGACAGGAGAGGATGGTACAACTTATCGTGGGGTTGCCAATATTGGCAACAGGCCGACGATTCGAGGCGTTAAACCTTCGCTGGAAGTGCACCTGTTTGATTTTAATGGCGACCTGTACGGACAACGTGTGCAGGTAGTCTTTTGCAGTAAGTTACGTGATGAAGTGCGTTTCCCGGATGTGGAAGCGCTGCGTCAACAGATCCAGCAGGATCTGCAGGTGGCGCGCAGCTATTTTGATGGACATGATGGTCAGATGATCCCTCTGGCCCACGGCATACTGGGTATTAACTGAACAGGGCAATGATCGTATGGTCCAAAGGCACATGAAGGGTTAACTTGCCCGGCAGCCTTAGGCCACGGACATCAGCCTGAATGACCAGTAACGGACTGTCTGTAACCCTATTATTTTTTGAAAATCTGAGCAGCGATATCTGAGCCATGAGCGATTACAAAAACACTCTCAATCTTCCAGAAACTGATTTTCCCATGCGCGGCAACCTGCCTCAGCGCGAACCTGATCGTCTTGCTCGTTGGGATGAGATTGGTCTGTACGACAAGATGCGTAAGGCGGGTGAAGGTCGTCCGAAATTTGTTCTGCATGATGGCCCTCCGTATGCAAACGGCAATATCCATATTGGTCACGCCGTTAACAAAATTCTGAAAGATATGATTGTGAAATCCCGTACGCTGGCGGGTTTCGATGCGCCATATGTACCGGGTTGGGACTGTCACGGTCTGCCGATTGAGCACAAGGTAGAGACCATGATCGGTCGCGCCGGTGACAAGGTGCCGTTCAGTGAGTTCCGTCAGAAGTGTCGTGAGTATGCAACAAAACAGGTGGATGGCCAGAAAGCCGACTTTATCCGTCTGGGTGTGCACGGTGACTGGGAAAAACCTTACCTGACCATGAACTTCGATACCGAAGCCAATATTGTTCGTGCTCTGGGTCGTATTCAGGAAAACGGCCACCTGGTAAAAGGCTATAAGCCGGTTTACTGGAGTGTGGTCGGTCAATCCGCTCTGGCAGAAGCTGAGGTGGAGTATCAGGATAAGACCTCGATTGCTCTGGATGTGGCATTTACCTTTATTGATCAAGCCAGGGCGCTGGAGCTGTTTGGTAATCCTGCCGGTGAAGGCGATGTTTCCGTTGTGATCTGGACCACCACCGCCTGGACACTGCCGGTTAACCAAGCGGTGTCTCTGAATGCGAATCTGGATTACGCCCTGGTACAGCTGCGTGATCAGCGCCTGGTACTGGCTGCGTCTATGGTGGATGGCATCATGGCGCGTTGGGGCGAAGATAAGTTTGAAGTGCTGGCAACGGCTTCCGGTCAGGCACTGGAAAACCAGCTGTTGAAGCACCCATTCTTCGACAAGCAGGTACCTGTGATTCTGGGTGATCACGTCACTACCGATGCAGGTACAGGTGCAGTACACACCGCGCCTGATCACGGTATGGACGATTTCCTGGTGGGGCAGAAATACGGTCTGGGCACGATTAATCTGGTTCAGGCTAACGGAACCTATACGGATGAGGCCGGTGAATTTGCCGGTATGCATGTCTATAAAGTGGATGAGCCGGTAATGGATGCCCTGAAGCGTGAAGGCAAGCTGGTGCATCACAAAGCGTTTGAGCACAGCTACCCTCACTGCTGGCGTACCAAAACACCTCTGATCTATCGTGCGACGCCACAGTGGTTTATCTCGATGGAAGAGAAAGGCCTGAAAAAAGACGCGCTGGAAGCGATCAAGGGTGTGCAGTGGTTCCCGGGTTGGGGCCAGAACCGTATCGAGGCGATGGTTGAGCAGAGCCCGGATTGGTGTGTCTCCCGTCAGCGTACCTGGGGTGTGCCGATTACGCTGTTTATCCACAAAGAGACTGAAGAGCTGCACCCGCGCACGACTGAGCTGTTTGAGCAGGTAGCGCAGCGCATCGAAGAAAAAGGTATGGATGCCTGGTTTGAGCTGGACGCCGCTGAGCTGTTAGGTGATGAAGCCGATCAGTACACCAAGGTCACCGATACGCTGGATGTATGGTTCGACTCCGGGGCGACTCACTACGCGGTACTTAACAACCGTGACGAGCTGACCTTCCCGGCGGATCTGTATCTGGAAGGTTCGGATCAGCACCGTGGTTGGTTCCAGTCCTCGCTGAAAACGTCGATTGCGATCAATGGTTGTGCGCCGTACAAGCAGGTGCTGACCCACGGCTTTACCGTGGACGAGAAGGGCTACAAGATGTCCAAGTCCCTGGGTAACGTGATCGCGCCACAGGAAGTGACCGACTCTCTGGGTGCGGATATTCTGCGTCTGTGGGTTGCCGCAACCGATTATTCCGGTGAAATGGCGGTATCCAAGCAGATTCTGCAGCGTACTGCAGACTCTTATCGTCGTATCCGTAACACCGCACGTTTCCTGCTGGCCAACCTGAACGGCTTCAACCCTGAAACCGATATGGTGACACCGGAAGAGATGCTGTCTCTGGATCAGTGGGCGGTGGATCGTTCCCTGCAGCTGCAAAATGAACTGCTGTCTGCCTATGAAGAATATCACTTCCTGAGCGTTTACCAGAAGGTACATAACTTCTGTGCCCAGGATCTGGGCGGCTTCTATCTGGATATCATCAAGGATCGTCAGTACACCACACAGGAAAACAGCTTGGCACGCCGTTCTTGTCAGACTGCGCTGTACCATATCGCAGAAGCGCTGGTACGTTGGATTGCGCCTATTACGGCTTTCACTGCGGAAGAGATCTACGAAAATATCCCGGGTGAGCGTGGCGAATCTGTCTTCCTGACGACCTGGTATGACGGTCTGTTCGAGATGCAGGACAGCGGTGAGATGAACCGCGACTACTGGAATCGCGTAATGAGTGTGAAGGAAGCCGTAAACAAGGCTCTGGAAGACGCGCGTAAAGACGGTAAGGTGAAAGGTTCTCTCTCCACTGAAGTGACCCTGTATGCGGATGACGAGCTGCAGCAGTTGATCGGTCGCCTGGGTGACGAGCTGCGTTTTGTACTGCTGACCTCTGATGCTCAGATCAAACCGCTGGCCGATGCGGCTGATGCGGCAGAGACTGAACTGGCTGGTTTGAAAGTTGTGGTTAAAGCCGCTGAGCATGCGAAATGTGGTCGTTGCTGGCACCACCGTGAAGACGTGGGCCAGAATGCGGATCACCCTGAACTTTGTGGTCGCTGCGTGTCTAATCTGGAAGATGGCGAAGGCGAGCAACGTCAGTTTGCTTAAGCCTTTGGATTAGAAATAAACCGTTCGGCTGGCTGCTTGCTTATTTTACAGCGATGGCTGGCCGAATGGGTGGTTAGAACCGCCTGCCCAGAGTTTTGAAATGATCCAGTCTCTTAAATGATACTGTGTTTTGCTCATACTGAGCTGGTAGCTGATATTACCTATTAAGCGGATTAAAAAGCGGTTAACTATGGCACGCAAAGATACACACAGGGGCGAAGCGCTTAACGGGTCAGCGAATGCTGGCCCGTCTCTGTCTGGAAGCTACCACCAGCAAACACCTTTGATTGATGAGCCCAAGGTCAGTAAATGGGGCCAGTTAAAGTGGCTGTGGTTGTCGCTGGTGGTGATTGTCTTGGATCTGGCTACTAAGGCCTGGGTATCCAATACCTTCCGTTATGGTGAACTGTTAGAAGTGCTGCCGATTTTTGATCTGACCCTGCTGCACAATAAAGGCGCGGCGTTTAGCTTTCTGGCCAATGAAGCGGGTTGGCAGCGCTGGTTTTTTGCCCTGATTGCCGTGGTGGTCAGTGGTGTCTTGCTGGTGTGGTTAAAACGCTTAAAAGGCAATGAAACCTGGTTAGCCGTCGCTTTAGCGCTGGTGTTAGGCGGTGCGCTGGGTAATCTGCATGATCGTGTCTTGCTGGGCTATGTGGTGGATTTTCTGTTTTTCCACTGGGAAAACAACTACTTCCCCGCTTTTAATTTGGCAGACAGCGCCATTACCCTGGGTGCAGGTATGCTAATTATCGATATGATTCGCAACCCCGATAGTAAAAAATCCTGACGTTTTATCGCTGTAGCGCATGCTCTATTGCGTATAGCTTGCAGTTTGAAAGGCCTCCAATAATTTGAAAGCCCCTAATAAACTGCCAAATTTTGTCTAACCCACAAACGTGGAAGGTCGTGAAGATGAGTGAACAACAGATTGGTCAAGGGACTCAGGTCACTTTGCATTTTGCCCTGAAACTGGAAGATGGCGCTGTCGTGGACAGCACCTTTGATAAAACCCCGGCTACCTTTGCTGTTGGTGATGGCAACCTGCCTGAAAACTTTGAACAGCTGCTGCACGGCCTGAGCGCTGGTAGTAAACAAAGCTTCACTGTTGCGCCGGAAAAAGCTTTTGGTCAGCATAACCCAAGCAATGTGCAGACGATTGCCCGTGCTCAGTTTGGTGATATGGAACTGGAAGAAGGTCTGATGATCAACTTCGCCGATAAAGCCAACGGTGAACTGCCGGGCGTGATCGCAGGATTTGACGATAAAACCGTACAGGTGGATTTTAACCATCCGCTGGCCGGTCGTACTCTGACGTTTGACGTGGAAGTGATTTCGGTGGCTGATGCGCCGGAAGAAGCCACTGCGGAATAAGCGGGATAGCCTGATGACAAGTGAACAAGGCATGCAGATTCTGCTGGCCAACCCCAGAGGCTTTTGTGCCGGGGTTGATCGTGCCATTGAGATCGTAAACCGTGCGCTGGAGATCTTTGAGCCGCCCATCTATGTGCGTCATGAAGTGGTGCATAACAAGTTTGTGGTGAATGATCTGCGTAACCGTGGTGCGGTGTTTGTCGATGAACTGCACGAAGTCCCGGACGATACCATCGTAATCTTTAGTGCTCACGGTGTATCCAAAGCGGTGCAGGATGAGGCGGATCGTCGTGGCCTGAAAGTCTTTGATGCCACCTGCCCTCTGGTGACCAAGGTTCACCTTGAAGTGCTGAGATACAGCAAACAAGGCCAGGAGTGTGTGTTGATCGGTCACGCCGGCCACCCGGAAGTAGAAGGCACCATGGGGCGTTATGATACCTCAAGCGGCGGTGCGATCTATCTGGTGGAAGATGAGGCGGATGTCGCAGCATTGGAAGTGCAAGACACGGGTAAGCTGGCGTATGTGACTCAGACGACATTGTCGATGGACGATACTGCACGGGTGATTGATGCCCTGCGTGCCAAGTTCCCGCTGATCGAAGGCCCGAAAAAAGACGATATCTGCTACGCTACGCAAAACCGCCAGGATGCGGTGAAGCAATTGGCGGAAGAGGTGGATCTGGTCCTGGTAGTCGGTTCACCCAATAGCTCCAACTCGAATCGTCTGCGTGAACTGTCCGAGCGGATTGGTACCCAGGCTTATCTGATCGATAATGCCGAAGAGATTCAAACTGAGTGGTTGAAAAATGTTGGTCAGATCGGTATCACTGCGGGTGCTTCTGCCCCTGCGGTACTGGTTGAACAGGTGATCGAGCGCTTAAAACAGTTGGGTGCAGATGCACCAAAAGAGTTATCAGGTCGGGAAGAGAATATTGTGTTCTCTATTCCAAAAGAGCTAAGGCTGACAGAAGTGGAATAATACCATTCCCGATAAGTTTCTTGATATCAGAGTAGGTTGGATAAGCGAAGCGCCATCCGACACTGACTCCGATACCGGATGATTGTCGGAAGGCGCCTTGCGGCTTTTCCGACCTACAACAACTTATCTGGTTTGGTATAAGCTGCTGTACCTTTCTCTGTAATAACAAAAAAGACGCGTCAAGCGTCTTTTTTGCTTTACGAGGTTTAGATCACCAACAGGCTGCGGGTGTTTTCGCTTCGCCGCTAGCCGTCACTGTCATCACAATACTGGTACAGCCAGTATCATTTGCCTGTACCTTTCCTGTTACCGCTTTGGCTGTTACCGTGTAGTTTGTTGCTGACGCATCTTCAATTTTCAGCTTGTACCAGCCTTCCTCAGAGGTTAAATGCACGCCAATATCCGAAGCGCTATTGGAGTAACTGCTACTGGACACACGCCAATTTTCCTGTGCCAGCTGTACCTTCATAATAGCGGTATAGGCATCGGCCCGGCGGCTTTCAAGAACATAGTTGTTGTATGAGGGATAAGCGACGGCTGTCAGAATACCCAAAATAGCGACTACAATCAGAAGCTCGATCAATGTAAATCCCTTTTCTAGCCTATTCATGGCGCTCTCCATTTGCTTACCGGTCTGGTGGACTCTTACACTTGCACGGCGTGTGTCGATTAAATGTTAGGCGAAAGCACCCTCTAAGGACAGGAGGTTCTGTGTATAGTCGGGGATTTACCTTAATCGAGTTGCTATTGACAGTACTCATTGTCTCTATCCTTGTCGTTATCGCTGTTCCCAGCGTTAAAGAGCAGATTGAGATTGAAAATATTCGCGGTGTTGCCAATAACCTGAAGCAGGAGCTCTCTTTGGCACGTTCTGAGGCGATTAAGCGTAACTCAGATATTTTTGTGGATATGACGATGAGTGGCGATGGTGCAACCTGGTGTATCGGCATTAGCGTGAATGATAATTGCGACTGCACGATCACTGATCCTGATCTGGCCGGTGCCTGCACACTACCAATTAATGGGATGAAAGTGCGCCGGGTGATCAATAGCGATGACTATGGTGATGTGGCGATGGATATGGCTGCGGATTTTAACTTTAGATTTAATGCGATCCGGGGTACCGCCAGTCCTGCAGGGTCCTATGTGTTTGAAAGTGGTGCCTATAATATTGATGTCACAGTGAGCTTGCTGGGTCGGGTCCGGCGCTGCGATAACAATAATAATATGGCCGGGTGGACAGACTGTTAGGAGGCTGGGATATGGACCTCAAGCAGGGAAAGCAAGCAGGTTTCTCTCTGGTAGAACTAATGATAGCCGTATTGCTTTCGGGTGTGATGGCAATGGCTGTGAGTCGTATCTATGTGACTGGTGTTCAACAGGCGAATAACAACCATCAGCAGGCGCAGTTGAATCACAATCTGAGAGCCAGTCTTGATTTGATATTGACTGAGCTGAAACGGGCTGGCGGTTACTCAGTCGATTTTATGACGATCAATAATCAGAATGACTTCAGTGTTTACACTGCTAACCCTTTTATGCAGGGGGTTAATAATCTATCGCTGGGTGGAAGCTGCACAGGGAATATCTGTACCTGTGTTACTTATAGCTATGATTTGAACCAGGATGGCAGCCTGGGAGTCAGTTCAAATGGCGGAGCGGCTTTGGCTAACCCTGTAACGGAGAATACCGCAAATGTTGAGCAGTTCGGCTTTCGTTTAAATAAGGGGGCCTTGGAAATGCGCCGTTCCAGAGCTGCCATCGCTAATACAGGCTTCGATTGCACCAGTAGTACAGGGCGCTGGGAAGACCTGACAGACCCTGAAGTCACCATTGATGACTTTGATGTACGCTATATTGATGAAGCGGGTACCACGCAAGCAGGGCCTGAACAGATCGACCTGACGAACGGTGGTGTCAGTTGCGGCCCTGGTGCGAACTGTTTGGAAGTTCGCAATCTTGCCATCAGCATCACGGGTTCCCTCGGTCATTACTCTCTCTCTGCTGCTGGACGGATTCGGGTTCGTAATGACCGTTTATACACAGTGCCAGCAGTACCTTAGGGCGTGTGATTATGCTTCTTTATCGCCGACAGCAGGGCATGGCCACTTTAACCTTTTCCATCATGTTGCTGCTTGCGATCACATCCGTCAGCTTCTTGACGGCGAAGACTTTGCTAACGGATCAAAAAATAGCATCTAATGACTACCGAGCGAAGGAGTTGACCTATGCATCAGAAGCGGCATTAGAGTATGGTCTGGCTTGGTTGAATCGTCATCAGCCCGACTTTGAGGCCTGGAATACGAATGATGAAGATGCTAATGGTCAGAGTTTTAACGACCTAAATGCGCCTAACACCAGTCTTACAGCTGCTATCGACAGTTATATTTTAACGGTTTCCTACCGTCGTCGTTGTATCTCGCCTGATTCCGGTACTGTTGATGATGCATGTGGGCAGTGGTTGATTCAGATGAGCACGCAAGCCTCTGCAAGCAGTGATCATAGCTTGAGCCGCTCTCAGGTGATGTTAGTGCTGGAAGATTTGAGTAACTTTCCGGCGTCTACCGGTTATATCCGTGTACCGGGCTCCTGGCAGGACTGGTGATAAAAATGAAAACTTCGTCTTTGACCTCTCCAGCTTTTTATCAGAAAGGTTTGACTCTGATTGAGGTGATGGTGGTGTTGTTAGTGGTCTCGATTGGCCTGATGGCGACCGCAAAATTTCAAGGTGATTTACTGCATGAAGGTGGCACCAATAAGGCACGTATACAGGCGTTGAGCCATGCATCGGATAAAGTTGAAGCGTTGCGTATTGATCATGACAGTGCTGCGGGTGGTCATAGTGTTGAAACCGGTGCTAATGCTCAATATTTGGTAAATTGGACGGTAGGCTCGTTTGCAGGTATTACTGACGCGCAGCACCATAGTGCCAGTGTAACCTGGACCGATACCCTGAATCGAAGCCAAGCCATGATGTTATCCTCTGTCGCTTATCCCGACCGTTTATATACGGACCCGGAAGGTGCCGCTAACTGTATATATGGTAGCTGTTCGCTTGATGATCCTGACCCGCCAGTGGTCACTATTGCTGTGGGAGGTGCAGAGGATATGGGCGGGAAATATCGTTATCCTATCACTTTGACGATTACGCCTGAGGCCGGTTATGGTCAGGTTGCGCTTGTGGTGTTAGAAAATAATGTGCCAAATAGCATGATAGAAGGTGGATCTGATAACGGTGATGGGCACTACACCTTAGCCGTTAATATCAGTCATCAAGTGACGTTTGATCTGCTCTCTGATGCTGTTTATGGTGCGAACGGTTTAGATGTTGACGTTGGGGCGACGTGGGTACAAAGAGAGCCGGTGGTTACTATTGTCTTAAAAGAATCACCTTAAAAGAACCACCTAAAAAAATCTTCACCCTGAGCGATGCTCCTGAAATGTAGAGGATAGAGTTGTTGAATGATTTTCTGATTGTAGGCGGGGGCGTGATCGGCATGATGATGGCCCGTACTTTGTCTGATAGTGGTGCAGATGTCACTATTGTCGATAAAAATGAGTTGTGCCGTGAATCCTCTTGGGCAGGAGGGGGAATAGTCTCTCCATTGTACCCTTGGCGTTACCGCGCAGAGATAACGGCTCTGGCCAGCTGGTCTCAGGGCTTTTATCCCAAGTTAGCACAAGAGTTATTGGCAGAAACCGGTATTGATCCTGAGTTTCGTCCCGGCGGTTTGTTGATGCTGCGGGTCGCCGATGAAGAGGATGCCCTCGCTTGGGCGGAAAAACACCATCGCCCTCTGACTCGAGTCGGCAAAGATTTTATCTACCAGACTGAAACCAATATCGTGCCAGATAAAGAGCAGGCGATCTGGATGCCCGAAGTGGGTAGTATTCGTAACCCGCGTTTAGGGAAAGCGCTTAAGCGTAGTCTGGAGTTGCGTGACAATGTGCGGATTCTGGAAGGTGTTGAGGTGAAAGGCATTCGCGAGATGGATGGGCATGCCATCGGTGTTGAAACTGCGAACTCTGTTTTAAGTGCAGGTAAGGTTATTGTGACTTCTGGCGCCTGGAGCGGTCAGGTTTTAAAAGGCATCTTGCCTGATTTACCGGTACAGCCAGTGCGTGGTCAGATGTTGGTGTACAAAGCAGAGCCGGGCCTGGTGGACCGAGTGGTGATGTTGGATGGCCGTTATGTGATTCCTCGTAATGATGGCCGTATTCTGGTGGGCTCTACACTGGAGTATGCTGGTTTTGATAAACAAACGACAGAAGAAGCCAAAGCGGATCTGATGGCATCTGCGGAATCGATTCTACCGGCATTAAAAGATCTGGCCGTTGAGCATCACTGGTGTGGCTTGCGCCCAGGCTCTCCTGATGGGGTGCCATTTATTGGCGAAGTGCCTGGCCTGAAAAAGCTCTACATTAATGCCGGTCACTTCCGTAATGGTCTGGTGTTGGCACCTGCGGCCACTCAGTTGCTGTGCAATCAGTTATTAGGCCAAGAGCCGATTATTGACCCTGAACCTTATCTGCCAGAGAAGCGTTTACAGGAAGCGGATGACGGTGTGATGATCTGATGGTGCGCTTGGATGATACCATTGAACTCACAGGTGACAGAATATGAAAAAAAGCAGCTTAAGCTGCTTTTTTCATTAATAGGATGGAATTTTTCCGGATGTTTACCTGCATCGAACAGGCTACCTCTGTTCCGGCCCATCATCTAAAAAGTGTTGCTTGTGCTCATGGCAGCAAAACCACAGCTGTTCATGTTTCACAGCATCTTTTTGTGGCAGATGCAGACTGCAGAAGCGGCATTGTACCATCTGTTCTGACTGCTCTTTTTTGTCTTTGACGTGTTTCTGTTGATACTCAAGCTTTTTTCGGTTGTAGGCTTTAAGTAGACGTATGCCAACCCATACCAGAGCAGCAAAGATAATCAGTCGAAAAATAATAAATCCCATATACGCTTCCTTTTCGTCCGCAGGTCTGGGGTTCTGGTCCCGATGCCACTGATCAGGCAGCGGTCAAACAGATCACTTATGGATACTCAGACCGCAATAAACTATCTGGTGTTCCTGAAGCTTAGTTATCAGTATTGAGTTTTTGCGGTCAGGTGTATCGGTTGTTAACTAAACACATCAGGAATCAGGAATTCCCAAGGTGCTTTTGATTTTTCACCCATCGTTTCAATTAAACGAAACTCACCATCATCATTCAGCTGTGGGTGATCCGGGTATTGATCGCGCAGTAGTTTTAGAGAATCACGAGCCAGATCTTCCATACCCAGGTGTATATAGGCTTCTGTCAGTGTCGCCAGGGCATCAGCTGTCACCGGTGACGTTGGGTAGTTCTCCAGGGCATAACGGCTGCGATTGACTGCGGCCAGGTATCCGCCCTTGCGAATATAAAACTGTGCGATAAAAATTTCATGACGGGCTAATACGTTACGAATAAATAACATCCGCTGACGAGCGTCTGTGACATAACGGCTGTTAGGGAAACGTTGGATCAGTTGACTAAAGTCATTAAAGGCATTGCGTGTTGCACCCAGATCACGCTCAGAGATATCGACCAACTCCATACCTTCAAGCATATAACGCCCTGCCATATATGCAGACAAACCACGCAGATAGTAAGCATAGTCTACTTGTGGGTGGCTTGGGTGAAGCCGGATAAAGCGATCCGCGGTCGCGCGGGCCAGCTCATAATCCTGACTTTTAAATTGAGCGTAAACCTGTTCCAGCAGTGCCTGAGCTGAGTAGCGCCCCAGGGGGTACTTGGTTTCAAGAGCCTGTAACAGTTCCAGGCTACGTGTGTAGTTATCGCTGTCCAGTGTGCCCTGAGCTTCCAGGTACAGAGTGCGCTCTGCTTTTGCTAAATCTTTGCTCGTATTATCCGTTGATGCACAACCCGTCAACAGGCCGATTCCAGCCAGACAAACAAGACTCATACTCCGACGCAGGGTATGCTTGGGTTGCGAGAAAAAGTGTAAATAGTGGACTAAGTTTCGCATAATCACCAAAAAAACTGTTTTCAATGGTAGAATTACCGGGCAGACGACTATAGCACAGGCCGTTATTAAATACGTGACCGGATTCGTGCTGATTATTTAATTCCCTCATGGGAGAGAATTAGACATAAAATAACTTAAGAGTTGCCTGTACAGCACGTAATATACGCTTTTTTCTGACACAACCTTCATTTCCGGACTGATATCCTCCATGGCTGAATCCATTTCCCTGCAAGCAGACGTTCCCTTTGAACTGGGTGGCTCCCGTTTTGATCAAATTGCGGCCGAGCTGTTTCCTGATTACTCCCGTTCCCGTTTGCAAAGCTGGATTAAAGAAGGCGCGCTGACGGTGAATGGTCAGGTGCGTAAGCCGAAGGAAAAACTGAACGGTGGTGAAACTCTGAGCGTAAATACCACTGTTGAAGATAATGAAGAGTGGCAGGCGCAGGATATCGCGCTGGATATTGTTTATGAAGATGACGATATTCTGGTGATCAACAAACCGGCGGGATTAGTCGTTCACCCCGCTGCAGGTCACCAAAGTGGTACCCTGCTGAATGCTTTGCTGCACCATTGCCCCGAAATGGCACACCTGCCCCGTGCCGGTATTGTTCATCGTCTGGATAAAGACACTACAGGCCTGATGGTGGTCGCGAAAAACCTGATGGCACAGAATGCTCTGGTTGAGCAGTTGCAGGACCGTAGTATGGGCCGTGAATATGAAGCGGTCGCGATTGGTGTGATGACTGGTGGTGGTAAAGTTGATGCTCCCATTGGCCGTCACCATAAAGACCGTAAACGTATGGCGGTGACCGATAGCGGTAAGCCTGCAGTGACACATTATCGTGTATTAGGTCGCTTCCGTGGTCATACCCATATCCGCTGTAAACTGGAAACCGGGCGTACGCACCAGATTCGTGTGCATATGTCCCATATCAGCTATCCTCTGGTGGGTGATCCCGTTTACAGTGGGCGCATGAAGTTGCCTGCGGGTTGCAGCCCTGAGCTGAAAGAAGCCTTGCGTCGTTTTAGTCGCCAGGCCCTGCATGCCAAACGTCTGGAACTGTGGCATCCTGCTACCGGCGATATGATGGAATGGGAAGTGGATCTGCCGGAAGATATGCTGCAGCTGTTGGAAGAACTGACCCAGGATAAAGATCTATAATGCGTAACGCATTCGCTTTTATATCACCTCATTGGCCTGCGCCAAGAAGTGTAAAGGCACTGGTAACCTCCCGTGAGCGGGGTGGTAACCCTAAGCCCTATGAACATTTCAATATGGCAGAACATGTGGGAGACAGCTCGCCTCATGTGGCTATGGCCCGTGAAGACCTGCAGCATTTTGTGGGTGACGCCCATCCGTTGTTATGGCTCAATCAAACCCATAGCACGATTGTGGCCGACGAATACAAGCCGGGTATGGAAGCGGATGCTTCGGTGGCGTTTAGCTCTGATTATGCCTGTGTCGTAATGACGGCGGATTGTTTGCCGGTATTTTTCTGTTCCACTGAGGGTGATCGGGTTGCCGTAGCTCATGCTGGCTGGCGCGGCCTGGCCGATGGTGTGCTGGAACATACTCTGGCACGCCTGAACTTACCGCCGGAGAAAGTCATCGTATGGCTGGGGCCTGCAATCAGTAGTAAACATTTTGAAGTAGGTGAGGAGGTACGTGAGCGCTTTATTGCCAGTGATGCTCAGGCTTTCCAATGCTTTGAGCCCAGCCCGTTTCGTCTAAAACACTATATGGCGGACCTTTACCATCTGGCCCGTTTACGCTTGAATCTATGTGGCGTTGATCAGGTTTATGGCGGTGGCTTCTGTACCTATGCTGAGCGCAGTCGTTTCTACTCCTATCGTCGTGATGGTGTCACCGGTCGTATGGCCAGTGTGATCTGGCTGGCACAGTAATTCTTTCTGTGCCTCCCCCTCTTTTATGCTCTCTGCAATTAAAAAGTTCTGATATAGATCATAGGCTTAGACCTTTATCTTCAGGCTCACTCTTGAACTTGCCCTAAGTGTCCCTATCTTTCTTGGTAAGAAACGAAAGCTATTCTATCTGTTGGCCTACCTGGAAGAGCCTCTAAAACGACTCTGGCCAGGTCTCGCACAGATTACGTGAGGAATTTAAGTATGCGTGTTGATCGTTTAACTGGAAAGCTGCAGCAGGCGTTGGCCGATGCACAATCTATGGCTGTTGGCCGCGATCACAATATGTTGCACCCGGTTCATCTGGTGCTGGCGATGGTTGAACAACGCGACGGTGCTGTACGTCCTTTGATTGTTCAGGCTGGCGGTGATTATACCAAGTTGCGCAACGAGCTGCGTGAGCAGCTGGAAGCTTTGCCGGTTATCAGCAATAGCGATGGCCAGGTGATGATGTCTCCTGAAATGGGGCGGATTTTGAACCTGGCGGATAAAGAGTCACAAAAGCGCAAAGACCAATATATATCCAGCGAGCTGGTGCTATTGGCGGCAGTCGCTGACTCCAGTGATACTGGTAAGGTGCTGCGAGGCTGTGGCCTGAGCAAAGATAGTCTGGCTAATGCCATTGATCAGGTGCGGGGAGGACAAAGCGTGGATGATCCTAATGCTGAAGAACTGCGTCAATCTCTGAATCGCTTTACCGTTGACCTGACCCAGCGTGCGCTGGACGGTAAGCTGGACCCTGTAATCGGTCGTGACGACGAGATTCGCCGTACGATTCAGGTACTGCAGCGTCGTACCAAAAATAACCCGGTTTTAATCGGGGAACCTGGCGTAGGTAAAACCGCCATTGTTGAAGGTCTTGCCCAGCGTATTATCAATGGTGAGGTGCCGGAAGGTCTGAAAAACAAGCAGGTACTGTCACTGGATATGGGCGCGCTGATTGCCGGTGCTAAATATCGTGGTGAGTTTGAAGAGCGTCTGAAAGCGGTACTGAATGAGCTGTCCAAGCAGGAAGGTCAGATTATTCTGTTTATTGATGAGCTGCATACCATGGTCGGTGCCGGTAAAGGTGATGGCGCCATGGATGCGGGTAACATGCTAAAACCGGCTCTGGCCCGTGGTGAATTGCACTGTGTCGGCGCTACGACGCTGGATGAGTATCGCCAGTATATCGAGAAAGATGCCGCTCTGGAGCGTCGTTTCCAGAAGGTGCAGGTGGATGAGCCCAATGAAGAGGATACCATCGCGATTCTGCGTGGTCTGAAGGAGCGTTACGAGCTGCACCATGGTGTAGATATCAGTGATGGTGCTCTGATTGCGGCAGCGAAGCTATCCCAGCGTTATATCACCGATCGCCAGCTGCCGGATAAGGCAATTGACCTGATTGATGAGGCGGCTTCACGTATCCGTATGGAGATGGATTCCAAGCCGGAAGAGATGGATAAACTGGATCGTCGTTTGATCCAGCTGAAGATCGAACGTGAAGCGCTGAAGAAAGAGAATGATGACGCATCCCGCAAGCGCCTGAAACACCTGGAAGAGGTGATCAGCCAGCTGGAGCGGGAATACGCTGATCTGGAAGAGGTCTGGAAGAGCGAGAAATCCGCAGTACAGGGCACACAACAGCTGAAAAGTGAGCTGGAACAGGCTCGTTTGGATATGGATGCGGCTCGTCGTGCCGGTGATTTGGCTAAAATGTCGGAGATTCAATACGGCATTATTCCTGATCTGGAGCGCAGTATGGAGATGGCCGCTCTTGAGGAACAGCAAGAGAGTCAGCTGTTGCGTAATAAGGTCACCGATGAAGAGATTGCGGAAGTCGTCTCTAAATGGACCGGTATTCCGGTGAGCAAGATGTTGGAATCTGAGCGGGAAAAGCTGCTTAAGATGGAAGAGGGCCTGCATCAAAGGGTCATAGGTCAGGAAGAAGCGGTGTCTGCGGTATCGAATGCGGTGCGTCGTTCCCGTGCCGGTTTGGCGGACCCGAATCGACCAAACGGTTCTTTCCTGTTCTTAGGCCCTACTGGTGTGGGTAAGACCGAGCTGTGTAAGGCTCTGGCTAAGTTCCTGTTTGATACCGAAGATGCGATGGTGCGTATCGATATGTCGGAGTTTATGGAGAAGCACTCCGTAGCGCGTCTGATCGGTGCCCCTCCGGGTTATGTGGGTTACGAAGAAGGCGGTTATCTGACTGAAACCGTGCGTCGTCGTCCTTACTCGGTAGTCCTGCTGGATGAGGTGGAAAAGGCTCACCCGGATGTATTTAACATCCTGCTGCAAGTGCTGGAAGATGGTCGTCTGACCGATGGTCAGGGCCGTACTGTCGACTTCAGAAATACTGTGATTGTGATGACCTCGAACCTGGGTTCCGATGTGATTCAGTCCCATGGTGGTAAGGATGAAGAGTACGATGTGATGAAAGCTCAGGTGATGGATGTGGTCGCCAGCCACTTCCGACCAGAGCTGGTTAACCGCATCGATGAGGTTGTGGTATTCCACAGTCTGGGCCGTGCGGCAGTGAAAGGTATCGCGCGTATCCAGTTGGAGCGTCTGCAACAGCGTCTGGCGGAACGTGAGTTAAAACTGGATATTACCGATGAAGCGTTGGAGCAGTTGGTTGAAATCGGCTTTGATCCGGTTTACGGTGCCCGTCCATTGAAGCGCGCTATGCAGCGCTGGATTGAGAACCCGCTAGCCCAGGAGATTCTGGCTGGTAAGTTCAGCCCGGGTCATACCATTCAGGTTCAGAATAAAGAGGGTGAGCTGGTGTTTGCTTAGCGGTTGAACAGGTTGCTGATGATTCTGACAGAGGGATCGCTCAGTGTCATCAGCTGAACAAACTTGTTATTGAAACAGAACATATCGCTAAATTGAGAAGGGTGTCGGTCTTTGAATCTACGCCCTTTTTTATTCATTACTTGGGTGTCAGACCTTGCCAGCTGTGTATTGATTATTCGGCTGTGTATTGATTGCTCAGCTGTGTATTGATTGCTCAGCTGTGTATTGATTGCTCAGTGAGACGGAGCGTTATTCTTTAGACTGTCCTTTAACAGGGGGCTTAATGGCCCATGTTTTTAGTTGCACATAACGTCCTGCCAGGACCTCTTTTGAGTGTAATGGCGTGACCTGCCAGACGACCCTGCGTAAGCCACTGGCAGGGTCCAATACGGGAAGGATCGTATCGACACGAATAATACCGACATCCTGCCCGTTATCATGAATAATCGTTTCAGTATTTTCTGTCAGTCCGCGGGACATCTCCAGGGAGATATCCACACTCAATTGTAGCTGATCGATATTAGACAGCGTCAGGGTCTCATCTCCCGCTTCAATATACTCTCCCGCTTGTAGCTTGGTATCGGTGACAACACCGGTAAAGGGCGCGCGCAGTGTTTTCAGCTCCAGGTTTATACGGGCACTTTCCAATAATGCCTGAGCTCTTTCGATACCGGCCTGGCTACTGCTTAATGTTATCTGGGCATCAAACAGATCGTTATCAGAGACTGATTTTGTTCGATGTAGGCGATGCATATTACTCAGGTTCCGCTTGGCCTTTTTCATTTCTGTGCGGGCTATTTCCAGGTCTGCCTGAGCTTTGGCCAGAGCAGCTTTTTCCTTGCGGCTATCCAGCTGGGCCAGTACATCACCTTGATAAACCTTCTCTCCCAGCTTTACCCGTTGAGTGAGGACTCCATTGCTTTCGAAGGTCAGCTTGGCCTGCTGCTTTGGCATTACAACGCCGCTAATCAGTTCGTTGGCCTGACTCATTGGAGATAAAAGACTCAAACTAAGCAATAAGCATAGACTGGAAGCTATTCCCAGCCACATCTGTCGATTAGTGAACGATGGACTGGCAATTGTTGTTTGCATGGTCATAAAAATATCTCTGTCTAGATCAGATAAAGAGCTCTGCTCTTAACATCTTGCGCACCGGACGCCACAAGTGTTCCCAGAGCAGGCGGTGTTCGGCCAGTATTACAGCCTGACAG
Organism: Oceanospirillum beijerinckii DSM 7166; assembly: GCF_000422425.1. Classification (GTDB taxonomy): domain Bacteria; phylum Pseudomonadota; class Gammaproteobacteria; order Pseudomonadales; family Halomonadaceae; genus Oceanospirillum; species Oceanospirillum beijerinckii. Next base: position 38,343 of record NZ_AULT01000010.1, read on the forward strand.
GCTAATTCTTCCGGGATCGGTCTGGATTGGGTTTGCACCCGGATATTAATCTTACGATCCGGGCCGTAGGCCTCGGCCAGTGGCGCCATTTCATATACCTGTCCGGTAATCAGGTCACCGTTTTGCAGTCGGATGCGCGCTTGTTGTCCCAGCTGAATCAGTTCTCGGTCTGCTTGTTCAATACCGATATCAATCAGCTGCCTGGTGGCTGGGCGCAATTTGACTATCTCTTCACCCTGGCTATAAAAACGGCCCTGAATCATGGCGACAGGCATCGCTTCTACCAGCCAGTCGCCTTCTGGGAGAGGAATGTTCAATTTTTGCTGACGTTGTCTCAGGTGCTGCAGATTTTCACGGGCGGCGACAAGCTCTGCCCTTAAACGGCTTGCTTCAGCACCTTCATGTTCTGCTTCAGCGACTTGGATCTGTAGCTGTATACCCTGTACCTGAGATGTGGCTTGTTCAAGCTGGAGCTGCAGTTCCGGAGAGTAGAGTTGAAAGAAGCGTTCACCGGGGGCAACAGTCGGTTTATGGTACGCATCAATCGCTGCGAGGGTAATAAAACCACTTTCCGGTGCATGAATCACCTGTTTGGGAGTGACGCTTTCGCAAGGGGCCAGTACCCGAACTCTGGGATTGAGGGTGAATAAGGTTACGCTAAGCAGGCATAAGATTCCTAGCGTCCAAGGGCGACGTTTTTACTCCAGAACACAGTGATACTCCACTCTTTCATCGCCCTTGGCCAGGTGTTGGTCAGTTTGGCGATGATTTTAGCGACCAGCCAGATAAAAAGCAGAACCCCCCAGAAGCCCAGGGTTTGGGCGATAAAGCTGTAACCAAGATAGGCTATAGTAGAAAGCATTATGCTGATATAAAGCAGAGCCAGACCACCATAGATCATATAAAAGCGCCTTTCTCGCTCGGTGGGCATTAAAGGGGCCTCTACATCCATACGAAACACTTTGGTTTTTAACAGCCTGGAGAACCAAACCGTGGAGTTCTGCTTAAGGTTGGGCATCTCCATCAGGTCACTGAGAATGTAGTAGCCGTCAAACTTCACCAGGGGATTCAGGTTAAAAAGCAGCGACTGGGCGGTACACATGGTCATGATAATAAAGGCGATAGTGCCCAGAATACTGTTTACATCCGCTATCAGCCAGATATAAGCTGAGATCGCCGCCAGCAAAAGTTCGGTATAGATCCCGGCCAGAGCGACGTAGATCTTGTGGCGTTTGTTTTCAAATAGCCAGGCATCGTTAACGTTGCAATAGAGGCAGGGCTGCATTACCAGTAATAGAAAACCCATATCATCAATATCGCCGCCAAAGTTTTTACAGGTAAGCCCGTGACCGCATTCGTGCAGAGCAATTACCACCAGGGCTACAATCCATACCCCTAAAAAGTTCAGCCAGTTTTCGTGCATGGTAAAAAATACCTGCTCAAAATCGTCTACAAAACGATCCAGTTGCCCAAGCACCAGTACCAGAGCAGAAAACATAAAGATCAGGCAGGCTTTAACAAACAGCGGATGCCATAAAAAACGGACCTTATCGATCAGGGCATTAAATTCTGTATTGGGGTTTACCAGGTGGAAACGCATCAGCAGCATGGAGCCTTTGGCTTGCAGGAATTTGCTGCGTTTCTCATCCTTTAAGCGCTCGATCAGAGCGATATTTTCTTCATGTTTACTGCGTTTAAGCAGCTTGTTGTCCTTCAGGGACTTGTACAGCTCCTCGGCACTTTCGTTGTCGTACTCGTATTTGGCGCTGGTTTCGTTAAATAGCTCCACCAACTGCCTCAGATTACGAGCACCGTCAAACAGCCGAATCAGGTCAAACTGAGCCTCATCAAAGCGGAAATACTTCTGCTTTTCGACATCCTTGATGATGTAGGAGGGTTCTCCATCGATCATCATCTTACGCTGGGTTAAATCTTCCCGCAGTGGTAAAGGGATGGTGTCTGACATGGACTAGACTCCAAACCAGAACAGGAAGAAGTTTCGTACCCGGCGGGCCATACGGATCAGGGTCGAGCTTTCCGGGGTATTGATACGGGCGACTCCTGTCATACCCGGTTGCAGGTTATCCGGTGCCTGCTCAATCACCAGCTCGGCAATAAATTCGTTCTCTTCCAGCTCGGATTTAGCTTCCTGGTCCAGTGCCTGAGTGGGGACATCAAAACTACGACCAATATAAGCGACTTTGCCGGAGAAATATTCGCCGGGGCGGGCTTTCAGTACGGCGGTCACCTGATGGCCGATCTTCACATCCAGCACATCTTCTTCCGCCAGTTTGACGATTACCGTTGGTTTATCTGGGTCAGCCAGGCGGAGGATTTCATCGCCCAGGCTGAAGTTGCGCCCCACCAGCTCATCGGTACGAGGGGTCAGTACAATAGCGGGACGGGTGGCTCTGACATCCACCTTATGCAGATCTTCTCTGGCTTTGGTTACCTGAGCTCTGACGCTGTTGCGATCAATCAGGTGACGACTGAGCTCAGCCGCGTCATCTTTAGCACGGGCTTCAATAATCTGTCGTTCCAGTACTGCCAGCTTGCTTTCTGCTTCGATCAGGCTCAGGCGCAGATCACTGTCATCCAGTCGAAATAAGAGCTGTCCGGGTTTTACTTTCTGGCCTTCGCGTATGTGCATCTCTTTGATGACACCTGAAACCGGTAGGAAGAGGCCTTGACCCAATTTGGCTTCTACCACCACATGGCCGGTAACGGAACGGAAGAAGGGGGCGTAGTGCAGAGTGGCAGCAATTAGACCGACTGCGACACAGATGATGGTCCATTTACGCCAGGACACCATGGCGGCACGGCTACTGGCACCCACTTTACCTAAGGCTCCGGCAAAAGGGATTTTCTGGTACAGGCTGGCGTTACGCAGGGAGATGGTGGTTTGATTTGCCAGAATGCTAAGAATATCGGCCTTGGTGCTACTGGCAAAACCGCTCTCCTTACTGATCATGGCGATCACACCTAAGGTACCTTCGTCATCTTTTAGCGGCATCATCCACAGGGATTGAGTGCCTTCCCGCTGCAGGAAGTTAAGCCAGATATTATTGTCGGGATCATCGACCTTTTTGCGATACTTCTCTCTATCAGCAACATAAACGCTGCGACCGGCTTCCCGCACTTTCTGCATCATCTCCAGCAGGGCGTCTGTCAGTTTTTCCGACCACTGCTTATGTTTGTCTTCACTTGCTGCCCCCATAAAGAGTGTGTCTCTGTTTTCATCCAGCAGGGCGATGGCACAGTATTCGATTTCGACCAACTCATTAGCGAGGGTGGTGACCGAGGTGAGTACGTGGTTGATATCCAGTGTCGAGGTGATCTGCTGTGACATGGACAGCAGGGTGTTCATCTCCTTAACCTTTTGTTCTGTTTGCAGGAAACGCACATTCTTGATCGAGATGGCGGCGCTCATAGCCAGATCCTCAATCATTTGCTGATCATCTTGATTAAAGGTACCGTCAATACTGTCTTTGCGGTTCAGTACCTGAATTGCGCCGTAGATCTGATCATCAATAGTTAGGGGGACGCAGATCATAGAGCGGGTCACAAAGCCGGTCTTTTCATCTACGGTATTGGTAAAGCGCTTATCGTTACGTACATCGGTTACGATTTCAGGGATTCGAGTATTAATTACACTACCCACAATACCTACGCCTTTCGGTAGACGCAGGCCAATCACTTGGTTTGCAGTAGGGCCTTCGGCCAGCTTACAAACATTCTCTTCCTGTTTGCCATCTACAATCCAAAATGAACCCGCTTCTGCATTCAGGGCTTCCAATACCCTTTCGAAAATCACAGATAATAGTTTGGTCATATCTGTGGTGCTGACAAACTCCCGGGTCAGGCTTTGAGTTAGCCGGAGTTGCTCCACTTGCTTTTGCAGGTGGTCCGTCGCAGCTGGACGGTCTACCGATTGCTGTTGAGGCGGCGTTTGTCTATTGCGACCGGTATGCTGAGCGCCTTCGGCTTGTGTCTTGGCCGTAGCTGTTGATTTCATGCCTAAGTGGCTTGGGCGGCGAACCCCAGGATTTGGACCCATGTGCATGGGTTTGGGGCCAGGGCGGCGGGTTACAGGTTGCTTAATGCCAGACGGGTTATCTGGCTTGAGCACAGTAGCGACCTTTGGGTTGGTTTGAACTTGAGGACGCTTGGGAACTGAGGCCATACAGAATCCTTCTACATGCACCTGCCATAGATGCAAAAGCCTTAGGCCTGAAACAGGACTAAGGTTGGTATCACATAACTAAGATTAAAGCTAAATTAGCCTGCCGTTTTGGCTTGGACTTGGTGCTTCAGGCTCGCATGCGGGTTTGAACGCTTTTCATCTCCAGAGTACTGCTATAAACACTTTGAGGAACCTGTCACCTTGAGTCATGGTTATTCCTCTGTATCAATGTTTGGCGGTAAAGCCTGAGTACTTCAACATAAATATTTCCTTCCTCTCTGGTCACTGACCGGAGAGGAAAGGGTCTCACTGCCGACAAACTTTTGTGTAGGTGCTTAGAGTGAGTTCAGGTGCCAAATTTCTATAAATAATATTTTAGTTTAGAGCGTTATGGGGAATCCATTGTGGTCGGCTCACATTTTTCAGTTTAACCCGTGATTAGTCTTGCTCATGCTACATGATAAGCAATACTGCCGGTTTTGCTTACTGCAAAATACATCAACAGTGATGGAGTGAATAATCTAAAGGCATATAAAATCTGAGGCTATTTGGTAAGAAAAATCTAAAATAAGCACCTGTTTTAGAAATATTTTCTGTCCTTTTTGCACTAGCGCTATTGTTCTATTGACATCCGTCAAGGTCTGTAAGAACCTACTCCTCCTTATTTTACGGGCGTAGAGATAATGGGCGACCCCCCGAAGTCTACGTGAAGGGTAAACAGGCTAATTTACCCGCCGAAGGAATAGCAGGCCCAGGTTAACCCGCCAGGCCTGGCTGACGCCCCGACCCGCATCTACCTATGCGAAGAAGAGTGCAGGACCCACCCGGTCCTAAGTGCCAGGTAAGGCAGCCTTGTCATGTGCCTGCATGACTAGTGAAGTTAAAGGTGGCTGCCCTTTATCAGCCACATTGGATTTTTATTATCGTGATCAGCTTTTTCTTGCTGAGACTTTGATTTGGCTTCCTCTGAGTGAGGGGCTCTGTCTTAGCGCAATAAATAGAAGAAAGACTGTTCGTCTGATATCTGTTCGTTTTTGCACTCGAACTATTTTTTAGGGGGTTCACTACGGTGGAATTACTTTCTGGCGCCGACATGCTCGTTCGTTCTCTCCAGGATGAGGGCGTTGAGTATATCTACGGTTATCCCGGCGGCTCGGCTCTTCATATTTACGATGCCATATTCCGCCAAGACAAGGTTAAACACATTCTGGTCCGCCACGAGCAAGCAGCAGCCCACATGGCTGACGGTTACGCTCGTGCGTCCGGTAAACCGGGTGTGGTTCTGGTAACGTCTGGTCCAGGTGCGACCAACACTGTAACCGGTATCGCGACGGCCTATATGGACTCTATTCCTATGGTCGTACTGTGTGGTCAGGTGATGAGTCACCTGATTGGTGAAGATGCGTTCCAGGAAACCGACATGATCGGTGTTTCCCGTCCTGTGGTAAAACACAGTTTCAGCGTGAAACATCCTTCCGAAATTCCAGCAGTGATCAAAAAAGCCTTTTATATCGCTTCAACCGGGCGTCCCGGTCCGGTTGTTGTGGATATTCCTAAGGATATGACGGCTCCGACCGATCGTTTTGAATACGAATATCCGAAGAAGGTTAAAATCCGCTCTTACAACCCGGTAGTGCGTGGTCACACGGGGCAGATTAAGAAAGCGGTTGAGATGATGTTAAAAGCCAAACGCCCGATTCTGTACGCGGGCGGTGGTGTGATTCTGGGTAAAGCGGCTTCTCAGTTTACTGAACTGGCGAAGAAGCTGGGCTTCCCGGTGACATCTTCTCTGATGGGAATTGGTGCTTATCCGCAAACCGATAAACAGAGTATCGGTTGGTTGGGCATGCATGGTAGCTATGAAGCTAATATGACCATGCACCATTCTGACCTGATTGTGTGTATCGGTGCGCGTTTTGATGACCGTGCAACCAATAACACCAGCAAGTTCTGTCCGACGGCGAAGATTATCCATGTGGATATCGATCCGGCGTCTATCTCTAAGACCGTTCGTGCCGATGTGCCGATTGTAGGTCCGGTAGACTCTGTACTGAACGAGATGCTGGAGCTGCTGGCGCAGGCTAAAACAAGTCCGAATACAGATGCATTGGCAGATTGGTGGAAGCAGATCAATGATTGGCGTGCCAGCCACTCTGTACTGTATACCGCAGAAGAAGATCGTCCGATCAAACCTCAGCAGGCTGTTGAAGCCATGTGGCGAGTGACCGGTGGTGATGCATATGTAGTAACCGACGTGGGTCGGCACCAGATGTTTGCGGCGCAGTACTACAAGTTTGATAAACCAAACCGTTGGATCACCTCCGGTGGTCTGGGCACCATGGGCTTCGGTTTCCCGGCGGCCATGGGTATCAAACTGAACTACCCGGACAACGATGTGGCGCTGGTCACCGGTGAGGGCAGTTTCCAGATGATGATGCAGGAACTGTCAACCTGTAGCCAGTTTGGTATTCCGGTGAAAATTATCAACCTGAATAACCAATCTCTGGGTATGGTGCGTCAGTGGCAGGATCTGAACTATCAGGAACGTCACTCTCAGTCTTGCATGCAGTCTCTGCCTGACTTTAAGATGCTGATTGAATCTTATGGTCATGTGGCACTGAAGGTTGAGAAGATCGAAGATCTGGAGCCGACGCTGGAAAAAGCGTTTGCCATGAAAGATAAGCTGGTGTTTGTCGACGTAATGGTCGATCCGAAAGAGCACGTTTATCCGATGCAGATTCCTCAGGGATCGATGCGTGACATGTTGCTGAGCAAGACGGAGCGTACCTAAGATGCGACACATTATCTCAATTCTGATGGAAAATGAGGCCGGTGCGTTATCACGGGTAGTAGGCCTGTTCTCTCAGCGTAACTTCAACATTGAATCGCTGAACGTTGCACCGACAGAAGATCCAACGCTGTCTCGTCTGACACTGACCACCATAGGCTCAGACCAGGTGATCGAGCAGATCACCAAACAGCTGAATAAGCTGGTTGATGTGGTGAAACTGGTTGACCTGACCGAAGGCGTTCACGTTGAGCGTGAGCTGATGCTGGTTAAGGTGAAAGCGGTGGGTGCTCAGCGTGCCGAAGTGAAGCGTACAACCGATATCTTCCGGGGTCAGATCGTTGATGTGACTAACACCATGTACACCGTACAGATGGTGGGAGATAACGAAAAGCTGGATGCCTTTATCCAGGCGCTGGGCGTTAACGGCATTCTGGAAGTGGTGCGTACCGGTGTTTCCGGTATTTCCCGCGGAGAGAAGGTGTTAAGCCTGTAAGCTTTGGCTTCGATCGTTTAGATACTTTCTTGCTAAGTGTCAGAACCGCCCCTTGTGCAAACAAGGGGCGGTTTTTTTATGTCTGTGTGAATAGGACAAAATGACACATTCGGTGTTTGTGCTGGGTTGTTTTGTTCGTATTTGAGTGGATTATTCGGTGTCTGATTTTATTAACCCCTTGTTAATAAAGGGGAATAGCATAATGGCTTACCTCTTGCTGAACCCTGTGACAGGTTCGGACGTTAACAGAACAACCCCAACCCTCCGACCTCAATTCCAAATGTCATAACAACAAGAATGGAGTTCATTTATGTCTGCTTCTTCAGGGCCTCTGGCCTTTTTGATGAAAGACCGGATCGTTGCTAAGCCGGGCTTTAATCGTTGGTTGGTGCCGCCCGCATCAATCGCAATTCACATGTGTATCGGTTCCGTTTATGCCTGGAGTATTTTCAACCCACCTCTCGTGAAGCAGGTGGGCGTAGTCGCCAGTGCAGCGGATGACTGGACACTCAGTTCCGTGGTCTGGATCTTCTCCACCGCGATTGTTTTCCTGGGGCTGGCTGCTGCGATTGGCGGTAAATGGCTGGAAGAAGTGGGCCCGCGTATGGTCGGCTTTCTGGCTGCAATCTGCTGGGGAGGCGGCTTTCTGATCGGCAGTGCCGGTATCGCGACCCATCAGCTCTGGCTGGTCTATCTCGGATATGGAGCGATAGGAGGCTGTGGCCTTGGCCTCGCCTATGTTTCCCCGGTCAGTACCCTGATACGCTGGTTCCCGGACCGAAGGGGGATGGCGACCGGGATGGCGATTATGGGCTTTGGTGGTGGTGCGATGATAGGTGCGCCCCTGAAAACCTGGCTGCTGTCTGTGTATTACGAAGCACCGCAATATCTGGGTAAGCTGGCCGATGTTAATCTGATCACAGAAGGTGGTCGTCGTTTTGCTGAGGTTGCGGGACAACAGGTTGAAGTGGTTGTGGCAACAGCAGCCGATATGGCTAAAGTGCCAGTGCCCGGACCTGAAGGTGTCTATGTTGTCGGCACGGGTGATACCGGTGCCGCAAGCGTCTTCCTGACCCTGGGTATTGTCTATTTTGTCATTATGACGATTGCGGCGTTCTCATATCGCGTACCGGCAAAAGACTGGGCGCCGAAAGGCTGGACACCGCCATCTGATGAGAAATCCGGTAAGAAGATGATCTCTGATAATCATGTTCATATCGACCAGGCGATTAAAACTCCTCAGTTTGCCCGTATGTGGATTGTGCTTTGCCTGAACGTGACGGCCGGTATCGGGGTAATTGGTGTCGCCAAGACCATGATGGGTGAGATCTTTGGTTCGACCCTACCCGAAATTGTCGATGCCAGTTTCGCCGCCACCTATGTGCTGATGATCAGTGTCTTCAATATGGTGGGGCGTTTCTTCTGGGCTTCTATTTCTGATTTTATTGGCCGTAAAAACACCTACCACTGCTTCTTTGTGCTGGGCACGCTGCTGTATCTGTCGATTCCCTTCGTGGCGACTCAGGTCAGCGTAGAGCCGTCTACCATGTGGCTGGTACTGTTCTATGGTGCGACCATGACCATCTTCACCATGTACGGCGGTGGTTTTGCCACTATTCCGGCTTACCTGGCTGATATCTTCGGCACTCTGCACGTGGGTGGTATTCACGGCCGTCTGCTGACCGCATGGAGCACCGCAGGGGTTCTGGGGCCATTTGCCATTACCTATCTGCGTCAGATGTCGGTGGAAGATGCCCTGAAAGATCTGGCGGCTAAAGTCGACCCGGAAGCCTTCCGTCAGGCCTTTGGGGCAGGCATGGATCAACTGGAAAACCTGATTGCAGCCAAAACGGTAACGATCTCCAGGCTGATGGAAATCGCCCCGGCAGGTACGGTTGATCCAACCTCCAGTCTGTATAACACCACCATGTATGCGATGGCAGCACTGCTGGTCATTGCCTTCTTTGCTAATCTGGGCATCAAGCATGTGGATGACAAGCACTACGTGCATAATACCCACCCGGAACATGCACCTGATAAACCCGTGCAAAAAACAGATAACACATCAAACAAGGAAGCTGAACCTGCCTGATACCTTGTTCAGATGCTCTGCCGGTTAATCCGGCAGAGCGTTTTTAATATCACGACATCTGATTCAATAGACTCTCTATCAATACCCCTCTGGCACCAGTAGTTGTGTCTGCCCCGATTGCTCCAGACGACAGTTAAAACCAAACACCTGCTGAATACTGTCCTCATTGATCACCTCGCCTGGTGCACCCTGGGCCAGAATCTGCCCCTGTTTCATCAACAGAATATGATCTGAGAAGTAGATCGCCTGACTGATATCGTGCAGTACCATAACTACAGTCGTACCTTGTTCCCGATTCAGCTGTCGTACCAGAGACAGAAGCTCATACTGATGGGCAATATCGAGAAAACTAGTGGGTTCATCCAGCATCATAAGTGGCGCCTGCTGGGCCAGCACCATCGCCAGCCAGGCGCGCTGGCGCTGACCTCCAGACAGACGATTCAGATGCCGATTAGCCAGAGCTTCCAATCCGGTTTTTACCAGAGCATCCTGCACAATGCGATGATCCTCTGCAGAACTGATCACCAGAAAGCGGCGGTATGGATAACGCCCCAGCATCACCAGTTCTGCCACCGTCATGGTATCCGGTGCTTGCGGGTGCTGAGGCAGAAAAGCCAGCTTACGGGCAATCGCTTTACGGGAGAGCGCGCCTAGCGGGTCCTGATCTAATCTGATCTCCCCTTCTGTGATCGTTTGTTGCCCCGATAAGGCTTTTAACAGCGTCGACTTACCACAACCATTCGCCCCTAAAAGGGCTGTCACCTTACCCTCTGGCAAAGTCACATCCAGTTTTTTCAGCACCTGAGTCTGCTGGTATTGCACGCAGATATGATGAGCAGAAATAGCAGTCACGATAGCACCTTTGCAGCCGGAGGCTTTTTCAGTAACAGGAAGATAAAGACAGGTACGCCAGTAATGGCAATGATCAGTCCAAAGGGTAGCTGGATTGGCGCAAATAAAGTACGGGCGATAAGATCCGCCAATACACAAAGAATACAACCCCATAACAGCGTCGGTAACAAAAGAGCTGCAGGTGTTTTCTCACCACTGAAGCGGGCCAGGTGCGGGGCTAACAAGCCAATAAAAGCCAGTGCTCCAACAGCGGTGACCGCCAGCGCACTGAGTGCCCCTGCCGCTAACAGACAATACAGACGAGTAGATGACTCCAGCCCCAGCGCCATCGCGGTATGCTGATCCAGCAGCATGGGTTTCAGGTGCAGAGCCAGTAGTATAGACAACATCAATACAGGCAGAGCCAAGGTCAGCAACCAGAGTGACTTCTCCTGATAAGCACCGGATAAACTGCCCGACAGCCATGTTAACACCTGACCAATCTGGTGAGTTTCTGCGTTCAGCATCAGCAGATTCAGTAAAGCAGAAAGCAGAGCTGATAAACCGATACCACACAGAATCAGAGCCACTGGGCTTAATCGCTGACTCAGCCAGCCGATTACTGTCAGGGCAAGCAGACTCCCTGCAGTCCCCGCCAAGGCCTGCCCGGCCAGCATCTGCTCTGGTAAAAGCATAACGCTACACAGTACCGCAATCGCAGCCCCCTGATTAATGCCCAGAATACCGGGATCCGCCAGATGATTTCCGGTCAGAGTCTGCAGCAACAGTCCGGAGCAGGCCAGGCAGGCCCCCGCGGTGATGGCCAGTGACAAACGAGGGGCTCGCAGTTCCATAACCAGCTGCCAGGCAAGCTCGCTTTGCTCTGACAGCAGTAAAGCCAAGGTATCGGCACTGCCATTAAATAGATAGAGCAACACACTGATCAGTGCCAGAACGATCAGCCATGAGTGACGCAACAGATAGCTCATGTCCGATACCTCTGATACACCAGCCACATAAACCAGGGCGCGCCAATAATCGCCATAGGAATACTGGGAGATGCCGGTGTTTCCGGAGCAACCCAACGGGTCAGGCCATCGGCCAGGGTCATCATAATCGCTCCCAGTAACAAACTGGCGCTGAGATGAGCACTCGCTTTAACACCGACCAGTAACCGGGCCAGATGAGGCACCACTAAACCGGTAAAAAGTATCGGTCCGGTTACCGCAACGGAGGCTCCGGTCAGCAACAGAATCAGAACCAGTACAACCAGATAGACCCGTATGGGAGAAATCCCCAGGCTGCTGGCCTTGGCTTCTCCGGTAGTGACCAGATTAATCCCGGGCAGCATCAGATAGCTAACGGAAAAACAGCTCAGACAGATCAGCGCCAGAACCGGCAGTAACTCAGCAGGGACAAACGCCAGACTGCCGGACAGCCAGAAGCGAATGGCATTAATCGCGTGTTGCTCCAGCAACAGCATGCTGGTAGTCAGTGCAGCAAAAAAGCTGGCCATCAGTGCTCCAAGCAGAATCAGGGTGCTGGTATCGTTACGCTGCCGGTTCGCCAACATCAGTACCAGCAGTAATCCTCCGGCAAAAAGAGCGCCGATCAGTGCAGCACTAAAACGCATTACCGGGCTCATTTCGATACCCAGAATAAATACCAGCACCAGAGCCAGTGCGCTACCCTGAGTCACACCCAGTGTCGAAGGACTGGTCAGAGGATTCTGGCTCAGTCGCTGTAATAAAAAACCAGCACAACCCATAGCAGCACCGGTCAGCAGACCCGCTATCAACCGGGGAAAGCGCAGTTCTGTCAGTACCAGTTGCTGAATGGGTTTTTGAATGGATTGTTGAATTGATGGGGTGTCAGATACCAGGCTCAGGTATAAGTCAGCTAAAGACAGCTGTGGATAACCGGCCAGCAGAGATAGCAGCATGGAGGCCAGCAATACCGTAACCAGAACCAGCCAGATAGCGTACTGCCGGATCAGGTTGAATAACCCGGATGCGGCTGTCGCTTCAGGATGATGGCGTGTAAGCACGAATAATTGCCTCCAGATCGTGTAATACCTGTTCTGCCGCCAGCGGTCCTATGCCCAGCATCCGGTAATGGTCATCCACCGGGATAATCCGGCCTTTGAGTAATGACCAGAAGCCGGTGCCCTGCCACTGGCGAATCATAGATCCCAGCTCCGGGCTGTATTCGCTTAACAGGATCAATTCCCCTTCCAGCTGACGAATCTGTGCCGGTGAACGCAGCCGGGTGGCAAAGCCTTTAATATCCTGATTATCAGGGCGGCGAATACCGCATTGGTCCAATAAGGTGTGGATAAAAGTATCCTGCAGATACAGACGCACATGGTCCTGCATGGAACGCACCACAGACACCGAGGGGCGGCCTTTCTGTATATATAAAGCATTGATACGCTGACATTGCTGTTCAAAACCGGTCAGCCAGTCATTGGCTTTTTGTTCCTGCTGTAAGGCACGGGCAAACAGCTGCAGATTATCCCGCCAGCTGACACCGATGCGTTCGCTGAGTACCGTCGGTGCGATCCGGCTCAGTATTGGATACAGATGACCGTGCACTGAACGACTGCCCAGAATCAGATCCGGTTGCAGCTGGAGAATACGCTCCAGATCCGGTTCTGAGTTTAATCCGACAGGAATTGGTGTCTGATCTGCTGGGATATAGTCTGGCAGATGATTGATCTGGTAGGGATAGGTGGTCGCCACGGGTAAATGCCCCAACCCGACACTGATATCCAGTTCTCCCGTATCCAGTACCACCAATCGGCGTACCTGATGAGGCACACAACTCCGCCCCATTGCATGCTCGACCCAATGACAGCTTTCAGCAGAACGGTCAGGGTTAACAGGATTGTGAGTTAAAGACGCAGAAAAGCCTGCCCTTGCGATCAGCAAAGACAGGCCTGCCATGAGAAACAGAACCAGAGTTCTGCCTGCCCGGAGACAGGGGGCTATAGCCCTGTCCCGGTGCAGATTGTGCCGGTTATACCGTAAGTTCATTGGTCAGACTGCATTACCATTGATGATGATAAGACACCATCAGAGTACGTCCCGGTGCGTAGTGTTGCCCCTGAGATTCCGAACGGTTCAGCTGTCCCAGTACGGTGCGGTAATCTTCATTCAGCAGATTTTCGATCCCGACATTAATACTGCCTTGTCCTAACTGATACGCGGCAAAGTAATCCAGTGTAGTATAGGCCTTAACTTCGCCTCGCCCCCAACCTGCGCCATCTTTGAAAGCTTCATCGCGAGCCGCTGAATGGTTCACCTGAACTTTATGCAGCCAGTCCGCTGACGGCTGATACTGCACGTAAGCGTTCAGTTGTACAGGAGGGACACGGAAACTGTTCAGATCCAGCCATTTGCCCTGGTTCTTGTCGTAGGATTCCCCCTTCATCCAGGTCAGCAGGCCACCCAGGCGCCATTGATCATTCAGCTGATGGCGACCGGTCAGCTCAAGGCCAGTGATGCGTTCTTTAACCCGAGGCAATACCAGAGAGAAGTCTTCAATGGCGATACTCCCCAGATCCGAGGTGCTGTGAAATACCGCCGCACTCAGCTGAGTATCACCCAGGTCAGAGCGAACACCCACTTCATAGGTATCGGTTTTCATCGGTTCCAGTTCGGAACTACCAGCATCAAAGTTGGAGGTATAACGCAGACGCAGGCCCAGATCTGGCAGCTCAAAACCCTGAGAGAAGTTGGCGTATACTTCGGTCTGGTCTGTTACCAACCAGGTCAGACCGGTATTGAACATCACATCGTCATAAGAGATGCGACCGCCATCAATGGGGACTTCCTGGCCCAGGGTGACATAATCATCAAATTCAGCGCTGATGGTTTCGTAGCGCAGGCCACCTTCCCAGATCAGGTTATCGCTCAGATCTGCTTCCAGCTGAGCAAAACCTCCCAGAGTTTTCTGACGGATCTCAGGTACAAAGCCTTTTTTACCGGTCTGAACAAAGTTCAGCTTATTGCTGTTGTCGTAAATATCACCATCGTAGATCAGCGCAGGGCCGTCTTCGGTAGCGTGGTTAAAGTCCACACCCCAGCGCAGCATAACGGCATCGTTAACCGGGGTGTTCATGGTCAGGCGAGAACCCCAGTACTGACCGGACAGTTCAGTCTGAGCCAGATGGTTCCATGAACCATAAGGACGGCCATCAAAGGGCAGGAAACGGTTATAGGTATCGCGGTAATACAGCTGGGCATCCAGCGCCCCCAAAGCGGTTTCGTACAGTGACCAGGCCAGATTCAGCTGAGTATTCTCAACGGCGGTTTGCTTATCCAGTGCCAGGCCGGATACCGCCAGCGCTTTACCGTCAGGGCCATCAACCCGCGTATAGTCAGTATCCTGATCCCGTTCCAGATGATTCACCGACAGCGTAATCGCCTGCTTGTCATCGCTCCAGCGCACTTTACCCGCTAGTGTCAGCGAACCGGTATCGCTCAGATCACTTTGTCCCAGTTCAGGCGCAACGCGATCGCCATCGGCATCAAAGAAACCGCCAGTTTGTTCATAACCTACGGTCAGACCGTAATCCAGCGAACCATCCAGTTGATCACTCTGGCCTGAAACAGTGTGTGATGCTTTCCAGCCGACAGAATCCTTACCGTGAGTCAGTGAGGTATTCATTCCGATAGTGGATTCTGAAACACCGGTATTTTTGCGGGTGATGATATTCACAATACCACCCGAAGCACCGCTACCGTAGATAGCGCTGCCACCGCGAATCACTTCGATGCGCTCAATGGTTTCCGGGGCAATACCAGCCAGATCCCTGGAGATATTACGGTTGGCATTCTGTGGGATGCCATCCACCAGTACCAGCATCTTACGACCACGCAGAGTCTGGTTGTTATTGGTCATGGTTTTACCCGCCGGGGCCATACCAGGCACCAGCTTACCTAGGGCATCTCCCAGTAATGAGGAGATGCTGAATTGCTGTCTCAGTTCCTCCTGATTGATAACAGTCACAGAGCGTGGGATCTCACTCAGTACCGTGTTATGGCGGGATGCACTGATCACCAGATCATCCTGCTGTTGTGGATTGGACGATGCAGCCAGCACCAGAGGGCTTGCGACAGCCGTGCTCAGTATCAGAGGGGCGACGATTGAGTATTTCATAGGTAGAATCAACAAATTTAAAAATAATGTATTTGATAATCGTTTTTATTAACTGGTTTTTATCTTAATAAAAAAACCACAAGGAGGGCAAGTTGTCTTTTGGTATTTATGACGTGGGTGCGACCACCTTCTACGCCTGTCAGGCCGACCCCAGATTCAGCTACTGTCTTTATGTGCCTCAGCAGATTCATCAGCAGAAAAATCTGCCGGTCTGCGCCGTAATTCATGGCTCCCGCCGTACCGTTGAGGGTTATCGGGATCGTTTTGCAGACTTTGCTGAGCGCGAGGGCTGCATTATTCTGTGTCCGTTATTCCCGGTGGGCATCCCGGACAGAGACGATACCAGTGGCTATAAGTACCTGTATGAAAAAGGGATTCGTTATGACCTGGTTCTGCTGGCCATGCTGGAAGAGGTGGCGGAACGCTTCTCTGCCCGTCGTGATCGTTTTCTGATGCACGGCTTTTCTGGTGGTGGACAGTTTGCCCATCGTTTTCTCTACCTGCACCCTCATCGCCTGCAGGCGGTTTCGGTAGCCGCTCCTGGCATCGTCACCCTGCCCAGTGATGAACGCTGGTGGATGGGGTTATCGGATAGCAAAGAAATTTTTGGTATTTATCCAGACTTTGATACCATAAAAAGTATACCTATACAGATTATGGTGGGCGAACAGGATCTGGATGGCAGCGAAATCAACCTGACACCAGCCTCCCGGTACTGGCGCCCCGATTGCAATAAAGCCGGTCGCAACCGTCTGGAACGTGCCACAGTGCTGGCCTCTGCGCTCAGAGATCAGGGCTGTCAGGTACAGCTGGATGTGATTCCGGGTGTTCATCATGAGGGCTTCCCTCTGATCCCTGATGCCACCGACTTTCTTGCCCGTTGGATTAGTCATGGAGAACCCCGCTTTGAGCACTCAGAAGGACGAGAACCTGAGAAGCATTAACCCGCTACAGGCTGAGCTGAGTCATCAGCTGATAGCCCTCTTTATCCGGGAGGGCCTGACCACAGGCAGTGCTTTATCTGAGCGGGAGCTGGCAGAAAAGCTGTCGGTTTCCCGTTCTCCGATTCGTGCCGCGTTGAAACTGCTGGAGCATTTCCAGGTGGTTGAACCCCGTCCAGGTGGCGGTATGCGTCTGGCCATGGACAGTCCTGCTCTGATGCGGGTTGAGATGACGTTACCAGAATCACCGCAGGATCAGTTGTATGTGCAGATCGGTCAGGACCGGGTGCAGGGGCAACTGGAAGAACATGTCACTGAAGCAGACCTGTTACGTCGCTACGATGTGCCTAAAGCGCTGCTGACCAAGGTACTGACACAACTGGTCAGCGAAGGGCTATTGCAGAAGGCGCAGGGCAAAGGCTGGCTGTTTACCCGTCTGATCGGCTGTGTGGAAAGTAATAAGGATAGCTATGAGCTACGCCGGATCATTGAACCGGCCGCTATTCGCAGTGCTGGTTTTCAACCAGAGCCAGAACGTTTTCAGGCCTGTTTGGCCATGCATAAACAACTGGTGGATGGACTGGTATTTGAAACCCCTCACCATGCATTGCTGAATATTAACGCGGGCTTTCATCAGATGCTGGCGGACTTTTCCGGTAATCGCTATTTCAGTGAGATTATTCGTCAGCATAACCGGATGCGACGTTTTACCGAATCCGGTGCGGTGTTATACCCGGAGCGTATGCTGCAGTCCTGTCAGGAACATCTGGACATTCTGGAACAGATTGAAGCGCGGGACTTTGAGTGGGCAGCGACTCTGATGGAGCGTCACCTGGGCATCTCTTCCAAGGGACAGCTGGGTGTACCAGAATAATTGCACTGATCACCACCGGAGCAGCCATTTTCCAGCTTAACGATGCCTGAACATATCTCGCTCAGGTATCCGTATCCAGCTGTGACCAGAACGCTTCAATTAAAGGGTTCTTCAGTTTTTTCTTCAGTACACAGACCCCGACATCATAAGCGGCCAGCGTCGGGGTAACCGATAATACTTTTACACGGTCGGCCAGAGGGCTGTTATCCAGTACGATTTTTGGCACCACACCAATACCAAACCCCAGACTGACCATGCTGACAATCGCTTCATTACCGGCGACCTGAGCATAGATGTTCGGTTTAATTCCCTTGTTACTGAACCATTGATCCACCCGGCGTCGGGCCAGATCTTTCTCAGGCAGAATCATAGGCACTTTACGCCAATCGATAGCATTAACTTCCTGTTCCACCAGAGGGTTAAGTACAGGATCATCCACCGGGGCGATAAAATACAGTGGAGATAACCCTGTGGATTTAAACGCAAGACTGGCGGGCAGGTGATCGGGACGAGCGGCAATGGATACATCCTCATCACCATTTATAACCCGGCTGACGGCGGGGCCTGGCTCGCCAGTATGCAGCTTTATTTCTATACCGGGAAAACGGCTGCGAAAGCGACGCAGAATATCATGTAAGAAGCTATAGCTGGCAGTTACCGAGCAGTACATGCTGATCTCACCGTGTAACTGACTGGCGTCTTCCAGCAGGGTGTGGCGAATCATATCCCACTGACTTAAGGCATCTCTGGCATAGGTCTGAAATCTTTCTCCTTCCCGGGTCAGTGTAACGGTGCGGTTATCGCGCTCAAACAGCGCAACCCCCAGAGTATCTTCCAGTTGCTTGATGCTGCGGCTTAGCGCCGATGAGCTGATATGACAGGCTTCACTGACGCGGCCAAAGTGCAGGGTTTCAGACAGGGCGACAAAATGTTTGAGCTGGCGGATATCCATAGGACTTTAACCTGCAAGGTGATGAAATCTCAGGTGATTATAGTGTTAGAGAGATAGTGTTGCAAAAAACGGGATATAACATTGCATATATATCATTTTACGCAATGGTTATGAGTCGGTATCTTTAGCTCAACGAATAAGGCAAGGCTGAAGCGGTAAACGCCAATAAGAGCAAACGAATGGGCAAAGACCTGTCACTGCTTCAGTTGAGAAGATCAAATGATCTGTAAAGCAAAGAAATAGATGCAAGAGCTAACAGAGCTTTACTGCCGACCCTATATGCAGCCTGCTTACCCTAACGGCAGGCGCTAAACAGTTAATCAAAATTTTAAGGAAGTAGAACCATGCAGGTTTATTACGATAAAGATTGTGATCTTTCCATCATCCAGGGCAAAAAAGTGTCTATCATCGGTTACGGTTCTCAAGGCCACGCGCACGCGTGTAACCTGAAAGATTCCGGCGTTGACGTGACTGTTGGTCTGCGTGCTGGTTCTTCTTCCCGTGCAAAAGCTGAAGCTCACGGCCTGAAAGTTGCTGATGTTGCTGATGCAGTTGCTGCAGCTGACGTAGTAATGATCCTGACTCCGGATGAGTTCCAGGGCCAGCTGTACAAAAACGAGATCGAGCCTAACATCAAGCAAGGTGCTACTCTGGCTTTCGCTCACGGCTTCTCTATCCACTACAACCAGGTTGAGCCTCGCGCTGATCTGGACGTAATCATGGTTGCGCCTAAAGCGCCTGGTCACACTGTACGTTCTGAGTTCGTTAAAGGCGGCGGTATCCCGGATCTGATCGCAATTTACCGTGATGCTTCCGGTAGTGCTAAAGAACTGGCTCTGTCTTATGCAGTGGGCGTTGGTGGTGGTCGTTCCGGCATCATCGAGACGACGTTCAAAGATGAGACTGAAACAGATCTGTTTGGTGAGCAGGCTGTACTGTGTGGTGGCGCGGTTGAGCTGGTTAAAATGGGCTTCGAAACCCTGACTGAAGCGGGTTACGCTCCAGAAATGGCTTACTTCGAGTGTCTGCACGAGCTGAAACTGATCGTAGACCTGATGTACGAAGGCGGTATCGCCAACATGAACTACTCCATCTCTAACAATGCTGAGTATGGTGAGTACGTGACTGGTCCTGAGGTAATCAACGAGCAATCTCGTGAAGCCATGCGTAACGCTCTGAAGCGCATTCAGGATGGTGAGTACGCGAAGATGTTCATCGCGGAAGGTCAGACTAACTACCCATCCATGACTGCGCGTCGTCGTAACAACGCAGCTCACCCAATCGAAGAGACGGGCGAGAAACTGCGTGCGATGATGCCTTGGATCGCGGCAAGCAAGATTGTAGACAAAGAGAAGAACTAATAGTCTTTCTCTCTGCTCTGAAAAAGCCAGCTTATGCTGGCTTTTTTTGTGCCTGAACGTTCTGTAAGCGCGCCAAAATGAATATTTTTATCCAAATGCGCAGCACTTTATCGAAGTGCCTTTCCCATGTCTGTCTATAAGTTTGCCCATAAAATAGCGTCTGTTTAGCATATTTTTATGACTTTCTGATATCTGATTGATGTTGATGATGGTGCCTTGGGAAGCGATATGTGTAGAATAACAGCTTCATTTTTTTTCTAACAGGTTGCTTGAATGAACAATCCGGAAAAACATCCTCATACGGGTGATGACGATTTTGTGGAAGAGACCCGCATGTTATCTCTGGGAGAAGATGAGGTTGAAGAAGAGACCGTAGAAGAGGGGCAAAAGGTACGTCGTCGCGGCATTTATCTACTGCCGAACCTGTTTACCACGGCCGCCCTGTTCTCAGGCTTTTTTGCCATCATCTCAGCGATGCATGGCGCGTTTGATAACGCAGCCATTGCTATTTTTGTTTCCATGGTGCTGGATGGCCTTGATGGGCGCGTGGCGCGTCTGACCAATACCCAGAGTGATTTTGGCGCTGAATATGACAGTCTGGCGGATATGGTGTCCTTTGGCGTAGCTCCTGCGCTGGTGGCGTTTAGCTGGATGCTGGAGGATATCGGCAAGCTGGGTTGGATCGCGGCCTTTGTTTATGTTGCCGGTGCAGCCCTGCGTCTGGCGCGTTTTAATACCCAGATTGGTTCCACGGATAAACGTTGGTTTATCGGCTTACCGAGCCCGGCGGCGGCGGCAGTGATTGCTGGTATTGTCTGGACCTTTAATGATCTTGAACTGAGTGCTCTGAGTTATAAATATGCTTTGGCGTTTATTATCGCCTCAGTGGGCGTACTGATGGTCAGTAATGTACGTTACAACAGCTTTAAAGATATCGACCTGAAAGGCCGTGTTCCTTTCCTGACGATGTTTGTTGTAGCGCTGATCTTTGTGGTTATTGCCTATGATCCGGCTACGGTGCTGCTGGTGATCTTTATGATTTACGGTTGTTCTGGGCCTTACCGCGCGCTGTTTAAGCTTAAACCAGCGAAAAAAGACAGTGGGGTCTGATGGGTGTAGCTCAATAATAAGGCCGTCTGTATAAAAACGCCCCATTGCACAGTAACCTTCATTGAAAAAGGTCGTGCATGGGGCGTTTTTTTATGTCGGTTTAAAGGGATGGCCCATACATGGGGTCCCCCTAATCGCTATAAGTATAACCGTACAAATGTAGTCAATGATTGCACGGCTGATATAGATAGATTGACTACTGGAAGCTCAGTGTAAAACCGGCATTATCCAGGTAAGCCTGCTCTTGTTCCAGGTCGGCTACCGTGAGCGGATTGTCCTCCAGCCAGTCTGGGTTAAAGGTCAGGGTGATCTGTTTTTGTTTGACCTCTATTTTGACGTCGGTATAGGCATCATCCAGTCGGCTGTGGTTGAGTAATATTGCCAAGCGTAACAATATGGCCAGGTGGATAAGGGCTTGTTGGATGCCTGCCGGTTGCAAGCGCAGTTCGCTGATAGGGAATTTGCGCCTGTGGCTGCGTACCAAAGCGGCCAGCATGCCCTGCTGTTGACGGGAAAATCCAGACAGATCTGAATGTTGCAGCAGGTATGCACCGTGTTTGTGGAACTGGCTATGAGCGATCGACAGGCCTATTTCGTGTAACTTGGCTGCCCAGATCAGTAATAAGTGCAGGTCTTCGCTATTAAGCTGCCACTCTTTTTTGGTCTGTTTATATAGATGCTCAGCTGTGATAGCGACATTTTCTGCTTGGAGTGTGTCAATCTGGTGGCGCTCAATCAGCGCGCGGACTGTTTTTTCTCTGATATCCTGATGGGCATTACGGCCTACGATATCGTGCAGAATCCCTTCACGCAGCGCACCGTCGGCAAACTCCATATGCTCGATATCAAGCAGTTCAAAGATCGCTTGTAAAATGGCAACACCGGCAGGAAATACCTTAGCGCGTTCGGGCTTCAGGCCCGGCATTTCAATATCGTCCAGTTGCTTAAAACGTAATAGATGTTTGGCCAGTTGGTTCAGAGGGCCGCGGGTGATGCCGTGCTCTGTCCAGCCATTCTGCTCCATGATGGCCGCTGTGGCTTTAATGGTGCCAGATGTGCCAACAACCTGCTGCCAACCCAGCTTTTTATAGGGCTTAACAATATTGAGTAGCTCGTTTTTAGCCGCCAGGATGGCTTGCTGATAGCGTTTAGTTGTGATCTGGCCGTCCGGGAAAAAGCGCTTACTGTAGGCAACACAGCCCATATGCAGGCTTTCCAGTGCTAGTGGGTCGTAGCCTTCACCGATAATAAACTCGGTACTACCGCCGCCGATATCGACAACCAGGCGACGGCCTTTCTGTGTGGCCAGGGTTTGTGCAGCACCCACATAAATAAGACGAGCCTCTTCGCGGCCA
Organism: Oceanospirillum beijerinckii DSM 7166; assembly: GCF_000422425.1. GTDB lineage: Bacteria > Pseudomonadota > Gammaproteobacteria > Pseudomonadales > Halomonadaceae > Oceanospirillum > Oceanospirillum beijerinckii. The sequence continues at coordinate 60,489 of NZ_AULT01000010.1, forward strand.
CTGATCACTTCCAGCGGATGACCCAGAATCTCTTCTGCTTTATCGAGAAACTCTTGTGCGTTCTCAGCTTCCCTTAATGCATTGGTACCGACAATACGTAAATTATCGTGTTCAATGCCTTGCAGAAATGGAGCAAAACGACGCAGGCAATTAAGTGCTCGTTCCTGGGCTTCTTCGGTTAGGTTGCTCTCCTCATCAAGACCTGCTCCCAGTTGCACTTTTTCACCCAGGCGCTCCAGAGTGCGGGTTTCGCCGTGGGCCATGCGAGATACAATCAGGTGAAAGCTATTAGAGCCAAGGTCAATCGCTGCAAGTTTGTCGCTGTCACTGTTTGCCAGTGGCGCTGAGTTTGAGGTTTCCGTTTCATTCATAGTTGGAGGCCTGTGAAAATAATATCCCTAATTATGGCATGATCATAAAAGTGTCACATGACTAATCCGTGACATCGGTTAAAAAAACCTTTTTAAAAGTGTTGTAACTGCGAGAGTGCTAATCCCTACTTTTACCGTCAAGCATTACGATGCTATTATATGGCGCAACATCAATTGGTTTTGCCCCGGAGGCAGTTCAATGAGCGAAAATATTGTCAATGTGACAGATGCTTCTTTTGAAGATGACGTACTGAATTCCGACATTCCTGTACTGGTAGATTATTGGGCAGAGTGGTGTGGCCCTTGTAAAATGATCGGCCCTGTTCTGGAAGATATTGCAGGCGAGTATGCGGGTAAGGTGAAGATCTGCAAGCTGAACATCGATGAGAACACTGAGACGCCACCTAAGTTTGGCATTCGTGGCATTCCTACGTTGATGCTGTTTAAAAACGGTAATGTAGAAGCCACAAAAGTCGGTGCGCTGTCTAAATCACAGCTGGTCGCTTTCCTGGATGGCAACCTGTAAGACTGTATTATGCAGGCGCTTTTGCGCCTGCATGTCATTCTTTATTTTAAAACACGGTTTGTCTGCTATTCATTTGAAGCGAGTCACTTTAATGTGGCTGACGACAACACAACAGCCTGTTTTATTGTTAAAAGTTGATCAAAAACGAAATATTTTGATCAGTACCCGTATAAAAACTAGCATATTCATTACGTTGGTGTTATTTTAGACCTAACGTATTTCTAGCCAATACATCTCCTTTATAGCACTGTTGGACAATCCGTTTTAGGGATTCCGCGTTTACGTCATCTCGTAAAACCTTATATTTGTCCGTACAGTCCCAATCTTAACCAATCCATGCAATCAGGTTTTCTGATGAGCATTACGCCTAAATACCTAAATTAAGACCCATGAATCTTACCGAATTAAAGCAAAAATCTGTTCAAGAACTGTTAGAACTAGCCCAGGAAATGGGTGTCGACAACGTTGCTCGCTCTCGCAAGCAAGATATCATTTTTGCCATTCTTAAACGACACGCGAAAAGCGGTGAAGATATCTACGGTGATGGCGTACTGGAAATCCTGCAGGATGGTTTTGGTTTCCTGCGTTCCGCAGACAGTTCTTACCTGGCCGGCCCAGATGATATCTATGTCTCACCGAGCCAGATCCGTCGTTTCAACATGCGCAAGGGCGATCATATCGCCGGTAAAATCCGCCCGCCTAAGGATGGTGAGCGTTACTTCGCACTGTTGAAAGTAAATGAAATTAACTTCGACAAGCCAGAAAACTCCAAACACAAGATCCTGTTTGAAAACCTGACACCTATCTTCCCGGACGATCGTCTGATGATGGAGATCGGTAACGGTTCCACAGAGGATTTGACAGCTCGTGTGATCGACTTGGTCGCTCCGGTGGGTAAAGGTCAACGTGGCCTGATCGTATCTCCTCCAAAAGCCGGTAAAACCCTGATGTTGCAAAACATCGCCTCTTCCATCACCCGTAACAATCCTGAATGTCACATGATCGTACTGCTGATCGATGAGCGTCCGGAAGAAGTGACCGAGATGACGCGTTCTGTACGGGGTGAAGTTGTGGCATCGACCTTCGATGAGCCGCCAGCCCGTCACGTTCAGGTGGCTGAGATGGTGATCGAGCGTGCGAAACGTCTCGTAGAACATAAAAAAGATGTTGTGATCCTGCTGGACTCCATTACCCGTCTGGCCCGTGCTTACAACACTGTGATTCCTTCCTCCGGTAAAGTACTGACCGGTGGTGTGGACGCTCACGCACTGGAAAAACCAAAGCGTTTCTTTGGTGCGGCACGTAATATCGAGCACGGCGGCAGTTTGACCATTATCGCAACCGCTCTGGTTGATACCGGTTCCAAGATGGATGAGGTAATCTTCGAAGAGTTTAAAGGTACTGGTAACATGGAGCTGCATCTGGATCGTAAGATCGCAGAGAAACGTGTTTACCCTGCAATCAATATTCGTCGCTCTGGTACTCGTCGTGAAGACCTGCTGGCCAGTGAAGATGAACTGCAACGGGTATGGATTCTGCGTAAGCTGCTGAATCCAATGGAAGACACCGGTGCCATTGAGTTCCTGATTGATCGCTTGAAAGATACCAAGACCAATGATGAGTTCTTTGAGGCGATGAAGCGGAAGTAATCACTCCGTGAATTGAAAAAGGGTAAGCCAAGGCTTGCCCTTTTTATTGCCCTGAGTTTTTTATGGGAATGCTTTTCAGTTGTAACTGGCAACATAAAGCCGTCACTATAATCAGTGTAAGACTGCTGACCGCGACAGTTTTTGAATGTCTATTAGCTGCTAAGTTTTGCCTGTTTAGAGTTAGGTTCTAGGAAATTATGCGTTATAAAGACTTGCGTGAATTTATCGAACAGCTGGAACAGATGGGAGAGCTGAAGCGTATCTCTCAACCGGTTGACCCTAATCTGGAAATGACAGAGATCTGTGATCGCACTTTGAGACAGGGTGGTCCTGCACTGTTATTTGAGAATCCTGTCGGTTATGACATGCCTGTGCTGGGAAACCTGTTTGGTACGCCACGACGGGTAGCGCTGGGTATGGGCGAAGACAATGTGGAGTCCTTGCGGGAAGTGGGGCAGCTGCTGGCTTACTTAAAAGAGCCTGAACCACCGAAAGGCTTCAAAGATGCCATGGAGAAGCTGCCGATCTTCAAAAAAGTTCTGCATATGGGACCGAAGAAGGTGCGCAACGCTGCTTGTCAGCAAGTGGTGTTGGAAGGTGACGATGTAGATCTTTATAAGATCCCGGTCCAAACCTGCTGGCCGGGCGATGCCGGTCCTCTGGTGACCTGGCCGCTGGTGATTACCCGTGGTCCACACAAAGAGCGTCAGAATCTGGGGATCTACCGTCAACAACTGATCGGTAAAAATAAGCTGATTATGCGCTGGTTATCCCACCGTGGCGGTGCGCTGGATTTTCGTGAGTGGCAGCAGACGCATCCTGGTGAGCCTTTCCCGGTGGCTGTGGCGCTGGGTGCTGATCCCGCGACCATTCTGGGTGCAGTAACTCCGGTACCGGATACGTTATCTGAATACGCTTTTGCCGGTCTGCTGCGTGGCGGTAAGACCGAAGTGACTCAGTGTCTGGGGAATGATCTGCAGGTGCCTGCCTCGGCTGAGATCGTGCTTGAAGGTCATATTTATCCTGATGAGGTGGCCCCGGAAGGCCCATTTGGTGATCATACCGGCTACTATAATGAGGTGGAGCAGTTCCCGGTCTTTACCGTAGAACGCATTACCCATCGTAAAGATCCGATCTATCACAGCACCTACACCGGACGTCCACCGGATGAACCTGCGATTCTGGGAGTGGCGCTAAACGAGGTGTTTGTACCGATATTACAGAAGCAGTTCCCGGAAATTGTCGATTTCTATCTACCACCTGAGGGCTGCTCCTATCGGATGGCGGTTGTTACCATGAAGAAGCAATACCCAGGTCATGCCAAACGGGTGATGATGGGAGTCTGGTCCTTCCTGCGACAGTTTATGTACACCAAGTTTGTTATTGTCACTGATGATGATGTCAACGCCAGGGATTGGAACGATGTAATCTGGGCGATCACTACCCGTATGGACCCGGCGCGGGATACGGTGATGATTGAAAACACGCCGATTGATTACCTGGATTTTGCCTCGCCGATTCCCCGTTTAGGTTCAAAAATGGGTCTGGATGCCACCAATAAGATGCCCGGTGAAACGGATCGTGAATGGGGTGTGCCGATCGAGATGGATCAGGCTGTGAAGCAGAAAGTGGATCAGTTGTGGGACCAATTAGCTATTTTTGACTAAGATGCTGTTTGTTTAAGTGAGAAATGAGCCGTCTTGCCTCAGTGTGGCTTAGCCAGGTATCAGTCTTTGCCCTTACCTGTACCTCTGGCCGCACTGATTGCTCTCAATTATAGATTTAAGCGCAAACGTATCTTTAATTATCATGACTACCACTATGCCAGGTCTGATTACAGTGCACTGTTTACCCAGCGGCCAGAGCTTTTCTGCCAAGCCTGAAGAGAATCTGTTACAAGCCGCCAAAGCGCAGGGGTTTCGTTTGCCTAAAGGTTGTCGCAATGGGGTGTGTGAATATTGCGAAGGTCGTCTGATTCAGGGGTTGCTCAATTATAACGGTCGCCGGGGCTGGCAAGAGGTCCGGGCCGGAGAAGATTTCTTATTTTGCACAGCATATGCGTCGGAGGATATCTGGGTGGAGTTACCCAGAATACTGGCGCCAGGAGAGTTTAACGTGAAAACATTGGCCTGCCAGATCAACCGTGTTGAACAACTGGCTAATACAGAGGTATTTAAGGTCGAGCTTCAGGCGCCTGCCGGAGTGAGCTTGGATTTTGCTGCGGGACAGTATCTGGAAGTGATTTTGCCTAACGGTGAGCGTAATGCCTTCTCTATCGCCAACCGCCCGGATGGTCGTCGTATAGAGCTGCATATCCAATACCTGCCGGATAGGGATAATTCCCGTGTGCTGATTCAGGTGCTGCAGCAGCAAAATACCATTGAGGTTGAACTGCCCAAAGGCGAATGTGTGCTAAAAAATACCGGTACCGATAAGGCCTTTTTTGTCGCAGCGGGTACTGGTTTTACCCAGATGAAAGCGCTGTTAGAAGAGGCTTTTGAGCAGGGCAGTGATCAACAACTGTATCTGTACTGGGGGGCTCGCCGGGTGCAGGATCTGTATATGGCTGAATTGCCAGAGCAGTGGCAGCAGGAATATGAAAACTTCCACTTTGTACCGGTTGTGGGGGATCTGCTACCGACACAGGACTGGGCAGGCCATGTGGGTATGCTGCATGATGCTATGATCAAGGATCACGGTAAGTTTGATGATGCCACAGTATATGCCAGCGGTTCGCCGAATATGGTCTACTCCGTGACGGATACCCTGATTCAGTATGGCCTGGATCAGGAGTGCGTATTTTCTGATGTATTCTTCTATGCCCCTCGATAACCCCTGAATATTGCGATAAGCCGAGCTGATATTGGCTGAGATACAGCGCCCAATCGATGCTGTTTATAAACGACTAACGCTAATGGGATGTAAGGAGTGATCTGATGTCCGATCAAGCTGTAATGACAGATAATAAGGCAGAGGTCGTGACCAAAGCTCCGATTTTGATTACCGGTGCAGCCCAGCGTTTGGGCCGTGCTGCCGCGATTCATTTTGCACGGCAAGGTTATCCTGTGATCATCAGCTATCGCCGCGAGCGTGATGATCTGGCAGAGCTTCGCGCTTTGGGTATCACTACCTTGCAGGCAGACTTTAGTGATGTGGCCGGTATTCAGGCTTTTATTGAGCAGGTAAAACAGCATACGAATTGCCTGCGTGCCATTATCCATAATGCTTCCTGTTGGTTGCCGGATAGCAAAGAGCCTGAACAGGCTGCGGTCGGTTTCCAACAGATGTTTCAGGTGCATATGATGGCACCTTACCTGATCAACCATCAGTGTCAGCCACTGCTGATGGCCTCGGAAGGTGCCAGAGATATCGTACATATGACGGATGCGGTGGTGCGTAAGGGGTCTAAAAAACATGGTGCTTATGTGGCAACCAAGGCGGGCCTGGAAAGCCTGACTCAGTCTTTTGCCGCGATGTTTGCGCCGGATATCAAGGTGAATGGGATTGCTCCGGCGTTGATCATCTTTAATGATGACGATGATGAGGTATACCGTACCAAAGCCTTGAAAAAATCCGCGCTGCAGATCGAGCCAGGTGAAGAAGTGATCAACCTGAGCCTGGATTATTTGCTTAATAACCACTACCTGACAGGCGTAATCCTGCCTGTGGAGGGTGGTCGCTCACTGATTTAATTCCCCTGCTCTTAATGTAGCAGGCCGTAATCGCGTATTATCCGTATGTTTGTTATCCGCTTCGGATATCTGCTTTCTCTCTTTTTGGTATGGCGCGCATGGTTTGAAGGGCGTCAATGCTGCGACTATTTTTAGTGCTTAAACACATTTGTGTCGCGGTATTGGCAGAAGGTGCTGTTTTTTCTTGGAAATAGACCGCTAAAGTTGCACTGGACAGAATGCACTTTGCTTGTAAAATGCACACTCTGTTTGACGTATATCAATAATTAAAAATATCTCAGCTACTTTAACCTTCAACTTGTGAGGAAACCTGATGTCTCATCATGACGAAAACTTTCGCGACGATTCCGGCATTATCTGGTTTGTACCTGGTCTGGCTGTTCTGATCGGTATGAACTGCCTGCCAGCGACTATTTTCTGGTCTAACCTGCTGCTGGGTTAATGCTGCGGCGGAAGGATTCGCAAAAACGCCCGTGGTGTTGACCAACACCGCGGGCGTTTTGTTTTGAGGTGGGTTTATAGCGTCAGCAAGCCGCTAAACCACTAAGCTGCTAGCCACCCTATCTTGCTGGCAGCCTATAAATTGAATACATGCTCACTAGTAGCTGGATTAGCGGTCTTACAGATTAGGGTTTACCAGTACACGGCCACGGATCTTGCCTTCGATAATACCCTGTGCATACTCAGGCACCTGCTCCAGGCTCACCTCTTCAACCACTTGCTCCAGGATCTCTTTTGGCAGTTCATCCGCCAGGCGCTGCCAGGCCTGTACACGGCGCTCGTAAGGGATCATGACGCTGTCGACACCCAGCAGATCGACGCCACGCAGAATAAATGGCATGACAGTGGTGTTCAGGGCATGGCTAGCAGCCAGGCCGACAGTCGCGACACGACCGTTGTAATGCATTTGAGACAGTACTTTGGCCAGGATATCTCCACCTACGGTATCTACTGCACCGGCCCAGCGGGACTTGTCTAATGGGCGGGCTTTCTCTTCAAACTCGCTACGGGGCAGCACTTCACTGGCACCCAGCTGTTTCAGGTAATCTGCACTGTCTGCTTTACCACTCACGGCAACCACTTCAAAGCCGTTTTTCGCCAGTAGTGCCACAACGATACTACCCACACCCCCGGTTGCACCGGTGACCAGCACAGGGCCATCTTCAGGCTTAAGACCGCCTTCCTGCAGGCGCATGACACATAGCATAGAGGTTAGGCCAGCAGTGCCGATGACCATCGCCTGACGGCCCGTTAGACCCTCTGTCAGCGGCACCAGCCATTTGGATTGCAGGCGCATCTGTTGGGCATAACCGCCCCAGTAGCGCTCACCCACGCTCCAACCGGTCAGCACAACCGCATCGCCCGGTTTGTAATCCGGGTTATCGGATTCGGCAACAGTACCCGCCAGATCTATACCTGGCACCATAGGGAATTGGTGCACAATCTTGCCTGCACCGGTGACGGCCAGACCATCTTTAAAGTTCAGAGAGCTGTAATCGATATTAACCAATACATCGCCTTCCGGCAGTTCGTCCACAGACAGTTCACGTACGCCTGCCAGTGTCTTTTTCTCTTCCTGTTCCAGTACCAGAGCCTTGTTCATAGTCGCCTCGGTGTTGTTATCATATCTTTGTCAGATGTTTGAGGTAGTACGCACTGATACAAACGTATTTTGGTGCTCTTCGGTCAACGGCTGAAGCCATCTGCTAAAGAGACAATTTTGTATCCGTGCTTAATGTGATGGCTATCAGCATAATGCGCTATTGTTCTATTTGTCAAACAAATAGGTTTTTATCACTTGTCACTCTTTTCTGGTAAACTGAGCGCTCAGGTTTGTATTTGTTTGAGGTGCCCCGTGAAAATTGAACCCCTGGTAACACAAAGTCTGGCGAAGCAGATCTCAGAACAGCTGCGGGCGGCTATTATGTCCGGCGAGCTGAAAGCGGATGATCGTCTGCCAACTGAAGGGGAGCTGGCGACCCGTTATCAGGTGTCCCGTCCCACCATTCGTGAGGCCCTGAAGCGTCTGGCGGCTCAGAACCTGATTCGCTCTCGCCGTGGCCCTGCCGGAGGCACCTTTGTGACTCGACCTTCGTTGGAAGAAGCCAGTGATAGTCTGGCCTCTTCTGCCACTTTGTTAGCCAGTATGGATCAGTTTAGCCTGTCTGAGGTGGCGGATGCCCGTCATGAGATGGAAAAAATCTGCTGTCGCCTGGCGGCGGTGAACCCTGATAAAGCACTGCTGGAAGTGATGGCCCGGGAGCTCGAAATTCAGCAGGATGAAGACCTGAGTGATGAGGCGTTTTGTGCCTCGGATGTGCGTTTTCACCGGGCCTTGGTCGATGGCTGCCAGAACGCCATGCTGCAATTTATGATGTACGGGGTGATTGAGGCGATGCAGCCCGTGACCAATATGGTGGTCTATCGCTTCCGTGATCGTATCAATGTGGTTGCGGCGCATCAGAAACTGTATCAGGCCATTGCGGATAGTGATGCCGCAGGTGCTGAACAGGCGTTAGATGAACTGATGGTATATCTGAAGGCCCGTTTCCAGGCCGCTCAGGAGTGGAAGGCGAATCAGGCGTAATTCGCGCCTCTAATATAAATCCACTCATTTAAACCCTAATCTATGTGTTCTAATCCTAGTCCATCTGTTCCAGCAGAGAGGGAATAACTTCCCGTACTCGAATATCCTGCTGTAGACGACGCATCAGAGTAGGGATTTTTTTGGCATCAACCTGATAGTAGGCGCGCTTTAATCCGTTCAGTCGGCGGGTTAGTTTAAGGTCATAGCTGGTTGCAATATTATCCGCTTGATTAATGTCATGCAGAACAAGTCCCAATTCATCCTGAATAATGCCGTAGCGGCGTTTGCTTTGATTCCAGACCACCGGCTTTCCGGTGGTTGTCTTACTTTCCAGAATGCTGTAACCGCCTTTTCTGCTGAGTTCACGACTTGGATTCAATGGGGTATCGTTTTGCTTTTTCGCGGCAAAGGCCCGTACCTGATCCAGCAGAAGATAGTGATTATGGCCGATACGCATCTGCATGCCGCTATGGAGGTGATCGGGTAGGGTTTCTTGATCAGCCTGAGGTTTGACACCGTTATACGCCGAGGCTATTTCTGTTAGTGTCAGCAGCAGAAGTCCAGAGCAAATAACTTGTAGAGCAAGAGGGCGATAATAGCAGGCAAACGCATGTAAAGAATGTCGGAACCAGATCAGGTGCGGCATGGGAGCTCCTGTATAACCATTACTGATATTTAACAGGACTAATGATGGCGAATATTATTGGCAAATGTCCAGAGCCATCTCTAATCGAATGCAATCGGTAAATATACCTCAGCCTTTTGTTGCGCTTATTTTCTGAAACTGTGGCAGATGGTCATGGTCGTTGAAATAGATAAGCTGTTGAGACAGGTAAAAGCGGAGATGCTGCTCGGCAATCTCCGCTTTTGGGTTGAAGAGAATCTATTGCTAGATCCAATTTACTACGGCATACATACCGACAATAGACATCACGATAGTGTATGGCAGCGCCATCAGCACCATGCGGCCATAAGATAAACGTACGAGTGGGGCAATGGCTGAGGTCAGCAGGAACAGGAAGGCGGCCTGGCCATTAGGCGTCGCCACACTGGGCAGGTTGGTACCCGTATTGACCGCAACGGCCAGAGTATCAAAGTGCTCACGGGTGATTGCACCGGAATCCAGTGCCGCTTTAATCTCAGAGATATAAACCGTGGCTACAAACACGTTATCACTGATCGCAGATAGCAGCCCGTTTGCAATAAACAGCATACCTGGCTGCTGGCTCGGCTCCATATCCAGTACCATCTGGATAAATGGTTGGAACAGGTGCTGCTCATGGATTACGGCAACTACTGAGAAAAAGACAATTAACAGTGCGGTAAAAGGCAGAGCCTCTTCAAAGGCATGGCCGATCTGGTGCTCTTCGGTGATACCGTTAAAGGCCGTTTGCAGGACGATAATTACCAGGCCAATCAAGCCCACTTCGGCAATGTGGAAGGCCAGAGCAAAGATCAGGAAGGCTGCACAGATCGCCTGTACTACCAAGGCTGCTTTATCTTTATTGGTGCGTTTTTCTGTTTGATGCTGGTCGTAATCTTGCAGAATAGTGCGCACGGATTCCGGCAGTTTAACGCCATAACCTACGATCTTGGTTTTCTCCAGCACCACACAGGTGATCAGACCTACAACCAATACTGGCATGGTGACTGGGGCCATGCGGGTAAAGAATTCAACAAAGTTCCATCCGGCTACTTTGGCAATCAGCAGGTTCTGTGGTTCGCCTACCAAGGTGCAGACGCCACCCAGTGCGGTACCTACGGCGGCATGCATCAGCAGGCTGCGCAGAAAGGCGCGGAATTGTTCCAGATCTTCTTTATGCTGATCGTGCAGTTCCTGGTCATCACCATGATCATGGCTCTTGGTGTGGAACTGCTTACCTGATGCAACCTTGTGGTAAACCGAGTAGAAGCCTACACCGATGCTGATTACAACTGCGGTTACCGTCAGCGCATCCAGGAAAGCCGATAGTAAAGCTGCGGCGATACAGAACAGCAATGAGAGCATGGATTTTGAGCGTACGCCCAACAGGATCTTGGTAAAGGCAAACAGCAGGAGCTGTTTCATAAAGTAGATCCCGGCCACCATAAAGACCAGCAGCAGAATCACTTCCAGGTTGGCTTCCACTTCGTGCATAACGGATTCAGGGGAAGCTAACCCAATGGCTATGGCTTCGATGGCGAGCAGTCCACCGGGTTGCAAAGGATAGCACTTCAGCGCCATCGCCAGCGTAAAAATAAACTGGACAATCAACAACCAGCCCGCAGCAAAGGGGCCAAAGCCAGGCATAAAAAACAGGATAGGATTAATAATTAGAAAGGCTAGAATGACTTTCTTGTACCACATAGGTGAGTTACCAAGAAAGTTTCTCAAAAAGCCTTGCGACATGGTCTGTGCCATTTGAGTGTTCCTTAAAAAAGGTTTGGGGGTCGGTTTTAATTTTTTTTGTCAGCCAGCCCATCTTTCAGGAACTCACGGAAGTACCGGAGCCTTGAGAGCGTACCTGATCTGTGCAGTAAATATTGTTGTTATGCACAGGCATGCCCTGCTCTGCCCAGCAGGAGAAAGCCGGGGGCATTATACACACATCACTACAAAAACAGAGCGCTTGATAGGTCGTTAAATAGTGGAATAGAGACCAAATGATGGTGTTATAACCCGGAGGGGCTAATCCTTATGGGTAATGGTTTGATTTCTATAAGGTTTATTTTGTGAATTAGTAGTCGCACTCGATATAGGTTTTTTGTATGGCAATAAGTTTTTGTATAGCGACAGTTTTGAAGGTGCGATAATTTTTTGAATAGCAACAAGACATTAGCTTTAGGGTATCAGGTTAGCTTTGCCCAGTGCTTTTGGATAAGCTAGATCTGATGCCATAAACGGCTCAACAAGGCGCAAGACCGGCATGCAGTTCACCCGTCTGATGTGCATGATTTTAAAAGTGATTATTAGCCCTGATTAAAGAGATGAAAGCCTGTCAGATCATTTAGTAAGTGCTTTCTTTCAGGGTATGCGTAGAAATATACCCAAATAAGAATATTCCGCTGTGTCTGCTGGCTACACCCGAGTATGCAGGTAGGTAGAAGTAGAGTTGATGTAGAGAAGTTTTTGTTTGGTGCTTAGAGAATTAGTCCCCCTATTTCGAGAAGGATAGCTCATGAGTTTGCCCGATCAGTTACAACAAACCTGTGATAATAACTGGCAGCGACTGTCAGAGACGCTGGATGCAGACCAGATTACCCAGCTAAAAGCCTATTCAGCGGCGGACAAAATTATCACCACCAGTGATTACGTGGTGGAAAGCATGCTGCGTTTCCCACTGCTGTTGAAGGAGATGCTGGACAATAACTGGTTGGAAATGCCGCTGAACACGCAGCAGATGCGTGAGTTGTTGCAAACTAAGATCGCCGGTGTTGAAAGCGAAAATGATCTGCACCGGGTGCTGCGTCAATTCCGTCGTCAGATGATGATGCGCATTATCTGGCGTGACTTCTCCTTCCAGGCCAATATGTGGCAAACCACGGCAGAACTGAGCGATCTGGCAGACATCTGTGTCGATGAAGCACTGAACTGGCTATATGATCATTACTGCCAGCAGTGGGGCACGCCGTATTCGAAAGCGGAAGCGGGAGAAGAATCGATACCGCAACGTATGGTGGTGATCGGTATGGGCAAGCTGGGTGCCCGTGAACTGAACCTGTCGTCGGATATCGATCTGATGTTCTGCTTCCCCCGTCACGGTCAGACCCAGGGCGGTCGCCGTACGCTGGATAATCAGGATTTCTTTATCCGCCTGGGTCAGAAGCTAATTGCTGCGCTGGATAATAATACCGTCGATGGTTTTGTTTTCCGTGTCGATATGCGTCTGCGTCCTTATGGTCAAAGTGGTGCGCTGTCACTGAGCTTCCCGGCCATGGTGGATTACTACCATGATCAGGGCCGTGAGTGGGAGCGCTACGCCATGATTAAAGCTCGGGTGATTGCCGGTGATCTGGTATCCGGTAATGAGCTGCTGCAGGATCTGAACTCCTTTGTCTATCGCAAGTATGTGGATTACAGCGCCATCGAATCCCTGCGTGATATGAAGTCGATGATCAATCGCGAGGTGCGTCGTAAAGGCCTGACCACAAACGTGAAGTTAGGCTCCGGTGGTATCCGGGAGGTGGAGTTTATCACCCAGGTGTTCCAGCTGATTCGCGGCGGTCGTGAGACGGAACTGCAGGAAAGATCGATTCGCAAGGTGCTGCCTATTATCAGTGGCATGGGCCTGTTACCCCAGCAGATTACCGATGAGCTGTTAGAGGCTTATCTATTCCTGCGGAATGCGGAGCATGCGCTACAAGGTGTTGCTGATCAGCAAACCCAGACCCTGCCGGAAGACGATTACCCGCGTCTGCGCATGGCCTGCATTATGAACTTTGATAACTGGCAGGCGTTTGAAGAGAAACTGGATTATCAGCGCGCCCGTGTCGCTGAGCACTTTGCCAATGTGATTGCGGCCCCAGATGATGATGAGGAAGCGGATCAGAGTCTGAGCGCTGAATTGGGCGCGATCTGGAAGGGGGAATATGAGCCGGAAGCAGGCACCTCTCTGCTGGATGATCAGGGGTTTGAGCAGCCTGAAGATACTTTCAAACGTCTGGAACAGCTCAGAAGCAGCCGTGTGGTGCAAAGCCTGCAGAGGGAAGGTAAGCAACGCCTGGATCAGTTTATGCCGCTGTTGCTGGCTGCCGTGACCGAAAGTGATACGCCGTCGCGCACCCTTGAGCGCACCCTGCAGTTAGTAGAAGCGGTACTGCGCCGTAGTGCCTATTTTGTCCTCTTAATGGAAAACCCGGGCGCGCTGAAGCAGCTGGTGAAACTGTGTTCTGCCAGTCCTTGGATTGCCGAGCACCTGGCCCGTACGCCGATTCTACTGGATGAGCTGCTCAATACTGCCACCCTTTACACGCCTGCTGAGCTGGAGCCGCTACGTGATGAGCTGCGTCAACAGATGCTGCGTATCCCGGAAGAAGATGAAGAAGCCCAGATGGAGGCGCTGCGTTACTTTAAGCGTGCTCATGTTCTGCGGGTCGCCGCGTCCGATATTATGGGCACCCGTCAGCTGATGAAGGTGAGTGATTATCTGACCTTTATTGCCGAAGCAATTCTGGAGCATGTGCTGCAGATGGCATGGAAGAAGATGACCGATAAACACGGTCGTCCGGCCAAAGCGGATGGTAGCCCCTGTGACCCCGGCTTTGCCATTGTCGGTTACGGCAAAATGGGCGGCATAGAGCTGGGTTACGGTTCCGATCTGGATCTGGTATTCCTGCACGATGCGGCCCCTCAGGGTTATACCGATGGTGATAAGAGCATTGATAATGGCGTCTTCTTTACCCGTCTGGGTCAGCGCATTATCCATATTCTGAATACCATGACCTCCTCGGGTCAGCTGTATGAGGTGGATATGCGTCTGCGTCCCTCCGGTAACTCGGGTCTCTTGGTGAGTTCACTGAAAGCCTTCAGGGACTATCAGCTGAAAGAGGCCTGGACCTGGGAGAAACAGGCTCTGGTCCGTGCCCGTGTGGTGGTCGGCTGTCCAGATGTGGCTGCCAAGTTTGAGCAGATTCGCGCCGAGATCCTGTCTGAAGAGCGCGATGAGGCGCAGCTGCAGGAGGATGTGGTTTCCATGCGCATCAAGATGCGCGATAACCTGGGCTCAAAACCGGCGGTGGGTGATGAAGCGCCGATGTTCCATCTGAAGCAGGATGCCGGTGGTATGGTGGATATTGAGTTTATGGCGCAATACTGTGTGCTGCGTTTTAGCCCGCAACACCCGGAACTGCTGCAGTGGACCGATAATATCCGTATTCTGGAAACGGTGCAGCAGGTGGGGATTTTGCCAGAAGATGAGGTGAAACTGCTGAGCGAGGCTTATCTGCTTTACCGTCAGGCTGCTCATAACGCCTCGATGCAGAAAACCAAGAGCCAGGTGCCAGCAGATCGCTTTGTTGAAGAGCGGGCCAGGGTGAGCGCCATCTGGCAGCGTTTGCTCAATACCGATCAATAATTTCCGAACGTTGCAAGCCAGGGATTTGAAAGCCAGAACATAGATGGTCAGGAATTAGAGGGGTTGACCCGCATGGTGCGGGTTAATCCTCCAGAGGCTAAGCTTTACAATTCTTGCCTCTTCTCTTGCTGCACTTTATTGTGGTTCTCGTTAATATCAGTACCTGTCGTTGATTTGTCACTTTTCCGCTCATATCTGAAGAACGTCCGTCATGAAAATACTACTGATTGCTGAAAACCATCCCGAAGGTCTGTTGAATATCCAGGCTTTAATTCAGCGTTTGGTGCAGAAATATGATGAGGTACATATCAGTCTGATGGTTTCAGAGGGACTGCAATCCCTGGCTCGCCGTCTACCTGATGTGGATGCGCTTTTCACCTTCCCAGATGCCAGTATGCCGCTGAAGTATTTCTGGTTGGCAGGACGGCAGCTGGAAGAGTATCACTTTGATCAGGCCATTGTGCTCAATAGCAGCTGGCGCGCGGCGATGGTGGCCTGGATGTCAGGTATCGAACGTCGTACCGGTTACCTGCGTCGTATGCGAGTGATAGTGCTGAATGATACCCGTTGGCTGAATACTCAGCAGTTTGCCACGGAAAAAGCGCAATACTTAGCATTGGCAGATGATCACGGTGAAGCGGTAACAGAGCTGCCAGATGCCAAGCTGCTGGTTGATCAAGCCAATGCCGAGGAACAGATCAAAACTCATTATCTGCAATCAGAACGTCCGACGGTTGTCCTTTGTCCCGGTGGTAATTTGGCTCAGAACCAACGTTGGCCAGCCAGCCATTGGGCGCGTTTAGCGGCAGAGCTGATTGAACAGGGTTGGGCTATTTGGCTGGTGGCACCTAAAGCGGATCAGGGGCTCTGTGAGCAGATCTGTGCCGGTCTCGACCGGGAACAGCAGATGGAGATCAGTAATCTGGCCGGGCGTTTAGCCTGGGAAGATATGGTCGATTTGATCGCCCAAAGCCGTGCGGTGGTGGCGCAGAATAATATCTTCAGTCATATGGCGCTGGCGCTGGATCGACCCTTGGTATCCCTGTCTGGTGCTCATGAGTTTAGTCGTTATCTACCAGAAAACAGTGACGCACGTTCCGTCAGTAGTGATCGTCACTGTCAGCCTTGCGAACAGGACTCCTGTCGCATGGAGACAGACCAATCGGGTACTGCGCCTTGTATCCAGGCGTTGAGCGTTGATCGGGTGCGTGCGGCAATTCTGAGCATGGTGCCGATGCAGGCAGTGGATTAAATCTATGCTAATCGAGTCTGTCTATAATCCACTTTAAATGATGAGATTTTTTCACTAATTGCTGTGAATAATCTCACTTGTTCTTCTTGGTACTACCATTAGAATCTGCAGGATCTGATTGATCTCTGAATGTATATTTTTTAATGACACAATGCTTGAGTTACATAACCCGTATGAGCTGGTGCATGGCACGCCAGTGCTCTTATGCGTCTGTACTCAGCGGTTTTTGCTCAATCCTGCGTTTGTCTCCACTGCGTGCTATCAAGAATGCGTGCAGTCAGCCCAATGAAGCCCTGTTCAGTGTGATTCAGCTGCAGCAGCGCACTCACCACAGTTGATCTCTTTTTCTTAATCAAATCGTTCTGTTTAACCCGCTGATTTGTATTTGGCTGCTTTGGCTTTGATCCTTACCTGCCAGATAGCACCTGTTTTGAGAAAGAGAGAAATAACGATGAAACGTCACGCCCATGCCTGGTTAGGTCTGTTGGAAGGTAGCTTTTTGATGGCGCTGGGAATCCTGTTTTTAAAATCTACCCATGTGGCCGTTGGTGGTATTACCGGTGTTGCCTTGATAGCAGATTGGTTATCTGATCGCTTTACCTTTGGCCAGATCTTCCTGCTGATTAATCTGCCGTTTTACTGGTTAGCTTATCGTGAAAAGGGTGGTACGTTCACCTTGCGTACTGCTGTTGCGGTGACTCTGATCGGCGTATTAACGGATCTGTTGGGTCAAAATATCGATGTGCAATTGGATTCCCCTATTCTGGGAGCGCTGGCCAGCGGTGCCTTAGTGGCCTTTGGTATAGTGACTCTGTTTCAGCATAATGCTTCGACGGGCGGCTTTACCGTGCTGGTATTGTGGCTGGAGCGCCGTTGGCAGGTTAATCGTGGTATTGCGCTGTTAACCATTGATGCTATCACTATTATCAGTGCCCTGGCACTGTTCGGTGCTGGGTTATGGTTAAGCTCTTTGCTGGTAACGGTAGTGATGGGTTTGATTATTGGTCGCTATAAACCGCAAAACCCTCAGCCACAGTTGAAAAAGTCGTCATATGCGCCTATTGCTGTGCCTATGCCTGTGGTTACGATGGCACAAAAAAATCAGATGACAAATCGCGACAAATTGGCGTAAGTATTGGCGCCGGTCGGCTTGTAAAGATCGGGTAGATGCTTAAGCCGATAGAGTCAATCTGATTGTATTCAGGTGCGCCCGTAGAATGGGGGTGCCTGATAATGTTTTTTCTTAACCGGCTTTATTAGTAAGACTGCACTAAAGAGTTGCTGGGTTCTTTTAAAAAAGTGGGAAAAATAGAGTGCTCTTTTTTTCTGTTGTGATCAGCTTTATTAATCAAATCTGAGTTGTTGAATAATAGTTCGGCCAATTCTTCAATTGAATTAAAACCAACATGCTTATCACCCAGGTGTGCCCAGTAGTTATAGCAGTCAGGGTCAAGGTATTGATTTATATGGTTATATGGTGGCAAGGACGTAATTCGATCACTTTTCACTGTTGCCATTCCCGGCATAATATCAATAGCATCATCTCTGTTTTTGTAGATTGATATATTTAGCTTAGTGCTGTTAGCTGGCATATATTCACCAATATCCTTAACAAGAGAAAAGCAGCTGCTTTCTGTCTTTTTAAATACTTCTTTTGTCTGTAGCTGAACTTATACTCTAATTTGTATTTGCATGTTATTACATGATATTACAAAACAATCGGCTTATTGATATAGGTCAAATTGTGACGCGTTAGCTTGTTCAAAACGTCAATTAAATAGTGAAGATATCCACCTGCCTTTGAAAGCATGATGAAAGGTGCGACGCTATGCTTCTTGTGTTTGGGGCGCGGGAACGCGACGTATATCAAATCTTAACCCTCTATTAACCTCTTAAATGTTTAACTTGAGACCGATTTTATCTAGGCTTGTAGCCCTTGTTTGATTGACCGGTCGGCTTAAGGGTGATCGCCATGGATCTATCGGCATTTGATTTGGCTCTACTGACTCTGACCAGTGGCTTTACCTCTTTGATGACTGCTTCGGTGGGCATCGGTGGTGGCGTGCTGTTATTGGCGGTGATGGCCTCTATACTGCCGGCCAATGTATTGATTCCGGTGCATGGTTTGGTGCAGCTGGGCTCCAATGGCAATCGAGCCTTTATGACCCGTCAGCATATTCACTGGCCCATGGTGCTGTTTTTTTCACTGGGTGCGTTAGTCGGTGCGCTATCCGCTTCTCAGGTACTGGTGCAGTTGCCATTGGATGTGATTCGATTGGCCGTAGCGGTTTTTATCTTATTGATGGTGTGGGGTCCTAAACCGAAAAAGCTACAGGTATCTGGCCCGGGCACATTAATAGCCGGTTGTATTACCACCTTTGCCTCCATGTTTGTAGGGGCTTCGGGACCTTTGGTTGCTGCAGTGGTGCATCGCTCTGGTCAGGAAAAATTAGCGACGACCGCCACCTTTGCCGCCTGTATGTCTTTTCAGCACTTGTTAAAAGCAATGGTCTTTGGCTTTGTTGGTTTCTCATTTGCCCAGTGGTGGTGGCCGGTCTTGCTGATGATTGCATCCGGTGCTGTTGGCACCTGGCTAGGCTTAAAGCTGCTGAACCGTTTGCCTGCTGAGCTATTTGCCCAATTGTTTAAAGTCTTGGTTACTTTACTGGCACTGCGTTTGTTGTGGCAGGCATGGGGAGCGGTCTAGCGATTGAGAGCCGATATCGGGTCGCGATTATTTATTTAAACCGCAATAACTGATTAATTGTTTGTTATCCGTAGTCTCAATCGCTCCGTATGATACTCCGGTTCAATTGATCTGTAGGTAGGCTGCTTATTTGTTTAACTCAGTGGACGATAGGATACTTCTCTCGTTTGATTTCTACCTGAGTAACTTTTTACTGATCAGAATTTTAAATGACTCATCAATGCACAGGGATAACGCCGAGGCTGTCTGCATGAAAACACTTCTCTCCCGTCGCGCTGGCCGCGCTGTATTAACCACCGTTGCATCTATAACGGCCTTATCAGTGACACTTGTTTCTGGGGCGCTTTTTTCAGAAAAAGCACAGGCGGCACAACCGCAAATGCCGCCCATGCCGGTCGAAGCTCAAATCGTGCAACCGGAAGATCTGGTGCGTCGTATTGAGCTGGTGGGCTCTTTGAATGCCAACGAATCGGTGATGATCCGGCCAGAAGTCTCTGGACGTCTGGCTAAGATTCACTTTGCGGAAGGTCAGACGGTTAACGCTGGTGATCTGCTGTTCTCTATGGACAGCTCGGTACAAAGTGCCGAGTTGAGACAGGCTCAAGCCAGTCAGGGCTTAAGTGAAGTGGAGTATAAACGTGCCAGTCAGCTATTAAGCAATAACGCTGGCAGTGTGAATACCCGAGACAGTGCGCTGGCTAAGCTACGTATCGATCAGGCCGGTGTTGAACTGGCCAAAGAACGCTTGGCTAAAATGCAGCTGAGTGCGCCGTTTAACGGTATTGTAGGCCTGCGCCAAATCAGTGAAGGTGAGTATGTTACACCGGGTCAGGGTTTGGTGAATCTGGTGGCGATCAACCCGATGCGTCTGGAGTTCCGTGTGCCCGAGATCTACCTGAGTGGCGTTGCTATGGGGCAGATGGTGGATGTGACCTTTGATGCTCTGCCGGGCGAAAAGGTACAGGGTAAGGTGTTTGCCATCTCGCCTGAGGTGGATCTGAACGGTCGTAACGTGAAAGTGGTGGCGGAACTGCCGAATGACGATGGTCGTCTGCGCCCCGGTCTGTTTGCCCGTGTCAGCCTGCAGCTGGAGACCATTAAGGGAGCCCTGATGGTTAAAGGGGAAGCGCTGGTGCCGCAAGGCAATGCTCAGCTGATCTACACCCTGGTGGACGGCAAGGTAAATATTGCACCGGCGACTCCGGGTCTGCGTGAGCGTGGTCGAGTACAGATTATTCAGGGGGTTAAGGCCGGTGATATCGTGGTGACTGCAGGGCAGATGAAGCTGCGCCCGGGTGCTGCCGCCGCGCCGGTTAATTTGCCGAAGGCTCAGTAAAGGAGTTCTTAAGACATGGTCTTGTCTGAAGTTTCAATTAAACGTCCCGTCTTTGCGACGGTGATGAGCCTGCTGCTACTACTGGTGGGCCTGATCGCCTATGACCGTTTATCGGTACGGGAATACCCCAATATTGATGTGCCTACGGTATCGGTGGAAACCCGTTACAGCGGTGCTAACGCCAGTATTATCGAATCTCAGGTGACAAACGTGCTGGAAGATTCCCTATCGGGTATCGAAGGCATCGATTTTATGACCTCGTCATCGAGTTCCGGTAAAAGCCAGATCACCATCAATTTTAAGCTGGATCGTGATGCGGATAATGCCGCCTCCGATGTGCGTGACCGGGTCGGTCGTGTGCGCGGTATGCTGCCCGATGAGATTGATGAGCCGATTGTAGCCAAGGTGGAAGCCAACGCTCAGCCGATTATGTATCTGGCGTTTTCCAGCCCGAATCATACTCCGTTGGAGATGACTGATTTTGCTGATCGCCTGGTAAAAGACCGCCTGCAAACCGTACCGGGTGTGGCGGAAGTGCGTATCTTTGGTGAACGCCGTTACTCCATGCGCATCTGGTTGGATCAGGCCCGTATGGCGGCCTTTGGTGTCACGGTTGCGGATGTGGAAAATGCGATTCGGGCACAAAACCTGGAAGTACCATCGGGTTCTATTAAGTCCGATGCCCGTGAGTTTACCGTACTGTCCAAAACGGACCTGCAAACGCCGGAAGAGTTTGAGCGTGTCATTATCCGTGATCAGGATGGTTATCTGGTGCGGGTGCAGGATGTGGCTCGTGTCCGTATCGATGCTGAGAATGACCGTGGCACGGTTCGATTCAACCAGAAAACAGCGGTAGCGCTGGGCGTGGTAAAACAATCGGTGGCTAATCCTCTGGATGTTTCTGCGGGCATCAAAGAGATGATCCCGCAGGTGGAATCGGTGCTGCCGGAAGGCATGCAAGTTGAGGTGGCCTACGACTCCTCGGTGTTTATTGATCGCTCTATTCAGGCAGTATACAGCACCATTATTGAGGCCGTGGGGCTGGTGATTCTGGTGATATTCCTGTTCCTGCGCTCGTTCCGTGCGACCTTGATTCCTCTGGTGACGATTCCGGTCTCCATGATCGGTGCCTTTATCTTTATGTACGCGCTGGGTTACTCCATCAACACTCTGACCCTGTTAGCGATGGTCATGGCTATCGGTCTGGTGGTGGATGACGCCATTGTGATGCTGGAGAATATCTATCGTCATATCGAAGAGGGGATGGATCCGATTCAGGCGGCGTTTAAGGGCTCAAAAGAGATTGGTTTTGCCGTTATCGCCATGACCATTACCCTGGCTGCGGTATTTACCCCGATCGCCTTTACTGAAGGGCGTACCGGTAAATTGTTTGCGGAGTTTGCATTGACTCTGGCTGGTGCGGTGCTGGTTTCTGGTTTTGTCGCGCTGACGCTGTCCCCAATGATGTGTTCGCGTATTCTGAAGCATAAAGAGAACCCTGGTTGGTTCTATCGCTTTGGTGAGCGCATGTTGTCCGGCCTGGAAAATGGCTACCGCCGTTCTCTACAGCTGACACTGAAGGCGCGCCCTTTGATCGTATTGATGGGGCTGGGTTGTATTGCGGGCTTATATTTCAGCTTTACTCAGTTGAAATCCGAGCTGTCTCCAGTGGAAGATCGCGGCACCATTATCGGCTTTGGTATTGGCCCTGAAGGATCAACAACGGAGTTTCTGGATCAGTACAGCCGCCAGATTGAAGGCATCTTTTCCGGTGTCCCGGAAGTGGAGCGCTACTTTGTGATTACGGGCTTGTTCCCGACAGAAAGTAATATTATCGCTTTTGCCGGTATGAAGGATTGGGAACAGCGTGAGCGTAGTGCGCAGGCGATAGCAGGTTCTCTGCGTGGCCCTATGTTTGCGGGTATTCCTGGTATTATGTCTTTCCCTATTACTCCTGCTTCTTTAGGTCAGAGCCCGATTGCCCGCCCGGTAGAACTGGTGATCCAGTCCAGTGGTGACTTTGCTCAGCTGCAGCAGCTGGTAGGTGCGGTGATGGGTAAGGTGTATGCCAGTGGCAAACTGGTCAACCCGGATGTAGACCTGAAACTGAATAAGCCTCAGCTGCAGATTCAGATCAACCGGGATAAAGCCGCAGTGATGGGCATTACCGTATCAGAGGTGAGTCGTACACTGGAAACTCTGTTGGGTGGCCGTTCGGTGACGCGCTATAAGCAGGGTAACGAACAGTATGATGTGATTGTGAAGGTTGCCGATGTGGATCGTGCGACACCGTCGTCGCTGTCCTCCATCTATGTGCGTGCCAATAGCGGCCAGATGATCCAGCTGTCGAATCTGGTCACTGTGACTGAAACAGTGGCGCCTCGTGCATTGAATCACTTTAATAAGCTACGTGCAGCGACTATTCAGGCCAGCCTGGCTCCGGGTATGACTCAGGGTGAAGCCTTGACCTGGTTGCGTGAGACTGTGGAGCAGACCGCTGAAGAGATGGGGGTGATCGGTATTCAGTATGACTACAATGGTCAGGCCCGTGAGTTTATTCAAAGCGGTGATACCCTGATGATCACCTTTATCCTGGCGCTGGGCTTTATCTATCTGGTACTGGCAGCACAGTTTGAAAGCTTTGCTTCACCTATGGTCATTATGTTGACTGTACCTCTGGCGATTCTGGGGGCACTGCTCACTATGCAATACACTGGTGGTACATTAAATGTTTACAGTCAGATTGGTTTGATTACGCTGATCGGTGTGATTACCAAACATGGTATTTTGATGACCGAGTTCGCCAATCAGTTGCGTGAAGCCGGTAAAGAGAAGCTGGAGGCCATCGTTGAAGCCAGTGTACTGCGTCTGCGTCCGATTCTGATGACGACAGCGGCGATGGTGCTGGGCACAGTCCCATTGGCGCTGTCCACCGGGGCCGGTGCGGAAAGTCGCCAGGCGATTGGTTGGGTGATTGTCGGTGGTTTGACTTTCGGTACCATTCTGACGCTGTATGTGGTACCAACCGTGTATACCTATATCGTCAGAAAGCTGCCCCATTTACCAGAACCTGACTATCAATAAATGCCTGTATGCCGTTGTCGTTAATTGGCCTGTCAGAATAGTTTCACCGGTCATAATTGTTGTGACTGGCCATAAAAAGTACAAACGGTAAAAAAGCCGTCCTTTAGGGGCGGCTTTTTTAATGGTATATTCCCCAGCTATCAAAATAACAAGATCCATACTGATAAGTACTAAGCAGCTCTCTTTATCCATAGCGTCAAGATTCGTTAAGCCTGATGTTATGGTCTTCCTCTCCCCGGATTTATCAATGGGGGGGATATTAAAGGCGCGTCTAGTATTGGTTCTAACAAAGATACTGCTGGATACTGAATCATTATTTTCCCCGGAGACTGTCTTGTTTATGGATAAAATGGATTAAAGATATCTCCTTATACTTTGGCTTTCTGGATAGTGTTGGTCAAAGCGTGACAGGTAATAAGATGTTAAGAACGGTTTTAATCGTAGATGACAGTCGTGTCTCTCGAATGATGCTCTCAAAAGCCATTGCAGATCTGGACCCGGACTGGCAAATTATCGAAGCGGAAAATGGCCAACAGGCTGTTGAGATGGGCTGTGAGTTTGCGCCTAATCTGGTGGTTATGGACGTCAATATGCCTGTTATGGATGGCTTCGAGGCCGTTGAGATCTTGCGCCCCAAGTTACCCAATACGTCGTTTGCGATGCTAACCGCTAACGTACAAGCTTCCAGCCAGCAAAGGGCTGAGGAGCTTGGGGTTCACTTCCTGGCAAAGCCGGTTACTCCGGCGGTTGCAGAAAAAGCACTGGCTATTTGGAGGCAGGAGCATGAAGGATCTTACAGCGCTTGAGCTGGATGCCTTAGCGGAGATATTTAATATCAGTGTGGGGCGCTCTGCTTCGGTGCTGAGTGAATTAACCGGTGAAGCGGTAACGATGAGTGTACCCATGGTACACATTCTGTCTTCCGAACGAGTGGTGGAGCTGTTTGCCATCAGTCATGAGCGTCTCACTTGTATCAGTCAACAATTCTCTGGCTCTTTCTCTGGTGCAGCCATGTTGATGTTTACAGAGAGCAGTAGCCTTGAAGTTGTGCGTCTTATGCTGGGCAGCCAGGTGCCACTGGAGCAACTGTCCGAGATTGAGCAGGATGCGCTCAGTGAGATCGGTAATATTATTCTGAATGCTTGTTTTGCAGGGATTGCAGATATGCTCAGAGATAGCTTCTCTTGTGAACTGCCCGAGCTGATGACCGGTGATATCGAGCATATTTTACACAGTGGAGGCAGTGAGCAGAAAGTGCTGTTCTTACAGATTAAGCTTGGGTTGGAGCAGAGAAACCTGGAAGGTTATCTGGCCTTTCTGATGGGCAGTGAAACGGAATCTATGTTACAGCAATCATTGTCTAATTTTCTGTCAGGTATGTAGAGTACTCAGATGAAGCTATTTGAAAAGACACTGAATATTCTGCAGTCCGGTGTCATGATACTGGATGATGAGCTGAATATTGTCTTTATCAATCTCTGGTTGCAGAAAGCATTTGCCTATGTGGATGCTCAACCAGGTGAAAACCTGTTGAGCCTGTGTCCTGAACTGAAAGGG
This sequence comes from Oceanospirillum beijerinckii DSM 7166, assembly GCF_000422425.1. Taxonomy (GTDB): domain Bacteria; phylum Pseudomonadota; class Gammaproteobacteria; order Pseudomonadales; family Halomonadaceae; genus Oceanospirillum; species Oceanospirillum beijerinckii. Next base: position 85,303 of record NZ_AULT01000010.1, read on the forward strand.
CGTCGAATTGAGGCGAGCCTGCGTCAGGCGTTGGACAGCGGTCTCCCTGCTGTACTTTCTCCGGTGCTGAATCGTTCCCCTTTACCCTTGTATCATAACGGACAATCCCAGGCGGAGCCGTTTGCCCAGATGATACGGGTCCAACCTATGCGGGAAGAAGAGCAGAACTATTGTATGCTGGAGGTTCAGGATGTGAGTTCGGTGATACGTCGGGAACGTTTACTGAATGAGCAGGCGGATAAGCTGAATCAGATGGCATTGACGGATGAGTTAACGGGTATTGCTAATCGCCGTCATTTCAATAGTCTGTTGGAAAAAGCCGTGGCCTCCACTATAGACAGCAGCCAATCACTGAGTCTGATCTTCTTCGATATTGATTATTTTAAACCCTATAACGATCATCTGGGGCATCAGGCTGGAGACCATTGTCTGGCCCGTATTACGCAGCACCTCAATGATATCTTAAAAGGTGAGGGCTACCACCTGGCCCGCTACGGTGGTGAAGAGTTTTGCATTATCCTGCCGGGAGTCTCTCCCGCTCAGGCCACGGTGCTGGCTGAGAACTATCGTCAGAATGTTGAGCGGTTGGCAATAAGGCATCCCGCCAGCAGTGTGGCTAAGGTTGTGACCGCCAGCTTTGGTGTTTCAGGTTTTAATGCCGGTAAGAGTGATACCTTTACCGGCCTGGTACTGAAGGCAGATAATGCTCTCTATCGGGCGAAAATGTCCGGTCGTAATCAGGTTATCCAAGCCTGTCTTGATGAGTAAGCCTTTTTCTGTTCTCGGTCGGATGCTGGATGCCTCTGGTCTAGTCCGTTTTGAGCAGTTCATTGATCTTTGCGATCAGCTGTTCTTCATCCAAAGGTTTTCTGAAAACCGCTTTGGCCCCCAGTTTCTTCGCGCTGGTCAGATAATCGGTACTGGATAAACGACCGCCACCAGAGATACAGATTACGGGTAGCTGGGGGTGCTGGCGTCTGAGCTCTATCAGCAGTTCGATGCCTTCTTTTTCGGGCATAATAATATCGCTGATCACCAGATCGGGAAGGTCGTTACTCAATGTGGCAGCGACCACAGGATCAGCACCATGCGTAGCCTGTGTAACCTTAAGGCCAGCTATTTCCAGCGCCATATTCAGAGCAAAGCGCACCAGTTCATCATCATCAATCAATAAAATATGCTTCATTGGGTGTCGTCCTCAAAAAGTCTTTATTGGGTGCAGGCTTGTGGGTTGTCTGCCAGAGGGAAGAGGATAATAAAGCGACTGCCTTTACCGGATACGCTCTCCACGGTAATACTGCCACCCGCCTGCTGAATCAATCCGTGGACAACGGATAAACCCAGTCCTGTGCCCAGTCCAACCGCTTTGCTGGTATAAAAGGGTTCAAAGATACGTTGCTGTAGGGTTTCATCCATGCCACAGCCCTGATCCTGAATGCTCAATTGAACCCCGTCGTGTAACCGTTTTAAATCAACATCAATCGGCCCGCCTTTCCCTTCATAACTGTCTTCTGCATTGGTGATCAGCGCCAGTAGAATATCAGCGCTTTGACTGGGGCTCAGATTGATAGGGCAAGTTTGTTCTGTGATTGTAAAGTTTAGCTGATCTCCATAGGAGATAGAGGAGCGGTAGAGAAGTTGGTGCTCCTGAAGTTCCTGTTGCAGGTCGCTGACCGTGTTCTCGCGCTTGTCTTGATGACTGAAGCGCAGTAGCTGCCCCAAGACTTCCTGTGCGTGTACTGAGGCTTGCAGGATTTTGTCCAGTACGGCTTGCAAAGGACTGCCTTCCGGGAGCTGCTTTTTACTTAACCGGCTCAAGGTCTGTATTGGTTGCAGGTAGTTGTTGGTCGAATGGGCGATGCCCCCTGCCAGAGTACCCAACGATTGCATCTTTTGCGCATTGGCCAGCTCTATCTCAAGCTTGACACGGTACTCGATCTCTTCTTTTAGAATACGGTTATAGCGCCAGGTGCTGTAGGCAAAGGTAAGAGAGCTGATGACTAAAGCAGAAAATAGCCCAACTACAATTTCATCTAAATCCCAGTCTTCATGGTCACGGGAAAAGTCATAAAACAGGTCAAAGGCATCAATACTGACTAAGGCCGTGGTGAAGATGACAAAACAGATCAGACCTGTAACTACTTGTCTACGATTGCTGAGGCGAACTTTCTCTTCCATCAACTGGCGTCTACGGGCTCTGGGCATATCAGGTGTCCACCGAATAAGTCAAGACTATGAAAAAAGGGTGGCATAAAGCCACCCTTTTCACAGTATAGCGCTCAATCCCGAAGGTTTGAGAGCAATAGCTTGTTAAGGCTGATGAGATGGCATAACAGCTTTAAACAAAGGAGCCAAAACCCACCGCTTTACGCAGCTGATCCATCAGAGGTGCCGCTTCCGCACGGGCACGGTCTGCACCTTTGCGCAGCACTTCTTCTACGTAGCCCATATCGTTCATCAACTCTTCGTAACGGGCGCGAGGCTCTTTCAGGTGATCATTCACCAGTTCGAACAGGTCATTCTTCATCTCGCCCCAGCCGATACCGTCTTCGTAGCGTTTACGCATCTCGGCGGTTTGCTCTGGCGTGGCGAAGGCTTGCCAGATCTGGAACAGCGTACAGCCTTCGGTTTCTTTTGGCTCGCCGGGTTCCAGCGAGTTGGTTTTGATCTTACGGATCAGCTTCAGCAACTTCTTCTCGGTTTCAAACAGAGGAATGGTGTTGTTGTAGCTCTTGCTCATCTTACGGCCGTCCAGGCCGCCCAGAACCGCCACTTCATCATCCACGCGGGCCTCAGGCAGTGTAAAGTACTGGCCTTTGTAGATGTGGTTGAAGCGCTGAGCCACATCACGGGCCATTTCGATATGCTGAATCTGGTCACGACCCACAGGAATATCGGTGGCGTTAAACATCAGAATATCGGCGGCCATCAGTACCGGATAACTGAACAAGCCCATGGTCACGCCCTTGTCCGGGTCGCTGCTGCCTTCCTCTTCGTTTTCCTGAGCCACAGCTTTATAAGCATGAGCACGGTTCATCAGACCCTTAGAACAGACACAGGTCAATAGCCAGGTCAGCTCAGTGATCTCAGGGATATCAGACTGACGGTAGAACACAGAGTTGTCGGTATCCAGGCCCAAAGCCAGCCAGGTTGCGGCGATGGCGCGACGGGACTCGTCAACACGCTTAGGATCGTGACACTTGATCAGAGCATGCAGGTCCGCCAGGAAGTAGAAAGATTCATTGGCAGGATCGCGGCTGGCCTCAATAGCGGGACGAATTGCACCCACATAGTTGCCCAGATGAGGAATACCTGTGGTGGTGATACCGGTTAAAACTCGACGTTTTTCCATCATGATACGTTTATCTTCAATCAGTTCTGTTTGATACGAACCCTTAACTTGCACAAGTCAGCATCGATCTGAGATGACCGTGCTCAAATGAATAAAAACCTACGGGGTCCGTGTAAGCCAGGCTATTGTAGCCTGTTTTGGTGTGAGTCTGACAGGGCTCAGACGAGGAACCCTGTCAGTTGTGGGCAGAAAAGCGTATTACGATGATTGAAATACTGCTTGAATACGCCGATCCGGCCATCCGTCTGATCGTTTATGATCGATTAGACTGTTTTGAGCAATGGCTTACAGTGTTGTTGTCACCGCTGAAGCAGCGCGTTTCGCTTTTTCGACCGCTTGCTCAATACTGTTATCCAGTGCCAGCGCAACACCCATACGGCGCTCGCCTTTCACTTCCGGTTTACCAAACAGGCGCAGCTGAGTATCGCTTTCCTGCAGAGCCGTGGTCAGGTTACCAAATACAGGCTGGGTGGATTCGCCTTCAACCAGAATCACGGCTGACGCAGCAGGCCCATGTTGACGAATGGCTGGTACTGGCAGACCCAGAATCGCGCGGGCATGGAGGGCAAATTCCGACAGATCCTGGGAGATCAGGGTGACCATGCCGGTGTCGTGTGGACGTGGAGACACCTCGCTGAAGTAAACATTATCACCTTTAACAAACAGCTCTACGCCAAACAGGCCACGGCCACCCAATGCATCGGTAATCGCTTTGCCGATACGCTGGGACTCGGCCAGTGCCACTTCAGACATCGCCTGAGGCTGCCAGGATTCGCGGTAGTCGCCTTTTTCCTGACGATGGCCAATAGGTGCACAGAAGCTGGTGCCACCTTCGTGACGTACCGTCAGCAGGGTGATTTCGTAATCAAAGTCGACAAAACCCTCAACAATCACTTTGCCTGCACCGGCACGACCGCCTTCCTGGGCGTAATCCCAGGCGTAATCCACATCTGCGGCTGTTCTGACCAGGCTCTGGCCTTTACCTGAACTGGACATAATGGGTTTAACCACACACGGCATACCCACGGTTTCAATGGCGGACAGATACTCTTCTTTCGTGGCTGCAAACTGGTAAGGAGAGGTGCTTAAGCCCAGCTCTTCGGCCGCCAGGCGGCGGATACCTTCCCGGTTCATGGTCAGCTGAGTGGCACGGGCGGTAGGCACGATATTAAAGCCTTCCTGTTCCAGCTCGGCCAGAGTATCGGTGGCAATTGCTTCAATTTCAGGCACGATCAGGTGAGGTTGTTCCTGTTCGATCACCTGACGCAGAGCCTGACCATCCAGCATAGAGAGGGTGTGGCTACGATGGGCCACCTGCATAGCCGGGGCATTCTCATAACGATCCACTGCAATCACTTCACAACCCAGGCGCTGCAGTTCGATCACGACTTCTTTACCCAGTTCACCACAGCCGCACATGAGTACGCGGGTGGCGGTTGCACTCAAAGGAGTACCTATGCTTGTCATAACAAATGTTCCTCAAGAGGTTTTGCCGACATAGAAATTTATGCCGGTTTAATAAAAGCTTGATCCAATTCGGCCCGGCGCTGACAGCTGTTTAATACCTGCTGTTTCTGCTCATGGGTATATGTATTCCATAAGCGGATCTCATTGCCATCCCGGTAACAGCCGATGCAAAAACCCTCATCGTTGAGGGCGCAAACGCTGATACAAGGTGAGGCAACGGTAGCTGCACGAGGGTTAAATGTCTGTTGCGATGCCGTATGTTTAAGACTCACAAATACTCCTGGCGGGATACGCGATCCCGAATGCTCTACTCTGCGTTATTATGTCTGAAAGGTTTAGTCAGTTCCGAGCTTTTAACTGGGTATTAAACCGAACTGCATTATCCACATAATGTTGTGCATTGGCTTCCAGCATTGCGTATTGATCTTTGTTGATCGGTCGCTTAATTGTCGCTGGAGCTCCTACGACCAGAGAGCCATCAGGAATTTCCATGCCTTCTTTTACTACGGCTCCGGCACCAATAATGCAATACTTGCCAATTTTGGCGCCGTTCAGAATTACTGCGTTCATTCCGATCAGGCTGTAATCGCCGATCTCACAACCGTGTAAAATCACCTTATGGCCGATGGTGACACCCTTACCTATGGTCAGGGGAACATCATCATCCACATGAAGAACAGAGCCATCCTGCACATTGCTCTGCTCACCTATGGTGATCAAATCGTTATCACCCCGCACAGTAACGTTGAACCAGATGCTGGCCTGATGGCCGATCTTTACCGAGCCAATGACATCGGCACTGGGGGCGATAAAGTAATCATCGGAATCAAACGTTACCCTGCGATCCGCTAAGTCATAAATCACGGTCTGCTCCTTGAGGTTGTCATACACGCGCTTACTTTTATCATGGTGCGCGTTTGCTTATTATTATAAAAATTGAGTGTATCCGTCTGCTGATCTCGTCTGTCTGGCTCAGCCATGCCATGCCAGAAGCAAGATCTTTACCGGGCACGCGGTGAAAATCCAGCCTTTTAAGCCGGAATACGACTATTTTGTCAGATGATTATTCCATCTTGCACGGTACTTTTGACTATCTAAGGGCGAATATCCCAGTCAATGGTGATATTTAGCTATGCAAAAAATATCAGCTTTCCCGGCTGACCCGACGATGCTTGCTGGGCTCCAGATGACGCAGAGGGCTGCCTTCGGGAGGCTTTTGGTGTAATGAGATCGGGGCGTCAAAACCAGTTTTCAGCAGATCGACCAGCATCATGGCAGACAATCCCCAAATGATATATTCCTCAAAATGATAGCAGGGCACATAGATCGCTTCCCGGCCTATGGGGATGACATCCGTATGGTGGCGGTCATCGGCCAGAAAAAAAGACAGGGGAACACGGAAGATGGCATCCGGTTCATCTTCATTGGCGGTCAGCTCGATATCTTCCGGTACGATGCCTACCCAGGGGGTGACCCGCACACCCATATGGGAGATCACTTGATTCAACCGACCGATAATTTCCACCTGCTCTGGGGCCATTGCCACCTCTTCATGGCTTTCTCTAAGTGCCGTATGCTTTAGATTACGGTCTGTTTTGTCCTGCATACCACCGGGAAACGCCACTTGACCGGAGTGACTGGAGAGATGAGAAGCCCGGCGGGTCAGAATAATCTCAGGGTCGTCAGGGTTGTCGGTTAAGGCGATAAGCACCGCCGCATCGGGATGGGCACCCTTTATGGTCTGTCCCTGAAAACGGGACAGCTTATGTTTGAGTTGTTCTAATTTCACAGGTCTATCCGTTGTATCGCAAGTAAAGTACAGAGCGGGTATATCAAATCAGCTCTGCTTTCATCTTAATGGAGAAAGCGCGAACAGGGAAAAGTTTGACGCTGGTCAAGGCCGGTAATCTACCGTATTCTGTCCATAATTTGTGTAAAAGCGCTAAGCCTGTCTTGGCCGTAATAAAGGATCAACGCATGAATTTTTGCAGCGAATGTGGCCAATCTGTACGGGTTGGTATTCCTGATGACGATAACCGCCCGCGCCATATCTGCGATAATTGTGGCACTATCCATTATCAAAACCCCAAAATTGTTGCTGGAACCGTACCTGTATACGGCGATAAGGTTTTACTGTGTAAACGAGCCATTGAGCCTCGTGTCGGCTATTGGACACTGCCAGCCGGTTTTATGGAAAACGAAGAAAGCACTGATGCAGCCGCTGCCAGGGAAACCTGGGAAGAAGCGAATGCTAAAGTGGATATCAAGCATCTGTATGTGTTGATCGATACGATTGCGATCAGTCAGGTGTATATGATGTTTCTGGCGGATATGCCTGAACCTGAGTATGGTGCCGGGCCGGAAAGTCTGGAGGTTGAACTGTTCTCGGAAGATGAGATTCCGTGGGATGAGCTGGCTTTCCCAACGATTGAAAAAACCCTACGTCTCTATTTTGAGGATCGGAAGAAGGGAGAGTACCCGCTCCACCAATGTCAGGTGACAAAAGAGGACCGGGATCGCTTTTTTGCTCAGGCATCGGCCGTGAATCACGCTTAATTATCAGCAATCCTTAATAATCCATAGCTGATTAATGGCAGATAACAGTGCTGGTTCAGGGATGGTCGTGTCCCTGTCCCTACATTGTTAACGCTTGCCACAGGAATGCCTGCTATAGGAATGCCGTGCCGGGATATTCCGTGTTCTTTGGCTGTGGGCGTTATAACTCTGCCAAAGGAAAGACATCATAGGCCGGTTCTTCATAGGGGTGGGCTTGCTTCATCGCCGCAACGGCATCCCGAATGAGTGCATCTGAACACACTAATTCAACCCGGTACTCTTCCACCGTTTCCACCTGTCCCTGCTGACCGATAAAGGGATTGCTGCCCGCCAGAGCTCTAAATTGCCCCAGCCCTTTCACTTGCCGGCAGCAATGATCGTAATCACCAATTTTTCCGGCACCTGTGGCAAATACGGCACTTTTGACGCTTTCCAGATGGGATTCAGGGACAAAAAAAGCCAGTTTGTACATAAATATTACCTTAAGGAGTTCTGATGGCGCTCAACGGCTTAAAACAATGCTTAGCTGGCGCTGGCTTTGGAAGAAACGAGGTTCTCCGGTGACCGGGTCGGTAAATTCCAGGGTATAAGCTAACAGCTGTAACGGCTGGCTGTAATCTTCATGATCCGCCTCTGGTTGAACAACGGGGTACCAGGGGTCATTCTCCAGAGCCATGCCCAGTGAAGACATATGCACCCGCAGTTGATGCTGTTTGCCGGTATGAGGTTTTAGCAGATATAACCCGCGTTCGCCCTGCTGATGAATCAGGTTAACTTCGGTTTCACTGTTGGGCTCTCCCTCCGCTTCCTGCATGGTGAAAAAGGTTTCACCTCGGACAATATTGGATTTGTGGATATAGGGATAGCTGAGATCTTCCCGCGCAGGGGCTACCGCCAGATAATTTTTACGTACATTACGCTGCTGGAACATGGTCTGATAAGCGCCACGGTGCTGCGGCTGCTTACATAGCAGCACCAGACCGGCAGTCTCCCGATCCAGGCGGTGAGAAGGGGCCAGTTCCGGCAGGTTAAGCTTTTTGCGTAACCGAATCAGCAGGGTCTCTTTTAGATGACGTCCAGCAGGAATGGTTGATAGCCAGTGAGGTTTATCGGCGATAACGATCAAATCATCCTGATAGATGATCGTTTCTTCAAACGGTACCGGCTTTTCATCAGGCACTTCCCGGTAGTACCACACCCTTTGGTTCGATTGATAAGGGCTGGCGACTTGATATGCCTGACCCTGATCATCTACCAGCTCACCCTTTTCCAGACGACTTTCCAGCACCTCGGCAGGCATATGGGGAAAACGTTCAATCAGAAAGCTCAGTAGATCAGGCCATTCACCCGGTGGTAAGTTCAGGTAGCTGGGGGCTACGCCATCACGAATCGGAAGCGGTGCCGCAGGTGAATTTTTTCCAGAGCGATTTCGGGCCATAGTGAGTATCAGGTGCAATCAAAGTGAGTGTGTGAGGATATCGGTTGAGGCATGGATTGTAGGCGAGAGGGCGGGAGACTGGAAAGCAAAAAGTCAGATCTCAAACTCTATGGGGATGAAAAAAAGCCGGGCTTTCTGGGCCCGGCTAACTCATGGCTTTGTAAAACATATGCTTCCAACCAACAACAAACTAACAACAACGGAGAACTTCATAACGGTGATTTGTAGCTAACCCACTTATGAACAGTAAGCTTCTCTGTGCTCTAAAATTTTTCAGTATCTATAAAGTGGTTAGGGTTGTCGTTCAACATCAACTGGTAAATACCGGCATCATACCCATCCCCCAGAGCAGTACGCTGCCCGTAATCATGCCTACCAGGACAACGAGGCCAACTGTTAGGATGGATGTACCAAACAGAAACGCCTGTTCTTCCGGTGGCTCCATAATAGTTTCAACACCGTTATAGAGTAGATAGATGGTGTAGCAGAGCGCGACTAACCCCACCATCACCACAAACCATAGCATGGGCCAGAGCCCCGCAAACCCCGCCATAAAGAGTGGTGTTGAAGTAAAGGTTGTGAGTACCATACAGCGGTCAAAGCTGGCATCGGCACCATAGGTCTTTTCCATCCAATGCACGGCATGAGCCATGATATAGACACCAATCAGCAGGGCAAAATAGAAGATGATGGCAATAGGCAATGCACTGGCGACGGTAAGTCGGATATAGTCGCCACCGGCAATGCTCCAGCCCATTTGGGTCGTGCCGATAAAAACACTTAAGGGGGGGATGGCGGCAAGCCAGAAAAGGTCATTCTTGTAGCAGTCCAGCCAGGTGTATTTTTCCTGTTTGATAAACTGCCATTCAGCTTTAGGGTGATAGATCACGCCAAACATATGTTGCAGCATGACAACCTCCTTACCCGTTAGGGTTTTTACAGGTCGTTTGCAGTAAATTGAATGTGCTGTCTTATTATTGTGTTGTCTCAAATGGGCAGATAGTGATCCACCAGTAACACCACGAACAGCCACATGATGTAACGGATCGAGAACCAGAAGGTTCTGATTGCTGCCTGTTTATCCTGACCTCGATACAGAATGATGACATGCTGCAAAAAGCGACCGTTCAAAATCATGACGCCTATCATATAGAGTAGACCACTCATGCCGGTTGCGTAGGGTAATGTTGTGGTTAATATCATCAAAACGGTGTAAAGCAAGATTTGCAGCCTGGTAAAGGCTTCTCCGTGAGTGACGGGTAGCATGGGGACACCTGCACGGGCATATTCCTCTCTTCTATGCAGTGCCAGAGCCCAGAAGTGTGGCGGCGTCCAGGCGAAAATAATCAGTACTAACAACAGGCTATGACTGTCGATCTGCCCTGTCATGGCTGTCCAGCCCAGCAGTGGAGGCGCAGCACCGGCCAGGCCGCCAATAGTGATATTTTGCGGTGTTGCCCGTTTTAACAGTGCGGTATAGATCACGGCATAACCGATCAATGATGCCAGAGTCAGCCAGGCAGTCAGACTGTTTACGGTAATAAACAGTAAACTGATGCCTAACGTGCCAATTAAGAGTGCAAAAGTCAGTACCTGTTTAGGGCTCAGCTTTCCCTGCGGCAATGGACGATAGCGGGTGCGGGCCATCTGACTATCGATCTTTTCATCCAGCAGATGATTGATAGCGGCAGCAGAGCCTGCGGCCAGTCCTATTCCCAAAAGAGCAAAAATCACTTTATCCACAGGCAGAGCGCCGGGCAGTGCCAGACACATACCAACAAAAGCTGTGAGTAACATCACCGCCACGACCTTAGGTTTACACAGTTGATAATAACTGCGCCAAGGCAGGTGGCGAACAGATGGTGTAGGTAAATGATGAAAATTAGGCATGACGAATCGCCTCCCCAAAAGGCAGTGGTGGGTGCAGGGCATATAGATACCAAAGCAGATTACACAAAACGAGCAGCATCAAGGCGGCACCGAGGTTGTGCATCACTGCGAGAGACAGTGGGAAATAAAGCAGAACGTTAGCAATACCCAAAGAAACCTGTAATACCAGTGCGGTAAATAACCAGAAAGCTCTTAATTGCAGAGATATATTCAATGGGCGACGCATAATATACAGCGCCATCCCGCCGACAATAATCAGAGTTGCAATGGCACCCAGGCGGTGGGTGGTGTGAATAGCCACTCGGGCTGGGCCATCTAACTGCCCTCCGAGATAGTCTGGCCCCACTCTCTGGTTAAAATTGAATCCCTGCTCCATCGACATCTCGGGTGCCCATTGGCCCTGGCACTGCGGAAAATCGGGGCAGGCAACAGCCGCATAGTTAGCACTGGTCCAGCCTCCGAGTGCGATTTGTAGCGTAAGTATGCATAGGGCCAGTATCGCCCAATGTCTGAGCTTCCACAGCAGGAGCCATTCCTGTTGATTGGGTTCATGAAGCAGGTTGTCAAAGCGCATCTCGCTCCAGCCCTGAATATCGTTCAGGCGCTGATCCAATCGTTTGAGACGCAATGAAAGGATGTAAAGAAGGCTTAAAGTAGCCATGCCCCCTAACAGATGCAGTGCGACCACCTGAGGCCAGAGCTTCAGTGTGACCGTCCACATACCAAACATGCCCTGCAAAATAACCAGGCCCAGCAGGATATAGCTCTGTTTTTGCGGATAATCGTTGATATGACGATTACGGAAGGCTTGTACCGCCAGGAACATAATCAGTAGCCCCAGAGTTGTTGCGGCATAGCGGTGAATCATCTCCGGCCAACCTTTATTGGCTTCCACTATGTGATCAGGAAAAAGCTCCGCAGCACGGGCTAACTGTTCTGAGGTGGTCGGCACTATGACATGCCCATAGCACCCCGGCCAGTCCGGGCAGCCAAGCCCAGCATCAACCAGGCGGGTCCAGGCCCCTAGACCTATAACCAAAACGGCCAGTAAGATTCCTAACTGGCTGGCCCTGACGGCCGATGTGAGAGACGTTCTTCTAAGCATCATCTCCTCCTTGTGTCTTGAGGACTGCCACTACACAACAGCAGATTACTGTTTGCAGGACTACCCGGCTGAAGACGCTTTAAGCAAGCGACGGAGATCTTTTAACAGTTCCCGACCGGAGTGACTGGCTGCATAACCTGTGACCAGATTACCCATCGGATCCACAATTAATACCTGATAGTCTTTGCCTAACCAGGGACGGGCCTGCCAGTCTGGATTAGACATGGTTAACCCATGCCACTGGCGAACACTTCTATCGCCCATACCTTCCAGTGTTTCAGGCAGCGATGAGTCATGCCGCTCTGAATTAAGAAATACCCGGCGGACTCTATCTCCCTCTTTGCCTAACGCTTTATGAATTTGTTGCAGCTGTTGCTGCCAATGCCGACACTCTCCCTGACATTCTTGATGATTCACCAGGACCAGTAACCAGTGCTGTTTTAACGCATCTGGAAAGCGGTTCTGAGCTTGCCAGGGCCAACGGTAAAAAGGCTCTTTGTCCTGCAAAAAATCTCCGTTATTGACGCTGTTAGTCGGTAGCCAGACCTCAAAACGGACCATTAACGAGGCCAGTATAAAGGGGATCAGCAATAGGATAAGCAGCAGAGATAGGCGACGGCGGTTCCGTCGAATCTGTTGTTCCGACAAAATATGCATAACAGACTCCCAACCTCGTCCTATGAGGCGTTTCTTATTGTTCTTTACAGAGTTCATGCTGCAAAAACAGGTATTTTGCAGTAACAGATCAAGCGCAGTGCTCTTTTCAGGACGCTTACTTTTTAAGCTAGCAGAGATTTTTGGAGTTGCGCTGTTTTATCCCTGATTGATTGGGCAAGGCTAAAACTTGCTATAACGTGTTTATGATTTGGCAGAAAGCAGGGTTTGTTTAAGTCTGGCTAGCCAATAAGGACCAGCCCAGAATAGCAGGAGTACACCAAACAACGAGAACCATTGCAGGGCATAACCCTGATGCTTTTCGGGCGTTAAACGAGGGGATGCGGGTTGAGCCTGCTGTACACCTGACTGCTGGTTGTCGACTAAGCGAAACTCATAGGGTAGTAATGCACGTTGGCTGAGTGTATCCAGTTGAGACCAGTCCAGTTGTTGTAAGCGTATAGGCCATTGTTGTGTTTCAGGAGGATAGCTTTGAGTTATTTCTGGAATATTAAGCTGAACCTGCAGGGTGACTGTTTCATTGGGGGTTTCAAATTGGGGACGTTCACTGCGTAAACGTGGCGCTGCTATCCAGCCTCGATTGACTAATAGCCAGACAGGCTCTGTGTGGTCGACCTCAAACAGCGTCAGCAGCTGATAGCCCGCTTTGCCCTGATAGGTGCGATTATCCAGAATAAAGCTTTTATCCGCATGATAGCGACCGGAAAACTGGATATGTTGATATTTAAACCCATTGCCAGAGCTTTCTTGTACCTCCTTAGCAGCATCCAGGTATTGCTGGTAGAAGGTCGCAAATGGCAGAGGGTTTTGCTCTCCTGCTGAGATCTGATCCAACATTAAACGTTTTTCTTCTGCTCTATCCAGTTGCCATAAACCCAGGTTAAAACACAGCATAAGAATCAACAGCACCAGTGAGTGATAGCAGAACTGGCGCTTGCTCATTGATGTTTTCATGGACTTGGGGTGAGACATATTAGGCAGAGGCAAAAGTCGTGTGTCCTTGGGTAATGGCTTATGCTTTAGAGACCAGATCATCTTTCCAAAAGATCTGATACAGGAGGCTATGATGCTGAAACCACTAATCTTACTGCTGTTTGTGGCCATTCTTTTGAGTCTGGCCTGTGGGCTGTTTTTCCTGTTAAAGCCTGCCAGCAGTGAAAATAGCTTACGCTTACTGACATCATTAAAGTTTCGTATCTCTTTGACCGTAATGTTGTTGGTTTGTTTGGTTTATGGTTTTGGCACAGGGGCCTTAACCTCTCAGGCTCCCTGGTAAGAGAGTCGAGAAGTTAAAGCTTCTTATGAGTGATGCCCTTTTTAGGGTCAGAAGACATAAACAAACAGGAAGAGTCCCAGCCAGACCACATCGACAAAGTGCCAATACCAGGCGGCGGCTTCAAAACCAAAGTGATGTTTGGCATCAAAATGTCCTTTCATAATTCTTACCAGCATTACCAGCAGAATAATACTGCCCATGGTGACGTGCAGGCCGTGGAAGCCGGTCAGAATAAAGAAAGTGCCACCGTAGATACCCGATGCGAGAGTCAGGCCCAGTTCGGTATAGGCTTCAACATACTCTTCAGCCTGAATAATCAAAAAGCAGAGACCCAGCACCAGCGTGATAGCCAACCAAGTTGTGACAGTAAGACGATCATCCCTTTGCAGCGCATGGTGTGCTCTGGTTAAAGTGAGACTGGAAGAGACCAGTAGAATGGTATTGATCAATGGCAGATGCCAGGGGTTGATAGTCTGCTCGGGTCCTGGAAATTTCTCCGCATCTGGCGTGGTCATCAGGGGCCACTCTGCGACAAAGCCTGGCCAAAGCAGCTCATGGGTCATGGCATTGCTGCCTTCACCGGCTAACCAGGGAACAGCCAATTGCCGCACATAAAACAGTGCCCCAAAGAAAGCAGCAAAGAACATCACCTCTGAGAAGATAAACCAGCCCATACCCCAGCGGAAGGAGCGGTCCATCTGTTCACCATATAAGCCATCCATACTTTCTTTGGCGACGGTGCCAAACCAGCCAAAAAACATCCAGACAATAATTAGAAAACCGATGACTCCCAACCAGCGTAAGGCGCTGTCGGGTTCGTTAATCATATTTCCGGTGCCAAACATCAGCAGGAAAAGCCCTATCGCCGCCACGATAGGCCAGTGGCTCTGGGCGGGCACGTAGTAACTTTGGGCGTGATCGTCATGATCCGATTGAGCGTGTGTGCTACTCATCTCAATATCCTCCTGCCAGGAGTATGGTGTCTTGTACATGAATTGATGGGACCGTGCTTGCGATATGATCAGCCGATCCCCTTGGCTCTGGTTGACGGATTTTTGCAGGATCAAGCTGAGCGATACTGCTGACCGAACGGGTATCTGTGATATCGAACAGGGTATAAGCCAGTGTCAGGGTTTTTATATGTTGTGGCAGATTGGGGTCAACCCGGAACAACAATGTCATCTGAAGACTGGCCCCAGCGCCCAGCTCCTGCTGTTCAAAGCAGAAACACTGGGTTTTCAGCAGATACTCTGCGCCCTCTGAGGGACTGACACTGGGTACGGCCTGGGCTGTCATACGTTTGAGAGAGGGATTGATCACTTTAAAGCTGACTTTACTCAGTTCACCAGGGTGAACCTGAATAGAGCGTGCTTCGGCCTCAAACAGCCAGTTCATATTGGCGTTGGTGTTGGTGAGAAACTGCACCGTGACCTTACGGTTAGGGTCAACGGTAAAGCCCTCTTTTTCTATATAGGCGGTGTTACTGACTTTGCCGTTTAGCCCGGTAATATCACAGAAGACATCGTATAAAGGCACTAACAAAAAGCCGAACAGAAACATGCCCAGGGTGGCGAGAACCAGTTTGCTCACCGTGGTTTTATGTGGATTCTGATCTTTCATGCTTACCTCCCGACTTCCGGTTTTGGAAGCCATTCAGTGCAGCGAATAATAGTCGTCTTACTTAGCCGCTATGTATTTTATCGATAGACATTTAACCGATAGGCATTCAATCGATGGCTACTCAATCGATGGCTACTCAATCGATGCGCGGTGGCTGAGCAAAGGTGTGGTAGGGCGCAGGAGAGGCAACCTGCCACTCCAAGCCTTCAGCCCCTTCCCAGGGTTTTGCTTCGGCCTTCTCGCCACCTTTAATGCACTTAATCACTATGTATAAAAATAGCAGTTGGCTGAAGCCGAACATAAAACCACCAATACTGGCGATCATATTGAAGTCAGCAAACTGCAGGGCGTAGTCGGGAATACGACGGGGCATTCCGGCCAGGCCAATAAAGTGCATCGGGAAAAAGGTGAGGTTGACACCGATCATCGAGAGCCAGAAGTGCCACTGACCCAAGCGTTCGTTGTACATATGACCGGTCCACTTCGGCAGCCAGTAGTAGGCTCCGGCGATAATAGAGAACACGGCACCCGGCACCAGTACATAGTGGAAATGTGCTACCACAAAGTAGGTGTCGTGATACTGGAAATCCGCCGGGGAGATCGCCAGCATCAACCCGGAGAAACCACCTATGGTAAAGAGGACAATAAAGCCGATGGCGAACAGCATAGGGGTTTCAAAGCTGATTGCGCCCCGGAACATAGTGCTGACCCAGTTAAATACCTTCACCCCGGTGGGTACGGCAATCAGCATGGTGGAGTACATAAAGAACAGCTCACCGGCTAACGGTAATCCCACAGTGAACATATGGTGCGCCCAGACCACGAACGACAGCAGGGCAATCGATGCCGTGGCGTATACCATAGAGGCGTAACCAAACAGGCGTTTGCGGCTAAAGGTCGGTACGATATGAGAGATGATGCCAAAGGCAGGCAAAATCATAATGTACACTTCCGGGTGACCAAAAAACCAGAACAGGTGCTGGAACAGGACCGGATCACCACCACCACCGGCATCAAAGAAGCTGGTGCCAAAGTGAATGTCCATCAGCATCATGGTGATCACACCGGCCAGTACCGGCATCACAGCAATCAGCAGGAAAGCGGTAATCAGCCAGGTCCAGACAAACAGCGGCATCTTCATCATGGTCATACCCGGTGCACGCATGTTCAGAATGGTGGCGATGACATTGATCGCCCCCATAATGGAGCTGATGCCCATCATATGCACAGAGAAGATAAAAAAGGTCACACTGGGTGGCGCGTAAGTAGTGGAGAGCGGTGCATAAAAGGTCCAGCCAAAGTTAGGGCCGCCACCTTCCATCAACAGCGTCGACAGCAACATGGCAAAAGCAAAGGGCAGTATCCAGAAACCGAGGTTATTCATTCTGGGCAGTGCCATATCCGGTGCGCCCACCATCAGCGGAATCATCCAGTTGGCGAGGCCAACAAAGGCGGGCATTACGGCACCAAACACCATAATCAGACCGTGCATGGTGGTCATCTGATTAAAGAACTCAGGCTGTACCAGCTGCAGCCCAGGCTGAAAGAGTTCACTGCGGATCACCAGAGCCATACAGCCGCCAATCAGAAACATGGCAAAGCTGAACCAGAGATAGAGCGTGCCAATATCTTTATGGTTGGTAGTGTACAACCAGCGGGTTATACCTTGAGCGGGGCCATGATGGCCATGCATCAGCTCAGGTTGGGTCATATCATTCATTGTCCTGCTCCTTCTGCTGACCTACTGGCCTCTGGCTTGTTTGATCTCCTGAGGTGTCACCATCTCTTTGGTGTCATTACCCCAGGCATTACGTTCATAGGTGATCACGGCTGCCAGATCCACAGCATCAAACTGCCCGCCGTAAGCGGCCATGGCTGTACCTGCTTTGCCATTTAGTACAATATTGATATGGGCAGCTTTATCCTGAGTCGCCATCACACTGCCTTTTAGGGCCGGGAAAGCGCCGGGAATACCCATGCCGTTAGCCTGGTGACAGGCTGCACAGGCGGTGTTATAGACCTGTTCACCCTTGGTCATCAGCTCAGCCAGAGTCCATTCTTTCTCTGCCGATGCGGCTTTCGCTTGCTTGGCGGCCTGTTGTTGAGCTACCCAGGCGGAGTAGTCATTGTCGTTCATCGCTACGACCACAATAGGCATAAAACCGTGATCCTTACCGCATAGCTCGGCGCATTGGCCGCGATAAGTGCCGGGTTTATCGATTTTGGTCCAGGCTTCATTGATAAAGCCGGGGATAGCATCTTTTTTTACCGCAAAGTCGGGAATCCACCAGGAGTGGATTACATCATTGGAAGTGAGCAGAAAGCGCACTTTTTTACCCACGGGCAGTACCAGAGGGTTATCGACCTCTAACAGGTAGGTGTCGGTTTTTTCTGCCTGATTTTGGATCTGCTCTTTGGGGGTGGAAAGGTTGCTGAAGAAGTCGATCTCTTCGTTCAGATACTGATAACGCCACTTCCATTGATAGCCTGTGATCTGGATATCCACTTCGGCTTCTGAAGTGTCGTACATCTGCCTCAGGGTTGCCGTCGCGGGGACCGCCATGCCCACCAGAATCAGCAGTGGAATAATGGTCCAGATAATCTCAACGGTGGTGCTTTCATGAAACTCTGCTGGCTTCGCACCCTTAGATTTTCGGTGATGAAAGATTGACCAGAACATGATACCGAAGACAATTAAGGCGATCACCACACAGATCCAGAAAATGGTCATATGCAGGGAATAAACCGATTCACTGATCTCGGTAACCCCGACGGGCATATTCAGCTCCCAGTCGGCGAAGCTGATTGAAGGAGGTGCCCATAGCAATAATACAAAGGCTTTACAAGGCAAACCCTGGGCATGGGGTCTACCGCCTATATCCCTTAACGTGTCCATAGGCCCACCTGCGCTATTCGGCTGGCTAATAAGGTCTTATGCTGTCGGCCCGCACATTGTTTTATAGGACTCCCATAAATGGGACTGCGTCCGAAAGGGCTGCAGCGATGATCATCAAAACTGTGTAAAACAGTCTGATTTAGCTTGAGTATAGACGGGGTTTATCAGCCAACAAGCAAAGAAAAAATACTGTGATTGTTGGAAAGTTAGGCTATGAAAGTCGTATCAGAAATGATTTTTAAAATGAGGTGGCGGTATTATCTAATTGATTTTTTAGACATTTTATAAGGTATGTTTGTCTGTGTTAGCTGGTTAGCCAACGTACCAATAGTACTAATAACAGTACAAACAGTAGCGTCATGACTATACCTGTGACGATAAAAGGCCAGGGCGAACTCGCATTAAAATCCTCCCGACGTTTATTTTCTTTTTGCACACCGATAAAGGCGGCTAATACACTTTGAATAACAGCTAACCAGTGCCTCATATTGACTCTCTTTGACTGCCGAAAAGTTTTAATGCAGGTGCTTATCAAGGGCCTGTGATATTAAAACGTATTCTATTAAGCCTGCTGGCTATTTTTTCTCCTATGATCAAAGATATAGGCAAATGTAAAAAAAATCCTGTATCTGGGGTGATGAATGGGAAAAACATGGCGGCATCAGACAAAACCTGCGGCAGTGAGCGCGGGTGTCTCCCGCTTACAGCGTGTGGCATCACTCGCCGGTGGTTTGTTGATACTGTTTCCTTTGTTGGCCAGCGGGAATGAGCCGGTTCTGACTGTATTTAATACGATCGACTTTTGGCGCTATACCGCCCTGGTAATGGGAGGTGGGCAGTTCATAGTCATCCTATTGTTAGCACGCTTTGCCTACCAGAAGTCACAGCAAGTCAAAAAGGCCCAGACTATCAGCAGTGATTTGAGTGAGAAAACTCAACTGCTGAGCCGTCAGCATGAGCTATTGCGTACGTTGATGGATAATTTGCCTAATCTGATCAGTTTCAAGAATAAAGCCGGAGAGTACATCGAGTTTAATCGTGCTTTTGAAGCCTTCACGGGTAAAAGTCGAGGCCAGATTCTTAAACATACCGAGCTGGAGTTATTTGAAGATATTGATGCGGCCAGTATCCGTGAACAGGACCGGTTGGTGATTGCTACCGGGGTGACTCAGCAGGCTTCATGTTGGATTAATGATGGTGGTAAGCAAGCTCATCTGATGCATATTGTTAAGGTCCCTCTGAGAGCTCAGAAAGGTGAGCGTACAGGAATATTGAGTATCAGCCAGGACATCACTGCTCAACATCAACAGGAGACTATCTATACCTACCGCAACCGCATTCTGGAAATGATGGCACAGGGTAAGCCGTTGCAGGATGTTTTGAACAGTCTGATCAGTTTTACTGAGGATACCTTCCCCGGTTTGATCTGCTCTGTTCTGCTGTTAGATAAAACAGGCAAACATCTTTATACCGGTGCGGCACCCAGTTTGCCTGAGTTTTATAACCAAGCAATAGATGGTGTGCGTATTGGCAGTGACGTGGGCTCTTGTGGTGCTGCGGCTTATACCGGTCGGCCTGTAATCGCCAGCGATATCAGTACACACCCCTACTGGAAAGATTTTACAGGCCTGGCGTTAAGCGCTGGATTAAAAGCGTGTTGGTCAATTCCGATCAAAAGTCGTCAGGGAACAGTGTTGGGGACTTTTGCTTTATACCATCGAGAGGTTGCCGATCCTTCTGCGGCACAGCTGGAGTTATTACAAGCCAATAGTCAGCTGGCTTCTATCGCGATTGAAGCGGATCAAATGGATCAGCAGTTGCACAAGCTATCCCAGGCTGTAGCCTGTTCGGCCAGTTTTGTGATGATTACTGATGCTGAACTGACGCTGGAGTACGTGAATCCTAGTCTGGAAACAGTGACAGGGTATGGTGCAGATGAGTTGATTGGTCGTAAGGCAGGCTTTCTGTCCTGCGATAAAGCAGAGGCCGATATCATCCGTGATATCTGGAACACTGTTCTCACAGGAGAGATCTGGCGTGGCGAGCGTATGCTTCAAAAGAAAAATGGTGATCGTTTCTGGATTATGAGCTCTACTGCTCCGATAAAAAACCAGGACAATGAAATCACTCATTTGGTAAGTGTGGGTGAAGATATCACTCAGCTGAAGAAAGATCAGGAACGAATGGAGATGCTGGCGTTTTATGACCCTTTGACCGGCCTGGCGAATCGTCGTTTGTTTAAAGATCGCCTGGATCAGGCGCTAAAAAAAGTACGGCGCAATCAGAATCATATGGCGTTGCTTTATCTGGATCTTGATCACTTTAAGGATGTGAATGATGAATATGGCCATGATGCAGGTGATGAGTTACTGAAAGAAGTCGCTAACCGTTTACGTCAGTCCGTACGTGACAGTGATGTGATTGCCCGCATTGGTGGTGATGAGTTTAACGTGATCCTGCATGATCTCAATTGTGAACAGGATGCGATGTCCGTGGCTGAAAAGGTTTTACGGGTGGTCACTGAGCCTATTGATATAGGTGTGGCAGAGGTTACTGTCTCTGCCAGTATTGGTGTGACGTTAGCTCCGGATGATGCTGAGGAAGCCAAAGCATTGATTAAAAATGCTGATGAGGCCATGTACCAAAGTAAACGGGGAGGTCGCAACCGTTGTCAGCGTTATCAGTTTTTATAACTCTTTTCCATCATTAGCGGCTATCTTACGCCAGCTGCTTTTTTGGCTGCCTTGATCTTTATGGGGGGGCTATTCTGACTGCGATACTAAAAAAGTGAGATGTTTTATCTAACATTTTGATTTATATGTTCTTTCTAATGATTTTCCTGCCATATCTACAGGCTCTTTTAAATATTCTTTCGCGATTGCGATATGGGCTTTTTGGGTTTTTCCTGACTTTATAGTTATTAAATTGATAAAAATCACTATGTGTATTTTTATCAAAATAAATTATGAAAACTATATAAGCCATATATTGTACTTATTTCTCCCGCCTCGTTAACGTCCTTAAGTGCACCAGTAGCATAAACTGGTGACTGGAAGTCCACTCGATTTTTAACAACAACAAAATCGCAATATACCGCAGGGCGGAAGAAGTCGCCTGGTATCGGTCTATAAATTTTTGGCTAAGGAGCTTGAATGATCGGCTTTTGGCCCATACGGGAAGCGGTGTCTGAAACAGCCTCTTCCCATGCAGAGTTGGAGGGTTCTATGGGCGCGCTATCCCATATACGTGTACTGGATATGAGTCGTATTCTGGCCGGTCCCTGGGCTGGTCAGATGTTGGCAGACCTGGGTGCAGATGTGATTAAGGTTGAGCGACCACAGCGTGGTGATGATACTCGCAGCTGGGGGCCACCCTGGATGGATGTGCGCTCACAGGAGCGAGGTGAAGCGGCTTATTATCTGTGTGCGAACCGTAACAAGCGCTCTCTGGCTCTGGATATTACCAGTCCTCAAGGACAAGCCGTGATTCGTAGTCTGGTGGCGGATTGCGATATTCTGCTGGAAAACTATAAGGTTGGCGGACTGAAAAAATATGGTCTGGATTACGACAGTCTTAAAGAGATCAATCCACGTCTGATCTACTGTTCCATTACCGGTTTTGGCCAAACAGGCCCTTACGCCAAACGTGCCGGGTATGATTTTCTGATTCAGGCTATGAGTGGTTTGATGAGTATTACCGGTGAGAAAGAAGGTCAACCGGGTGCGGGGCCACAGAAAGTTGGTGTGGCATTAACGGATATTCTGACCGGTATGTATGCCACGACTGGCGTCCTGGCAGCATTGGCGGCACGTGAGCGTACCGGCGAAGGTCAATATATCGACGTGGCGCTGATGGATGTGCAAGTCGCTTGCCTGGCAAACCAGTCCATGAACTATCTGGTATCCGGTCATTCACCGACACGTCTGGGTAATGCTCACCCGAATATCGTGCCTTACCAGAGTTTTGCCACGTCTGACGGTTATATGATTCTGGCTGTAGGTAACGATGACCAGTTCCGCAAGTTCTGTCTTGAAGCTGGTGTAGAGCACCTGGCTGATGATGAACGTTACTTAACGAATGCTTTACGTGTCGCGAACCGGGAAACGTTGAGTGCCACCTTGTCTGAGGTGATTATTACTCGTACTACCGCAGATTGGATTCAATCCCTGGAAGCGGTTTCTGTACCTTGTGGCCCAATTAATACCATAGGTGAAGCTTTTGCTGATCCGCAGATTCAGGCCAGAGGCATGCGTCTGAATATTCCTCATTCCCATTCAGCAGAGGGCAGTATGCCTGCGGTTGCCAACCCGTTGAAATTATCGGGTACACCCATTCAGTACGATACTCCAGCCCCTCTGCTCGGTGAGCATACCCGTGATGTGTTGAAAGAAGCAGGACTCAGTGAGCAACAGATTGAACAGCTGCATCAGCAGGGCGTGATTTCAGCTGTTTCAAGTCAAGAGGGAACAGCGGCTGAATAATTGAATTGCACTTACTATTTGAATCTAAGTGATCTGATGAGTCGATGACTGATTATCTGTATCTGCTTTTTCTAACGGTTAGATCAAAGGTTTCGACAGAGCCCTTTTCGCTGGAATGACCGTGTCTTTAGCCTGCCTTGTGCAGGCTTTTCTTTTCTGTATCGTTCTATTTTGGTGAGAGGCCGCTTCTCTGAGTGGATATTTGGGAGGTCAGGTTTTATTTCCGGCTTTAAACGAAAGGTAACTGAAAAGGGGTCGCTCCAGACCCGCTTTAGGTTTATCTTATTGGACCTCCTGCTGTTATCATCCAAAGTAGTTTTATATCAAGCGGTTAGTTTTAGTGTGTTCAATAGGTATAGCAGGAAATTGATTGAGCCTGATCAAGCCCTTGGTGATAGCGTGCCAATAAGTATTTAAAACACGGAATAGAGAAATGAGTAGAGCAGAAATTACCTACGCCGAAGTAGCAACCGTCGCAGATTTACTTGTTTCAGAAAGTGAAACACCAAGTGCAAAAAGTATTAAAAGCAAGTTTGGGGATGAATGCAGTCTGGGGACTATACAGAAGCACTTAAGTACCTGGCGTGAAGCTCGTCAGGCAATGACGCCGCCCCGTGAGATTGAGTTATCCCCAGAGATGCAGGGGGTCTGGATTCGGGAAGTTGAACGTCAGGTTTCGTTAGCTAAAGCTGACTCCGAAGCTAATGTTGCTATGTTGACTGCTGAGTTAAATGATATGGCGACGGAAGTTGAGCGTTTGGACGAAGATCGACGTAATATCACGAAAAATTGTGAAGAACTTCAGCAAGAAGTGGAGAATCTGCAAGAGCAACTGAGATTACGACGCGAAGAAAACAGTAAATTATCAGAAGAACTGGCACTGGAGAAAAAGTCTGCAGAAAATGGTCGTATCTCACTGGTAAAAGAGCAGCTCAAGCTGGATGCTTTGAAGGAACAGCAGGAAGCGCTGCGCAGCCAGTTGCTGGAATTGGAACGTGCGGTTACCGATGCGGGTAATGCCAAAAGTGATGCGAAGCGCAAACAGTTTGAGATGGAAAAACTGTTGGCAGTAGAAGAGAGTAAGGTCGAAGGTCTGAACGAACAGAATCAGCTGAAGAGTGATCAGATTCAGCGCCTGGAGCTGGAAAAAGACTCCATGAAGCAGCAGCTAAGCAATCTGGAAAAAGAGCTGCGTGAGGCTCTGCAAAATCAGAAAAATATCGAGATTCAGGCGGCTGCAAGTGAAGGTCGTGTAAAACATCTGAGTGAAGTACAGGAAGAGCTGGTACTGGCCAAGAGCGAAATCAAAGAGCTGAAAAAGGACAATCAGAAAATTCGTGAAATGCTCAATACCAGCTATATGTCCAAGTCTTAATCTGTCGCGTATCAAAACTGACCTTCGTTGAACTGATCGTTTAGTCATCAGTTTGAAAACGGCCTTAAAGTGAAAATCTCTTTAAGGCCGTTTGTTTTTCTGGGCTGAGAAGCTCTGTTCTGTGAAATCATTCATCAATATGATCATCCATACCCCAGCTATCCGAGCATCATAAGCACACACACAAAAGTTTCTCTTTAGAAAATGGCTTTATTCTTCAGCCGTCGGCCAGAAAATATTGAAACACTTTTGTGTAAGTGGGTATAAGCGCACTAAACTGCGATATCAATGAATGCACTGAACGGCAAAAAACACTTCCCTGACCGCCAATATTGTTTCCTGACCAATTTTTATACTGCTTCTATCGGGTTAAACACCCGCCTGACTTTGCCAGCGGCACTGCCCTGTCGTTGGCGAACCACAACAAGAAGAGTACAAGAATAAAGGTACGAATTATGTCCAGTCGTGTAGATCCTATCACCCTGGCGGTCGTTCGGGGTGCGCTTGAAACCGCGCAGCGGGAGATGACCCTGACCCTGGAAAAAACCGGTCGTTCCAGTGTTTTTAACCTGGCCCACGATTACAGTAATGCGCTGTTTGATCACTTCCCTGAAATGATTCTGCAGGGACAGGATATCCCGATTCACCTGGGTTCACTGATTCCGGCCATGAAAGAAGTGGCGGAGTATTTTGGTGATGATATCCATGAAGGCGATGTGATCTATCATAATGACCCCGCTTATAAAGGCAGCCATATTCTGGACTGCTGTATGTACAAACCAGTGTTCTATAAAGGTGAACTGGTGTTCTGGACGGTATGTAAAGGCCACCTGACCGATATTGGTGGTCCTGTGCCTGCCGGTTATAACCCGGATGCCACCGAGATCTATGCGGAAGGCCTGCGTATTCCACCGGTGAAGTTGTGGGATAAAGGCAAACGCCGGGAAGATGTGATCAATCTGCTGCTGACCAATATGCGTGCCCGTCGTGATCAGGAAGGCGATCTGAACGCTCAGTACGGTGCCTGTCGTGTCGGTGAGCGTAACCTGTTGGCGCTGCTGGATAAATACGGTGTTGAGCAGGTGCAGGCCTGTATTGCTGAGCTGAAAAATATGGCGGATGAGCAGATGAGAGCGCTGATCCGCGAAGTGCCGGACGGTGTCTATACCGGCTCTGCGCTGCTGGAAGATGCCGGTCACGGTTTTGGCGAGATGGAGATCACTTCGACCATCACCATCCGTGATGACAAGGTGCATATCGAAGTGCAAAGCCCGCCTCAGGTGCCTTACTTTATCAACTCCTACGAAGGCAACTCCATGTCCGGTATCTATCTGGGCCTGATGATGTTTGCCCAGCTACCGCCGCCCTATAACGAAGGTTTGTATCGCTGTGTGACGGTGGATCTGGGAGAGAAGGGCACCTTGTGTAATGCGGAAGAACCGGCGCCTCACGTGAACTGTACCACTACGCCGATGGAAACTCTGACCGATGCGGTGCGTAAGGCGTTTGAACAGGCGGCCCCCGAGCGTGTTACCGCCTCCTGGGGACATGCCAGCGGTATCAATATCGCCGGTATCGACCCAAGAACCAACGAGCAGTATGTGACCATGGTGCTGGCATCGATTATCTCCGGTGCCGGTGCCACTCAGGTGATGGATGGTTGGCACGCCTGTGGGCCGTTGTGTTGTTTTGGCGCCCTGAGTTCCGGTGATATTGAGCTGCTGGAATACTCCTATCCGATTGTCATCCGTCGTTATGGTTTGATTCAGGACAGTGGTGGTGCCGGTATGCATCGCGGCGGTTCCGGTACGGTTTGGGAGGTGGAACCGATCGATCATGAGATGACGGTGATCGCCTTTGGTGAAGGCCGTGAGATCCCGACTATGGGCGCAGCGGGTGCCGAAAACAAACTGCTGGAGCCGAAGCTGGGCAAACTGGTGGTACAGCGTGCAGACCAGTCTGAAGAGATCCATAAGAAAAACACTATTCTGACGGTTAAGTCCGGTGAGCGTGTGGCTAACTTTAACCCCGGTGGAGGCGGTTTTGGTCATCCGTTACAGCGTGATCCTGTGGCTGTATTGGAAGATTACCGCAATGGCTTGGTTTCTCTGGAGGCGGCCAAGCTGGAGTATGGCGTGGTGTTGAATGCGGATTCTATCGGTGTTGATCAGCAAGCTACCGAGCAACTGCGTCAGGCCCGTGGTGCCACAACAACAGATTCATCTCAATCAACCTCTACTAAACCAACGGCACAATAAGGAGACCAGACCATGCGTAGTCAATATCGTTTAGGCATCGACGCCGGTGGCACCTTTACCGACTTTGTGCTGGCGGAAAATAACGGTGAGTTACGGGTATTTAAGAGTCCATCCACGCCACAGGATGGCACCATTGCAATTAAGGCGGGCTTAAGCCAGATCAGTGAAGCCTTGGGCAAATCCATTGAAGAGATCGTCCAGTCCTGTGATCTGTGCATTAACGGTACCACGGTTGCGCTGAATGCGCTGATTGAGAAAAAAGGCGTTAAGGTGGGCCTGTTATGTACTGCCGGTCATGAGGACAGTCTGGAGATTCGTCTGGGCCATAAAGAAGAGGGTTATCGTTATGAGGCGGATTTCCCACCGGCTCATATGATCGCCCCTCGTCATCTGCGTAAGCCGATCAATGAGCGGGTACTGTCCAATGGCCAGATCGATCAGGCGATGGATGAGCAGGAGATCCGTGATGCCGTGGCCTACTTTAAAGCCCAGGGCGTAGAAAGTGTGGCTATCTCTTTTGTTTGGGCGGTACGTAATCCCGAGCATGAAAAACGTGCCAAAGAGATTGTGCAGGAGATGATGCCGGGGGTGTTTGTCTGTACCGGCAGTGAGGTTTATCCACAGGTGCGGGAATATACCCGTACCTCGACCACGGTGGTAAACGCTTACCTGAGTCCTGTGATGCGCCGCTATGTGGAAAAAATTGATGAGTACTTTCGTTCCTTAGGTGCTAAATATCCGGTGCGTTACTTCCAGTCCAACGGTGGTCTGGCCGTAGGCGAGGCGATGCAGGGGCGAGCGGTCAACGCCATTAATTCAGGTCCTGCTTCCGCACCGCAAGCCGGTTTGTTTGTCGGTCAGCCGTTTGATATCAACAATGTCATCACCGTGGATATGGGCGGCACCTCGTTTGATATCACCCTGACCAAAGACGGTCATACCAACCTGAATAAGAACATCGACTTCCTGCGTTATCGCATCGGTGTGCCTATGATTCAGGTGGAAACCCTGGGTGCCGGTGGTGGTTCCATCTGTCATGTGGATAAGTACGGCATGTTGCAGGTGGGCCCTGAGAGTGCCGGTGCGACACCGGGCCCTGTCTGTTACGGCAAGGGAGGTACACAGCCGACGGTGACCGATGCCAATTTGGTATTGGGCTACCTGAACCCAGCCGCGGTGCTGGGTGGGGCGATTCGTCTGGATCGTGAGGCAGCCATTCATGCGGTTAAAGCGCATGTGGCCGATCCGCTGGGTATCAGTGTCGAAAAAGCCGCTTTTGGTATCAGCACCATTGTGAATTTGAATATGGTGAATGGTATTCGCCGGGTATCCATCGAACGGGGTTATGACCCCCGTGATTTTGCCCTGTTGTGTGCCGGTGGCGCGGCGGGTATGCATATCACTGCGTTGGCGGAAGAGATCGGCAGTACCACAGTGCTGGTGCCTAAGGTGTCGTCAGTATTCTGTGCTTTTGGTCAGATTATCTCTGATGTACGTTATAACTATCTGGCTTCTGAGCCGATGCGTCTGGATGGCGAAGATGTGAACCTGGCTGCACTGAACGATAAGTTTGGTGAGCTGGAAGAGCAGGGTCGTGAGCATCTGCTATCTGATGGTTTTGCCGATGAGCAGATCAGCTGCACTCGCAGTGTCGAAATGCGCTATGTCGGTCAGATCCATGAATGTACCGTCGAGATTCATCCCGGCAAAATCACCCAGGAGAAACTGGCGGCGATTCTGGATGATTTCCACAAGCGTCATGAAGAACTGTATACCTATAGTGAGCCGCATAACCCGGTGGAGCTGGTGAATATCGAATCCACCATGACCGGTCATGTAGCAAAACCGGACTTCCAGGACCTGATTGCCAAAGGCTCCAGTGCAGAAGAGGCCCTGATCGAATACCGTCCGGCGCTGTTTGATGCCGATGGTCACTGGATTGATACCGCGGTTTATTCCGGGCCTAAACTGGATGTGGGGCTGGAGATTCAGGGGCCTGCGATCGTGGAAGAGCCAACCACCAATATCGTGGTGCGCCCTGGTTGGACGCTGGTGCTGGAAAGCAACCATTGTTATCGCTTAACCAGAAGAGATGCCTGATCGCAGATGGACTGAATGATGTATCGAGGCTAATGGGTGGGATAGGATGTTTCGCTCGTTACAAGGCATAAAGCTAACTCCGATGCTCTCAGGGGACTGAGACCTCTTCTTGGGATGACTGGAGAGGTCGCGGAGTTAACCGGTTGAGTCAGATCTTTGGTCTGGCTCCTTTTTCATTTCTGGATTTGGATCATCTATGGGCAAAAAACAACGGATTCTTAAAACAACATAAAAGCATCTGCACCGTGTTATGCACAGTGAACCCATGTGTTCATAAGCGTTCAATGCACAGGTCTTTAATGCTTAAACCGATGCAGCACATGGATATGAACTGAATAAAAATAAAAGAGGTGTTCATATGTATACCAGCTATAGTACCCACCTATTACCACCGCAGGACCGGCAGGACTATTGGAAAGAGGTGGTCGAGCAGACCTATTTCCCTCTTGAAATCCGTTTTGCCAACCCCAGTCAGTTTCATGGTTCCCTGAGTCAGTTAAAACTGGATAAGCTTGGCCTGTCTTATCTGGCAAGTTCTTCCATCTGCTTTGAGCGCGAACAACAGCAGATCTGCAATGAACTGGAGCCCTGTTTTCTGATCACCCTGCCGTTAAATAAATCCGTCCACTTCTCTCAAGCTAACCACTCCGTCTGCTGCCAACCTGAAGGCTTTATTCTGGAACGCAGCGACCTGCCCTACCGCTTTAGTTATGACGGTGATAATGCCCTATGGGTGTTACGGGTGCCGGTCTGCGAGCTAAAAAGCAAAATTCGTGACCCGGAGCGTTATCTCTATATGCAGTTCGATCGTCGTCAGGGCGTCGGGGCGATGTTTTTTGATTATCTGCAAAGTGTGGTTAAGCAGGCGCTGTATACCGACCCGGTCACCAGTGCAGTGTTGAGCAATCAACTGATTGACCTGTTGGTGTTGAGCTTAAAAAATGACGATAGGGTATTGATGAGCCATGAAGAGGGCATCCGCCGGGCTCATCTGGTCAATATCGAAGCTTTTGTGCGCGATAACCTGGGCCGGGCTGAGCTATCGCCGGATATGATCGCGGCGGCCTGTAATATCTCTACCCGTTATCTGCATAAACTGTTTAAAGAGTCGGATCAAACCGTGAGTCAATGGATTAAAGAACTGCGGCTACAGGCTGCGTTAAGTGATATTAAAACCCATAGAAGCACGACTCTGGCAGAGATCGCCTATCGTTGGGGCTTTAATGATCAGGCTCATTTCTGCCGTCTGTTTAAGGCCCGTTTTAACTGTACACCCAAGGAGGTGCGCCATTCTCATTGAGCCTGGTGCTCAATGGGTAGTGACTGCACCCCTATGGTTTGTTGCTTTAGTGGCTATTATTAGCGCGTCAGAGAGTGCTTCTGGTGTTGCGATAAGTGCTGTTTATTGCCATGAAACAGGACATTGATGATTCAAAAAAGTGTACATCGGAGATCAAATAACAGGGCGCTGATCTGCAATTAGTCAAACAGGAATACTTCTAGCCTGTACTTATCTCTTATCCGTCTCATGACTTGATTTCGTGAAGTCTGGGTGTGCGATAGAGAAGACAAATAAGTCCATGAATAACAAAAGAGATAAGTTATGGCTGGTAAAATTACCCAAGACGGTGACCAGGTTTCACCGCAAACGTTAGTTCCTGATGAGCAGCGCATGAGCAAGGGGTCACTGAGTATGGCCTGGTGGGCGATCTGCAGTGCCATGTTCTGGCTGGTGGTATCGGCCACCCTGGCGATGAACTTCGGTACCATGAATACCCTGATCGGTTTGGGGCTGTCCACGGTGACCTATGGCATTATCAATGCGATCATCACACGCTATGCTATTAAAACCGGGCTTTCGGTTGCCCTGTTCTCCCGCATTATGTTTGGCAAGGTCGGTGCGAGTCTCGCGGTGCTGATCTTCTTTGCTACGGCGATCTATTACAGTGTATTTGAAGGCTCTGTGATTGCAGTGGCGATTCAGGCCTACTTCCCGTCATTAAGCCTGGAGATGGCTTATCTGATTGTGGTGTTGTACAGCGTGCCTCTGGTATTCGGAGGTGTGCAGCTGTGGATGGATAAGTTTAATGGTGTGCTATTGCCATTCTATATCCTGGGGCTGGTGGCGGCGGTGGTGCTATCCATCAATGAATACGGCTACTCCGATGCCTGGTTATCCATGGGGCCGGAAGGTGGAGAAGTCGAAAATGGTTGGTGGAACTGCTTTACCTATTTTATGGGTGTGTGGATTCTGATGATGTACACCTGGGATTATGCCCGTTTTGGTAAGGCCGATGACGCGGATTACCACGCCAAGATTAACTTCGGTATGCCGTTCTATCTGTTTACCTTTATGGTCAACGGTGTCGCGGGTATTTTTCTGGCAGCGACGATTCCGACTGAAGGTGGTTTGTCAGAAGTCTCCGTGGTGCTGGCTATTCTGAAACTGATGGGGATCTGGGGGCTGTTATTTGTCTGGGTCAGTCAAACCCGGATCAATACTGCCAACTTCTATCTGGCGGCGGATAATATGCAGGCGTTCTTTGAACACTTTGGTTTGAAGCAGGTGCCACGCTTTATCTGGGCCATAGTGGTAGGGGCTGTGGTGTATCTATTAATGCTGCTGGATGTATTCAGCTTTATCCTGCAGGCGCTGGCCTATCAGGGCATCTTTGTTGTCGCCTGGGTGGCGATAGCGCTGGCCCATATCTTCTCGCCGAAATACGATCAGCTGTTTAATGGGGAGGTGAACTGCGATATCGATCAGGTGGTGTCCTTCAATCCCCGCGGTCTGATCGCCTGGTTTGGTGGTGCCGGTCTGGGCATCGTATTACTGAACTATGCCGGAGCGACTTTGGCGCTGTTTTCTGCGCCGCTGACCTTTATTTTCTCCTTCCTGGTTTACCTGATGCTGCTGAACAGTGCTAAGCAACATTGGTTTGTACGTATGGAAGCCGCAGAGTAAAAAGTCGGATAAGCACTGGAGTGCTCAACATGGCTGAAGCGCTCTAAAATGGTGCTTTGCAGCACTCTTGTGGCGCATTTATAAACCTGTATCGGGTATTGTTTCGATACAGGTTTTGATTAATTTGTCTGTCTTTGTGACTATGACTGTATAGTCAGTTTTGTTTTTTGCTGAGCAACAGAATTTATATGTATGCCATACAAGATCTTAATAAGACTAAGGTTGAATAGTCGGCCTTAATACTCTTAAATCCCCACCCAGTATCCGGCCATAGGTTTTCTTGCCCCCGTCTTGTAAAAAACCTTGTGATATCAGACGAAAACGCTGTTTTTGTATCTGGCTTCAAGTATTTGCTCTAAAGTTGGTTTTATTATTCCTCATAGAGGGTATGGACTTTGAGACAGGGATTCGATATTGAACTATAATTGATTTTTATGGCAGGTATAAATGTCATATATTTTACTTATTTCAGCGATACCGATAACTTCATTTCAGCGAGTGCAGGGGCTAGATCAAGGCCGGATTCCAGTCAATAGAACAGAAGTGTGTTGTCGCAAGGCAAAATGCTCATGGAGTGCTTATCCCTATTGGCACGTTCTGACTGGAAAAATTCGCGAGGGAGCTGTCGCCGGATGGTACCCGTAATTAAAATAATTACAGTAAAAAGAGTAGATAACAATGCTGAAGAAATTTGCGAAACTGAAGAAACAGATTGTCACAGGCTCCCTGTCTGTTGCTCTGGGTGTAGGCGCAGTGACGGCTACGGCTTCTGCCTATGCGGCTGAGCACAACTGGCGTTTTGCTAACCTGTACACCCGTGGTACTGCGTTTGGTGATGTATACGGCAGCATGGCTGAGAATATCGAGACGATGTCCGGTGGCCGTATTAAAGTGAAAATGATGTACGCCGGTGAAGGTGTTGATACCCGTGGTATTCTGGGCGGCGTTAAGTCCGGTCTGATCACGATGGGTGCACACTTCCAGCCAATGAACGCCGGTGAACTGCCAGCGGGTATCGTTGAAGTGGGTCTGCCAGGTGGTACGGCAGATGTGGGCGAGCTGAGTGTTCTGTTCCACGAGAAAGGCTTCAACGAAGTACTGACCCGTGCTTACGCTGAGCAAGGTATGGTTTATCTGAACCCATACATTCAGCCACCTGTATATCTGCTGACTAAAAAACCAATCAACTCCGTTGAAGATTTTAAAGGCCTGAAACTGCGTGCGCCAGGTGCTTACGGTAAGTTCGTACGTAACCTGGGTGCTTCTCCTGTCTCCATGACCTGGAGTGAAATCTATACAGGTCTGGCCACTGGCGTAATCGATGGCTCTATCGGTAGTAACCTGATTGACCACCGCGACGGTAACCACGCTGAAGTGGCTAAGTATATGTACCGTCTGCCACTGGCAGGTGCTCAGGTACTGCCTGTTGTAGTGAACAAAAAAGCATGGGACAAACTGCCTGACGATCTGAAAGCGATCGTTAAAGCGGCGACTGCAGTACACGCTCGTGATCAGATGACTAAATCCCGTCTGTGGGAGTCTCAGGCGATCGCTGATATGGAAGCGAAGGGTATGAAGTGGAGCCCTGAGCCAAGCGAAGCAGATAAAGCGGCTTGGGCGAAAGCCGGTGAGAATCTGTGGGGCGAGTACGCTAAGAGCGACAAGTTCAGTGCTGAGCTGGTTGAAATTCTGAAGAAGCAGTAAGAGGCTGATCTTACTCAACCTTCTGAATTGACGTTCCGTTGTTAAATAAAGGGCGATTATCTCGCCCTTTATTTTTTTCTATCAGGCTATGGCGTTATGGTTAAAAAGTTAATTATTTTCTACTGTACAGGGATCGACCGGCTTATCAGTTTCATTGGAAAAAGCATATCGTTGCTGATGCCATGTCTGGCGTTGGTGATCGCGTACGAAGTATGTTCCCGATATGTCTTTAACCAACCAACGATCTGGGCCTACGACACCTCGTTGTTTTTCTCTGCCTATCTGGCAGCTTTAGGTGGGGCATATGCCTACCAGAAGAATGCCCATATCAACGTGGATATTCTCTATCTGGCGGTATCCAATAAAACGAAGCGTGTATTTAACATTCTGACGGGTGTTTTGGCCGCTTTCTTTATGTTGATTCTGATCTTAATGGCCCGCGAAAAGTTTGCTGAGGCTGTGAAATTTGATTACCGCAAAATGAGTAACTGGGCACCACCAACGCATCACTTCTGGATGATGCTGATTGTGGCTGCCGTGCTGATTATTCTGCAGATCTCCAGCAATATGATGAAAGACATTTTCTATATCTTTACCGGTCAGGACCTGCTACCTGAGCCAGAAATCGATACCGAGCAGGAGGATGACCAATGATGGGAATTGAACTACTAACCGGCATTCTGCTGCTGTGTATTCTGGTCAGTTTTGCCTTGGGTGCACCGGTTGGCTTTGCTCTGGGTGGCATCGCTATGGCGGTGGGCTACTTTACCTGGGGGGATGGCATCTTCCAGATAGTGCCAAACACCTTTGAGTCGGTACTGTTCAGCTTTATTCTGCTGTCGATTCCACTCTATATCTATATGGGCCAGTTGTTGACCCGTTCTGGTATCGGGGACGCCATGTTTAATGCCAGTCAGCTGGTGATTGGTAAGCTGCGTGGTTCTCTGGCGATCAGTGTGATTGGCGTCTGCTCCATGATCGGTGCCATGGTGGGGATTATTGGGGCCGGTATTATGACCTCCGGTAGTATCGCCCTGAAGCCTATGCTGGATCGTGGTTACGATAAGAAACTGGCGTTAGGCGTGATTATGGCCGGTGGTGGTCTGGGTATTCTGATTCCACCCAGCGTACCTATGATTATGTTCGCGGCATCCACCCAAAACTCTGTGGGTAAGATGTTTGTTGCGGCACTGTTCCCCGCATTATTGGCGATTATCTTTCTGGTTAGCTACATCATTATCAGCTGTAAGCTGAACCCGGAGCGCGCGCCGCTGGGAACCGGTGCAGAAGCCAAGATGACACCGAAAGAGAAGGCACGCACCCTGCGTGACGGCTTTATGTCTGTCTTCCTGATCTTTGCGGTACTGGGCAGTATTATCAGTGGTATTGCTACTCCTACTGAGTCCGGTGCTATTGGTGTCGTTGGCGCGGTGATTCTGGCCTTCTTCTTTAAGCGTTTCCGTTTGGGCATGTTTAGAATGGCCGGTATGGAAACGGCCATGCTGGTGAGTGTGGCCATGTGGATTATTTTGGGTGCCACCCTGTTCAGTAACTTCCATCTGATGATGGGCGTGCAGGATATGATCGCCAGCTTTACCCAGGATCTGGGCTTACCGCCTCTGGGTGTGGTGATCCTGATGCAGCTGGTGATGCTGGCGCTGGGCTTTATCATCGACGAATTTATTATCGTTTTGATGTGCGCGCCGCTGTTTACACCGATTGTCGTGGATCTGGGTTTTGACCCGATCTGGTTCGGTATCCTGATGATTCTGAATATCGAGATCGCGGTACAAACACCACCTTACGGTTTTGCACTCTTCTACCTGAAAGGGATCGCACCGCCAGGGGTGACCATGCTGGATATTTATAAATCGGTCACGCCTTTCATCTTATTGAAACTTTGTGTGTTGATTATCTGCATGCTGTTCCCGGAACTGGTGATGTGGTTACCCAATAAAGTGATGGGGCCCTAGAGGTTAAAGAGACTGGATATGTACAACACAATTCTGATCCCTATGGATCTGGAACATGAAGAGATGTTCCCTAAAGCCGTTGAACTGGCAAAGCAGCTGATCGGTGATGAAGAGGGTGTCATTCACGGTATCTATGTGGATGAATCCCTGATCCATCATTCGAACTTCTCTATCTCTGGCGATGCGGTAGTATCCGCTCGCCAGGAGACTAAGCAGAAGGTGAAAAAGCTATTTAAAAAATATGTGCCTGAAGCGCTGCGTGGTAAGTGCCGGGTTAGCCAGGGTGTGGTTTATGATGCCGTACTGGATGAAGCGAAAAAACAGCAGCCTGAAGTGATTATTGTGGCTTCAGGTCGTCCTGGTTTATCCAGTTACCTGATGGGTTCCAATGCGGAAAAAATCCTGCGTCACTCTAAGTGCTCAGTATTTGTTATCCGTGATGAGCATAAATGGTAAAAAAACGACGGCTTTGCTTGAATTTTTGCCGCTAACGGTTATCATGCCCGGCCAGAGTTTATGACTCAACAGTTTTAGCTTCTTAAGTCTATCCGATAAAGAGGCATTCGCGAGGCCCCACTCCCACAAGGAGATGGGGCCTTGTTCTTTCTGTCAGGAAGATTATGGTGGAAGTCGTTGGTGGTTTACAGCATCAGCTGCTTGATAATCGGGATCGGGCTGATTAGATGCTCATACATCAATTGTTTGGCTTTCACGGTATCTCTGGTGAGCAGAGCATCCACCATATCGGCATGTTCCCTGCGCTTTTCCTCCAGTGCCGATTGTGAGAACACTGTCTTCTTCAGCCATAAATGGCGGTAGCGCTCGGCCTGATCCTGTAGTGATGCTCGCAACTCCAGTAGCTTGGCTGAACCACAACCCTGCGCAATAGCGGTGTGGAAAGCTTTATGGCGACTGTCCCACACTTCCAGCATCTCATCCGGGGTATTGATCTCGTTCACCCGGGCCAGTTTATGGGCTTCCCCCAGTACGGTGGCTTCCCAATCTTCATCGCCTCGCTCGATGGCCAGCTCGGTGATCATGGCTTCCAGGTGAGCACGGGCATCATATATGTCGGTCAACTCTTCCAGTGACATCTCGGCCACACGAAAGCCCCGCTGGCTGATTGCGGTCACTAAACGGTCGGCCACCAGCTGAGACAGTGCTTCGCGCATAGGGCCAGCGCCAATGTCATAGCTTTCCTTCAGATGGCTCATCAGCAGCTTATCTCCAGGCTGATGTACCCCGTTGATAATATCCTGCTTGAGCAGCTTATAAGCGATAGTGGCTTGATTTGCTTTGCTTTGTGGCGTGCTGTCTGAGCTCATGTTGGCGTCCGTGATGACCGAATGCCACCGATTATAAACCCACGGGGCAAAGGGATGAAATGTTCATTTTGTCTATAAAGAATAAAAATGTAGATATTTTTAAATAATAAATATATTATTCTCGGCAGATGGCATTTGATGTGTCGCATAAACCCTATATGCACTTCAGGAGTCGAGAGATGAGTGTTGTTGAACAAGCAGGCATCCCTGCAGAAACGAAATACCAAGGTTTTACTTTATCCGTATCTGAGCAGAGCAATGGCCGCCTGCTGCAACTGACGTTCAACAAGGAAACCGTTGATCAATTTTTCGCGGCGATTGAGGAATGGCCTATTCAGGCGCTGGAGTACAAATCGTTCCTGCGTTTCCGTGTTGCTAAAGTACTGGACGATCTGTGTGGTAATCAGCTGCAGTCTCTGCTGATCGATACGCTGGTTGATCGTAACACCGGTGCGCTGCTGATCACTCCTGAAGGCCTGGATGATGTGTCTCAGGCAGAAGATATGGTGCGTTTCACCACAGCCGCATCTCACTTGATGGGCCGTTCTAACTTTGATGCCATGAGCGGTAAGTACTACGCACGTTTCGCGGTAGTGAACAGCGATAACTCTGATAGCTACCTGCGTCAGCCACACCGTGTCATGGAACTGCACAACGACGGCACTTACGTTGAAGAAGATACTGACTTCAATCTGATGCTGAAGATCGATGAGCAGAACATGGAAGGCGGTAACTCTCTGCTACTGCATCTGGATGACTGGGAAGATCTGGAGAAGTTCTCTACCCATCCTCTGGCCTATCGTCCAATCCGTTGGGCTGTGCCGCCGAGTAAAAATATCTCTAAGGATATCTACCACCCAGTATTTGATCTGGACGTAAACGGTGATGTGATCAGCTCTTACATCGATCAGTTTGCACAACCTGCAAACTTTGAAGAAGGTGTATGGCTATCTGAGCTGGGCGAATCTTTTGAAAGCAGTAAAGGTATTCAGTCGATCCGTGTACCTGTGGGTAGCTTCCTGTTGATCAACAACCACATGTGGTTACATGGTCGTGATAAGTTTACTCCGCACGAAGGTCTGCGTCGTGAACTGATGCGTCAGCGTGGTTACTTCACTCATAAGAAGACACTGCGTAAGCCACGTCAGTGATTTCGTTGCGTAAGTAACTCTGCTTTAAAACTAGTTGTGATAAGTGAAGTTAGTCCTGACTATGGACTTGTTTCAACAGTAGCTGTATCGAAAGATCGCTGCTGAGATTAAAAAAGACCTCTGAAAGGCATCGCGTCCTTTCAGGGGTTTTCGCGTCGAGCGAGGGATAGAATGTACGATTACATTATCATCGGTGGTGGCATTGTCGGTATGTCCACTGCGATGCAGCTACTGCAACAACAACCGGGTAAAAAACTGCTGGTTGTGGAAAAAGAAGCCCAGGTGGCACAACATCAGACCGGTCATAACAGTGGTGTGATTCACGCGGGTGTTTACTACACGCCGGGTAGCCTGAAGGCCAAGTTCTGTCTGGAAGGCAATAAGGCAACAAAAGCCTTCTGTGACGAAAACGATATTCCTTACGATGAGTGCGGTAAGCTGTTGGTTGCCACCAACGAGCTGGAAATGGAACGCATGAAAGCATTGTGGGAACGTACCGAGGCCAATGGTTTGGAGCGTTACTGGCTGAATGCTGATGAGTTGAAAGCCCGTGAGCCGAATATCACGGGGATCGGTGGTATCTTTGTACCGTCCAGTGGCATCGTCAGCTACCGTCGTGTCACCGAAGTGATGGCGGAAAAAGTGCGTGAGATGGGTGGTGAAATCCAGTTTAACTGCGAAGTGACTGCGCTGAAGGAAGGTGATTCCGAAGTGACGGTTTTCACCAGCCGTGGCAGTTTTACCAGCCGCTATATGATCTCCTGCTCTGGTCTGATGGCCGACCGAGTGGTGAAAATGCTGGGTATCAAACCGAAGTTTAAGATCTGCCCGTTCCGCGGTGAATACTACCTGCTGAAGCCAGAGCATAATCAGGTGGTGAACCATCTGATCTATCCGATCCCAGACCCCAGTATGCCGTTCCTGGGTGTACACCTGACCCGTATGATCGACGGCACCGTCACCGTAGGTCCAAACGCGGTCATGGCGTGGAAGCGTGAGGGTTACAAAAAGACCGATATCTCACTGAAAGACAGTTTTGAAGCCCTGACCTACCCAGGTATTCTGAAGGTGCTGTACAAGAACCTGAAGCCGGGTCTGATCGAAACCAAGAACTCGCTGTTTAAAGGTCAGTATCTGAAGGAAGTGAATAAGTACTGTCCTAAGATTGTGAAGTCTGATCTGACCGCATACCCTGCGGGTGTACGTGCTCAGGCAGTATCGGAAGACGGTAATCTGGTGGATGACTTCCTGTTTGTGAATACCAAGCGCACCATCAATGTGTGTAATGCACCGTCTCCGGCAGCGACCTCAGCAATTCCGATTGGTAAGCATATTCTGGAAACTGCGGCTAAGGTTTTTGCCTGATAGGTCGATATCAGCGCTTAGTCAGAGTCTATTGGTAATCACGGGCCCTGGCGTGCTACTCAAGTCGTAATAATGCCCGGTGGACGGAGATCCACCGGGCATTATTTTTTGTACTATGCTCGCTCAATCTCGTTAGGCAGGTGTTCCTGCATAAAATCTACAAAGGCGCGACTGGCTTTGGACAGATAGTGATTTTTCTTCCAGCCCAGGCCGATATAAAGCGGGATCTTGGGCTCAAAGGGCAGAGTTACTACGGGATCGCCTGGCTTAACAATACGCGACAGCCCGGTACTTATCCCGACCTCGCTGACTACCATGGCTTTAAGCAGATCAATCAGGTTGGTTTCAAAACGGATATCGAGTCGAATATGCTGCTGTTTGGAATATTGGCTGACCGCTTCACGCAGGAAATAACCTTCTCGAAATAGCACCAGGGGCTGCTGGCAGAAATCGGCCAGTTTCATTGAGCTTTGTTTTGATAGTGGGTGATTACAGGGCACCAGAGCGACCATATCTTCTGCAAACAGGTTGACGCAGCGGATCTGATCATGGGGGCGGTCAGAGCGAATCAGGGCAATGTCCAAGGCTCCTTCCAGTAGCATCTGTTGCAGAGAGGCCGTTCCGGCTTCGATCAGGTTGATTCTGACCTTGGGGTATTTCTGCTTAAATTTAGCCAGTACATTAGGTAAATAGTAGGAACTGAGCATGCTGGAGGCACCAAATTGTATGGTGCCAGTCTCGATGCCCTTCAGTTCCTGGATCTCTAATTCCGCCTGATTGACCGATTCCAGAATACGTTGCGCGTGCTTTAACAGCACCTCTCCATCTGCAGTCAGAGTCATCTGGCGCTCTGCCCGGTTAACCAGTTTAAGTCCGACCTCATCCTCTAACTTCTTGATTGCCATACTTAAAGCCGGTTGGGCGATGCCCAGATGAGTTGCGGTATGGGTGAAGTTACCGATCTTAGCCAAACTACAGAAATACTTGAGCCGTTTCAGATCCACTGGATGCCACTCCTCATGCGGGTTAGGGCTATCAACTTAAATTATTGAAACTATATCTATCATATATTGTACTTATCAGTCACGCCCGGCTAACTTTTCTGTACTGAATAATTCCAAACATAATCAGGTAAAGATTCCATGGCCTTGATTTGGCCCATTGGATGATGACCATTTTATGAAACGGTTTTAATTAACCCTTGTGGGATTAAAGCCGTTTTAGACAGAGGTGAGACATGAGCGAGCGTGCAGCATTTAACTGGGATGACCCTTTCAATCTGGATCAGCAACTGACCGAAGAAGAGCGCATGGTGCGCGATATGGCCCGTGAATACTGCCAGAGCAAGTTGCAGCCACGGGTTCTTCAGGCGAACCGTGATGAGATCTTCCACCGTGAAATCATGAACGAGATGGGTGAGATGGGCCTGCTGGGCAGCACTCTGCCTGAGAAGTACGGCTGTGCGGAAGTGAATCACGTTTGCTACGGTCTGGCGGCCCGTGAAGTAGAGCGCGTGGACAGTGGTTACCGTTCTGCGATGAGTGTGCAATCCTCACTGGTGATGCACCCTATCTACGCTTATGGCTCTGAAGAGCAGCGTGAAAAATATCTGCCGAAGCTGGCCACCGGTGAGTGGGTGGGTTGTTTCGGTCTGACCGAACCGGACGTAGGTTCTGATCCAGGCGGTATGAAAACCTGTGCTGAGCGTGTTGATGGCGGTTTCCGTGTCACGGGCGCTAAGATGTGGATCACTAATTCCCCAATTGCTGATGTGATGGTGGTTTGGGCGAAATTGGAAGGTGAAATCCATGGCTTCATTTTGGAGCGTGGTATGGAAGGTCTGAGCACGCCTAAGATTGAAGGTAAGTTCTCTCTGCGTGCGTCTATCACCGGTGAGATCGTGATGGACAGCGTATTTGTTCCAGAAGAGAATCTGCTGCCTAACGTAAAAGGTCTGAAAGGTCCATTTGGCTGTCTGAACAAAGCCCGTTACGGCATCGCCTGGGGTGCTCTGGGTGCGGCGGAATTCTGCTGGCACGCAGCACGTCAATACTCTCTGGATCGTATCCAGTTTAACCGTCCTCTGGCGGCGACTCAGCTGGTACAGAAGAAACTGGCCGATATGCAAACTGAGATCTCTCTGGGTCTGCGGGGTTGTCTGCAAGCGGGTCGTCTGATGGACGAAGGTCAGTGCCCGGTTGAGCTGATCTCTCTGATCAAGCGCAATTCATGCGGTAAGTCCCTGGATATCGCTCGTGTTGCCCGTGATATGCACGGTGGTAACGGCATCTCTGATGAGTTTCATGTGATCCGTCACTCTATGAATCTGGAAGCGGTGAACACCTACGAAGGTACTCATGATATCCATGCGCTGATTCTGGGCCGTGCTCAGACCGGTATTCAGGCGTTTGGTTAAGCCTCGGTGACAAATTATGGTTAGTGGTTTGGCAATTAAGGTTTGTGCTGAACGGCTAACCATTTCAAGGATGATTTACTCAGGGATGGGGTTGGTTTAGATCGAAGTAAGAGATGATGCTTTATGCACGGTATTTTGCTTCGATTGTTTTGTGTTGTCGCATTGGAAGGGACGTCTTTTGGGTACAATCCTTGTACTCGTTGCTTGCTAGACCCTTCTGTTTGGTGACCTTTTGGTCGCCACTCTCTGTTGGCCCTTGCTAGGCCGATTGTGCTTTGTAGCCTGCCTCTGTGCAGGCTTTTTTTTAATTTCATCGCTGACAGATGCTGCTCTGATTGCTCTTACACCTCTCTTATTCAGCCTTCTGAAAACCGTATTTGTCTGACTTAATCAGAAAATGCTTATGACACCATTCCTACGGTCACGACTCATGATAATGAACCGCTTTGGCCTGAGGCCAAGACAGGGTACACTCAGAGGTCTGACTGTGCAGTGTACTAGTCTGGTGATACAACAGAGATAGATAAGAGCTTAATCCGGTGATCCCTCCTATAGGCGATATTCCGAGAACAAAAAGCCGTGCTGGACAGACCATGTAAGAACTAAGGAGGATACATGCAAAAGAAAATCTGGTTGCCGGAAAACGAGATCCCAACCCATTGGTATAATGTTGTGGCGGATATGCCCAATGCTCCGACACCACCGCTGGGCCCAGATGGCCAACCGGTAGGTCCTGATGCCCTGTCTGCGATTTTCCCTAATGCTATTATTGAGCAGGAAGTATCCGCTGAACGCTGGATTAAAATCCCGGATGAAGTCCGCGAGAAACTGGCACAATGGCGTCCTGTACCTCTGGTGCGTGCTACTGAGCTGGAAAAAGCCCTGGGCACTCCATGTAAGATCTATTTTAAAAATGAATCCGTAAGCCCTGCAGGTTCCCATAAGCCAAACTCAGCGATCCCTCAGGCCTACTACAACAAGGCTGAAGGCGTAAAGCGTCTGGTAACTGAAACCGGTGCCGGTCAATGGGGCAGCTCTCTGTCTTTGGCCGGTCAGATGTTTGGTCTGGATGTACGCGTTTACATGGTGAAGGTGAGCTATAACCAGAAGCCATACCGTCGTTTGATGATGCAGACCTGGGGTGGTGATGTACGCGCCAGTCCAACCAATCTGACTCAAGTGGGGCGCGATATTCTGGCGAAAGATCCAGATTCCCAAGGCTCTCTGGGTATTGCGATCTCTGAAGCGGTTGAAGAAGCGGCGGGTAACCCGGAGGCTAACTACGCACTGGGTTCTGTACTAAACCATGTGTTGTTGCACCAGACAGTGATCGGTCTGGAAGCTAAGAAACAGCTGGAAATGGTGGGTGACTACCCGGATATGGTGTTTGCACCGTGCGGTGGTGGTTCTAACTTCGGTGGTATCGCTTTCCCATTCTTTGCGGATAAGGCTGCGGGTAAAGATGTAAAACTGGTGGGTGTTGAGCCGACCTCTTGTCCATCACTGACCAAGGGTGAGTACACCTATGACTTTGGTGATGCCACCGGTCTGACGCCGATGATGAAGATGTACACCCTGGGCCATGATTTTATGCCGCCAGGTATCCATGCCGGTGGTCTGCGCTATCACGGTCAATCTGCTCTGGTAAGCCAGCTGTACCATGAAGGTTTACTGGAAGCCCGTGCCGTCGCTCAGACGAAGACCTTTGAGGCTGGTGTGCTGTTTGCCCGTACCGAAGGTATTATCCCTGCGCCTGAGTCAAATCACGCCATTGCAGCTGTCGTGGAAGAAGCCCTGCGTTGTAAGGAAACCGGTGAAGCGAAAACTCTGCTGTTTACGCTATCGGGCCATGGTCACTTCGATATGGTGTCTTACGACCGTTACTTTAAAGGCGAGTTGGAAGACTACGATTACCCGGAAGAGGCGATTAAAGAGTCTCTGTCTCACCTGCCTAAATTTGGCTAATACCACACCAGATAATAAGTTGGTGCAGGTGCAGGTGCAGGTGCAGGTGCAGGTCGGAAAAGCCGCAAGGCGCCTTCCGGCAATCATCAGATACCGGAGCCAATGTCGGACGGCGCTTCGCTTATCCAACCTACTCGGATATCAATAGACTTATCGGGA
This sequence comes from Oceanospirillum beijerinckii DSM 7166, assembly GCF_000422425.1. Taxonomy (GTDB): domain Bacteria; phylum Pseudomonadota; class Gammaproteobacteria; order Pseudomonadales; family Halomonadaceae; genus Oceanospirillum; species Oceanospirillum beijerinckii. The sequence goes on from NZ_AULT01000010.1 coordinate 128,815, forward strand.
AGGGTATAAGCGGATTCGGCTAAGAGACAGGGTTAAGCGATTTAAAACGCTTAACAGTTTTAGCTGGGAAGTACGAAGGCCGTTGCTGAGAAGCAGCGGCCTTTTAGCTTAAGCATCTGGTTTGGGAAGCCAGAGTTCAAGTTTGTGCTGTAGCTCGCCAAAGTCAATCGGTTTAGCGATGTAATCACTCATACCTGACTCCAGGCAGCGTTCCTGATCTCCCTGCATGGCATTGGCTGTCATAGCGATAATGGGGAGTTGCTGCCACTGGGTCTGCTGGCGAATCTGGCGGGTGGCGGTTAAACCATCCATGATGGGCATCTGCAGATCCATCAGTACAACATCGTAATGTCGCTGTTGCAGTTGCTCGATCGCCTGTTGACCGTTTTCGGCCAGATCAAAGGGCATCCCTATCTTTTGCAAAAAACGTCCAGCGACCATCTGATTGATCGAGTTATCTTCAACCAGAAGAATGCGGCAGTTCTGTTGAGTGTCATCCGCTTGAGGGGGGCAAGAGCCCGCCTTAGCCTTGTCCGGCTCTGCTGTAGAGGTTAGTTGCGCGCATAGTTCGACCGGTGTTAAGGGTTTGCTCAGCACCTTGATAGGAGCGTTAGCAGGCAGTTGAGCCTGAATCGTGGTTTTATTCTGGTAACTGTAGATGAGAGTGGGCAGTTGCCACTGTTCCAGGCACTGTTTCAGGTGATGCAGATCGGTAGTGCTGAGCTGTTCCCAGTTGACCAGCAGATAATCCTGTTCCGGGCTAGGGCTGCCAGGTGTATAGCTTAAGCTATCGATGGTATGCAGGCTTCCCTGATAGTGTCGGAGCAGTTTTTCCAGACCGGCCTGAGCCAGGGGATTTTGCTCCAGCTGTAGCAAACGTACGTTTTCCAGTGCGGGATAATGGCAGAAACTGTGTCGGCTTTTGATGGTTAAGGGCAGGCTAAAGGAGAAGCAACTGCCCCGATCCTGGCGGCTTTGCAGTTTAAGCTGACCACCCATCAATTCAATCAGTTGGCGGGAGATCGCCAGCCCCAGTCCTGTGCCGCCATAGTGCCGGGTAATCGAGCTATCAGCCTGAGTAAAAGGGGCAAACAGTTGTTGCTGCTGTTCAGGATCAATACCGATACCGGTATCAATGACTTCGATTTTTAACAGAATTTGCCCCAAGTCGTTCGTCTCGGAGCCGTTGTGCTGTGAGGCACTAATGTGTTGCTGCTCTTCTGGTGCCAGGGTGTTATGGTCGGTTTCTGTCTCTTTATATAGAGTGAGGGCGTGTTGAGACAGCGCTCGAATCCGAATGGTGACAGAGCCCTGATGGGTGAATTTTACCGCATTGCCCGCGAGGTTGGTCAGCACCTGACCCAAGCGCAGCAGATCACCTCCCAGGCGTTTGGGGATATCCGGGCCGATATCCCAGTAAAAATCCAATAACTTTTCCTTACAGGCAGGCTGAACAAAGGTGCTGATCTGTTGGACAAGTTGGTTAAAGTCAAAGCTGTGCTGATGCAGGGCCAGTTTTCCGGCTTCGATCTTGGAAAAGTCGAGGATATCGTTTAGCAGTCCCAGCAGGTGATTGGAGGAGTGGTGGATTTTGTCCAGATACTCCCGTTGGTCGGCAGATAGCTGAGGATCCTGCAGTGCCAGATGACTGAGGCCGATGATGGCATTCATCGGTGTGCGGATCTCATGGCTCATGTTGGCCAGGAATTCGGATTTGGCCCGGCTGGCTTGCTCGGCTTTCTCTTTTTCTGCCCGTAGGTTGTTTTCCAGTTGTATGGTATCGGTGACATCACTGTAGATCCCCACGGTTCCGCCTTCCGGTGTGGGGTACTCCATGGCACGAATATAACGATCATCATGGGTGCGCACGATATTGTATTTGGTGCTAAAACGGGTTTCCCGGTTTGTTTGATGTTCCAGCCAGCGCTGACCGTCCATATCCAGTTTAAAAGCGCCTCGTTCAATCAGGGCATAGGCCATATCGTTATAGTGACAGCCTAACTGGATAACGTCATCGATACGGCTGTAGAGCGCTTTGGCGCGATCATTAAACAGGATCAGTTGGTCATTGGCGTCAAACAGCGCAATACCTTCATTGGTACTGCTGATGGCGGTTCTGAGTTGGCTTTCAACCTTTTGCAGTGAGCGATCAGTTTCCCGCTGCGCCGTGATATCCCGGGCGCAGCCCCGATAACCGATAAACTGGCCTTCGGCATCAAAGATAGGCTTCCCATTAATGGAGACCAGACTGGAGCCATCAGGCATCTCAAGCTTATACTCCAGGTCCCGGAACGGTCGGTGTGCATTCAGGTCCTGAATATGTTGCTCAAATACCTCTTTCGGAGCGTGCTTCATCAACTCCATGCGGCTGCGGCCCAGTAGCTCATCGGGCTGGATATGGGCCGCACGGGGTGAAAATCCGCTCAGACGGATAATCCGGTGCTTCTCGTCGGTCTCCCAGAACCAGTCGGAGGAGGCTTCGGCAAAATCCCGGAACATCTGTTCACTGGCTTTTAGGCGCTCTTTGGCGTGATAGCGTTCACTGATATCACGGAAGATGAGAAACCACTCCTGACGACCTGCATTGCGCAGATCGCCCCGGACCAGCTCCACCGGCAGGCCTGAGTGTGCCAGCTGACTTTCGGTTGCCTGACTTTCCTGAGTGTCGGCATCCCAGTGAGGGAAAGGGTTAAACAGCGCGAAAACACTCTGCCCCTGTAATGAGGATAATGGTTGGCCTAAGAGCTGTTCTGCAATCTGATTCGGACCAATAATCTGATTTTTCCGGTTAAGAAAAAGTACGCCTTCGCCCAGCTGATTTAGCACGGTTTCAAAGTGTTGCCGTGCCTGGCGAATCGTTTTTTCATTCAGTGCCATCATCTCCTGTTCCATCAGGTCGGCGGCGTGACTGGTCAGGCGTCGCTCCTGATCCGCTTCTTCATAGCTGGCGCTAACCAGCTCAAGCAGGTAATCCATATCCGGTGTGTCATTACCCGAACGGCGCAGGGCTTTCTTTAACTGTCGTTGTAACAGCTTATGCATCCGCTTTCTCACTGATGGTCGTGATTGTCATGGTTTGATTATGCAGTTCGCAGCGTTGGGAAAAGCCATTGGGGGCAATTTCACCATAGGAATAGAATCCGGCCAGTTTGGTATGGGGGCCCAGAATATCTGCCACGGCTTCAACTTCATCGGCAACCTGCTGACCCATCAGAAGTTTGCGGCCGATACAGCTGACTAACAGTGCCAGGGTGGTATTGGGATGATCCTGCTGTGCGGCTTCGGCAGCCTGAGCCGCACCTTCAATAAGATGATCGAAGTTACCGCGCATCAGTTGTGCCACATAGCCTTGAGGTACATTACCGGCAAAGGTCATACTGTTATCGTTTTCATCCACAGATAGTATGGTTCGGACCAGTACGGTGTTTTCTTCATCCGGGTGGCGAATCGTCAGGGGGAATAGCAGAGCACTACCGGGCAGCTGTTGGGCATCCTCACCCAGATAGCGCTTATACAATTCCAGAGCGGGTTGGCCATCCAGCTCATAAAGTACATTATCTTTAGCTCGGGTGATCATCCGCTTAGGGCCAAAGCTGTTCCACCCTCCCATGCTGCCCCAGCTCACCTCCAGCTGATCACCATAAAACCCGATGGCTGCCAGCTGGCCCGAACAGGCAGGACTATTAGCGCAGACATAGGTTTGATTGAAATCTGCGCTATCTCCGGCCAGCCCCCCGGTAAGCAGTACCTGCTCTGGCAGTATTTGGCGACAGCCTTTGATCAGTTCGCTGCCGTTGACTCGCATGCCATCGGAAAGCAGCCAGACCAGTTTCAGCTGTTCCTGGGGGAGTTGAGAAACCAGGTGTTGGGCTTGTTGAGCAGATTGGCTGGGGTCTTCAATAAGAGTGGATGCCAGCTGGATATGGCTGTGTTCGAACTCAATGGCGACTGCGGCGATAGTATTATCAAACACCTCATCACCCAAAATTTCACCACCGGTACTGAGGCCGGTTATACAGGCGTTGGGAAAGCGTTGTTGCAACAGTTGCCAGGGATTCTGCTCGCGACACAGTTGAGCGCTGGAAAAGAAGAGCACTAGCTGGGGTTGGTTGACGCTATCATCGGATAGTACTGACCATCGGTTTTGCTCATACAGTAGCTGCTGCACCTTCATCGTATCTTTCCCTCTGATCAATACGGACTGTTTCGGCACATCAATCTGCGGTTGTGCAGGCTAATGGGGGAAAGCCCAGCCACACACCGTTAACTGATTCAGTTTTTCTTATTATCTCTACTCAGTGTATAGGCTGATACAAAAATGAAAAGCTTTAACCAGAAGGGAAGCAAACAGAACAGGCCCGGTCAACAGAGAGGGTTGCCGGGACTATTTGAGCATTATGCAAACGGATACACAGTAAAATTAACGGAAACTGATCACCGGCCAGCCGCTTTGCTCTGCGGTCTCTTTCAGTTGTTGATCCGGGTCGACTGCAATAGGTTTGCCCACCAGCTTCAGCAACGGCAGATCGTTGTGGGAGTCGCTGTAAAACCAGGTATCGGCCAGATCATAGTCTTTATCTTCCAGCCACTTGTTCAAGCGGGTTACCTTGCCCTCTTTAAAACTTGGGATGCCCGCAACCTGACCGGTATAACGGCCATCGATCACTTCCGGTTCAATGGCGATTAGCTCGTGTACACCCAGGCGTTCGGCGATGGGCTCGGTGACAAAACGGTTGGTCGCGGTAATGATCAGAATAAAGTGGCCCTGTTCTTTATGCCAGGCCAGCTTCTCAAAGGCTTTATTCAGTAGAATCGGCTCGATTTTTTCCTGCATAAACTGCTGGTGCCACCGTTGCAGCTGCTGTGGTTCATGCTCTGCCAGAGGGGCCAGCGAGAAAGCCAGATACTCCATAATATCCAGCGTACCCGCCAGATAGTCCTGATAAAAACGGTCGTTAGCGTCTTTGTAGACCTGAGCATCAACGATGCCTTGTTCAACCAAAAACTCACCCCATGCGTGATCACTGTCACCGGCGATCAGGGTGTTATCTAAATCAAAAATAGCCAGGCTCACTCGGGATTCTCCAATCAGTCATATCTTGCAGGCTTATAAAGCAGGGATTATCCCAGAGCTTATCTACATGTAAAGGATAAGGGCGCTTGGATTGATGAACAGCTGTGCTTTGTGAAACAATAGCCTTAATAAAAAACTAAGGTGATTTGCGTGATAGATGCTGACGGTTACCGACCCAATGTTGGTATTATCTTGATAAACCAAGACGGCCAGTTGCTATGGGCACGGCGTGTTGGTCAGGATGCCTGGCAATTTCCGCAAGGTGGTATTAAAGAGTACGAGACGCCTGAACAGGCTTTATTTCGCGAGCTGAAAGAAGAGATTGGCTTAGATCCTGACGATGTGGATATTCTGGGCTGTACACGTGGCTGGTTAAGGTACCGGTTACCGCGCAAAATGATTCGCAGACACAGTAAACCGATCTGTGTCGGTCAGAAGCAGAAATGGTTCCTGCTGCGATTACGTTGTCCAGAGAACAGTATTTGCGTCGATCATACGCCATCTCCTGAATTTGACCGTTGGCGCTGGGTCAGCTATTGGTATCCATTGGGGCAGGTAGTTTCCTTTAAGCGGGAAGTTTACCGTCGGGCACTGAAAGAGCTGTCACATCGTTATAACCGTAATTTGCTTAAATCCTGTCCTGAACAGGTTGATTAGACTTAGCACGACAATATACGAGGGTTAACATGCTCAAAACCTTGCAGCGCATTGTACAGGAAGTGAACTCAGCCAGAAGCCTGGATGAGACGCTTTCTATTATTGTGCGCCGGGTCAGACGAGCGATGAAAACTGACGTGTGCTCGGTTTATCTATTGGATAGTAACAGTCAAAGTTACGTTTTAATGGCAACTCTGGGGCTGAAAAAAGAGTCCGTGAAACAGGTGTCATTAAAGACCGATCAGGGTTTAGTGGGTTATGTGGGAATGCGGGAAGAGCCGGTTAATCTGGATGATGCTACCCAGCACCCTAATTATGTCTATCTGGCCGAAACCGGAGAGGAACGCTTCCACAGTTTTCTTGGTGTGCCTATTATCCATCAGCGCCGTGTACTCGGTGTTATTGTGGTTCAGCACAAGGAAAAACGCCGTTTTGACGAAGGCGAAGAAGCCTTTTTGGTGACGGTTTCGGCGCAGCTGGCCGGTCAGATTGCTCACTCTTTAGCCACTGGTGCGACCAGTCAGGCTGATGCTCATATTAATGGTATTCGTGGCAGTTGCTTTAAAGGCGTCGCCGGTACATCCGGGATCGCCGTGGGCACTGCCGTGGTGATTTTACCTCTGGCTAATCTGGATACTGTACCGGATAGAGCGACGGACGATATTGAGGGCGAAATTACTCAATTCCGTGCGGCGTTGGCGGCGGTGCGTAATGATATCCATGAAGTGAATCGTCGCTTAGCACAACGGTTAAGCGAAGAGGAGCGGGCGCTGTTTGAAGCCTACCAGCGTATGCTGGATGACAGCGCTTTGGGTCAGGAGGTGATCAATAAGATTCAGGAGGGTAACTGGGCACAGGGTGCCCTGACGGAAGTGATTACCCGTCATGCCCGTTTCTTTGAGTTATCGGAAGATGACTATTTAAAGGAGCGTGCCACCGATATTCGTGACCTGGGCCGCCGGGTGCTGGCTTATCTGCAGCAAACGGAACAGGCTGAAGTGGAATATCCGAACCAAACCATTCTGATCAGTGAGGAGATCACACCGGCGATGCTGGGTGAGATCCCTAAGGATCAGCTGGCGGGTTTGGTGTCGGTACAGGGTTCCAGTAACTCACATGTCGCGATTCTGGCTCGTGCCATGGGCATTCCTGCGGTGATGGGAACAGTGGATCTTCCAGTTGCTGTTCTGGATGGCCAGCAACTGATTGTCGATGCTTATCAGGGCGTAGTGTTTAACGCGCCCAGTGATGAGTTGCTGATTCAATATGGCCAGCTGATGCAGGCGGAGGAGAAACTGCAAAAAGGCTTGGAGCATATCGCCGGGCTGCCTTCTGAAACCCTGGATGGCCACAAGATGCCACTGCTGGTAAACACGGGGTTGGCCCAGGATATTACCCACTCGTTGAATCACGGTGCCGAAGGTGTTGGTCTGTATCGCACCGAAGTGCCCTTTATGATCAGCGAACGTTTTCCTTCTGAAGGTGAACAACAAGCGGTGTACCGTGAACAACTGGAAGCTTTTTTCCCGCAGCCAGTGACCATGCGTACGCTGGATATTGGGGGGGATAAGGCTCTGCCCTATTTCCCGATCAATGAGGCGAACCCGTTTCTGGGTTGGCGTGGTATTCGAATCACCCTGGATCACCCTGAAGTCTTTCTGGTGCAGGTGCGGGCGATGCTACGGGCCAGTGAGGGACTGGATAACCTGCAGATTATGCTGCCGATGATCACCAGTCTGACCGAAGTTACCGAAGCGACAGCGCTGATTGAACGAGCCTATCATGAGCTGTGTCAGGAAGGCTTGAGTATTAAGCGTCCTGCTATCGGTGTGATGATCGAGGTGCCAGGTGCGATCTATCAGGTGACTCAGATCGCCCGTTATGTGGACTTCCTATCCGTGGGCAGTAACGACCTGACGCAATACCTGCTGGCGGTGGATCGTAATAATCCTCGTGTCGCTGGGCTGTACAGCAGCTTTCATCCTGCAGTGCTGAATGCACTGTATAGTATTGCTCAGAGCGTCAAACACACCGATTGTCGTTTAAGTCTGTGTGGCGAGCTGGCTGGTGATGCCCGTGGCGCGATTCTTTTGATGGCGATGGGCTATGACTCCCTGTCGATGAATGCGGTTAACCTGCCTCGGGTTAAATCGGCGATTCGCAGTTTGCATCGTCGTGATGCGGTGCAGTTGTTGGATTTGGTACTGAATCTGGAAAGCTCAGAGCAGGTGCTGGAGCAAATAGGCATCACGATGGAAGAGTTAGGCTTACGTCAGCTATTACAACCTTCTCTATCCCTCTGATCAATCCAGCCTTTGGTTATCCCTCTTTATCTTGTTTCTGTGCCGTAGCCAGGAACGTTTTACGGGTGTCAGAGACGACAGGCAACTGGTCCTTTTGGTAGATATCGTCACGCCATTGCAGTTGCCCATTTTCATCCTGCCAGACGGTCCAATACATCAGATAAACAGGCAATTCTGCCTGAGCCGTTGGCAGATAAGTTTCTTCTTTTGCATCCAGTACAGATTGCATTCTGTCTGGGTTCCAATAATCCGTCAGTAAGTGCTCAGCTAACAGCAAAGCGTTCTCCAGCCGGATACAGCCATTGCTAAGGGCTAACTCGTTTTCCTTAAACAAGTATTTGCCTGGGGTGTCATGCATATAGATGGCTTTATTGTTAGAAAGACGGAATTTGACGTGGCCCAGCAGGTTACTATTGCCAGGGAGTTGCACAAAACGATAGGGAAAGTCACTGGAGCTGTTGTAAGTGGTAAAGTCGATTTGTTCTAAGGGGATCTCGGATGCCGGCTGACTCCATCCATCGACTACTATAATGCCCCGTTGACGTAAATAATCCGGATCTGCTTTAGCTTGTGGAAAAATTAAACGGCTGGCAATGCCTCTTGGTACATTCCAGCGCGGGCTGAGAATAACAGAGGTCAAAGTTTGGGTCATAATTGGCGTACGGGCTTTGGGTGTACCTACAATGACCTTCATATTCAGGCTTTCCTGTCCCCGCTTGATTAATTGCAGTCGATAATCCGCCATATTAACCATGACATACTGTTCTCCCATCTCCTGGGGAAGGTGATAAAGACGTCTGAAATTGTGAGCTAGCTGGCGTACACGATCTTTGGGGGTCAGGTTCAGCACCTTGCGGGTTTTTGGACCTATAATGCCATCGATTGTTTGGCCATGCTGAGACTGCACTTTTTTGACAGCTTCAATCAGTTTATCGTCGTAACGGTTTGTCAGCTCTGGTGTGTAGTCCAGGCTGAGTAGCTCCAACTTTTGCAGCTGCTGAGTCAATACAGGAATCCAGTCTGGCCGTATCTCTCCTGCTGTTAAGTTCTGGCCTTCAGAGAGTTGAGGCCACTCATCTTCCTGTTTAGCACGCCAGTAATCCATAGCAGAAAGCAGGGCTTTGCTCTGGGGCGAGTTTGGATAAAGTTGCTCTATCTGTTGAGTGAGATAATCGCTGCGACCCTCTTCGTCTAAAGTAGCTGCCGTTTTAAGCTGGAGTTGATAGCCTAGTTGCCAAGCGCTGATATCATTGTGTAGAGGCTCAGATACAGGTAAGTTGCCAGTATACTCTTTATGATCATTATCGCTGTCGGCTTGAACAAAGCGTCCGGAAGCCAAGTCTTGTTGAATGCGGGCAAACATATCACTATATAAGAGATCAGTAGCCAGTAGATAACGCGGGAGCGGCAATTCCAAGGGCTGTTGTGCGCGCTGAATGAAGGTTTTATAAGGAGCCAGCCAGGGATGATCCTCTGCCAGTTCCGTAAACGGAGTGATCAACTTGATTAATGCTTTGGCCGCAGGGGTTGGATGTCCGTCATGATCCAGCCATAGGTATTGGAAGTTATTGTCCAGGTAGCTTGAGGACATTAGGCTGCCGTAGTCGGACTGCAAACCCTGAAAACGGCTATTCAGTGCAATATTCACCCATTCTTCTTCATAGCGCACCTCTTCATAGCGCACCTCTTCATAGCGCACTTCTTCATAGCGCACTTCTTCATGTTCATAGCGCAGATCGGCAAAGCTCTTGTCAGATAAGGGAAATATCAGCAAACTGATAGCCAAAGCCAGAGTTACTACTGATGATGTGTCCAGGCCCTTGTGGGGATGAAGTCTACTGAGGTGTCCCATTAAAACAGTCCAATGCTGTAGCGCTGTGATTAATTAATAGTCAATAAAAAAGTGTTCAATAAAGAGAGCCCTGATGCCAATACGTTCTGACTGCTTGGGTTCCATTTTGTTGCCAGCTTTGTTCAATAAAACTTTGTGCTCCAGAGCGATAGCGAATCAATAAAGAGCTTGCCCTGGTGCCATATTCTGTACTTGATGCAATAAACCGGGGGGCTAGGAAGCGCTCGCGCTCCAGGCCAATGCCTGTATCTGGTAGTAGGTTATCATCGGCTACCAGGGTATTTTCTAAAATGCTGAGTAGCTCATCTTCATTTGCATTATCATGCAATTTTTCCGCCAGAGCCTGTTTGCCCTGCGTAACTTTAGGCCAGGGGGTATCCAACAGGTGGTTGCTTAGACCGTAGATACCGGGTTCCAGCTGACTGTTATAACGGTAGTGGTCGTAGCCCCGTTGGTCCTGAAAGCGGTTGCTGGCGTAGCCCAGTTGCTCACCATCACTGACCAGAAGATTAAATCCCCCTGCATCCATCGCTGAGCTACTGAGCTGCTCCAGGAAGGCTTTCACTGACCAGTCCTGCTGCAAAAAATCCTGGCAGAGTTGTCCTCGGCTCAAGGGGAACGTTTGGGTCATATCTGCCGGTCGGCGGTAATTGGTTACCGCAGCAAAGCGACCTGATGTGGTAATACCCATCCAGGTTCCTCCTGCCTGCAGATCACGACCCGCAACAACAGGACTATTTGGCCAAAGAGTCAATGCAGATGTTTCTCTATGGTAGAACTCATCTCGATTGGCTGTGACTATCAATGGGCGTTCAGAGTCTTGCTGCCAGGAAAAAAGTATCAAACACATGGTCAACCTCTGAGTAATGCTGATTAAATTTTGAACAAGAAGGTGTATGATACACCCCTATACAGGAATGAATTTATCATTAGTGCGAAACCTCGACAGGGATGATCATGACTCCAGAAAATGAACAGACACCCCTGCTTTCATTAAAGCAATGGGTGAATAAGGTCTATGTCCGTTCTGGTATGTTTCAGTTGCTGGTGATTGAAGGCTTACTTTTATGTATTTTGTTTGGAGCCTTTTTCTTACTCAATCATAGCCATACCAGTGAAGCAAGCAAGGATCGTGAGCAACAGATGATACAGGCCTTGCAGGCCAGAACGGATTGGGTGTCATCCCAGTTGCTATCAGTTAAAAATGCGCTGCATCTGTTTCAAAAGCAAGCGGCACGTCAACTGCTGCCTAATGCCTCATCCGATCAGCACAGTGTGTTAAAGTTATCCAACCAAAATGTGCTGTATAAACCCTATGATGATGGTGGTATATCCGTTTACTACTCCACCCAGTCTGCACAGATGGCTGCACGTCCGGTGCTGGCCCGGCAATGGTTACCACTGAGCCCTATTATGGTGGACCTGAAGCATAGTCATGGGCTGATTCGCCAGATCTACCTGAATACTCCAGATGGTTTAAACCTGCTCTACCCCTTTGTGGATGTCACTCAACATTTTCCTCCTGATCTGGATCTGACAGAATTTAACTTCTTTTATTTGGCCGAAGCGTCCCATAGCCCTAATCGGGAGTCAGTCTGGACCGATGCTTATCTGGACCCTGCAGGTCAGGGGTGGGTGATCTCTAATATTGCCCCTGTCTATAAGAATGACCGGTTAGAAGCCGTTGTTGGTGTTGACCTAACGATACAAAGCTTGATTAATGAACTCTTTGCAACGCCGCAACAGTGGCCTGGGTACGGCGTTTTGGTCGGTAAAAATGGTAATATTCTTGCTCTGCCACCTGAAGGCGAGCAGGATTTTTCTTTAAAAGAGCTGGCAGGCCAACAGTATAGTTTTCAGCAGGAGCAGCGTAATCAGCCGACGCCCTTTAACCTCTATAAACGGGATGATTTTACTCAACTGTCCCGCTTGATTGCTCATCAGCGGGCTGGCTTGGCTCAGGTACAGCTGAATCAACCCAGTGTCGTAGCCTGGAATACGATTCCTGCAACAGGCTGGAAGCTATTAGCGGTAGCCAAAGCTGAAGATCTGTATATCAATGCCCGCCACTTCTCGAACCAGATTAAGGACATTGCTCTGTTGGTATCGGTTCTGGCGGGTATTATTTTGCTGCTTTACTTCTTTTTTCATACCACGCGTACCCGTCGCCTGAGCCGGCATATGTTAGGCCCATTGGATTATTTCCAGGATGTGATCCGTAACTCTGGCAAGATAGATACCTCGCGGACATTGAACTCTCCCGTGCTAGAGATTCATCAGACCGCAGAGCTGATTAAGGCCTTAGTACAGCAAAGCAATGGGTTGAGTGATGAACTCGAAGAGCATAAACAGCAACATCAGCAGCAGAATATCTATTTTCAGAAATTATTGAATAGCATTCCTATTCCTATCTTTGATACGGATGCAGAACTACGTTTAAGGGGGTGTAATCGCGCTTTTGAGCAGTTCTTTGGGCGTTCTGAAAGTGAACTAAGTGGTCATCTGATCACTGAGTTTATTCCAGTGGCAGCACCTAAACAGGGCATGAGTCAGCAGAGGTTAACGATCTCAAATGCTGCAGGTATTGGGCGGCATATGACAGTATTGCTCAGCCGTGGTATAGAGAATGAAAAAAATCAGCGTCAGTTACCCTTGATCGGCCTCTTGGTGGATATTTCTGAACAGCATCATGAACAGGATCAGATCCGCTTTGATAGGGACCGTGCGTTAGAAGCTTCTCAGCTGCAATCTGAATACCTGCAGGCGATCCGTCGAGAGATAGAGGTGCCGTTACAGGGGTTGAAAGAGTTGATTGGTCAATTGGGCAGCTCGCCAAAAGAGGTCTATATCCTGCAGCAACAACTGATGGAGAAGGTTCAGGCGTTAAATTATCTGGCTAAAGATGGCTGGCTGATACACAAAGAGAGTGAACTGGGTTCGGGTACTACTCCCGGTATGGATATTAGTGGTTCAAAGACTACAGTTGTTGGACCTGCGAACTTTGCTACAGCTTCGCGTCAGGTGCAGCACGGTTGTCATGTGTTGGTTGTGGATGATGGGCCGGTCAATACCATGCTTGCTCGCTCAGTACTGCAAAAAGCCGGTTACGATGTGGATGTGGCTTTTAGTGGTATGGAGGCCTTGGATAAGCAGCGAGAGAAAAGCTATCAGGTAGTCTTGATGGATATTTTTATGCCAGATATGGACGGCATTGAAACCACTAAGCGCTGGCGTGAGCGGGAAAAAGAGCAGCAGCAGCCTTCTGCAGCAATTATTGCACTAACAGCCAATGTGATTGAAAGTGAACGTGAGCACTTCTTTGCTGCCGGTATGAATGAATATCTGGCTAGGCCCTACCACCCTTCTGAGCTGCGCGATCGGGTCGATTACTGGCGTCAGCAATATGAAACGGGGCCAATTGAAGTTTAAGCCTGTTGATTTTCCGCAGGTGTTTTTCATGGCCTCAACTTGTTTAGATTCTCTTTACCTGGAGAAGTCTAAATAGACCGATTAGGGTATAATCCCTGCCTTTCCTGTCAGGGGCTGCTGATAAGCCCCTGATATCTCCTGCTTTTAAAATATAGAGCTGAAGACATCGAGCTGAGTGCCATTTGGCATCACCGATGTTGATTAAATTCGATCTGGGATAGATATAATGACAACTCTTCTGCTTTATCTGGTATTGGGTGCTGCGGCAGGTACCCTGGCGGGCCTGTTTGGTATTGGTGGTGGCCTGATTATTGTGCCGGTACTGGTACTGACCTTTGAAGCCCAGGGGGTAGCTCCCGAGGTACTGACACACCTGGCCGTAGGGACTTCCCTGGCCACCATTGTGGTGACCTCAATCAGCTCGGTGAAAGCGCACCATGCCAAGGGTGCGGTGCGTTGGGATTGGTTTAGCCCTATTGCCATTGGTATTGTAATTGGTAGTGCTCTGGGGGTGAAAACCGCCGGTATGCTCAGCGGCCCGATTTTGCAGAAAGTGATTGGTGTCTTTGCCATCTGTATGGCGATACAGATGGGGCTGGGGCTGAAACCTAAAGGCAGTCGAACCATACCGGGTAAACCGGGTCTTATTGGCGCTGGAGGTATTATCGGTTGGGCATCGGCGATCTTTGGTATTGGCGGTGGCTCCCTGAGTGTACCGTTTTTAACCTGGTGTAATGCCAAGATGCAAACCGCTGTGGCGACGTCTGCGGCCGTAGGTTTGCCGATTGCGGTGGTGGGTGCACTGGTGAATATCCAGGAAGGTTGGGGCCATGAACTGTTACCGGAATGGGCCACAGGTTATGTTTACTGGCCTGCCTTTATTGGTATTGTGTCCATGAGTGTGATCTTTGCCAAACTGGGTGCTAAGTTGGCCCATAGCCTGCCTGCGGATACCTTAAAGCGTATCTTTGCTGTGCTGTTGCTGTTTGTTGGTAGCCGCTTCCTGTTGAGTTAAACCATGCCAGGCTATCGTTAACCAAGGATTATTATGCTGCAATATCCCGAGATAGATCCCGTTGCCATTGCGCTGGGACCGTTGAAAATCCACTGGTACGGTATCATGTACCTGATCGGTTTTGCCGGTGCCTGGTGGTTGGGTAAAAAACGCGCCAAACGTTTGGGGTGGAGCGATGAGCAGATCAGCGATCTGATCTTCTACGGTGCCGTGGGTGTGGTACTGGGTGGTCGCTTTGGTTACGTTTTTTTCTATAATTTTGATCGCTTCCTGGCAGATCCTTTGTGGTTATTCCAGGTTTGGGAAGGTGGTATGTCCTTCCATGGCGGCCTGTTGGGCGTGATTCTGGCGATGCTGTTGTTTGCCCGTAAGGTGAAAGCGTCGCTGTTTACCGTAACCGATTTTATCGCCCCTATGGTGCCGATCGGTTTAGGTGCGGGGCGTGTGGGTAACTTTATTGGTGGTGAGCTTTGGGGGCGGGAAACGGATCTTCCCTGGGGGATGGTGTTTCCTCATGTGGATAACCTGGCCCGTCACCCGTCGCAGCTGTATCAGTTTGCCTTAGAGGGCGTTGCACTGTTCTGCATCCTTTATTGGTTGGATAGTAAGCGTCCTGCACGTTTTGTCGTGTCTGGAGCCTTCCTGCTGTTTTACGGTATCTTCCGCTTTGTGATTGAATTTGCCCGTCAGCCCGATGCCCACTTAGGCTTTATCGCCTTTGACTGGCTGACCATGGGGCAGCTGTTATCCCTGCCGATGATCATCGTGGGTATACTGATGATGCAGTGGGGTAAAAAACACAATATTCGTGATGAGGTCAGCGCTTAAGCGGCTTCAAACCAGATCAGGTGACAGGCTTTTCGCCTGTCACGAGAGAGATTATGCAACAGTATTTAGAGTTATGTCGCCGTATTATTGAGCAGGGCGAGTGGGTTGAAAACGAACGCACCGGTAAACGTTGTTTGACGGTGATTAATGCCGATCTGGAATACGACGTGGAGAATAACCGATTTCCCCTGGTGACCACCCGTAAGAGCTATTGGAAAGCGGCCATTGCCGAGATGCTGGGTTATCTGCGCGGCTACGATAATGCAGCTCAGTTTCGGATGTTGGGTTGTAATACCTGGAACGCCAATGCCAACGAAAATGAAGCCTGGTTGAATAATCCTTACCGCAAGGGTGAGGATGATATGGGGCGGGTATATGGCGTACAGGGGCGCTCCTGGGCGACGACTGATGGCAAACATATTGATCAGCTGCGCAAAGTGGTAAACAACCTAAGCCAGGGTATTGATGACCGTGGTGAGATTGTCACCTTTTACAACCCCGGTGAGTTCCATATGGGCTGCCTGCGCCCTTGTATGCACACCCATCAATTCTCGCTGCTGGGTGGTAAGCTGTACTTGAATAGCATTCAGCGCAGTGCCGATGTGCCTCTTGGCGTTAACTTCAACCAGTGTCAGGTGTTTGTTCTGTTGGCGTTAATGGCTCAGATTACCGGCCATAAGCCGGGTCGTGCCTATCACAAGCTGATCAATGCTCATATCTATGAAGATCAGCTGGAGCTGGTACGGGATGTACAGCTGAAACGTGAGCCTTTTCCATCACCTCAGTTAAAGATCAACCCGGATATTAAATCGCTGGAAGATCTGGAAACCTGGGTGACGCTGGATGATTTTGAGCTGGAAGGGTATCAGCACCATGATGCTATTCAGTATCCGTTCTCAGTATAGTGCTTGCCGGTTAACAGCAAGCTGCTTTAGAAGAGCCGGTTTCTGAAAAGAGCCTATTTTTAAGAAGAGATAGACGATAGATGACTTCATTAGACCTAGATGCCCCGGTAGCCCTGATCTGGGCCATGGCTGAGAACCGAGTGATTGGTATCGATAACAAACTGCCGTGGTATCTGCCAAAAGACCTGCAGTTTTTTAAACAATGTACCTGGGCCAAGCCTGTGATTATGGGACGTAAAACCCATGAATCCATTGGCCGTCCTCTGCCTGGGCGCACTAATATCATTGTGACCCGTGACACGGCTTTTACAGCAGAGGGTTGTAAAGTGGTACATTCGCTGCAGGACGCGCTGGAGCTGGCTGATCAGTGTTGTCTGATTGACGGTGGCGAAGAGATCATAGTCATGGGGGGCGCAGAGATCTATCAACAGGCACTGCCCTATGCTGATAAGCTCTATATCACCCGTGTTCACGCTGAAGTGGAAGGTGATGCTTATTTTCCTGAGTTTGACCTGTCAGTTTGGCAGGAAGTGTCCCATCAACACTGCCCGAAGGAAGGGACTGGGGAATATGACTATGGTTTCTATGTTTACGAGCCTGTTGAATAGCTCTTTACAGCGTGTTTAGAGCGCAGGATACTTAGCCATTACAGTAAGACATAAGAACCGGATAGAGTCTATGGGGAATGATGTAGCCAAAACAACACTGGATCAGCTGTTTGATCAGGTTTTTGTCCGTGCTCAGAGCAGTATGAACACCATGAAGCAGCAGCGTCAGCAGCTGGAAACGCTTACGCAGGAAAACCAGGGTTTATTGGGTGCTCAAGCGCAGTTGGAAGCGGAGAAGCAGGCTCTTCAGCAGCAGCTTCTTAATCTGCAGCAGCAATTGACGCAAGCTCAGCAACAGCAGAGTGATGACCAAGATCTGCACGAGATTAATCACAGGTTGGAAGAAGAGAATCAGCGTCTGCAGGCTGATAATCAGTTGTTGTCTGAGCGCCTGGTTGGTCTGCAGGAACGGATCAAAGAAATTGCCCGTAGCTCTCTGCTGGATAGCTCTGAAGCCCTGTTGGCTATGATTCGTGAAAGTATGCAGGATAATGAGCAATCTGTTGAGTCTGCTGCTGAATCTGAGCAGGAAGAAGCCCTGCCGGAGACGTTCTCTGCCAAGGATATTCTTAATCAGTGGTGTAAGCGCTATCCCAAAGCATTTTCCAATCCCTGTATGCAGCCTTTAAAAATCGGTATCCATGAAGATCTGGCCGCCAATGAGAGGTTGCCGGATCATTGGATTCGCCGGGCGTTGGCAGGTTATGTGCGCAGCCCTCGTTATTTACGTTTATTAAAAGCCGGTGCGGTACGCCTGGATCTAATGGGAAATAATGCTGGCTTTGTGACTGAGCAAGAGGCATTACATGCGGCTAATCAATTGGATGATATACGTGTTCAGCGGCAGCAGAAAGAGCAAGCTCATCGGGAAAAAGAGGAAAACCGTCGTTTAAGCTCCAAGCTGGCTCAGTTGGTTAATAAGCGCAGCTGACCCTGACCAAGTAACGTTAAATAAGCCAGTCAGTTAAGAGAGGGCAGCTTCGCGGGCGTAGGTCGTTAGGTATGGGCAAATGGGGTACTGAGTGGGGTGCTCAGTACCAGAGTTCAAGGTGATGGCTCACGACTGCTTGCAATACATCTGTACGGGTAATCAGACCAATAAGCTCGTCTTTTTCTGTCACTACCGGTAATGCTGATAGCTTCTGATCATGCATGACGCTGGCTAAATCCAGTACTTCAGTATCAGGGCCCACTGTTAATAGCTTGCGATTAATCAGTGTACCCAGCATCACCTGATCCGGTGAACGGTTTGCCAGATCAATATGACCCACCCCTGATGTAGCTTTCAAAATATCCTTATCAGTTACCATGCCCAGTAGAGCACCGCGGCGGTTTTGCAGAACCAGGTGACTGACACCATGCTGCTGCAGTAGCTGCCAACCGTCCTGAATACTGGCGTCGAAGTCCGCAGTAATTACGGGTTCCGTCATAATCATCCTGGCGGAAACCCGTGGCCTTTTGCCAATTGCAACCTGTTTTGTGTTGTTATAAGCGTTTAATGCCCGTTGAGAGTTATCCATTGGCTTCGGCCGGGCCTGTTTCTCATCTGCTTCATCACGGTTCAACTGCAGTCGACGTTGAATCTGTTCAAAGGGTTGTTCGGCAAGACGCTCAAGGTGGTTGCTGTCACTGTCTGTATCGGCCATTTTCCGGCTGGCGCTTGGCTGTTCCAGTGCAGTAACGCTCCGGCGTCCCAGTAACGCTTTGCGGGGTGTTTGGATGCGCATCCCCTGTTCATATACCGCAAAAACCATAACCTTCTCCGTCTCTTCAGCCGTCTTGCTACTTCGTTGTTTAAGATTATATCGGCGTGGTTAAACAGAGGTTTACCCTGCTGACCATACTTTGTGACATTTTGTTAATGCTATCCGTTATTATTTTGCCCTGTTAAGGCCCGGTTTTCATCACTACTTTACGCCGCTTAAAAGTCCTGCGATTGAAAGTCCAGCGATGCAGGGGGACTCAACGCCTTTCTCCACGCCTTTAAAGGTTAGAGCTGTTTTCTACGAAAAAGATCCTTAGAGACCCAAAGGGTGTTATTGCTGGATTGGCAATCATAGAAAGCGGCTTTTTTACAGTGAGTTTTCATCCAGGAAAGCAAAGGTCAGAAAGCAGCAGAACAGTCCCAGAATTGCTAAAAAGGCTGGTACAGGGTAGCTAAGAGCGATTAGGCCGCCACCAATCCACAGATCCTTGATACGGTTTTTCCGCACCTGGTAGCGACGGGTAAAGCCTCGTCGGTAAAAGTGATCTTTGTCGGGCGTTTTATTACGCATCCATGGCAGGATGAACCAGTCTGATAATCTCTTCATAAGGCCTCCTGAAGGATAGGAAAAAGGATAAACAGGTCAGAAAAACGCTGGTTGATTCATATTAGTTTAACACTGTTATGGATAGGGCTGATATTTAGTCGTCGTGCGTACAGATAGATGTAAATAAATTTTTACAAAAATATATATGTTTAAAATGGAACTAAGTATGGGCGTCATAGAGCTGAAGCAGGCTTAATTGCAGGTTATGACAGGCGTTTGCGACACTATTTTCACTGTAGTGACACCCTTTTTTAGACTTTTTTAGCCATCTGGGTCGCACCAGCAGAAGAAAGAGTCCCATTTGAGCAGGACATAGGCTGGACGACCCGGTGTAATTAATTTATAACTTTGGTCTAATGCTGGAAATATAAAGTATAAATACTAACCATCTGGAAGCGCCTTAATGTCTGACGCGCCTATTGCTCTGGAAATCAGAGATCTGCACAAAAGTTACGGTTCACTGGAGGTTCTGAAAGGTATCTCCCTGCAAGCACGGGATGGAGATGTGATTTCTATTCTTGGCTCCAGTGGCTCAGGAAAAAGTACCTTTCTTCGTTGTATCAATCTGTTGGAGTCACCGTCACAGGGCACCATTGAGATGGCCGGTGAAGCACTGCGTTTAAAGTCAGGCAAAGACGGTGCTTTAGAAGCCGCCGATCAGAAACAGCTGGAGCGTATGCGTGCCGGGATAGGTTTTGTCTTTCAGAACTTTAATCTCTGGCCCCATATGACCATTCAGGAAAATATCATCGAAGCACCGATCCATGTCCTGAAGCGGAGTAAAGATGAGGCTATCGCCCGTTCGGAAGCGCTGCTGAAGAAAGTCGGTTTGTTTGAGAAACGTCATAATTACCCCAGTCAACTGTCTGGAGGCCAGCAACAGCGTGTGGCGATTGCCCGCACATTGGCGATGGACCCGCAGGTACTACTGTTTGATGAGCCGACGTCGGCCCTGGACCCAGAATTGGTGAATGAAGTATTAAGTGTGATGCGTGATCTGGCGGCGGAAGGCCGTACCATGTTGATTGTGACACACGAGATGCGTTTTGCCCGTGATGTGTCATCACAGATTGTCTTTCTGCATCAGGGTCGGGTTGAAGAGATCGGCCCGCCTGAACAAGTGTTTGGCAATCCGACCTCGGAGCGCTGCCGGGAGTTTCTGAGCAGTCATCTGTAGGCGATTATTGTCGAAACGCGCTATGTTAAAAACAGAAAATAACAGTTTTAAGCAAAAGATACGTTTGATTCGCTTGTAATAAGCTAATAAAAAAAACCATCCCATAGAGGACACAACAATGAGTCTGAAAAAAGCACTGGCTACTGCAACTCTGGTTGCAGCAACGGTATCTGCTCCTTTTGCCCTGGCCGCTGATAAGGTACGTATTGCGACTGAGGGTGCTTATGCACCGTTCAACTTTATTGACGAATCCGGCAAACTGAAGGGTTTTGATGTGGATATCGCCAATGCGCTGTGTGAGAAGATGAAGGCAGACTGTACCATCGTTGCACAGGATTGGGATGGTATTATCCCGGGTCTGATGGCCCGTAAGTACGATGCCATTATCGCGAGTATGTCGATCACGCCAGAGCGTAGCCGCGTGGTGGATTTTTCTGATCCTTACTACTCCAATAGTCTGATTTTTGTGGCACCTAAGAGCAGCAAGTTCAGCCCGGCTCAGGTGAAAGGTAAAGTGATTGGTGCACAGCGTGCCACCATCGCTGGTCAGTACCTGGAAGATAACCTGTCCAGCAAAGTAACGGTAAAACTGTACGATACCCAGGATAACGCTTACCTGGATCTGTCCTCCGGTCGTTTGGATGCGATCGTATCTGACCAGCTGCCAGCCTACGATTGGCTACGTTCTAAAGAAGGTCAGGCCTATGAGTTCAAAGGCGAGAAGATCGATATCGATGATAAGATCGGTATCGCTGTGCGTAAGAACGACAAGCTGCGTGAAAAAATGAACAAAGCGCTGCAGGATATTCTGGCGGATGGTACTTACGACCGTATCAATGCCAAGTACTTCCCGTTCTCTATCTATTAATCTGAACAGTTTACTGTTCTATCCGTGATGGCCGCCTATGCGGCCATCACTGTTTCAAACGGTGTTGTTTATGGATCTGCAAGGTTTTGGTCATCTGCTGCTGGAAGGCGCTTGGGTGACCCTGCAACTGGCACTCTGCAGCCTGCTTTTTGGCCTGTTATTAGGGCTGGCAGGGGCTGCGGCCAAGATGTCCTCCTCTAAAGTCGCCAATGCCATCGGTAATGGTTACACCCTGTTTGTGCGGGGTATGCCGGAGCTGCTGCTGGTATTGACCATCTTCTTTGGTTCGTCCGCTTTACTGATGGCCATTGCCAGTCTGTTTGGTTATGACGAGTATATTGAACTCAGCCCCTTCGTGGCCGGTGTTGCTGCTTTGAGTATCGCTTTTGGTGCCTATGCCACCGAGGTGTTCCGTAGTGCGTTACAGGAGATACCCAAAGGTCAACGGGAAGCGGCAGTGGCGCTGGGTATGACTGGGTTTCAGACCTTTCGTCGTATTATCCTGCCGCAGGTCTGGCGTTTAGCCCTGCCGGGTTTGGGTAACCTGTTTCTGGTCTTGCTGAAAGACACCGCATTGGTGTCGGTGATCGGTTTGAATGAGCTGATGCGCCAAGCCTCGGTGGCGGTGGGTTACACCAAAGAGCCGTTTACCTTCTATCTGGCAGCTGCCGTGGTTTATCTGCTGCTGACCTGTATCTCCATGGGCGGTTTATACCTGTTGGAGCGTCATGCAAATCGTGGTTATCGGGGAGCGCGCTAATGAACTGGTCGTGGGATGTAATTTTTGACAATCTGCCTAAGCTGATCAATGGTGCCTGGCTGACCCTGGAACTGGTTGTGATCTCCGGTTTAATCGGAGTAATGCTATCGCTGCCTCTGGCGTTGATGCGGGTGTCTAAGCGCCGCTGGGTACAGGCGTTTCCGTTTGCCTATATTTTCTTCTTCCGTGGTACGCCTCTGCTGATTCAGATCTTTCTGGTCTATTACGGTGCGTCGCAGTTTGATGTTATTAAAGAGTCTGCATTGTGGCCTATTCTGCGTGAACCCTATTGGTGTGCAATTATCACCTTTGCCCTGCATACCGCAGCTTATATTGCCGAGCTGCTGCGTGGGGCGATTCAGTCTATCCCTAAAGGTGAGTTGGAAGCGGGCAAGGCGCTGGGTATGAGTTATCCGCTGATGCTGCGTCGTATTATTCTGCCCCGTGCTTTCGGGATTATGATGCCGTCTTATGGTAACGAAGTGATTCTGATGTTAAAAGGCAGTGCGCTGGCCAGTACCATCACCTTGCTGGATCTGACCGGTATGGCCCGTACGGTAATTGCCCGGACTTATACGCCATTGGAGATTTTCCTGGCAGCAGGTGTGATCTATCTGATTATCAGTGCGGTGATTATTGCACTGTTTCGTTTTTTGGAACGCCGTTTTAATCGTCATCAACACTGGCCCAATGAAAAGCCAAAAGATCTGGATGCTCAGTTGTGAGTGCTCTGGGTTGCACTGATTAATACCAAGCCAGATAAGTTGTTGCAGGTCGGAAAAGCCGCAAGGCGCCTTCCGACAATAATCAGGTATCGGAGTCAGTGTCGGATGGCGCTTCGCTTATCCAACCGACTCTGATATCAATAAACTTATCGGGAACGGTATAAGACTTGAGCCGGGTTTATGTCGGCGCTAAGTACTCGCTGGAAAAACATAAAAATCCCCGTGTTTTCTGATCAATCAGATACAGAAACTACGGGTTTTATGCAGGGAAAAGTACTATATGCCTACTTACACCAGAAGAGTGATGTTTAGCACTTAAAGCGCGCGACATTCTGCTGTAACTGGATCGCCAGCTGTGACAGCTCTTCACTGCTGGATGCGACTTGGTCCGACCCGGCAGCGGTCTCTTCTGAAACATTGACGATATTGACCAGGTTGCGGTTCATCTCTTCCGCTACAGCGCTTTGCTCTTCGGTAGCAGTGGCAACCTGATCCGTCATATCCCGAATCTGCTGCATCTGCTGTACGATCATTGCCAGTTCTCCACCGGCCTTGTTCGCAGCGGTCACCGACTCATCCGCCCACTTGCGGCTGCGCTCCATCACCTCGACCGCATTACGGGCACCATTTTGCAGGCGCTCATTCATATTGCGGATCTCCATGGTGGAGTCCTGGGTACGTTGTGCCAGTTGGCGGACTTCATCAGCAACCACGGCAAAACCACGGCCGCTTTCACCGGCGCGGGCAGCTTCAATGGCCGCATTCAGTGCCAGTAGGTTGGTCTGCTCTGAAATACCCTGAATCACCTCAAGCACACTGCCGATCTCATCGGTATCTTTTTCCAGAGCCTTGATGACCTGGGCAGCTGATTCCACTTCGGCGCTAAGATGAGTGATCTTATTCACCGTATCCTCGACTTCATGGTTGCCCTCATCCGCTTCTTCATCCGCATTATGGGTAGCTTGTGCGCTGATACTGGCATTGCGCGCCACCTCTTGTACCGTGGCTGACATCTCATTCATTGCTGCAGAGAGCAGGTCCGTTTCTTCCGATTGGCGGCGAATACCCTGACTTGTCTGTTCCGCTGTAGCCGCCAACTCTTCTGCTGCTCCATGTAGCTGATTGGCGGAGCTGGTCAGGGTGAACACCAGATCCTGGAAAACCTGAAGCGTGCTGTCGACGTTTTTTGACATCTGACTGAGCTCATCTTGTCCTGTCAGATTAACACGAACACGCAGGTCGCCAGCGGCTGCCTGTTTCAGGGCCTGACTGACTTTGTCCAGTGGCGTAATAATCGAGCGGGTAATCATCAGAGCTACAGCGATCAGAACGGCCAGCACTATTAATAACTGAATGGCGGCATGGGTCACACCTTGCCAAAAGATCTCATCAATCTCGAAGGTGTAATCGCCGGAGCCGATGACCCATCCCCACTGCGGAAAAACCTTAACGTAGGAGATCTTTTCTTTAGGTTCAGAGTGCCCGGCTTTAGGCCAGTAATAGGTGAAGTAACCATCGGCTTTTCCTTGTTTACCCAGATCTGCCATCTGTTTAAAAACCTGCGTACCATCTGTGGTGCGGGTATCTCTCAAGTTTTTACCCACAGCGGATGGGCTGCCGCCATTTGCCAGGGTTGTTGTATCGTAGTCCAATACAAAAAAATATTCGCCATCGGCATAGCGCATAGCGTTCAGGTTATCCAGGGCGCGACTCTGTGCTTCCTGCTGTGTCAGCTGGCCTTGCTGAGCCTTTTTTTCCAGGTTGGCCACCATGGTATGAGCAGATTCAACCAACATTTGAACCCGGTTGGCAGACTCTTCATAGAGCGCCTGGCGGTGATCCTGTAATGCTAAAAGCTCCAGAACAGCCATTGCGATCACTGCAATGGAGGTCAGTAGGTAGAGACGGGCTTTGACACTAATGTCCTGTAAACTCATTGCAGGCTTCCTTCGGTGATAATGTGTGTAGTGGGATGCCAAATCACCCTTGTTGAATGGGCATCCATTGCCATTAGGCTGAGTGTAACATGGTGCAGGCTGCTCGGCTGCAATCTGTTTTTTTGGTCTGGTGTTTTTTTACGGCAAGATCAAGTCTGTTTTATGACAGGTACTGGAGGCTACACAAGAGTAGTCGCACAAGGTTTTTTCTGATTTGAGAGAAAAGTATAAAACCTATAGGGAACGCATAAGTCAGAGCCTGTAAACCCCTCTAGGGTTATAGAGGGGCTGAATAAAAAAGCAGGCGGCTTAACAGGCTAGAAGCGACGTGTTGAGCCGTTAAAGGGCATAAAGTTACCCCGGTCTACCACAGGCCCCATATCTTCAGGAGCCACCTCTTTATGCATAGGTTCGATACTGACCAGAACCTCGGCGTTCACCAGTTGCTTACGATAAGGCATGGGTACAGTATATTTGCCCAGGCCTTCGTGAGGCAGGGTACCTAGCATGACATACTCTCCGTTCATCTTAAGCCACAGCTTACAGGCCATGCCTGATTCCAGCTTAGGGGGCTGTACGGTTTGAACCATGATATTAGTGCGATCCATGCTGGTATTCACCAGCCAGGCCGGTTTCTCTTCCTGGCTGTTCACCACATAAACATAGTCAGAACTACTGTTTTTCATCGTCGGTTGCTGAAGTAGCAGAACTGATCCCATTGCCAGCATAAAGGAGAACGAAACCGCGCTGGTAAGCTGCCATAGCTTCAGGCTTTCGTACCAGCGTCGGGGCTGAATCTCCTGCTCGATGGCCTGCCAGACACGCTTCGGTGGTGTTATAGGTTTCAGGCTGTCATTCAGACTTTGCAGGTGTTCACGCCAATGCTGCACTTCCTGCTGAAGATCAGGACTAAAGGCCAGCAGGGCTTCAAAAGAGGCCTTCTCCTCGGGGGATAGCGTACCCAGTACATATTCGCCAGCGGCTTGGTTACGCTGCTGCGGATCTGTTAAATCGATTGATTCATGCATGATTTTAACCTCTCAAGACCACGACGAATCCATGTTTTGACAGTGCCTAACGGCTCCATCAGCCGGTCAGACAGCTCCTGATGACTGTAGCCGTCAAAATAGGCCAGCTCAATGCACTGGCGCTGATCTTTATTCAGCGTACCCAGGCAGTGATGTACCTGGTCTGATGCCTGCCACCGCTGGGCGATATGATCAGTATCCTGATAGTTGTCTGACATCTCGGTCAAGACTTCGTCACCGTCATTCAACTGATCATTCTTATAACGGCGCAGCCAGTCCAGGGACTGGTTACGGGCAATGGTGCTTAGCCATGTCATAGGTTTGGCAATATCGGCATTATATTGTCCCGCATTATTCCATATCTTAATAAAGACTTGCTGAAGGCAGTCTTCGGCATGACTCTCATTTTTTAAGATACGCAGCACAACCGCAAACAGATGCGATGAAGTGCTTTGGTAGAGCTTTTTCAGGGCTCTGGCATCTTTTTCGCTGCAGCGGGCGAGCAGCTTTTTCAGCTCCAGCTGATCTGAGTCGGTTGCTTTCATCTTTGTTCCATCCAGCGAATGGCGCATATTTTAGCGGTAAACAGCAGCGCTAAAGTTAGAAAAGGTTCACATTTTTAGGTGTGGGACTCTAAACGAGAAGTGCTTTTATTCCAAGACTTCAGTCAGCACCAGGTCGCGAAAAAACTTACCGAAGTAACGAATAATTTATCCTCTGGAGCTATATTTGAAGAGTATGGAAATATTGTGGTTTTGCGATGACTATTCCTGCTTTTGTGTTGAATGATAAGGGAAAATTGATCCATAAGGGAAAGCCTTATAAGAATATGCTAGGGTGTATAGGCCCCATTAAAAAGATTTCACAGGATTAATTGATATGTCGTTAGAACAACGGGCAGGTATCTGCTGGATTAGAGAGGAACAGTGGCAGCGTTTTCTGGATGTGGCCGATGATTCGGATATGCTGGAGGATGATTGGCATGAATGGGCAGCTAAAACAGACGAGATGATCACTACCTTTGCTGAAAAAGGTATCAGTGTTGACAAGGTGCCGGTAGATGTTGAAGCACTGATCATCTGGTGTAACGAGCGTGACCGCAGTATTAATAGCAGCAGTCGCGCCGAGTATGTGACTCAGATTATGACCAGCGAGCCTAAAGGCTCCGATACTCGCCATTGAAGCGGGGTTTGAGTTAAACGAGTACAAATAAAACCGAAGCATCGAGTTCGTCAGAGAACAGCCGCTGATGCTCCGGTTTTATTGTGCCTATCACAACGCCTAAGCTATTGATGAACTTAAAGTGGTTGTGGCTTAAGGCATTCTTCCTGAAAATCAGCAGGCCATTGCTGAGTCCTTTGAGTCTTTATTGCTGATAGTTGTCGCTCGACGATTGACCGCTTGTTTAAACATCGAGCGTAGGTGCTTTACCGGTGCGCTACGGTCATAACGAATGTTCATCGGACCGCTTTGGAATAGACGGCTATCCATGATCGTCAGATCGTGAGCGATCTCCGGGCTGAAGTCCATCTGTTGCAGAATATCCCGGTGCAGGTCGACTCCCGGCGCAATTTCGGTGAGGCATAGTCCCTTTTCGGTTAAACGGAAAACAGCCCGTTCGGTGATAAAGGTGACCTGTTGCTGACGCTCTGCCGCATATTTCCCGTTAAAGGTGATCTGCTGTACAGCGGCACAGAATTTCTTCTGCTTGCCATTTTCAAGGATCTGCAGCTCGCCGTTGTCGAAGCTCATCTGCTGTGGCCCAGAAGTAAAGGTGCCCAGAAAATACAGATCCTGAGTATTTTGAGTGATATTGATAAAACCGCCAGCCCCTGCCAGCTTACTGCCAAAGCGGCTGACATTCACATGGCCTTGTGGACAGGTTTCAGCAAGCCCCAAAAAAGCCTGATCCAAACCGCCGCCATCATAGGAATCAAATTGTGCGGGCTGGTCGATCACAGCATCAGCGTTACTGACCGCACCAAAGCTTAAACCGCTGGCAGGCTGACCGCCGATACCTCCGGGTTCCACGCTCAGGGTAAAGCTATCCAGAATCCCCTCTTCTGCCGCAACCTGGGCGACCATTTCCGGCATACCGATCCCCAGATTGATTACGCCGCCCTTTTGCACTTCCAGCAGGGCGCGACGACCTATCACTTTACGGGCGTTCAGCTCCGTAGGAATAACCTGGCTGGCCGGAGGGCGAATATCGCCGCTATAGGCCGGGTTGTACTGCTCACCAAAGGTTTGTGGGTGGTCTTCAACGGGGGCGATAATCACGTGATCAACCAAGATACCAGGGATACGGACACGGTCAGCGGTGAGCTGATGGTGCTCGGTGATCCGTTCTACCTGTACCAAAACCTGACCACCGCTGTTCTT
The DNA here is from genome assembly GCF_000422425.1 of Oceanospirillum beijerinckii DSM 7166. Lineage (GTDB taxonomy): Bacteria > Pseudomonadota > Gammaproteobacteria > Pseudomonadales > Halomonadaceae > Oceanospirillum > Oceanospirillum beijerinckii. Next base: position 156,675 of record NZ_AULT01000010.1, read on the forward strand.
AACCGCCTGAGCAATCGCCAGCACATCCAGTGGCAGGGCTTCTTTTTCCATAGAGATATTGCCGTTCTTATCGGCAGTCGTGCCACGCAGCAGGGCAAAATCGATAGGGAAGCTTTTATAAAACAGATAATCTTCGCCATTAATCGGCATCAGTTGGACGTGATCTTCAGTGGTGCGACTATTGATTTTGCCGCCATCCTGGCGGGGGTCAACAAAGGTGTGCAATCCCACTTTGGAAAACAGGCCAGGACGTCCTGCGGCAATTTCCCGATACAGGTGGCAGATGACACCTTGAGGCAGATTGTAGGCTTCGATCTCATTGTTGATCGCCATCTCACCCAGTTTAGGGGCCAGCCCCCAGTGGCCACCGATCACCTTACGTATCATACCCTGATGAGCAAAATGGTTAAGGCCCCGTTCTTTGGCATCGCCCTGACCGGCCGCATAAACCAGAGACAGATCTGCCGGTTCTCCGGTGGTCAGAAAGCGTTTTTCGATAGCCTTAGCCAGTGTTTCGGCAAAGCCAATACCGATAAAGCCACCCGTGGCCAGGGTACTGTTTGAGTGTATCAGCTGGGCGGCCTGCTCAGCGGTGATCAGTTTATCCATGACAGAACTCTCAGGTTTTTTGTTATTTTTAGAGCCTTAACTTTAAGCAAGATACTCTTAAAAACAGTCTGTTAAAACAGCCAATCGCTGATATACCCACTTCAATAAAAGCCAACCGGACAAGTGTGTGCACAAAATAGTCTGCTGAGCCCGGTTAAACCTGTGTGTGCCTATTTCATCGGAGCTGTTGATATAAGCTCAGTTAGTACAAGGATTGGGCCAGGATTATAAAGTTTAGTAAAAACAATATGTTGCCTGGTAGTTGTGTTTTGGCCTGGAAAGATATGTCTAATTTTTTATACGATTAGTGTCAAGGTGTGTGCAGCTTTGTCTGAGTAGGTTGACACTTGTGGTTGTGGTTGTGGTTGTGGTTGTGGTTGTGGTTGTGGTTGTGGTTGTGGTTGTGGTTGTGGTTGTGGCTGTGGCTGTGGCTATTCAGCCTGTGCTTTTTTGAGTCGGTTGTATAGCGTCGCGCGGGATATGCCGAGGCTTTTCGCGGCAGCCGTGCGATTGCCATGATGTTGTTCAATAGCCCGTTGAATCAGTACATAGTCATTCTGCTGACGCTGTTGCTGCAGGCGGTTGGTTTGTGTTGAAGGATGGTTTCTTGTTGATATTATGGCTACCGGCACATGGCCCTGGTCCGTTAATTGAATGCCAAAATCATCAGCGTAGATCTGTTCCCCTTCGGCCATCACACAGGCACGCTCCAGACGATTTCTCAGCTCCCGTACATTGCCGGGCCAGTGGTAGCCTTCCAGCCAGTGGATAGCCTGTTGTGATAGCGCCAGCGGGGGGAGGTGAGTTTGCTTCTGGATCTGTTGCAACAGATGTTGTGCTAATACCGGGATATCCCCTGTACGCTGGCGCAGAGGCGGCAGGTCAATCGGGAGGACATTCAGACGATAATAGAGGTCAGCGCGGAATTCCCCTTGCTGTACCAGCTCAGCCAGGTTTTGCGAGGTTGCAGCGATAACCCGCACATCGACACTGATCAGGCGATTGGAGCCGAGGGCTTCAGCTTCCCGCTCCTGTAGTACTCTGAGTAGCTTGGCCTGCATTGCCAGAGGCATCTCTGCGATCTCATCAAGAAACAGGGTGCCGCCATCGGCCAGCTGGACCTTGCCGACACGGCCTTTTTTATCGGCTCCGGTATAGGCCCCGGCAGCGGTGCCAAACAGTTCCGCTTCGGCCAGAGGCTCCGGCAGTGCCGCCATATTGATACCCACAAAAGGGGCGTCGCGACGGGGTGAGGCCTGATGAATACCCTGGGCTAACAACTCCTTACCGGTTCCTGTCTCACCCAGTAGCAGCAGCGTGGTATCCAGCTGAGCGGCTCTTAAAGCCTGGCGCTTGAGTTGCAGAACCTGTGGCGACTCCCCGACCATATCGTCCAGGGCGTAACGGCTGGTGCGCAGTAGATTTTCTTTTTCAAAACGGCGACGCAGGCGGGCAAATTTATCGAACAGAGGTTGCAGTTGTTCCAGGTCGTCATGGAAGATCAGACCCAGAGCACCCACAACGTTATCCTCCTGATCCCTCAGAGGCAGGCGGTTTACTACACACCAGCGACCACTGATCTGCATCAGATCCAGAAACATCGGTTTACCGGTTTGTACCACCCGGGGAAGTTGAGAAGTCGGGAGAATCTGCTCAAGAGGCAGGCCGGTGGGGTCAAAATCATCGTCCAGTTGCAGCATGGCACGATAGGCCTGGCTGATCCATACGATATTCAGCGCTGCATCAATCGCGATAGCCCCCTGACAAGCCTTGGCCAGCTGATCCAGCAGGGTGGCGTAGTGAGCGTCGCAGGATAGTAGTTGCAGCAGGTTTTGAGGGCTCATGGTCGATAATCTCAACTCTTTAAACGGTAGCAGCGTACTGACCTGTCAGATAGCCGTAGGCTAAGTCATGATCAATACATGCGGTTGATCATGCCGATTAATAGAACATAGGGTGGAAGTTTTTCAGCTAATCGTCGAATTTTACTGCCAGCCCAGGGTCAGTAAGGATAAAATAGCACGTCCAGATAAGAGGTGACCATGCAGTTACAAGATGTTGATAAAGCAGCGTATTTAAAACTGAGTCGAAAAGTCAGTATCACGCTGATCATTTGTTTTGCTGTCAGCGCTCTGGCCAGTGGCCAGGTGTTGGTGCACACGTTAGGCAATCCCGAGGGCGGGAATTTCTATCTTAACCTGGCGGGGGTGATTGTCGGGATTTTAATATCGAGCCTGCTGTTTTCCTTCTATCGCAATGATCCTCGCCTGGAATCTCTGTTATATGTGTTCCGTCTGAAACGTATGCTGGCGCGGGTGACTAATCGAATGCATAAGCTGAAACAGCTGTCTGAGCAGGGTAATCATAATGCCCGTATGATACTGCGCTTCTATTATGAGGGTTTGTTGCAGGTCTATTTTCTGGAAAGCAACGAATATGGTCACACCGAGCTGGAAAAAGAGCAGCAGGCTTTTTTGGCTACCTTAACAGAGGAGCAGCGGGCAGAGCCATTGCTTGTGGTTGAACCCGAGCTGATTGAAGTGACGGCTAAATTGGCAGACTAACCACTGAGAAGTCAGCAATGATCAGGTAGCACAGTGGTGTTACCTGATCAATTCGATCTGTTGCTCCCGCCGAACGATTGATATTTGTCGTTCTTGTGTTGAGTATTGAGTGTTGAGCGCTAGGTTTTATCGCTGTCGTGTGAGCCGGTGTTTTTGTCTGGCTCATTCTTCAGCTGTCGATCAGGCAGTGGCATCGGCTTAAGGTGGCGTTGTTTGCCATCCCTGCGAGACAGTTCTGTACCGCAATATTTGCAGTAATCCGCATCCGCTTCATGACCTTCTTCACCACAACCATGACACACCAGCATCATATGGCGTTTCATGGTTTGTGATAGTTCAACGGTGACAATGCCTGTCGGGACCGCAATGACGCCGTAGCCCATAATCATCACCACCGATGACAGAAACTGGCCAATATTGGTTTGGGGGGTAATGTCGCCATAGCCCACGGTTGTCAGTGTGACGACGGCCCAGTAGATACTGCGCGGGATACTGGTAAAACCGTTTTCCGGGCCTTCGATTACATACATCAGCGAACCAAAAATCACTACCATTGTGAGAACGGTAAACAGAAAGACCGTAATTTTACGCCGACTGGCCTGCATCGCTTTGGTCAGAGCGGCGGCTTCACCGACATAGTGAAACAGCTTCAAAATCCGGAAGATTCTTAACACCCGTATTAAACGTACTACCAGCATCACCTGAGTGCCTGCGAAAAACAGGCTGAGGTAAGTGGGGATAATACATAGCAGATCAATCAGGCCAAAAAAACTGGTGGCGTACTTCAAGGGCTTGCCAATGGAGTAAAGACGCAGCAGGTACTCAATGGTAAAGATGATGGTAAAAAACCATTCTGCGATGTAAAGCTCCCGATGCCAGACCTCACGAATGGATTCGACGCTGTCCAGCATCACCAGAATCACACTGGCCGCAATAAAAAATATCAGGCAAAGATCAAATCCTCTGGCCAATGGCGTATTGGCCTCAAAGATTACGTGGTAGATCCAGGCCCGGTGTCCGGAAGGTTTGGCTGAGTTCTGTTCGCTCATCTTGGCAGTATCCTGTTATTTCCCTGTGCCAGATTTTTAATGGGTCTGAAGGTTTTTCTTCAGGGTGTTAAAGCTTAGGGCGATACGACCCAGCTCCAGAACTTTGTCGTACTGATCCTTCTGATTTCTTGCCAGTAGCGTCGGTTCAACTTTCAGGCCTTGGTCTATCATGTTTTGAATGGCCAGCTCTTCTGACATCAGGCCGCCCAGCTCATTAATCAGATCGACCAGTAGATTGGCTTCATGGATTAAGTGTTTGGTACCCAGCCCCTGCTGAGGGTTCTGATAATTGACCCAGCGAATCAGGTGTAACAGAGGTGATGTTTGTTTTAGCCAAAGGATTTTATCTGTAGGATGTAAAGGGAGTTGTACGCGACGAAGCAGGTCCTGAAAGATCAGTTCATTGTCATGGAAGGGATAGGGCAGGTCTTCTTTGTTCAGGATATACAGCCACTGCATCACCTCCAACATGCTCTGCCCCATCCAGGGTTCATTGATTATGGCGTGATACTGGCTGTTAAGCAGGGTAAAATCAGCTTGGTGTTGAAGCTCCTTTGGGCAGTTGTCCAGACGTTGCCAGGCCTGGCTTTGGCGGTAGATATTGACCAGGTGTTCCAGGTTATAAGTGAACATGCGTAGCTTATAGCTTAAATAAGTGGGCATCTTCAGGGCTTTATCGATTACGCTGGAGCGGTTCAGGTGGTAGCAACACCAGCGTAGTTGCAGCAGTGACTCATACAGGCTTTCCAGATTGAGCCAGTTGCGATCAAAGCTCAGAATATCCCGTGCGGCGATAAAGTGATCCAATTCAATTTGTGCTGCAGTGACCAGTCCGGCATAGCTGTCAAAAGGTGGTATACGATTGACGCGGACTCCTGCCTGCTGTGGTGCAAAAAGACGATAACCGCGTTGAGCCTTACTGATATTGCTCAGTTGCAGAGGAATGACGTCGCTTAGATCATGGGCGACCTTAAACAAAAGGTCGCTATCACCGGAGACCAATTCCAGTTCGATTTCGCTGATAGTATCTCTGTGTCCACCGGCAATGGCAGCCCCGTTGTCCAATACCATCTCAATTTCGGCTTGTGTTTGATCAAAGTGAACATCCAGTAGCCATTTCTTGCGGGTAAAGTTGGTCTCAAAAGCAGGTTTCAGATTTTGAGCCAGATAAACTGGGTCCAATGGTGCAGGCCAAAGCGACGGATCGATATGTTCCAACTCCAGTTGCGGGCCTTTGACAACCCACTCCCATTCGCCTCTTTGATGCAGACCACCGCTGCCATTACCGGCGGTTTTCAGGGTCTGGATATACTGATCCCCGGCTTTACGGACTCTTAAGGCCACTCTGGCACGGTTCAGGTCCAGATCGTCGGTATCAAAGTAGATATTGATCAGCTCTTTACTGTCATAGCTGCGTGCCTGTTGCAATACCCGATGCTGTTTGAGCAGATCTGCTGCCTGGGCTGGAATTGCCAGCTTTAGTTCAATTTCCTTGGCCATGACGTCCTCGGCGAATAATTAGGGTCAGAGTGTTTCCCCGGCATTTTACTGTGCAAATGGTCGTTCGCCAAAAGAAGAAAAAAGCTTACTGCTGTAATAAAAGTGTAATCTTGATGTCATATAAGGTTCTTTATCAGATGAATATGACATTTTTATCAAAAAAAGATGACATGAAGCAGAACTTTTTATGACACGGAAAGATCCTGCTTTTATACTTTCGCCCAAGATTTAATACCCCCAAGGTGAAGACCATGAGTAACGCATTTTCCAAGCTATTTGGGCGCTCTCCTTTCGGCCCTATGCAGGAACATATGTCAAAATCCTACGCGTGTGCTGAGCAGCTGATCCCTTTTTTCTCAGCTGTGTTGGCAGAGGATTGGCAGGAAGCTGAAACACTGCAGCAGAAAATTTCTGGTTTGGAAAACGAGGCGGACGATATCAAGGCGAAGATCCGTGCAAACCTGCCGGAAAGTCTGTTTATGCCAGTGTCCCGCTCGGATCTGTTAGAGCTATTAACGGTACAGGACAAGATCGCAAATAAGACCAAGGATATCGCAGGTATCATGCTGGGACGCCAGATGAAGGTCCCAGAGGAACTGGCGGAAGATATGGTCGCGTATGTGCAAAAAGCGGTATTGGCTGCGGAGCAGGCAAAGGTCGCTATGAGTGAGATAGATGAACTGCTGGAAACCGGCTTTGGTCGCCATGAATCAGAACTGGTGAAAGGCATGATTCAGAAGATCGATCAGTACGAACACGAAGCGGATAAGCTGCAGGTTCATATTCGTGCCAAGCTATTCAAGCTGGAAGCGAATCTGCCACCGGTAGACGTGATCTTTATGTATAAAATAATCGATTGGATCGGTGATCTGTCTGACCGTGCCGAGCGCGTAGGAAGTCGCCTGCAGATTCTTCTGGCGAAATAATCGACAGGCAACACATAGAATGCGACTCCACTCTGTCGCGATGACTGAATAACGAAATACGACTTAACGGTTATTTTATGGAAATTATTGCTCAATACGCCGATGTCTTTATTATCCTGGCCTGTGTCTTCGGCTTTTTTATGGCCTGGGGTGTGGGTGCGAATGATGTGGCCAATGCCATGGGGACCTCGGTAGGCTCCAAAGCGATCACCATCAAGCAGGCAATTGTTATTGCAATTATGTTTGAGTTTGCCGGTGCCTATCTCGCCGGTGGTGAGGTAACGGCGACCATTCGTAAAGGTATTATTGATCCGGCGTTAATGTCTGATACGCCTGAATTACTGGTTTTTGGTATGCTGGCCTCGCCGCTGGCAGCGGGTATCTGGTTGCTTGTTGCTACTCACTTTGGCTGGCCTGTATCCACTACGCATTCCATTGTGGGCGCAATTGTTGGTTTTGCCGCTGTTGGTATTTCAGTGGAAGCCGTTGCCTGGGCTAAAGTGGGTAAAATTGCGGCCAGCTGGGTGGTGTCTCCCCTGTTAGCCGGTACGATAGCCTTCTTCCTGTTCCGTAGTGTACAGAATCTGATTCTTGAGAAAGACGATCCTTTTGCCAACGCTAAGCGCTACGTGCCTTTCTATATGTTCCTGGTTGGCTTTGTGATTGCGATGGTGACCTTGCTGAAAGGCCTGAAGCATGTGGGTTTGCACCTGTCTTATCTGGAAGCAACGCTGTGGTCAATGGTGATTGGTGCTGTGGTTATGGCGATTGGTGTCATGTTGCTGAAGAATATTCAGCGTGATGAGCAGGCGGATAAAGAGTTCCATTTCTCCAGTGTAGAGAAGGTGTTTGGCGTTCTGATGATGTTCACTGCCTGTGCGATGGCATTTGCTCACGGTTCCAACGATGTGGCGAATGCCGTGGGTCCTCTGGCTGCTGTTGTGGGTGTGGTTCAGTCGGGTGGTGAGATTGCCAGTAAGTCAGTGATGCCTTCCTGGGTTCTGCTGCTGGGTGCTGGTGGTATTGTCGCAGGTCTGGTGATGTACGGTCACAAGGTAATCGCTACTGTGGGGACCAATATTACTGAACTGACGCCGAGCCGTGGTTTTGCCGCGACACTGGCGGCCGCAACAACAGTGGTTGTCGCATCCGGCACAGGTCTGCCAATCTCCACTACGCATACGCTGGTAGGTGCTGTACTGGGTGTGGGTCTGGCCCGGGGTATTGCGGCGCTGAATATGAATATTGTGAAAACCATCTTTCTGTCATGGATTATCACGCTGCCAGCCGGTGCTGCGCTGTCTATTCTGTTCTTCTTCGTACTGAAAGGTGTGTTTGGCAATTAAATCAGACGCCAAAGGTGCTTTTTTATAAGCGATGGCGGCTCTAAGGCCGCCATTTTTATGGCATGCTATCCGGCATGAGTTTACAGTTTTGCGTTAAATGTTTGATCCCTCTGCAGGGTTTAGTCCTGCTATCCTATCTTTCTTCTTGTCGTGCTGGCGACTACAATCAGCATAACTTTATGCTATGAATATTTGATCAACCCGCTGAGTTGGACTGACAGAAATTGGACAACCTACAAGATTACGTACATTGGTTTCGTAACTCGTCGCCTTATATTAACGCCCATCGTGGCCGCACCTTTGTCCTGTTGTTGGATGGCTATGCCCTGCAGCATCAAAACTTCACCAATATCGTCAATGACCTGGCGCTGTTAAACAGTCTGGGAGTGCGTTTGGTGCTGGCCTTTGGCGCACAACCGCAGATTCAGCAGCGTCTTGAGCAACGTAATATAGAGTTGGCATTTTTTGGCCCCCGTCCTGCAATCAGCAGCGATGCGATGGAAATAATTAAGGATGCAGCAGGTTCTGCGTGTCTGGAGTTGCAATCCCGTTTGTCGTCTGGTTTGCCAAACTCTCCCATGCATGGTGCCAGCATTCGGGTGACCAGCGGCAATATGATTACAGCGCGCCCGCTGGGTATTATCAATGGTCAGGACTTTGGTCATGCAGGTATTGTGCGCAGTGTGGATTGTGTATCGATTAATCGTCAGTTGAATGATGGCGCTATCGTCTTGCTGCCCCCCATTGGTTTTTCACCGACAGGAGAGGTGTTTTCGCTGACAGTGCAGGAGGTAGCGACCCGTGCGGCCATTGAGCTGAAAGCGGATAAGCTGATCGTCTTCAGTGAGCAGAAAGGTTTGCTGGATGATGAGGGTGAGGTGATCCGGGATATGGCACCTAAACAGGCAGGGCAGTTGCTGGATCTGCTATCAGAAGAACATCGTTTGTATCCGGCCCTGCAAGCTGCCTGGCAGGCCAGTCGCTTTGGTGTCGGGCGCGCCCATTTGATCAGCTATCAGCAGGATGGAGCCTTGCTGGAGGAGCTGTTTACCCGTAATGGCGGCGGTACCATGATCACTCAGGAGCTGTATGAGCAGGTACGTGATGCCAGTATTGATGACGTTGGCGGCATTCTTGAGTTGATTCAACCCCTGGAAGAGCAGGGAGTGCTGGTACGTCGCTCCCGTGAACGGCTGGAAACCGAGATCGATCAGTTTACCGTGGTGGAGCTGGATGGCATGATCGTCGCCTGTGCGGCGCTATATCCTTATATGGATGAACAGGATGGAAGGATTGGAGAGCTGGCCTGTGTTGCGGTTGATCCCCAGTTTCGCGGCGGTGATCGTGGCGGCCTGATTCTGCAACATATCGAGAAGCGTTCCCGTCGCTTGGGGCTGAAGGCGCTGTTTGTGTTAACTACGCATACCGCCCACTGGTTTCAGGAGCGGGGCTTTGAGCCTGCGGGTGTGGATGCTTTGCCGCAAAGTCGTCAGCAGCTGTATAACTGGCAACGCAACTCTAAGGTTTTTGTTAAGGCGCTATAGTGCTGGGTAAGAGTAATACCAATCAAGATAAGTTATTGTAGGTCAAGATAAGTTATTGTAGATACCATCTCTCCAAATCACCTTCAACAGCTCTTTTAGGCTGATTGAGGGTGATATTCGCTTTGATGCTTTACAACACCAAAACAAATTTGAACAAGCTTGCGCATACCTGCGCACAGGGCCTGCATTTTACTTTTACCCTTCTCTACTAAACGCTTAAATTGATGTCGAATATCTGGGTTATGTTGTAAACAACTGACTGCTGCCATATAGAGCTTTGCTCTTATTTTGGCTGGCCCCTGCTTACTTAAACGGCTTCTTCCTTTCCATTGCCCTGATTGCTGGATACGAGGCACTAAACCCAAATAGGCCGCTACTTGT
>NZ_AULT01000011.1 GCF_000422425.1 Oceanospirillum beijerinckii DSM 7166
CGCTGGTGATGGACAATCTCAATACACATACAGGCGCATCACTTTACAAAGCATTCAAACCCGAAGTGGCAAGGGCTTTGTTGGATAAACTGGAGTTTGTTTATACACCAAAGCATGGTAGCTGGCTGAATATGGCAGAGTGTGAGTTCAGTGTATTAGCACGGCAATGTCTGGACAGACGATTGCCAGATATTGAAACAGTCGAGCGTGAGGTAAGTAGCTGGGTTGAAGAGAGAAACCGGGGAAAACAAAGAGTGGACTGGCGTTTTACAACGGAAGATGCCCGAATTAAGTTAAAACGCCTTTATCCTAATTTATAAGACTGATGGACTACTAGGCTTAAGGAGCAAAGTGAATGCTTTGCTCCTTAATATATTACAGATGCTGCCGTTGGGTTACTGTTGACTATTACTGTCCGGCTGATGATTGCGGCGCTGAATATTGATCTGTTCTGTCTGGTTTACTACCAGGCCTATATTAGCTGAATCTAACAGGCGTAATGTGTAGTCGTGACCAGCCTGTAGTGTGCAGGTATTACCGGAACACGCTTCGGCTAAGCCAAAGTCATGATTTTGATCAACAATACGTGCATTCATTGCACCGTCAAATATGTCGCCATTGGGTTCAACGCATAGTGCGCGGTTAACAGATACTTCCAATTGCTGATTGTTAATTTCTGCGTTAGCGGACATCAGGCAGCGTTCAGGCAGATATGCCCCGGTTTCACTGCCGGTTGCTTTCAGTAGTAGGTGAGAGATACTTTCACCGTTATTGACCGTTTTATCCACTAGAACCTGTACGCGAAGAACGGTATCCGCTGGCAGTTGATAGCCGCTATTGGCAGAAGTTTCAGCATAGGCAGGTAGACATGCTCCTAAAAGAGCAACTGTTGTCAGTAGTCGTTTCATAGCTCACCGTTTCTGTGGATCAAGGTTTCTACGTATCAATGGGTAGTCACACTGAGCAAAAGCGCCGAAAAAGATACGATATCCTTATTTCTGGCCTGATGCCTCACTTGCTGCTCGATCCTGTTATATCAGGCTATTGCATGCTTATTGCTACAAGTGATCTGCTTTTGAGTGCGCGAAGTATAACAGATTCGAATGAATTTACAGTTAACCCTTGGGCGGCATTATGCTTGACCAACCAAGTCAGGTAAAATGGACAAATTGTCGCACCCGGATATGAACAACATCGGTTATCATTGTTGCCTTCATTTGAGACAACAGCATGTCTAGGTGTAATGTCCGGAAAAAGTTATGCTGTTAATTTTACATTAGAAAGTCAGCATAAATATAGATGTTAATTAAAAGGTAACCCAATGAGTGAAAAACTGGCGGATCTGTACGAGACCATTCTGACCGAATTAGGTGAAGATCCTAAGCGTGAAGGTCTGTTGGATACACCTACGCGTGCTGCTAAGGCGATGCAATATCTGACCCGTGGTTATCATCAGACGCTGACTGAGGTGACTAATGGTGCGGTATTTGAGTCAGAAACTGATGAGATGGTTATCGTAAAAGATATTGAGCTGTACTCAATGTGTGAACACCACCTGCTACCTTTTATCGGTAAATGCCATATTGCCTATTTACCTGCTGGTAAGGTGTTAGGTCTGTCTAAGTTTGCACGTATTGTGGATATGTATGCACGACGTTTCCAGATCCAAGAAAATCTGACTAAGCAGATTGCAGATGCAGTGCTGGAAGTTACAGGTGCCCGAGGTGTAGCTGTGACCATTGAAGCCAAGCACATGTGTATGATGATGCGAGGCGTTGAGAAACAAAACTCCGTGATGAAATCTTCAGTGATGTTGGGCTCATTCCGCGAATCTCAGGCTACCCGGCAGGAATACCTGCAGTTGATTACCAGCTGACCGGGTTTCGCAAAAAGCTCAGGTCAGTCCTGAGCTTTTTTGTATACATATACCAAGTTCTTTTTATTGGACAGAGACACGCTTATGCCATTACACGCTGTCAGTAATGCCCAGTCAGGGCATAACCTAGCCACTATTCAAATTAAGAATCTGCGTCTGAGAACTTATATTGGTATCAATGAAGATGAGATTCTGAATAAACAGGATGTGATTATTAATATCACTATTCAGTATCACGCTGATCGTGCGGTGAGTTTCAATCATATTGATGAGGCACTGAATTACCGTACCATTACCAAGGCAGTGATCAAGCATGTAGAAGAGAATCGCTTTGCGCTGCTGGAGCGTCTGACCCGCGAGATTCTGGATATTATTATGGGCTACGATCAGGTGCATGTGGCTCAGGTTGAAGTGGATAAACCGCATGCACTGCGTTTCTCTGACTCGGTATCTATTACTTTATCTGATCATCGCGATGGCAGCTAATCGCTCGGTTGATCATTTAGCTGAGAGGTTTCCCGCTTTGGAGGCGATCGACCAGCTGGAGTTGCTGATTGATATTCCGGGCTTGAGTTGGCAGTTGTTTACTACTCCGAATTGTGCACCCTGTCAGGACATTAAACGAAAGTTACCTCTGTGGGCGTATGATTTTTTGCCTTCCAGCCGCTGCTTTTCTATTGATTTGGCTGTTTTGCCTCAAGCCTGTTCGGCTTTTCAGGTATTATCCGCACCCACGCTGATTGTTTGTTTAGACGGGCAAGAGATTGCACGTCAGGTTCGATATGTTAATTTTTCTCTGCTACGAGAGCAGTTGGCGCGGCCACTGGCTTTATGGCAGGCATCGTTATCCGCTACAGGAGGTTGAATGCAGGGCGAAGTGATTGCGTTTGATACAGCGCAGCAATTAGGTATTATCCGTGCCGAGGATGGTCGTGAATTTCAATTCGATCTTACCGGGTGGAGAGGTCGTGGTTTACCGGATAGCGGTATTCTGGTGAGTTTTGAGCTTGATGCTGAGCGAGCGTGTCAGGTATTTAATCTTCCTGCCGGGCAGATGCAGGCTGCGGCAGTAAAAGAGGTGGGTAGCGATGAGTTGAGGCCGGTACAGACCTCATTCTGGTCGGTAATGGCGATTGGCTGCGCTGCTATGTCGGTGCCTCTGGGTTATTTTGTCGCGCTGCTTGCTCTACTCTTTGCGCTAATGGGGTTTCGTGAAGCGCGTCTTCAGCCTGAGCGTTATAAGGGGAAGGGAATGGCTTTGGTAGCCGGTGGTATGGCGTGTGCGGTATTGATGTTAACTGCTATTCTGAAAATAACCAACTGACGCCATTGGGCGTGTTGATGTTATTGTGGTATGGAAGGTAAAAATGGAAGAGAAGCTTCTTCCATTTGCTTTTGATCACCAGCCCCTAATAGAGCTTTCTATTGACCTGGTGGGTGCTCTTCTTCAAGTGCTGGCACTCGAATGCATACGCTAAAGCCTTCCTCTGGTGCGCTATCGGCTTCAATGGTGCCTTTAAGGATCTGGGTCACTTGGTTGTAGACGATATGCATACCTAGCCCTGTACAGCCCTGGTTACGCCGTGTGGTATGAAAGGGTTCAAACAGTTTATCAAGCATCTCATCATTGATACCTACGCCATTATCACAATATTCGACAACCAGATGGTCTCCTTGAGTAAATGCCTTGAGTGAGATGCGGTTCTTAAAGTTAGCCTGAGGAAAGCCGTGAGTCAGGCTGTTGTTAATCAGCTGGCCTATCACTTGTAGCCAGCTGGAGGAAACGGTTGACCAAGTCAGTCTGTCATCGGCTTCAGTCACAAAGGTGGCACTTTTTTCTGTGAGAGACTGCTGGAAACCCAGGCTAAGATCGTGGAACAGCTCTTTAAGCTGTACATTTTCCACATGAGTGTGTTGATTGGTCACAGCGGTTTGTTTAAACATCTGAACCAGTCGAACGACTCTTTGTAGATTGTTATCGATCAGTTCTACAGCTTCTTTTTCTGGATTGTTATCTGAATGATCCAGCATCGAGGTGGCCGTAATCGCGACGCCTAATGGTGTATTAATCTCGTGAGCGATGCCGGCAACCAAGTTGGCTAATGAGGCCATTTTTTCACGTTCTATCAATTGGTTCTGTGTCAGCTCAAGTTCTTCCAGCGAGTTTTTTAGCTGTTCGGTGCGTTGCTGTACCCGAAGCTCAAGGGTTTCATTCAGCTCTTGCAGCTGAGTCTGAGCCCGCTTCTTAGCGGTAATATCAACCGCGGTGCCCCTAAAGCCAAGAAAGCGGCCATATTCAAACTGCGCTAACCCCTGGAGGACAAAGTAGTGAGTTTCTTCATGTAGGGTAATCTGAAGCTCAAGGTCGTTAAAATCACTTTTCTGCTCAAAACTGATCTGTAGAGCAGGGGTGTCTAACAGTTGGGCCAGGTTTTTGCCCAAAAGTGAATCCTGATGGCTGCTATCCAGTTGTATCAACATTTGCTCAGAGGCAAATGAGAGTTGGCCGTCAGCATCTGTCTCCCACAGCCAGTCTGATGCCACATTGGCAAAATCACTGAAGCGGTTCTTTTCTTGTTCAATTTCACTGTATAACTGGTGTAACTTTTGGCTGAGTTGGTTAACTGCCAGGCCTAGAATGTCCAGTTCATCTTCTTTAGTGGTGATAAAAGAGGGCTTTTCCAGTTCAAGGGGGACATGTTTTTGGCTGGGCCGGAAACGCTCAAGATAGCGCATAATACTGAAAATACGTCGGTTGACACTAAAATGGAATACCCAGAGTACCATGGCAGATACAATAAACGTTTTAATACCGTTGATTAGTAAGAGAGAGGTGAAAGTCTCAAACAGCTGTTGATAAATCTCTTCTGCACTGGATTCAACATGCAATGTACCTAAAACAAAGGGGGTTTGAGAGCCGGGGCCTTCATACACAGGGGGGATTTTACTCTCGAACTTATCGCCATTAACGGCATGACCTGCATCCCAGAACTGATTGCCTGTGTTTGATGTTACCTTGATATAGGCCAGGCCAGGTAGTTTAACCAAGCCTTCAAGGCGCAGTTTTAACTGGCTCTCATTAAACTCCCATAGATTAATCGCCAGGGATTCGGCATGTACCTGCTTTAGTTCGGTGTGTCTGGCTTCTACGGCATTAACTTCCCGAGTGTAATCTGCATAAAGCTGAAGCAGTGTTGAAATCAGAGTAATACTACTGCTGATAATCACCAGAATAAGAATAATCCGCCGACCTATAATGCTGGCCAGTGGGTGATCAGAAATCTGTTTTGAATGCTGAAGAGACATAGTCGTGTTTTAGGTACCATCAACGATCCCGTTAACTGTCAGCATAGTGCTAAAAGGGCATGGGGGGCAATAGTTTATAGTTGCTATATAGTCTTTTGCTGTGAAAAAAAGGAGGCTTAGTGTAGGGGTGGGATAAAAGGAGTGGTCAGGAAAAATAGTGAGCTTTAACGGATGGTGAAGATGTGTTTAGGGCCGGTTGTCAGACGGTAAGAAAAGGCCCTGTATGTTCAGGGCCTTTTAAATAATCAGTTCGATAGTGAATTAATTATGTTGTCATTAATGATTCACAACGAACTGTCGCAAGATATAATCCTGCGCTGAAACTCTTAGTGACGGAAGTGACGCATACCGGTAAATACCATAGCCATACCATGTTCATCTGCTGCATCAATTACTTCCTGATCACGCATAGAGCCGCCAGGCTGAATGACAGCGCTGATACCGGCTTTAGCTGCAGCATCGATACCGTCACGGAATGGGAAGAAGGCATCAGATGCCATAACAGAGCCAGGTACTTCAAGGCCTTCGTCTTCCGCCTTAATGCCCGCGATCTTAGCGCTGTATACCCGGCTCATCTGGCCGGCACCCACGCCAATAGTCTGACCGTTCTTCACGTATACAATAGCGTTAGACTTAACAAACTTAGCGACTTTCCAGGCAAAGGCCAGATCGCGCATCTGCTCTTCGCTTGGGGCTTTTTTAGTCACAACTTTCAGTTCGTCGTCAGTCACCATGCCCATGTCACGATCCTGAATCAGCAGGCCACCGTTGACACGCTTGTAGTCCAGGCCGTAATCACGCTCACCTGGCCAGTTGTCGGAGCAATCCAGCAGGCGTACGTTGGCTTTAGTTGCAACAATTGCGCTGGCTTCTTCGGAAACTCCAGGAGCAATAATCACTTCAACAAACTGACGATCAATGATCGCTTTAGCCGTTTCCGCATCTAGCTCGCGGTTAAAGGCGATGATGCCACCGAAGGCTGAGGTAGGGTCAGTTTGAAATGCCAGTTCGTAGGCTTGTAGTGGGTTCTCGGCAATCGCTACACCACATGGGTTGGCGTGTTTAACGATCACACAGGCTGGCTCTGCGAAAGATTTCACACACTCAAATGCAGCATCAGTGTCAGCAACGTTGTTAAAAGACAGCTCTTTGCCCTGCAGTTGTTTCGCTGTGGAAACACTGGCTTCAACCGGGTTTTTCTCAACGTAGAAAGCGGCTTTCTGGTGAGGGTTCTCACCGTAGCGCATCTCTTGCTTCTTCTCGTACTGAACGTTGTAGGTACGAGCGAAGTTTTCGCTGCCACCTTCAACCAGACGGCCAAAGTAATTAGCGATCATGCCGTCGTATGCAGCAGTGTGCTCGAAGGCTTTAATCGCCAGATCAAAACGAGTGGCTTGAGCAACAGCGCCGTCGTGAGCATCCATATCGTTCAGAATACGGCCATAGTCGTTTACATCTACTACGATGGTCACGAATGCATGGTTCTTGGCGGTAGAACGTACCATGGTTGGACCGCCAATATCGATGTTTTCGACAGCCATTTCCAGGGTGCAGTCTTCGCGAGCAACAGTGGCTTCGAATGGATACAGGTTTACTGCAACCAGATCGATGCCCTGAATACCATTTTCAGCCATCACTTCGTCATCCTGGCCGCGACGAGCCAGAATGCCGCCGTGGATTTTTGGATGCAGAGTTTTAACACGGCCATCCATCATTTCCGGGAAACCGGTGTAGTCGGATACTTCAATTGCAGGTACACCTTGCTCGGTCAGCAGCTTGAAAGTACCGCCGGTAGACAGGATCTCTACACCGCGCTCGGTCAGTGCTTTAGCGAACTCAACAACGCCGGTTTTATCCGATACGCTGATTAAGGCCCGGCGAACCGGCAGGTTTTGTGCATTTGCAGCCATAGTTTTCGTCTTTCTCACAGGGTAGTTAAGAAAATAAAAACGGCAGAGAAGTACTGCCGTTTTGATAAGTTCAGCTCATTATAGCAGGCTATGGGCGTTTCTCGTGCCCACGATTTGCGACAAAAAACACTTTAAGTCGACCCAATATGACATGGGTGTACTATGGCTTTTGTTTTGCTTACAGCTGGCCATAATGTTTAAGTTTTTTGCGCAGGGTGCCACGATTCAGGCCCAGAATTTCAGAAGCCTGGCTCTGGTTATCTCCGGTATAACGCATCACTGCTTCCAGTAACGGTGCTTCCACCTCGGCCAGTACCATCTGATATAAGTCGGTCACAGGTTGGCCATCCAGATGAGTAAAGTAATTGTCCAGTGCCGCTTCAACACTATTACGCAGGGGCTGAGGGCTTTCTGTGGTTTGCTGGGTTTCCAGCTGAGCCTGCTCAACAGCAGGTTGTTTTTCTGAAATATCCATATTTTTCAAACTATCATTGCTCACTTCAGGCCACCTTTATTTGCAGGTCAGCCAGATTGGGACATAGGTTGTTCAGTAAAAACTGTTCCACGGCCATTTGCTGTTGTTCAGGTGTTTCCAGCTGGTTAAACAGTTTTCTGAAGTTCACGCCATCTTCTCGAGTGCCCAGATACCAGTTGACGTGTTTACGGGCTATACGTACCCCCATATAGTCGCCGTAAAATGCGTACAGTGCACTCAGATGTTGGTTTAATAATTGATAAACAGTATCAATGTCGGGTTCAGGCAGTTTTTCTCCGGTTGCCAAATAATGATTGATCTCGCGGAAAATCCAGGGGCGCCCTTGAGCTGCTCGGCCAATCATAACGGCATCGGCACCCGTATAATCCAGCACAAATTTGGCCTTTTCCGGTGACGTTATATCACCATTGGCAAATAATGGAATAGAGATAGCCTGGCGAATCTCGGCTATGGTGTTGTACTCAGCGTCGCCACGGTAGGCATCTGAACGGGTGCGGCCATGAACCGCGAGAGCCTGAATACCCGCATCCTGTGCCATCTTGGCAATAGTAACACCATTGCGGTGTTCAGGGCTCCAACCGGTGCGGATCTTTAGGGTAACAGGGATATCTACAGCCGATACCACTGCTTGCAGAATATCTGCTACCAGGGCCTCATCTTTGAGCAATGCAGAGCCTGCAGCCTTGTTACACACTTTTTTGGCCGGGCAGCCCATGTTGATATCGATGATCTGTGCGCCTTGAGCTGCATTCATACGGGCTGCTTCAGCCAGCATTTCAGGGTCGCCACCGGCAATCTGTACTGAGCGAGGGGCTTGTTCGCCGCTATGATCCAGGCGAAGTTGTGATTTTCGGGTGTGCCACAGGCGTACATCAGAGGTCACCATCTCAGACACTACCAGACCTGCGCCCATCTCGCGACAGAGCTGTCGGAAAGGACGGTCTGTTACGCCAGCCATCGGCGCCAGAATGGTAGGTTGCTTAACTGAATATGGGCCAATCTTGATCATGTTAAACCGTTATTGAGTTGTGTTTGCCTAAATTGATGCAAACAGTACAGGCCTTATAGGTCGGTACTTTGGGGGGCGCTAATAATACTATGTCTTCCCGGAGAGTAAAGGGATTAGGGGGCTTCAGGCCAAAAAAATGAATTTTTAGCCAGATTATTGATGTGAAATAGCGAAACAAAAATATTTTGTGGGTGCCAGACCTGTCGATACCTCTCGTTCTTGTTATTGTCGCTTCGCGGACTTAGTTCAGAGGCGGTATGAATGTCAGACGGAAATCTTCGACCTGAGGGTTTAGTTCCGTCATTGTCAGCGTGATAGCGACAGGAAGCTCCGGGGGAAGCTGATGATCAGCAAAAGGCATATTCATCAGGTACTGATCTGGTTGGAAGTTTTGCTCTCCAATGACCTGTCCCTCTTCATTTAACAGTTCGGCAATAATGCCTGGGAAAGGCAGGGTGCTTTCGCTGGGGTTTTCCAGTACAAACTCTATAATCAGGTTGTTATCGTTCTGGCTTAAGCTTGCTTGGGTTGCGGTTAATGGCTTGAAATCTTCCATAAGTGGATGATTGCAGCTGGATATTGCACATAAAGTCTCAACTAGGCCATTTAATTTGGGACTTTGGCTTAAGGAGCGGGTGCTGCCCAGTAAGATTAGAAAAGTCAGAATAAAAATAAATAAGATAGCAGCAGCAATAACAACAGGCTTGTTCAGCAGGATATCTATTTTAGAATGTTCTTTAGCTTGCTTAGGCGGAGCTACAGGTGTCATATCGAAATCTGTCAGTGCGCTGTCGGTTGCTTCGATATTGCTGTTATAGTAGGCCTCTTCAAACCCTTCGGGTGGTGGTCCGTCTAAACGGGGCTCCTCGGCTTCAATGCGTTCTGATAGTGGACGGGAATTTCTGGCTTGGCGCAGCTCATCCAGTTCGAGATTAACGTCCAGCGCTTCCATTACTGGGGCTGCAGGGCGGAGTTGTTCTGGTATATGGTCTTGTAACTGGTGCTCAGCAGGCATTTCGGATTTCAGGGTATCAGATTGATTTTCCTGAGATTGCTGCTTTTCAGGCTGATTAAAAGAATGTTGTGTTTTTTCTATTGTTGGCTGCGGCGTATATGTTGGCTGTGGTGTATAGGTGGTTTGCTCAAGCTCCCGTGGGGCAGCAGCAAAAGTTGGGTTAGAGTCGGGCTCAATAGTGATCTCAGAGGGCAGAATCTGATCCGTTGAGGGCTGAGACGTTGTGGCTGAGCCAAAGGCAGACTCTTCTTCAATCTCTTCAAGAGTGAATAAATGGTTGGTAGCGCTGAAAATTTTTAAACAGGCGCCACAGCGTGCGACACCGCAACCGAGTCGCAGATCAGCTTCGGTGATTAAAAAACTGGTCTTGCAGTGAGGGCAGCGGGTTAGCTGGTCATCCATCATCTATGTGTCTTTCTTCCAACAGGCCTAAGTAGACATGATAAAAGGCTAAGCAGCTTCAGGCAATGCTTCTGTTGCTGAAACTGCTTATTTTACAAGGTGTAACCAAGTTTTACGCTTTTATCAGCTTAATCGCGTTTTTTGACCGCAGTTAGGCATACCCATTCCTCCTGTGTTCTGGGGGGGGCAAAATCAAACCAGGGTGTATAGGCTTCGATGACTTCACTGGCCTGGTGCTGAAGAATGCCAGACAGGACCAGCTGGCCTTCTGGTTTGACCAGTGTTGTAATTGTCTCGGCCAGATCGATTAATGGGCCGGCAAGAATATTAGCCAGCATCAGATCTGCTTGTGTATCTTCCAATTTGCCTGGCATAAAGACTTCAAAGCTTTCATCGGGCAGTTGGTTGCGCTGGGTGTTATCCCGGGTCGCAATCAGGGCTTGTGGGTCGTTATCTACTCCCCAAGCTTGTTTCGCGCCTAATAGCAGGGCTGCAACGCCCAGAATGCCTGAGCCACAACCGTAATCCACGACTGTTTTGCCGCTGACATCGTTTTTATCCAGCCACTGTAGACACATAAAGGTGGTTGGGTGGGTGCCGGTGCCAAAGGCCAGGCCTGGGTCCAGGGTTAGGTTGACGGCTTCACTGTCTGGGGCATCACGCCAGCTAGGGCAGATCCATAGGCGTTGACCAACCTGAATCGGGTGGAAGTTTTCCATCCACTCGCGTTCCCAGTCTTTGTCTTCCAGAATCTCAATGCGCAGTGGTGGGAAGGTTTGCTCAGGGAAGATCTCTTGCCAGCCCAGTTTCATGGCTTCCGTCATCGCATTACTATCTTGATCCGCATCGAACAAGCCTGTGATACGGGTGTGTTGCCACAGCGGAGTGGTACCGCGAATGGGTTCGAATAGAGGTTCATCCTTGCCATCTTCAAGGGTGACGGCGCAGGCACCTGCCGCAAGCAGCAGCTCTTCCAGTACGTCGGCGTGGGCCGGGTCGGTATCAAGTTTAATCTGAAGCCAAGGCATGGTGTTCTCCTGTTGGTGATCCGCAGCCGCTTGATTCTATAGGGCTGGCAAGGCAAGCGGGGCATTGTACTCTGCTGGGGTAAAAAGTCATCTTCAGAGCATAGAATCTTATGAGGATAGATTGAATGGGCGTAAAAAAACCGGAGGCTAAGCTCCGGTTTTTCTGGCTTTTCTCAATCCGGCTGTTTATCGCAATTAAACTGGTCTGATGCGTTGTCCGGTTGAATAAAAAAGACTGTTACAGAGACAGTTTCTTTTCCAGGTAGTGAATATTGATACCACCTTCCATAAAGCCATGGTCACGCACCAGATCCTGCTGTAGAGCAACGTTGGACTTGATGCCTTCGATCAGGATCTCATCCAGCGCGTTGCGCATACGGGTCAGAGCTATCTCACGGGTTTCACCCCAGGTGATCAGCTTGCCGATCAGGGAGTCGTAGTAAGGTGGTACGCTGTAACCGTCGTACAGGTGAGAATCCATACGCACGCCCAGACCGCCAGGGGCGTGGAAGTGAGTCACCTTACCTGGCGATGGCAGGAAGGTTTGGGAATCTTCGGCATTGATACGACACTCAAATGAGTGGCCGCGAATGACAATGTCTTCCTGTTTGATTGACAGTGGCAGGCCACTGGCAATGCGCAGCTGCTCTTTTACGATATCAACACCGGTTACCATCTCGGTCACAGGGTGCTCTACCTGAACACGGGTGTTCATTTCGATAAAGTAGAAACCGCCGTCTTCATACAGGAATTCAAAGGTACCGGCACCACGGTAGCCGATATCGATACAGGCTTTAACACAGCTTTCCTGTACCGCTTGACGGATATCGTCCGGGATGCCCGGTGCAGGAGCTTCTTCCAGAACCTTCTGGTGACGACGCTGCAGAGAGCAGTCACGGTCACCCAGGTGAATCGCGTTGCCCTGGCCATCGGCCAGAACCTGAATTTCAACGTGACGCGGGTTCTGCAGGAATTTTTCCATGTAAACGGTGTCGTCACCAAAGGCTGCTTTTGCTTCAGCCTTGGTTACCTGCACTGCGTTCACCAGATGCGCTTCGGTATGTACTACGCGCATACCGCGACCACCACCACCGGCAGCAGCTTTAATGATCACAGGGAAGCCAATACGACGACCGATCTTGATCATGGCTTCTGGATCATCTTCAGGCAGAGGGCCATCAGAGCCAGGTACTGTCGGTACACCGGCTTTTTTCATCGCATCAATGGCGGATACTTTATCACCCATCAGACGAATGACGTCTGCTTTAGGGCCGATAAACTGGAAACCACAGCGCTCAACCTGCTCCGCAAAATCAGCATTTTCAGCCAGGAAACCATAACCTGGGTGAATACCTTCGGAGTCGGTAACTTCTGCCGCGCTGATAATAGCAGGGATGTTCAGATAGCTATCTGTCGAGGATGCCGGACCGATACATACGGATTCGTCAGCCAGACGAACATGCATCAGATCACGGTCTGCCGTAGAGTGAACGGCCACGGTTTTGATGCCCAGTTCTTTACAGGCACGCAGAATACGCAGCGCAATCTCACCCCGGTTGGCAATAAGTACTTTATCTAGCATGATCAGCCTTTCCTATCTCTGGACTTTTCAGGTCAGTTTGGAATTCAGTAACGTACGTCGATTTAGACGATTGTTACCAGGGGCTGATCAAATTCTACCGGCTGGCCGTCTTCTACCAGAATCTCACCGATGGTGCCGTCTTTGTCGGCTTCGATCTGGTTCATCATTTTCATCGCTTCAACGATACAGATGGTGTCGCCTTTCTTAACGCTCTGGCCTACGGTGACAAACGCTTTAGCGCCAGGAGCCGGAGCGCCATAGAAGGTACCAACCATGGGCGATTTAACTGCGTGACCAGAAACTGCAGGTGTAGCATCTGCTACAGGAGCTGCTGCTGGCGCTGGAGCTGCTGCAGGTGCAAAAGGTGCTGCTACAGGAGCCGGAGCATACTGAACAGCAGCGCCAGCGATATTGCGGCTGATGCGAACGGACTCTTCGCCTTCCTGAATCTCGATTTCTGCAATGTTAGATTCTTCCAGCAGTTCGATCAGCTTTTTAACTTTACGGATATCCATGATTAATCTCTTTCACTCAAGGTGTGTTGTCATAGGGGCCATCTGAACTCTCCAGGACTGGGCTATTAACGCACCAGATTATCTTGGGAGTTCAGCAGGTCGCCTGTCTCTTCTGTTGCTATCCGACTGCTGCTTCAGGTGATCAAGCAGCCGGACACTTTATTTGGTCCATTTGGTCCATTTGATCCAAATAGATAGTGCCCGTAATCCTTAGGCTTAGCGTGACCCGGTGAATGGGTGGCCTGTTTTTAGCTTCCTGTTTTTAGTACTCATCGCGCACTTTTTAATACATTGCTTAATTATGCTTTTAGCTCCGCAGTGTCTGCTGAATGTATGAGCTAAAAGTGAGTGTCTTAATTATTTGCGTTTGGCTTTTGCTTTTTACATAAGCTATCAAATCAGCATTAAGTTCGCAGATGCTGTATTGCGGTTACTGCTTTGCTTTTGCCAATTGAGTCAGAGCTGCTTGCAGTGCCAGGTCATAGCCCTGAGCACCCAGACCACAGATCACGCCCACAGCGACATCTGACAGATAAGAATGCTGGCGGAAAGGTTCCCTGGCGTGCATATTAGAGAGATGAACTTCAATAAAAGGAATATTAACCCCGAGCAGAGCATCGCGAATTGCTACACTGGTGTGAGTAAAGGCTGCAGGATTGATCAGAATAAAATCTAACGCTTCATCCCGGGCGGCATGAATACGGTCGATCAATGCGTGTTCGGCATTGCTCTGGAAGCATTCCAGTTGGTGTCCCTGACTGGCGGCGGTTTCGGCCAGATCCTGTGAGATATCTGCCAAGGTTTGTGAACCGTAAATTTCCGGTTCCCGGGTGCCCAGTAAATTCAGGTTTGGGCCGTTTAACACCAGAATGGAAGCCATAGTGTGCAAAAGTCCTGCTTCAATAAAAAATGACTCGATACAGGGTGAAACCAAGGTTTGTCGCTAAAATTCGCAAAAACATAATAATTTGACGATAAAAAGCCATAATTTTGCGGCTAACTTGCGGAAAACTGGTTTAACCGGGCCTTAGTTTGCACAAAATGTAAGAAGTTGTCCAGTTTTTGACTGTTCCAGTTTATTTTCTCGCTTTTCGCTACTGATTGACGATTTTTTGACTTTATATATTTTATTTACTGGATTAGCGCGTCATCTGAGCTTTTGAGCTATTTCTACGTTGATTCTTTGAAGCCAGCATCGACTGAGGTGCAGGTTTACTATCCCGACAAAGCCAAGCTCTATTTAGTAGTATTGCAATTTTCTGTCCCTGATAGAGGGTTTATCGTTGTGGCACCAGGTTCAGTATTTGGCGGTGTGGAGGGTAGCAGAGTCCGGCATCGGCACAGCCCTGGAATGTTACTTCAATCACGACACCTTGATTCAGTAATTGCTCACTGATGTTGAGCCGTGTCTGAATGCTGACCTGATGGCGCAGGATCTCGACCTCCCCCAGAAACTCATCATGGGTCTTTTCCCCTCTGGGGATATCCATATCACTCAGTACCAGTGTACGGGGTTCCAGTAAGCGTATATTAAAGCGGGAACGGTAAAGATAATGTTCTGGCTCTATCCGCCAGTTCAGGATCAGCTGTTGTTCTTTTAATTGCCCCGATAGCTGAAAGGCTTCTTCAACCGGTAGAAAGCGCTGCTGACTATTACTGAGGTTTGAGTTAGATGACTGTGAACTAGAGAAAAAGCCACTGAATACCGGCTGACTGGTACCTAACAGGCACAGTAACATTAAGGCAGGAAGAGGCTTTATCTGTTGTGATTTACGGAATTGACGCTTTGCGAAGATAAAAGTCAGCAAGATAACCGGTCCTATGGATTCTGACACTGATTACCCTGTTTGCTGTTCAGGATCTTTTATGACAAAAGCATCCGCTAAGCAGCGATTTTATAAGGACAAAGCAGTGTAAATTTGTGAAACTGCCCTAATATACAACACTGTGTACACAGTAACAGCGAACTTGTGAGCAGATCTGTAACCATTGAGAGTACGATTGACCGATAGGGTTCCTGTGGTTTTTGCTAAATAGTGGTTTTCTGGGTAAAACAGATCTTGTTTAAAATGGTTGTTTGAAATTAAGCTTTTAAAAATCAGGCTTTAAAAGATAAGTACGCCTATCGGATAGGGCAAAGAGGATACGACATGTTGAAAAGGGTAGCGCAAAGCATTGGTGATTGGATGGAAGACCTGCAGGACAGTGTTCCTGGCGGCTCCATTGGCAAGGTTGTCGCAGGTGCTCTGGGGCTTTATTTGTTGGGCGCAGGTGCATTAGGTATTTACTGGAGTCTGGAACCGAATGCGTTTTCCGTTAAAGAGCAGGTTCAGGCGCAAGCAGAAGCTCATGGTCATAAAGCCGATACAGTCGGTTATGCGACAACCACTGCACTGATCACTATGGCTGATACCCTATTAAATAAGCCGGGTGGCTATTTGACCAATGATCGTATGCCTCCAGGTGTGTGGCTTGATAATATCCCGCGCTGGGAGTTTGGCGTATTGGTTCAGTTGAGAGATATGAGCCGTGCTCTGCGTAAGGATATCTCTCGTTCTCAGTCTCAATCCACAGAGGATAAAGATCTGACCATTGCGGAGCCTCAGTTTAACTTCGATAGTTCCAGTTGGATTCTGCCTGCCTCTGAATCTGAGTATAAAAAGGGTATTAAGGCACTGGAGAGTTTCCGCAACGGCCTGGCGGATAACGAACAGTCTGACGCTCAGTTTTATGCACGTGCCGATAACCTGAGAAACTGGCTGATGGATGTGGAAACCCGCCTGGGGAGCCTGTCTCAGCGCCTGACTGCCAGCGTCGGTCAGGAGCGTGTTAATGTAGGGCTGGCCGGTGACCCTTCGGCTAAGCAGTCTACCTCATCGCCAGGTGAGCAAAGAGTAAAGACACCGTGGAACAAAATTGATGATGTGTTTTATGAAACCCGTGGTACTGCCTGGGCGCTGATTCATATACTGAAAGCGGTTGAGATGGACTTCCATAAGGTATTGGAAGATAAAAATGCTCTGGTGAGTATGCGCCAAATTATCCGTGAGCTTGAAGCCACTCAAGATACTTTATGGAGCCCCGTTATTTTGAATGGCAGTGGTTTCGGTATTTTTGCTAATCACTCGTTAGTAATGGCATCTTATATTTCCCGTGCTAACGCCGCGATTATTGACCTGCGTGAGTTGTTGGAAAAAGGCTAAATGAATACAGGTTTATCTGGTTGTTGAATCAGCATAAAGTGTGCGGAAGTTGAATAGAAACAAGGGGCTAACAGAGCCCCTTGTTTAGTCCTTAATACAGAACAATGCAGAACTGAACTTCAGTCGTTCGTTCTGTTGCAGTGGGGTGTTGGAGCATACGGCGTTTTACCGAGAGTCTTTTGTTTAAGTGCTTAGCTAAATCGGAACTGCCGCACAATTTTTGTAGAATCTTTATCCGTGAGTTTTGTAACACGTGCATAATGTATTCAATCAATACCGAAACAATTGTCAGCAACAGTTTTTTATCTTACCGCCCTATGCTCTGGCTGGGGATAAGCATATCGAGACACTGTTGTTTGAGAGTGTAGTATGAATTTTCATTTTAGTGCGTGCTGTTTGTAACATAGCCGCAGGTCAGATCATAAAGAGAAGTACCCATGTCGTTTAGAGGACAAAGAGATGCTTACCTGGATATCAAGAGAGCAGCGGAAGAGGGGGATGCTGAGGCTCAATGTCGCTTAGGTGGCTTTTATGAGAAGGGTCTGAGTGTGCGTCAGGACTTTGCTGAAGCGCTTAATTGGTATCAGAAAGCAGCAGATCAAAGCTTCCCTAACGCACAGAATAATCTCGGTAATCTCTTCTTTGTTAAACAAGACTATGAGCAGGCGCTTCACTGGTGGCAGCAGGCTGCTGAGCATGGGATCGCTAATGCCTATTACTATCTGGGTTATCTGCATTTTGAAGGCCTGGGTGTTGATCGAGATTATGAGAAGGCTCTTGAGTGGTGGGATAAAGCCGCTAATGATAACCATATTGAAGCGCAATTTTATCTGGGGCGCCTCTATGCCGAGGGCCTTGGTGTCGGTCGTAATCTAGGGCTGGCCAAGGGCTGGTGGGATATGGCAGCAGACCAGAATCATACGCCTTCCCAGTTCTACCTTGGGTGTTTATATCTGGATGGTCAGGAGATAGAGCAAAGCTACTCCCTGGCAAAAAAGTGGTTTCAACGAGCGGCAGATCGGGGGCATGCAGAAGCCCGTTTTCTGCTGGGTGATATCTACTTTGACGGTCTGGGTATTACCGCTGACTATAAAAAAGCAATTCACTGCTATGAGAATGCGGCACAAAAAGGTTGTGTTGATGCACAATACAAGCTGGGAAAGATCTATCAGCAGGGTTTAAATATAGAGCCAAACCCACAAAAAGCGGTTAGTTGGTTTGAGGTTGCCGCACAGAGCGAGCATACCGGTGCGCAATCTGCTCTGGCTTTAGCCTATATGACAGGTGAGGCGATTAAGCAGGACTACAGTCTTGCCAGGCGCTGGTTTGAGCGTGCAGCCAAAGGTGGTTGTCTGGATTCCCTGTATTATCTGGGCAAAATCTATCATGAAGCTCTGGATGTGGAGCAGGATGATGTACAGGCCCGGGAGTGGTGGCGAGCGGCCGCTGAGCTGAACCATACGGATGCGTTTTATCAATTGGGTTGTCTATATGCTGAAGGTCTTGGTGGTGGGCAGGACTTGGAAGCCGCGCAAATATGCTGGCAGCGGGCGGCTGAGCAGCAGCATCTGGGGGCTTTGTACAATCTGGGTGCTATGTTTTTCAGCGGCAGTGGCGTTGAGCAGAGTTATGGTCTGGCTCTGGACTATTGGCAACAAGCAGCGGCATTACAACATGCACCTTCTCAATTTAATCTCGGTCTGACCTATTTTAATGGTCAGGGGGTGGTACAGGATTATGCAGATGCCTTGCATTGGTTCAGGCAGGCCGCTGAGCAAAATCATCTTAATGCTCATTACTATCTTGGTCTTATCTATGCTGATGGTTTGGATATTGAGAAGGACTCAGAGCAGGCTAGGCATTGGTGGCAACAAGCGGCTGGGAAAAGTCATGTACCTTCCCAATACCGTTTGGGTAAGCTTTATGCTGAAGGGGCATTGGGTAAAGCCGATTACGAGAAGGCCCGTTACTGGTGGGAGTTGGCGGCATCCTGTGACCACGGTAATGCTCTCTATCGTCTGGGAGAGCTGTATGCAAAAGGTTTGGGTGTAGATAAAGATAAGGGCCAAGCTAAAATATGGTGGACCCGAGCGGCAGAGCAAGGTGATGTTGAAGCCCAGTATCAGTTAGGTTTGCTCTATGCTAACGGCAAGCACGGTCATTATGCCAAAGCAAAAGAGCTATGGGATAGTGCGGCAAATGAAGGTCATCTGGGGGCGATTGTTGAACTGGGTAAGATCTATGCTGAAGGTCTGGAAGTTGATCAAAACCTACCTCTGGCGCAAGAGTATTGGCAGATTGCTGCAGAGGCCGGGGAAGCTGAAGCTCAGTATCTATTAGGTTGGGTGTTGATTAGTGCCAATGAGCTGGAGGTGGCTCATTATTGGTGGCAACAAGCCGCGGAGCAGAATCATACTGAAGCTCTGTACAACTTGGGCTGGCAGTGGGTGCAGGGGCGTATGGGAGAGCAAAATTTTGCCCGTGCCGGAGCCTATTGGCAAAGAGCGGCTATGCAGGGGCATGCCAGTGCTCAATTTCATCTGGGACAGCTTTATTTTGAAGGCCGCGGGGTACAGAAAAGTTTATCTCATGCCCGCCAGTGGTATCAGAATGCGGCCAAGCAGAACCATGCTGAAGCACAGTATTATCTGGGCTTGATGTACGAGCGCGGTTTGATAGGCGAAAAAGATAATGTCACAGCCATTAGCCTGTACTGTAAGGCGGCTAATGCAGGTCACGAAAAAGCACAGAAAAAACTGAGTGATCTGCAGGCTATTCAACGTAGCTAATCTGCTTATAGTTTCTGTGACTCCAGAGCTGGTTTTACCTGCTCTGGACATCCCTTCTCGATATTATTCTACTCTCAGGTCAGCATTAAAGATTCAAGGGTAAGCCGCTCAGGCTGACTCTGAATGGCTGCTAGGTGGCCCAGGCTTAATAGATTTTTGATTCCTAACGTATCTTTATGTCATTGTATTTGTAATCTCTTGTTTTCCAGCTGATTTGTCTCAGGACCAAACCGTTTTAAGAAATAACTGACACGTTTTTACACTATTTGGACTGTCTTAAGTGTCTTTTTTTTGTCATTCTATACCGCTTGCGATTGTTACTGCACTCGAAGTAAGTAATGGATGTAGATGTAATGGAAATAATAAAACAGATAGACGAAGGAGAAGGATAGCGTCATGAATACGGATCATTTTAAGATTGCTGTGATTGGTGCCGGACATGCGGGTATGGAGCTGCTGACCCGTTTATTAAATGCAGAGTTTGTGGATCTGGTCGGAGTGACAGATACAAACCCGGAGGCACCGGGTATTGCTTTGGCTCAGAAGCATCAAGTGCCGGTGTACACTGAGATGGCAGATCTGCTGGTTGGTGCCCATGAGATCGATATTCTGATTGATGTGACCGGGGTAAAAGAGGTACGTGATGCCCTGCGTAAGCATATGCAGGAAAGTGGGAACTATCACACCGTGATTATGCATGAGCGTATCTCTGCTTTACTGTTATCGCTGTTTAATGGTGAGATGGTAGAGACAAAAGCCAGTGATGAGTTTTACTAGGCTCCAGCACTGTAATGGTGTTGTAAGTAGGCATACAGTGCTTTTCCCTACATAAAACCCTTATTTTCCGGCCGATTCGGCCGGAAAATATCGGAATATTTATGTTCGGGTACTTACACGGTGATGCTGTAGAACAGTACGGTATTCGCATTGAGCAAATGGCTTGCTTAGTACAAGCCATCTGAACAAGCAAAAAGGCCAATCCTTAATATGCGTTATCACATGAGGGTTGGCCTTTTTAGTGATACCAAATCAGGTTTGCCCGATGTGATATCTCTGTTTGCAGTTGTGCAAGCTTAGTTGGCTTAACGCTCAATCAGCATCGCAATACCCTGGCCACCGCCGATGCACAGGCTGATCACAGCGTAGCGGCCCTGTACGCGTTGCAGTTCATGCAGTGCTTTTACAGTGATAATGGCTCCAGTGGCACCCACGGGGTGACCCAGAGAGATACCACTGCCGTTTACATTCAGCTTTTCTTCCGGCAGACCCAGCTCTTTAGCCACGGCCAGTGCCTGTGCGGCAAAGGCTTCGTTCACTTCCCATACGTCGATATCATCAACATTCAGCTCATGGTTTTCCAGCAGCTGACGGATAGCAGGTACAGGGCCGATGCCCATAATTTTTGGTTCAACCGCCGCAAAGCTATAACCCACCAGTTTGGCCATAGGCGTCAGGCCCTGGCGTTCAGCTTCTTCTGCAGACATCATGGTCACGGCTGCGGCTGCATCGTTCAGACCTGAGGCGTTACCGGCAGTCACGCTACCGTCTTTTTTGAATACCGGACGCAGTTTATACATATCTTCTGGCTGGCAGTTCGGGCGAACGTGTTCATCGGTCGTAAACTCTGTGGTGCCCTTACGGCTTTTCAGTTCAATTGGCATGATCTGGCTATCAAAGCGACCTTCAGCAGCAGCGGCTTCGGCGCGTTGGTGGCTGAGTGCCGCCAGACGGTCCTGCTCCTCACGGCTAATATCCCATTTTTCAGCCACATTTTCTGCGGTAACACCCATATGGTAATTTTCCATTGGGCAGGTCAGGGCGCCTGTCATGGAGTCCACAATCTGACCGTCACCCATACGCTGACCAAAACGTGCTGCAGGTATCCAGTATTGGGCGTTGCTCATGGACTCTGCGCCACCGGCAACAGCGGTATTACAAACACCCAGCTGGATCTGCTGTGCGGCAGTAATAATTGCCTGCAGACCACTGCCACACAGGCGGTTTACGGTCAGTGCTGGGGTTTCAACCGGCAGGCCCGCTTCCAGAGCGGCAACACGGCTGATATACATATCGCGACGATCTGTGTGCAGAACGTTGCCAAATACAACATGGCCCACTTGCTCTGGTTGGATATTGGCGCGTTTAACCGCTTCAGCGGTGACGGATGCGGCTAGCGTTGTCGCCGCTACATTTTTCAGACTACCGCCAAAATCACCGATTGCGGTACGTACACCACTAAGAAAGACAACTTGATGTTGTGCCATGATCTGCTCCATTACGGGTGGCTACATATTATTAAGCCAGCCAGTTTTTAGAATGTATTAAGTTAAGCGTGTTACAGAAGATGCTGTAATGCTTGTGATAAAGGGATGCCCGTCATACCCGTTTTAAAGAGGCTCGTGTTAAGAGCGTTAAAACACTATGGATGACGGCTAAAAAGACAAATGTTGAAACCATCGTCTCTGTTCTGCATCGTCCATTTGAGTTGTTTTAGTTATTAGAAAGCCATTCTTTATTAATCGTACTCCCACGCATAGCTGGGAGTACGGTTTGATTGACAGCTTTTTCAGGAGTCTGTAAATCGTGTGGATTACTTCAGGCTTTCACGAATCAGCTTTTTATTGATCTTGCCGACAGACGTTTTTGGAATATCATCCACCATCTGCATCTTTTCCGGAATCGCCCATTTAGAGATATGACCGTTTTCGACAAACTGCTGCAGGTGTTCCTGTAGCACTGCGGTCTCCAGTTCTGCCGTTTTAGGTACCACCATGGCGAACGGGCGTTCACCCCATTTTTCGTCTGGTACACCGACCACGGCTACCGCAGCCACATCCGGGTGCTGACTGATCAGGTTTTCCAGCTCAATGGAGGATAACCATTCACCACCCGTTTTGATCACATCTTTAATACGGTCTTTAATCTCGATAAAGCCGTTTTCATGAATAGAGGCCACGTCACCTGTGTGCAGTCGACCGCCTTCCCATAGCTCTTCCTGTTTATCCGGCTCTTTAAAATAGCCCATTGTCAGCCAGGGGGCCTGGACGGTAATTTCGCCTACGGCATCGCCGTCGTGAGGGGCCAGGCTGCCGTCTGGCTCGGTGATGGTCAGGTCTACCATGTTTGATGTCACGCCGGTTAACGTGCGGTATTTCAATTGTTGCTCAACCGGTAATGCGCGAATCTCTTTATTCAGATGTGTTGCAGTCAGCAGAGGGCAGGTTTCCGACATACCGTAAGCGGAGTAAATATCCGCACCTTTATCAGTAGCGGCCTGGGCCAGTCCCATAGGCAGGGCGCTGCCACCGATCAAAATCTTCCAGTTATCCAGGCGGGTTTGCTGACCGGTTTCACACTGTAGCAGCATTTGCAGGATGGTAGGAACGCAGTGCGAGAAGGTCACCTTGTAATCTCGGATCAGCTCAACCAGTTTGTCTGGTTCATAACGCCCAGGGTAGATCTGAGTACAGTTCAGCATCACTGCAGCATAAGGTACACCCCAGGCATGTACGTGAAACATTGGGGTGATCGGCATATAAACAGAATCGGAGCGCAGTAGCGGCAGGCCATCATAGCTGCCCAGCATACCGACCATATTCAGGGTATGCAGTGTCAGTTGGCGGTGGCTGAAATAGACGCCTTTTGGGTTACCAGTGGTGCCTGTGGTGTAGAAGGTTGTTGCGATGCTGTTTTCATCAAAGTCCGGGAAGTCGCAGGTGGTATCCTGCTCGATCAGCAATTGCTCGTATTCACCGATAAATTCAACGTCTGCACTGATGGATGTATGGCTATCGCTCAGGCGGATATAACCTTCTACGGTATTCAGATGACCCTTAACCTGTTCTACCAGAGGGACAAAATCATCGTGCACCAATACCAGCTTATCTTCGGCATGGTTCATGGTGTACACGATCTGCTCCGGTGACAGACGGATATTCACGTGGTGCAGAACAGCACCCAGCATAGGTACAGCAAAATAGCATTCCAGGTAGCGATGGCTGTCCCAGTCCATCACTGCAACGGTATCACCCGCCTCAACACCGGCCGCTTTCAAGGCATTGGCCAGCTGTTGAACCCGTTGTTTAAATTCCTTGTAACTGAAGCTTTTATCACCGCGGTAGATGATCTGGTTATCGGGTTCAAAGCGTCCTGCTGAAGCAAAAATCTGTTTAATCAACAAAGGATAGCTTTGAGCCGCATCGGCCCCTGGGAGTATTTTGGTTGGCATCAGTTTTCTCCGATTTATTGTTGTTGTCTTGAGTCGGCATCAAAGTTTTATCTAATTATGAGGTTCACCAGCTTATTGCTGAGATAAACCTGAATAGCCCGGCAACAGGCCGTTAGCAAGGGAGCCTGCTAACAAACGCAGTTGATTGTTGTATTGAATGGTATTACGAGCAATAGGCTGGTCTTTAGCTGACAATTGAAAGGCGTGTAAAGACAATTTTTTTACCCTAATATATGCGGCGGTGACAAAATCAGCCGTTATGTGATCGATCAAGAGGCTGGGGTGAGGATCAAGTGTTGATAAATGACAGAATATTGATAAATGACAGCGTGTTCAGTCGCTGCCGCTGCCGAACTGACGGGTGCTATTCGGCAGGGATGGTTTATGCGAGCCGTTGATCAGGTTAGTGTGATGGGCACCTGGCCGCTGGTGATCAGTCGGGCGCTGGATTACTACCAGGTGGATGGGCAAGCGTTGTTGGCCCGGGTCGGGATCGATCCCTTAGCAGCGAGTCAGTTAGATACCCGCTATGGTTGGCAGCAGATTGATCGCCTGTGGCGTTTGGCGCGTAATGTCACTGGTGATGAAGCCCTGGGCTTAACCGTGGCTCGTTTTATGCGCCCCACCTCCTGGCAGGCGTTAGGTTTTGCGATCTGGGCCAGTGATAATCTGATGGAGTGTTTTCAGCGTTTAGCAACTAACCTGCGTATGTTTGCCAATTATGCTCAAATGCAGCTGGTGCCTCTGGGTGGTGTGGTCGAGGTGGAAATCCGCTTACGGGAGGGCATCAATAAGCAGGATATCTGTCCTGAAGAGCTGGATGCCTTGATGGGAACATCGGTGCTGACTGCACGCCATATCTATCGGCCTGACTTTTCCCCAATCGAAGTGTGGCTCAGCCGACCTCTGCCGTTAGATCCTACACCGTGGCAGCGTTTGTTTAAGTGTCCGGTCTACTTTAATGCCAGCCATGATCGTATTGTTATGCCGACGCAGGCAATGTCGAAACCTCTGTTGACCGCCAGTCCTGAGTTAGCGACGCAAAACGATGCATTAGTGGCAGATTATCTGGCCCGCTTTGATCGCAGTGATCTGGTTACCCGGCTGAAAGCGTTGTTGATTCATAATGAACCGATAGGTCATCTCACCATGGCTCAGGTTGCTGAGCAGCTTAATCTCAGCCAGAGAACCTTACAGCGCAGGCTGCAGGAAAAAGAGCTGAGCTATAAACAGCTGGTGGATGAGGTGCGTCAGCAGATGGCGTTGCAGTGGGTGCGACTGAAATACCTGCCCATGGGAGAGATCAGTTATCGATTGGGGTTTGCCAATGCCGCTAACTTTACCCGCGCTTTTAAGCGTTGGTACGACGAAACACCAAAAAACGTGCGTCAGAACTGGTCTTGATAGATCTGGCCGTGTAGGACTTGTAATAGGCTGGTTATCAAATCTGATTCAATGTCTACCGATATAAAAAACCGCAGCCAGGGCTGCGGTTTTTTCTAGCTCAAAGTCAGCTTATTTGCTGGCTTCGTAAGCTGCTATAGATTTAACGATCGCTTCACGCGCATCGTCAGCACTGCCCCAACCATCAACTTTAACCCACTTACCCGCTTCCAGATCTTTGTAGTTCTCGAAGAAGTGAGTGATCTGCTCGCGCAGCAGAGTTGGGATATCGTCAACGTCTTTAACGTCGTTGTAAACGGTGGTCAGTTTCTCGTGGGGAACCGCTACCAGCTTAGCATCTGGGCCCGCTTCGTCAGACATGTTCAGCACGCCTACTGGACGACAACGGATTACAGAACCTGGCAGTACTGGGTAAGGTGTGATTACCAGTACGTCCAGCGCATCGCCATCTTCAGACAGAGTGTTAGGGATGAAACCGTAGTTTGCAGGGTAGAACATAGGGGTTGCCATAAAACGGTCAACCATGATCGCGCTGTAGTCTTTCTCAATCTCGTATTTGATTGGAGAGCTGTTCGCAGGAATCTCGATTGCTACGTAGATATCGTTAGGTGCATCTTTGCCTGCTGGAATTTTATCAAAATCCATCGTTCTGACCCCAATAGTTGGTATGAATGAAAAAAATGAGCTGCAGTCTTAATGGCATTAATGCTGCAAGCCACAAAAAAGTTGACGGGATTATATCGGGTGAGGGCACTGAATACCATCAGGGCAGAGCCAGAATCCTACTAAAGAACAGCTGGGAAAAAAATGACTTACAGGGTAGTTATGTCAGTGCAGCGTATTTGGAGCTGTAGCATAATATTTGCTTAATCCTGGTAGGGGTATAAAAATGCCCACATGTTTTATGACTTTCGGGTGAGTAAAACCGGCAATTAGGGATTATGGGGGCAAAAACAGCGCTCTTTAGCTGTTTTTGAACTCAAAGCCCTGCTACCAGTCAGACGATGGATGCCCGATTCTAATCCAGCCTGCACCAAGGTGGTGCAGGCCTCAGGTGAAGCAGAGTAATGACCAGAGACAGCCAGCTAAAAGTCAGTTACGGACAAGCCTTTATTGCACCGGATAAAAGTTCGGTGCGTTCCACCATGTCGGTGAAGATACCCGAAGGCTCTTCGCTGGCGGCGAAAGGAGTTGCGGCAGTGGTTGCCGACTCCACCTGGCGTAATGTGATTGCTAAGCAGGCGGCTGAAACCTGTGTACGTGGTTTTCTGGCGGATTACTATGCAACGCCGGATAACTGGGATGTGAAAACATCAGCAACCAAGGTGCTGAGTGCCTTAAACGGCTGGCTGTTCAGTCAGGGTAAAAGTGTGGCTAACGGTAACTACATCAGCTCATTCAGTGGTGTGGTGTTACGGGGGCAGTTTGGTCACCTGTTCCATATGGGCGATACCGTGGTTTATCGCCTGCGCGGTGGTGAGTTTGAGCAGCTCAACCGTGAACATACGAACTTTATGGGCGGCTATCGTTATCCCTCCCGTGCTCTGGGTTTAGATCCCAGCGTGGATATCGACTATCACCAGTTCTCCCTTAAGCAGGGGGATATTCTGTTGTTTACTACCCAAGCGGCGAAAGGCGCTTTGATGACATCGGACTATGTGCAGTTGATTCGCCAGTATGCCGGGGCGGATCTGGATCAGGCCTGTGACCAGATTCTGCAAACCGCCGTTGAGAAAGCCAGCGCTCGCGGTGTCAGTGCTTCTCATTTCTGCTTTCAGCTACTGCGTGTGGATATGCTGCCTGATGCTGCTGGGGAGTCCATTGGTGAAGCCTTTGGTGCGTTGCCTGTGCCACCGGATCTGGTGGCGGGAGATGAGCTGGACGGCTACCGTATTCTGGAAGTGCTGAACAAAAGCAATATGAGCTGTATTTACAGAGTTGAGGACAAGCACACGAATCGTGAGATGGTGCTGAAAGCACCATCGCCTCAGCTCAGTAGCCGTAAAGACTTTTTGCGTCAGTTTATTATGCAGCAGTGGGTGGTTGAGCGGGTGAATTCACCCTATGTGGCGAAGATTGTGGATGCGTCCCGGCCGAGAAATTATCTCTATTACCTGCGCGAATATGTCGATGGCCGAACGCTCAGTGAGTGGATGGCGCAAAACCCTCATGCGGAGCTGCGTCGTCTGACTGATCTTATCGAACAGATGGTGAAAGCGGTAAGGGCACTGCATCGGCGGGACATTCTGTGTCAGGGCTTGCACCCGGATAATATCCTGGTCGATAGTCAAGGCATGATCAAGCTGATCGATTTTGCCTCCTGTGCTGTGCCAGGTTCTGATGAGTTGCCGGAGCCACTGGATATTGCCCGTACGGTGGGCTTTCACGACTTTACCGCACCTGAATATCGTTTGGGTCGTGAGCCGAATGTGGGGGCTGATCAGTTTTCATTGGCGGCGATTGCTTATTGGATGCTTACCGGGCAGAAGGCCTATACCGGACAGATGGAAACCCTGCACAGTCGGGCGGACTTCTCGCGCTTGGAATATATGCCCAGCTTCCAGCATAACCCTATGATTCCTGTTTGGTTGGATGGGGCGTTAAGACGGGCGTTACAACCTAATCCCGAATTGAGATACCGGCGTTTGTCGGAGTTTGTCTATGACCTGAAAAAGCCTAATCCACACTATATGAAAGAAGGTTCTTTACCACTGGCGGAGCGTAACCCTTTGATTTTCTGGAAAGGGCTGTCGGGTATTCTGCTATTATTACTACTGGCCAGCCTGATGCACTAGTCGCTAGACATTTGGCCTACCGAATCAATTGATACGACACAATATATAGAGACACTATGACAGACAATACCGGTACACCCGCCAATAATAAAGATCCTCTGCACGGTGTAAAGCTAGAGCAGATTCTGACCGAGTTGGTAGAAGAACATACCTGGGCAGGTTTGGCGGAGCTGGTGCCGATTAACTGTTTTAAAAGTAACCCCAGTATTAAATCCAGCCTGAAGTTTTTACGTAAAACCCCTTGGGCACGGCAGAAGGTAGAAAGCCTGTATCTGCGTTTGAAGGGCTATTCTGCCAAGAAGCGTGCGACAAAAACCCCAAGAGCTTTAGAGGGGGAAAGACTACAGAGTAGCGGTAGCCATCGTTCCGGGTCTTCCCTGGGAAGAGGCCGGGATGAAATGCGGGAGAGAAAAGACACCAATCGTTCTAATCGACCGGGGGCAGGGCGTACATCATCATCAGCTCAGCAGCGCGGTTCTGGCACGGTTAATCCCTGGGCTAATGCCAAACTGCCGAATAACCCGGATTAAAACAGCCTGATAGCATCGTCTATTTGACTAATCACCGTCTGGCCTGTCAGATCTTCTGCTATGTTAAAAAGTAGAGATTTGAGAAGGCCAGGGCGATGATAGAAACTGACACTGATTCCACTTCATTGAAGCAGGCGCTGGCCTGTAAAAATCAGGAGCTGGTTGAGGCTCTGGATTATATCCGCCGGGCTCAGGAGCTGCTGATTGATCAGCAGAAAATCGCCGCTTTGGGGGCCTTGGTTTCTGGTGTATCCCATGAGTTGAGCACCCCTCTCGGCCTATGCCTTACCGCAGCGACTCATCTACAGGGTGAAACCCGAGCTATCAAACAGCGAGTGAAACAGCAAGCACTGTCTTCGGAGCAGCTGAACGAGTATCTGGAGCAGAATACGCTGGTAACCAGTATGTTACTGGAAAACGTGCGGCGCTCGATCAGTTTGATTAATAGCTTTAAAGATCTCGATCTGGACCACCCGGATGATAAGCCTGTTGATGTGAATTTTGATCTTTTTGTGCAGGATGTGCTGGGGCTGTGTAAGGTCAAATATAAACGTCATCATGTGCGTTATATCCGCCATATTCCTCAGAATCTACAGGTTAAAATTTATCCCGGTATTCTGGTGCAGATTATCTCTAATTTGATCGATAATTCTCATAAGCATGGTTTTGGGGTTGATGAAGATTACACGATCACATTGACTGCTTCTTTTAAAGATAAAAATCTCCATCTGAGCTATCAGGATGATGGTAAGGGGCTGGATGAACAGGCAAAAGAACATATCTTTGATGCTTTCTTTACGACCAGCCCTGAAGGTGAGAGTAAGGGGTTAGGTATGACAGCTGTGAATCATCTGGTAACCCAGAAACTGTCTGGCAGTATCACGCTGGATCTACAAAGAGATTCCGGTTTTAGTGCTGAGATCCGTATCCCTGTTGTTTTATTAAGTTGGGTGTGATGCTTTCATTTTCTTGATACCTCAAGTCCCAGGATAAAACTAAAACAGATCGACCATTACTGCTTATCTGGTGCCGGAAAGGCCTTGGCAAAAGTAAAGACTTGTGCGCTAGGGCCTTGTTGACTCAACAGTTCCAGTTTGGCTTTACCCTCTTCAATGGTCGGCTGGTGGCCTTCCGGCACCCACCATAGTGCTTGGTGAGCAGAGGTCATCTTGCTAAACCAGGCATCTCTGTCTCGAATCAGTTCGACGTGCATAGATTTATAAACAAAGTCTTTTAGGCTTCCAACATCCTGCCAGACGCTCATATTGACCAGAATCAGCGGGTCGTCAAATACTCGAATTGCGGTCGCATCGCCTGTTTCGGATTGTAAACGCCAGACAAAACCGGGGGCTTGGTCTGCTAAGTCGTTAATCTCATCCAGGCGGGCAACAAAGCCGCTCATCTCTTCGGAGTCCATCTCTGCTACAGCACGAGCAATATTGATTTGAGCCAGTTGGTATTTCATAACACTCCCTCAGTGAACCTTAGTCTTGTTTTTGACTGAGTAGAGAGTAGCGTGAATGCAGCTTGAATTATTGTCAAAAATTGACTCGGGCTGCTGGATCGTGGCTTATGCTGGTTCGGCCGGCTCTGGGAAGGCAAGCCATTAATGCGAAGAGTTCACCTTTTGATATTGCCCTGGTGTCGCCGAGGTGAAATTCACAAAGGCCTTATGAAAATGGCTTTGGTCGCTAAAGCCCACGGCCAATGCAACCTCTGCCTGACTATTACCCTGTTTAAGGAGTAGCTTTGCTTGTTCTATTCGGGCGTTATTCAGAAATGCTTTAGGCGAAATACCGGTATCCCGTTTGAACTGGCGAATCAGGGTTTCGGTGCGGCAATCCAGCTGTTGTGCGATCTGCTCAATACTGACAGCAGCTGCCAGATCGGCTAATAGATGCCGACGGCACTGTTGGGTTAAGGCATGCTCGGGCTGTTGTTTTTGTGGCAG
This sequence comes from Oceanospirillum beijerinckii DSM 7166, assembly GCF_000422425.1. GTDB lineage: Bacteria > Pseudomonadota > Gammaproteobacteria > Pseudomonadales > Halomonadaceae > Oceanospirillum > Oceanospirillum beijerinckii. The sequence goes on from NZ_AULT01000011.1 coordinate 30,040, forward strand.
GCTGAAATGCCGACTGAATAGTTCAAATACCAGCTGCTCCAATCGTTGCTCAGCCTGAGTTAATTGCTGGTTCAGTAAAGCATCAACGGTATCCAGATAATTTTGAAAAAGCTCAGGGTCTTTAAGTGTCATCGAAGGGCAAAAGACCTGTTCTGAGCTTTCCAGGCTCAATGACAGGGCTCGTTCCTGAGGGCTGATCTCTGCCTGGTGGCTTTTTTCCTGCTCGTTTATCTCTTGGTTATCCTCTGAGCAACAACTCTCTTTATGACAAAAGAGGGCTGCAAGCTTAGTTTTACACCACTGGCTATCCAGATAGAGCATATAGTAACTGCGGAAGTCTCCTGCAGCAGGGTTGCAGTAATGCACCTGCTCTGGATTGATAATCACCAGATCACCCAGCTCAGCCGTTTGAAATTTGCCCTGATAATGGACTTGAGTAGAGCCCGCCAGAATAGCACCGATAGACAATTGTGAATGGCTATGGGGCTTATAGTGCTGACGACTGAACTCAGTGCGCCTGAGTTCCAGGTAAGGCAGTTGTGCAAAACCATAATAATCCTGATCAAGGCCGAGACTGGACAAGGTGTTCTCCTGCAAACCATAGATCTGTGAATAAATTATCTACAGGGCGTTTGCAGAGGTAAAGAGTAATTTTTCAGCATTATCCACACGGGGTATAGAAGGAGCAGGACTTGATAAGAAAAGAGAAATCAGGAGGCGGAAACAAAAACACCCGCACTAGGCGGGTGTCTTCTAAATAGTGGCGGAGGGACAGGGATTTGAACCCTGGAAGGGCTATTAACCCTTGCCGGTTTTCAAGACCGGTGCTTTCAGCCGCTCAGCCATCCCTCCAGCTGGTTGCGTATACTATAGATTCGATAACTGATTGTAAAGTAAGAATTTTAATTTTTTCTGCTTTTTTACCTTCTTGAGGCCTGAGCGGTTATTTTCCCAGGATTAAGCACTCTCTTATAGCCTTGCTTGGGACTCGTTGATGGGAGAGGAGAGGTTATCCCCAGTTTATTCAGAGGAGAATGCACACGGTTACCCACTTTTTCTGTGGATAAAGGTATTCTGATGATTGGTTTATGCTGGTTATTTCGGTTGGTCTGGTTTTATTTTCTAGTGATAGTCTCTAATAGGGTTTTTATGACTGATGATCATATTATGAGGCTTGTTTTGATCTGCTCAATGTATAACAAAATACTGTAGAGGAAGGGGATGAGTAGAAAAGCCAGCTGGCACGCTTTACCATATGGCGATACGACAGAGATTAATCGTAAGTCAAGCCACAGGATACGAAATTGAGCGACCAGAAAATCAATGCCTTTGCCTATAGTGATGCCGATAAGAGTGCGATTCAGCGAGTGATCAGTCAGCGGAGGGACATGCGTCATTTCACCTCCGATCCGGTTGATAAAAAAATCCTGAACAATATTTTTATGGCGGCTCATCATGCGCCCAGTGTGGGCTTGATGCAGCCCTGGCGTTTTATGCGCATTACCGATGGCGCATTAAGGCAGCAGATTGCTCAATTGGTGGAAGAGGAGCGCCAACATACTGCTCAGCAGCTGGGTGAACGTAAAAGCCAGTTTCTTAAGCTGAAGGTTGAAGGGATCAAAGAGTGCGCGGAGTTGGTTGTCGCGGCCTTGCCTGATGGTCGGGAACAGCATGTTTTTGGTCGCAGGACTCTGCCGGAGATGGATTTGGCCTCGTTATCCTGTGCTATTCAAAATATGTGGCTGGTCGCTCGCTCGGAAGGGATTGGTATGGGCTGGGTATCTCTGTTTGATCCCGATAAACTGACTGAGCTGTTGCGTATGCCAGAAGGCAGCAAACCCATTGCGGTACTCTGTATCGGCCATGTACCGGAGTTTTATCAGCAGCCGATGCTGGTGCAGGAAAACTGGGCAGAGGCGCGACCTCTGGAAGAGTTTCTCTATGAAAATCATTGGCCGGAAGAGCTGTGAAGCAGGAGGGGCTTTCCTGGTGCTCGTTTTGTTGGTATTTGTTTTGTTGTATTTGTTTTGTTGGTGCTCGTTAGCAGAAAGCGCCTGACGTCATACAAGCCTAGGTGTTGTATAAAAAATAAACAGATTTTGTCTTGTTTACTCAACCGTTTGGGCTTGTCAGCTATATCCCTCTATAAAAAGAGGATACCAGATCACTCGTCGGCTGCTATCCCAAGTAAATCAGCCTCTCCAGGAGTTACTGTGGGGGTGGGTTTCTCTCTGGCATCCTCCTTAATATCTACAGGCAGGAAGTTATCCCCAGCTTATTAGCTATAAAATGCACACGGTTACTCAGTTTTTCTGTGGATAATGCTTTTAGGGTTTTGTTTTTACACACATATTTTTGAGTCCCCCTTTTAATCAACAGATAGCCCTGTGAGTTGATCTGCTAAATATTGCACAAACACTCTTAACCGTTGTGGCAGGTGACGCGTCGCGGTATAGAGCAACCAGACATCGCCCTGATAGTTGGTAATAAACTGCCAATCCGGGAACACCTGCACGATATTACCTTCAGCCAGATCTTGCTGAGCGGTAAAGAAGGGCAGGGTGCCAATGCCAATACCTCTTTTTACGGCATCCAAACGTACCTTAGTGTGGTTGGCTGCATAGCGCCCTGTTAACTTCACATCCACTGTTTCATTGTCTTTTTGCAGCCGCCAACGGCCATCAATGGGGTTGCTGGCCAGGAAGATACAGCTGTGCCCGGTCAGTTCGCTGGGATGTTGAGGTGCGCCCTGTCGTTGCAGGTATTCTGGCGAGGCACATAGCAGGTGATCCAGACGAAATAGCTTACGACCCATCAAACCCGGTGGCGGTTCATTGGTGATACGAAGCGCCAGATCCAGCTGGTTGTCAATCAGATCCAGCGGTCTGTCATCCAGTGTCATATGCACATTCACCTTGGGATAACGGGCCAGAAATTCAGGGATCAATGGATGAATGACCGTACTGCCTACCGCTTTTGGCACTGACAGACTGATATCCCCTTCGATCTCCTGGTTTAGACTATCGCTGGTTTCCAATACCAGCTCAGAGGCTTCCACCATCTGTTTACAGCGGGTATAGACCTCTTCACCGCTGCTGGTCAGGCGCAGTTTGCGCGTGGTTCTTTGTAGCAGACTGGTGGACAGGGCGTTTTCCAGTTTGGTAATGCTGCGGCTGACAGAAGAGGTCGAGCAGCCCAAAATCTGAGCCGCTGCGGTAAAGCTGCCTTGTTTGACCACTTCAACAAAAACAGCCATCTCATACATCAGGGCGTAGTGCTCATTCTTGCGCATGGTGCAACAATCCTTTCCAAAGCTGGGGTCTAATCATAGAATTGTTAATTGTATATGCTCAGTCCAGCTAAGAAACCCTTTGTTCTGCAGATCATTACTGTGCTTCGCGAAGAGATTTTTAGTTCGGTTTTAGATTCGATAAACAAGAGGTGTGTTATGGATCTTTGGCAGGGCTTATTACTGATCAGTTCGATTCATCTGCTGGCTGCGGCATCGCCGGGGCCGGACTTTGTTATGGTCTCCCAGCAGACATTATCCAATGGCCGCAAAGCCGGTTTTCTGTGTAGTCTGGGCATCGCCCTGGGGCTATCGGTGCATATTCTTTATTCCAGTTTTGGTCTGGCGGCAGTGATTGCCAACTCTGCAACAGCACTATGGGTGATTAAGATTCTGGGTGGCAGTTACCTGATCTATCTGGGCATTAAAGGCTTGCTCGCCAAAGCCGCAACCATGGGCAGTGATGCAGAAACGACTCCTACCGAAGCAGTGACAAAACACTCGGCGGCAAAAAGCATCGGTATCGGTTTTTTATGTAATGCGCTGAACCCTAAAGCACCGGTGTACTTTGTCTCTCTGTTTACCTTGGTGTTGTCGCCGGATATGCCGCTATATCAGCTGGCGGTTTACGGTATCTGGATGATGATGATTCAGCTGGGTTGGTTCTCAACGGTGGTACTGCTGCTATCCAATCCTGTGGTAAATGGTCGCTTTAAACGTGCCAGTCATTGGATCGACCGAGTGCTGGGTGGTGCCATGGTGCTGCTGGGTGTGAAGGTGATGGCTTCTCAGGGTTGATTCTTTTCAGGTGAGTACTTTCAGAGTGGTGCAAAGCTGATGGTAAGAACCATCAGCTTTCAGCGTATCAGTTATTACGTCACTTTGTTTGCTCTATTCTTAAAATACTATTCCCTGTACCTATCGCTTATAGATAGCCGTTTCTGATTTGCTCGGGAGAACTGTACATAAGCTGTTTGCGAGTGAGTGTGTCACTGTCAGGAATGATGGCCAGCTCTGGCTCAGACGAAAAGTGCTTTGCTAAGGCAGCTGTTGCGGCATCAGGGCTTTCGCTATCGCGCAGCTGACGATAGATTTCCCGTGTTTGTGGCAGATCGAAGCCTGCTTGCTTAGAAAGCTGTATCAAGTTGCGATGATTAATATTGATATTACCTGCCTGATCCCATCCGGTAATATTTAGCCCTTCCAGTGTCAGTTTCTGCACTTGGGGTTCATTTTGTATCGCTTCCCATTGTTGTTGAGCTCTTAGTTGGGCTTGCTGTACTTCAAACCGGTCTCGGACCGCTGACTGGTATTGACTATACATCTCTTGGCGGTAGTTTCGGCCTGAAAACGCTTCATAGACTTCAGCATGAGTTGGCCCCTCACCTGGTGGGAATTCTTCGATACTAATCTTATTGCCATAGTGTTGTTTCAGAAACTGAATGCGGGAGGCATTATCCGAGCCTTCCATCTTCAGACTATTGCTTGTTGTGGCATAACCGTTTGTTTGCATATAACCCACAACTTTACCGCCCATTCGGATAATGGCCTGAGTATCCTGATGGTTGGCTTGAGACAGGCGATCCTGGAGCAATTGCTCAATGTTAAGAGGGGGAGATAACGCTTTAATGCCTTTCAATCCTCCAGTCCGTTCCATAATCTCCTTGTACTGTTTGGATGTTGGCTCAATCAGCTTTGCGCCGGATAGCTCGAGAGGCATCGCATCGTTAACTTTAAGCCGGCTTGTTCCAACCTTGGTGGCAGTGGGGATATAAGGTGAAGCCGAAATCGTTGATTGTACTGAATTCATAGGACACATCCTGTGTTTGCAAGAGCTGTTTTCAAACTATGCAGAATCTATGCCTGTCATGATAAAGTGTTTGTGTTTCTGCCTATTATACTGAATTCGCGACGGTATAAGTTTTGTTGCTAAAGGATCAGTACACCGAAGCTGGCAATAAACTTCCTGTTACGGTGCCCCTTTCCGGCTATCAGGCATGACCTTGCCAGATAGTCGGTGTGATTGATCGGATGAGCTTGCTGCTTTAAGCCATAGTTTTTATCCATGCCTTCTGCAAAAAAGCTGTTTGTTATGTATAGATCTGTTCAGTTGTCAGATAGCGATTGGGACTGATGCCTGTCTGCGAGCGAAACATATAGATAAACGCGGAGGGAGAGCTGTAGCCCAGCTCCAATGCGATATGAGTGATATTTTTACCTGAATTTAACAGCTCAACGGCCTTTAAAAAACGCAATCGATTACGCCAGCTCTGAAGGCTGATTCCTGTGGCTTTGCTAAAGCGGCGTTCCAGGGTACGTTTGGACATGGATAGGGTATTAGCTAACTCTTCTGTAGTGCGTCGATCCCCCGGTCGATCGTACAGTGAGCAACAGAGCCGATACAGTTCCGGCAGACTGGGCCAGGGCAGGTGTTGCTGATCAGTCTCCAGTCTTGGTAGTACGGTTAGAATCAGTGAGATCACTTCGTTTTCGTAGCCATCCAATGGATACTCAATGGCAAACTCTGAGGCTTCCATAATCAGCGCTTTGATCAGGGGTGTCATCGTCATCACCTGGCTTTTATCAGCCAGGAGTTGATAATTCTGCTCGATATAGAGACTTTTTAGTTCAGCTCCATATTGTGTCGCAACCGAATGTTCAGTACCTGCCGGTAACCAGACGGCTTTTTCTGGTGAGATAAATAGACGCTTATCGACCACATCCACGGTTAAGACGCCGGATGTGGCATAGAGTAGTTGGTGCCAGGGATGTTGGTGAGCCGGAAAATAGTGCTCTGGAGGCATCGACTCCTGACGCACAAATACCCTGCGGGGAAGTTGAGCCATTTCAAGCAGGGATAAGCATTTATCGGCTTTAAAGTGGCGTTTGTTGTGTTCCATCAGTGGCTAGGCTCTGCTCAGGATCTCTTTTGTCGTTCTATCGATATATTTTGTCATTATGTATAGAGATTACAGGTTGGTTCGTCTATTAGCATTAGGTCAGAAGAGAAAACAACAATAAGGACACACCATGGCTGTAAATATTACCAAAGGCATCTACCAGTTGGTGGAGGAAGCGAATCAGGTTGTAGAAGAGATCAGTGTTGAGCAGGCCCAGGCTCTGCACGGTCAGGAAGGTATCCAGTTTGTTGATATCCGTGATGTGCGTGAGCTGCAACGAGATGGCGTTATTCCAGGAGCCTATCACTGTCCCAGAGGTATGTTAGAGTTCTGGATTGATCCTGAAAGCCCTTATGCCAAAGAGATCTTCCAGCAAGACCTGACACTGGTGCTATATTGCGGTGGTGGTTTACGTTCGGCTCTTGCCGGTCGTGCGATCACAGAGATGGGGCTGGAAGGGGTAAAACATATTCACGGAGGTTTTGCAGCCTGGCGTAAAGCTGATGGCCCGATTGAGGAATATAAGAAGGCCTAATCACTGCTATCAACTCGAGAGGGTATAAGCATTCCTATAGGTATATTCGTTCCTGTAAGGGTATATTTGTTCTCAAAATAGCAAGCGCTGTGGGAATGGATCACGTTTATGCCTTCTCGATTTACCATCGCTGACTTCTCAGCGACTGATCAGCCCAACGAAGACGGTCGGATAAGAACCCGCTTATCCATTCGTTCTTATAGCCAAACAATCAGGGCTCACCAACACAACTATTATCAGATTGTGATTCCTCTGCATGGCGCTATCCAGATTGAGTTATCGAATACCAACGGTGATCAATTACTGAAGGAGCGTATTGGCCCCGATAAAGGTGTGATTATTGACCAACAGCTGATTCACCGATTTTCTGCCGATGAAAAAGCCCGCTTTCTAGTGGCTGATCTGGACCTGTTACCCGGTGTTGTGTCTCAATGGCCGCACGCTTTATTTCAACTATCCACGAGTTTAAAAGCTTATTGCCAATTTATTGAGCTGCAGCTTAACAGTGCCTTGAATCCTGAACTGGAACAGGATATTGGTCGATTGTTTGTGCAGTTACTGGTGCAGCAACAGTCAAGTGGTCGGCAGGATGAACGCATCGTACGTGTGATGGAGTATTTGCAGCAGGATCTGAGTGTGACACCAGAGCTGGATAAGTTGGCTCAATTGGCTTGTTTAAGTTTGAGTCAATATAAAAACCTTTTTCGCCAGATCGTGGGTTGCCCGACGGGACAATATTTACTGCAGTTACGTATGGAAAAGGCAAAAGCGCTGTTAGCACACACGGATATCCCTATTGCGATTATTGCCCAGCAGGTGGGATATCAAAATGCTTCCGCTTTCAGTCGTCGCTTTGCTGATTTCTATGGTCAGTCGCCAAAGGATTATCGCCATTAACCTCTATCAGGTTGCTTGAGTTTCAGGCGTTCATCTTTCATCAATTTATTCACTTCTGGCTATGCTGACAACAACCAATACTTCAACCCGGTTTGTTTGAGTAGGTTCTCAGCTCCTGCTCCCTGTAATAGGGCTAGGCTTGAGATCAAACCACCTTGACTGCAGGTTGGTGCGGCAACCGTAATGGAGCGCACGGCATTTTCGATAGGCCAGCCGGTTTTGGGGTTAAGTAGATGGCTGTAGCGCTTGCCTTCTTTCAGGAGATAACGCTGACTATCTCCCGATGTGGCTAAAGCCCCCCCAGTTAAGCTCAGTAAAGCGGCTTCTTTACCTTCGCGATCTGGTGCTTCGATACCCACTTTCCAGGGTTCTCCATTGGCTCTTGGGCCGCTGCAGGCGATATCACCACCAAAGTTTACCAGCAGAGAACAGGCAACATCCGGTTGAGCCTTTTGCAAGAGACTGAGCGATAAGCCCAGTACTCGATCCACCGCGTACTCTTTGCCTACACCACCAAAATCCAGTTCCATACCTTCGGGCAGATAAAGCTGTGCGGGTTTACTGTTCACACCATCATCTTCAGGTAAGGACCATTGTATTTTTTGCCGGCCAATATGAGGCAGTAAGGTTGCTACCTGCTCCGGCTCAGGTAAACGATCACTGCCATCAAAGCGCCAGACTTTGCGCAAAATACCCGAGGTGATATCAAACAAGCCATCAGATAACTGCCAGGCTTGATCGGCAAAGGCGATCAGACGGGCGCTCTCTTCATCCAGATTTTGCCAATGCCCTCGTTTCTGGTGCACTTTATCGTGCCAGTTACCTGTTCTATAACGACTGAATTTAAACTCAATACGCCAGGTTTCCCGTACTGCCTGTAGAGCCAATTGTTCTGCCAAGGCCCAATGAGACTCAGGCAGATCAATCAGTAACTCGCAGGTACTGGCCATGGCTTGGAACTGCAATAGAAAGCCAGCACTGGACTGATCAGCCGCTAAAAAGCTCAGTTCGGGCATGGGGTGGCCGGAAGGGTTATTCATCTTAGCGATGGATAAGAGCCTCTTGGATTCAGAGAATCCGTGCAAATTATCTTGCTGCATAAAACCTTCTGACCTGTTTATGTTACGTCTTGCTTACTTCAGGCTTTCCTTGATTTAGGTCCTGCCAGTCTTGATATAGGCCCTGCCTGATGATTCAAGCAGAGCCTGTTTTAAGCTCTGTCAGCTTCAAGAGAGCTTCAAGAAAACTAGAACTTATAACCCACGGTTAGCATAGTGGCTGTAGTATCAGGATATAACGCCTGCTCTTTCAGCTTACCAAAGCCTGAACTACCGCTGCTTTGTTGTTGATAAAGTGCCAGACGGGCATATAACTCACTACCACCGGCCATACGATAACCGTAGCGTAAACCCACGGTGTAAGTGTCCATATCTCCCAGGCGATAGTCTGCGCTGATCTCATCGACATTCTGATAGTCACTGGCCGTGGTATAGCGCTGATAGAAATCAGCTGCACTCTGACTGTACCAGCGTAACTGAGGCTCCAGATAATGATCCCCTAACTGCCAGCGATATTTCAGATCCAGAGTATGAGAGTTGATTCCCCAGTCATCAAACATAAAGCGATAGCTGAAGTCGATAATATCACTGTTTTCGCGCTGATATTTTGTCTGCCAGTACAGGGCTTGTTTTAAGCGGGTATCCGGTCGTTTCTCATAAATATAGAGATTTTGGCCATTAACCTGATAGTTACCGCCGTAGTTATCTCCGGAGCTATCATCAATCACAGACACGATCTTATAAGGATCGGTTAAATAACCGTCGCTGGCGCTGATGGAGTAGTTGAACTGCATCAGGGTACGGCGGTTGATGACTTGAGTAACGCCTACCAGAAAATCCGTAATGGTTTTATCGTCGGATGATCCCTGGCGACTATTGGAAAAGTCCTGATCAAAGTTGGCAGATCCCGGTACGGCCATCGCGCTTAAGCCGATTGGAAGACCTCCTTCCGGATCAATAGAGTCAGAAGAGAAGCTGCCGCCCAGAGTGATTGTGGTATTTTTTTCATTCAAATAGCGCGAAATGCTGCCATTGACCCCAAGAGAGCGATAATCGTGCTCTGAGGAAAGATAGCCCCCTGCGCTATAGGCCCAGTCACGATTGATCGGTGCTGACCAGGTTGCAGAGAATGCGGCACGGCTGTCGCGGAAGGTATCGTCCAGCGGCTGTTCTCCGGCCTTGATATCATAATCACCTCGACCCGATGGACGGGCAAAGGTCTGGGCCTGATCAGAAGGTGTTGCGCCACTGGGTGAGGCACCTGTCAGCGTATCCAGTGCCAGCTTCAGGTTCAGTTTGGTTTCGCTGTCGAAGTTACGGGTTGCACTGATCACCGGTTCAGCAGCCGTGACCCGACTATCGCTTTCGGCATAGATCAGAGTGGCGGCGTCAAAATCCCAGTTATCCAGTTCAGAAGCCTGGGCTTGATTGGGTAAGCCTGCTAATAGAGCACAACCTGCTGAGGCAAGCAGCATAGTTAATGATGCCTTCGAGGTTTCATGAGTGAGTTGATGCTCTGCCACGGCCTGTTCAGTCTGTGAAGTCATTTTAGTTACAGCCACAACCACCACCTCCAAATCCACGGCCACCGCTGGTGGCTTCCTTACTGAAATAGATATGATCATCCAGGCCCGCTTCTACGGGATCACTGATCAGCTGCATCTCTGGTTGTGCCAGAATATCCCGCTGCCAGGGTTTAACACCCAGATCAGCGCAGCCACTGAGCAGTGCGATAAGCGCAGCTGCCACGGCGATTCTTTTCATAGTTCTATCCTTAAAAAACAAGAGAGTTATCAAACTAAACGGGCTTGTGGAGCAGTATGACTTTTGCGTTATCCTGACTGCCTTGCTCGGTTAACAACTTACTCCACTAACAACGCCTTAATAGAGTCTTCGTAGTCATTCACTTTATTGGTATGAAAGCCGATATGTTCTGCGCGAATGCGGCCCTGGCGATCGATCAGATAGCTGGAAGGCATACCCATCACGCCAAAGGCCTCAGGTAGCAGTGCTTTGTTATCCAGCAGCACGGTAAAGTCTGCGGGGATCTGTTGTAGAAAGTCCTGTGCCAATTCTGGTTCTTCATCCAGATTAATGGCCACCACTTCCAGCCCCTGTGCCTGATAGGTTGTTTGCATCTGATTCATCCAGGGGAACGACTGGCGACAGGGGCCGCACCAGGATGCCCAGAAGTCCACCAGTACCACTTTGCCTTTAAAATCATCCAGTGCTTTTTTCTGGCCAGAAGCTGTTGCGAGCACTGTCCCTGACATTGGTGCCGCTTTAGCCTGATCAACGGGTGTCAGCTCTGCCGCCGCTGCAGGCAGAGAAAGGCTTAGGGTCAGTACTGCAGCAGTTAGTGAGGCTCGAATAACCTTCATAAATGGGAGCTCCTTAACAAATTCTTTTATTCTGGTGTTTAGAGAAACGATTCAGGCAGATGAACGCCTGCAAACCAGATGAAACCTAAACCACTAAGGGCTAAGTGAATGCGATTAAAGACTTAGCCCGAAGCGGTTACTGTGCGATTGAGTAGAAACTGTCAGTCATGATGAAAGAGAAAACTTAAGCTTTCCTTAAGACCCATTAAGAAAACCCTTAAGAAAAGCTTAAGGCTGGACACAGACAATACTCCCATCAAAGATAGCGGGATTAGAGGATGTGTTATGGCTCAGGGGTTATATGCGCTCACGATGATTTTTATCATAGTGTTGCAGCTATTAGGCAGTGATCTGCATGCTCAGGATAATACGGAGTTCTTGCCTGTTGATCAGGCTTTTCAGTTCAGCCAACAGCTCACACAGCAGCAGCTTTCCCAGCAACAGCTTGGTCAACAAGAGCCCGGCCTGGGACGGGCAGGCAAACAGTTACAGCTGACCTGGCGGATTGCCCCTGGCTACTATCTCTATGAAGAACGCTTAAAAATTACCGGTCAGAATAAACAAAGTTACGACTTTACTCTGCTGACTCAGCCAGAGGTGAAAGATGATCCTAACTTTGGTTTGGTAAAGGTATTTCATAACCAACTGCAGTTAAGTCTCGACCTGCAGAGAGTCACGGGCGATAAGCTAACGGTCAAATATCAGGGCTGTTCCGAAAATGGTCTGTGCTATCCTCCAAAGCGCCAGCAGATATCACTGAAAGATCTGCAACAAGTACAGTCTGGTAGTTTAAAAAGTGCAGGCCTGGCACCGTCAGGCGCGATGCCAAATTTCACGCAAACGACAGCACCTCAACCACAGCCCATGAATAACACGGTCGGTCTTGAACAGGATGCCGGTGCCATCGCCTCTTTGCTGGCTAATGCTGAAGGTTATTGGGTTGTCCTGACCTTTTTGGTACTGGGTCTTGGCTTAACGTTTACCCCTTGTGTTTTGCCGATGGTGCCTATTCTGGCAGGTATCATTGCCGGACAAGGTGCGCAGATTACAGTGCGCAAGGGTATCGGTCTTTCAAGTGCTTATGTATTAGGCATGTCGGTTACTTATACTCTGGCAGGCCTGCTGGTAGGCTACTTTGGTGCCAAGATGAATCTACAGGCCTCCCTTCAGAGTCCTACAGCCCTGATCGTTTTTGCCGGTCTGTTTACTGTATTAGCGCTGTCAATGTTTGGCTTTTATGAGTTACAGCTACCCGCTTTCCTAAGGGATCGACTGGATCGTATGGGACAAAACAGTAAAGGAGGCCAATATATAGGGGTTGCCCTGATGGGGCTGATTTCTGCCTTGGTAGTATCGCCCTGTGTCTCAGCGCCTTTAGCCGGGGCTTTGGTCTATATCAGTACCACGGGGGATGCGGTATTAGGTGGTGCATCACTGTTTGCATTGAGTCTGGGCATGGGGTTGCCCTTGATTCTGGTAGGTGCCGGAGGAGGTCGCTGGTTACCCAAAGCCGGTAGCTGGATGATCGAAGTGAAAGCCTTTTTCGGTGTCCTGTTACTGGGAGTGGCAATTAGCCTGTTGAGCCGCCTGATCCCAGGCTCTGTTACTCTGCTTCTGTGGTCACTGCTGCTAATTGTCTACGCCATGCATCTGGGCAGCTTCGGTCAATCTGATGCGCTTTCCTCCTGGGGGCGCACCCGTCGAGGTCTGTCAGTGGCTATGCTGGTTTATGGTATTAGCTTGATGCTGTCTGGCCTGGCCGGTCAGGATGATCCGCTGCAACCTCTGGCCTTTGCTGCAAATGGCAAGACACTGATAAGCGGTTCAACCGGAACCTATGCCGCAGAAAGCAGATCACCAGAAAGAGCTCTGTTCAGTCGCTATGATTCTGTCACGCAACTGCAGCAGGCGTTACAACAAGCAAGTCTGCAAGACAAACCCGTGGTGGTTGATCTGTACGCAGATTGGTGTGCCAGCTGTAAAACAATGGAAAAAACGGTGTTTAACCAACCTGAAGTACAGGCCCTTACAGATCAGGCGGTGTTTTTACAACTGGATATTACTGATAACCGTGATGATCAAGTTAACTTTTTGCAACAACACGGTCTCTTTGGACCACCCAGTTTGCTGTTTTACCAACGTAATGGCCAGGAACTGAGTGCAGCCCGGGTACAGGGTGAGTTAGGTCCTCAACAATTTGTACAGCAAATTAAAAAAGTACTGTAAACGATCATTAAATCATTACATGATCAGTACTCTATGTCGTGATCCACTGCCAAGGAAACAGATAAAACCATGCGCGTGCTATTAGTAGAAGATGATATCTCCCTGGGCTCAGGTCTGCAGACCGCGCTTAAGCCGGAGGGCTATACCGTAGATTGGTTAACCGATGGTCTACAAGCGCTGCATGCACTGGAAACCGAATCATTTGATCTGGTGATTCTGGATCTTGGTCTGCCACGCCTGGACGGTATCTCAGTACTCAAGCAAACCCGTGCTCAAGGTAAAGCTTTGCCGGTATTGGTACTCACTGCACGGGATTCCATTGAAAACCGGATTGAGGGGTTAGACTCCGGTGCTGATGATTACTTGATCAAGCCCTTTGATGTCACCGAACTAAAGGCGCGCATCCGTGCGTTGCTAAGGCGCAGCTCAGGCCGCTCTGAATCTATCATTCGTTTTAAGGATATTGAACTGGAGCCGGCCAGCCAACAGGTCAGCTATCAAGGAAAAGTAGTCAACCTAACCCGCCGGGAGTATGCGCTGCTGCATGAGATGATCAATCAACCCGGCCATGTTTTCACCCGCGACACCTTGCAACAACTGCTTTACGGCTGGGATGAGGATGTGGAAAGTAACGCTTTGGAAGTACATATCCATCATTTACGTAAAAAGTTTTACTCGGGCCTGATTCGCACGATCAGAGGGATTGGCTATGTCATTGATAAATCCTCCCCATGATTGCAGAATCAGTTCAGCTAAGCTAAGTACATGACTTCTCCATGGTGATGACAGAGTTCATCATCATGGTACACACAATTTAAAGTGACAGCCTTCCCCTATGATTTAGGGCCTTTTCACCTGATTACTGGATATCTCTGTGTCTACCTGGCTTCCCCAGTCTATTCGTCGTCGGACCTTATTATTGGTTCTATCTCTTCTGACCTCGATCAGCCTCATGATAGGTATCATTGGCTTTATCGAAGCCAGTCATGAGATTGAAGAGCTATTTGATGCCCGTCTGGCGCAACAGGCCCGTATTCTTCAATCCCTAAGTCTGGGATTAGAGCGCATGGAGCTGGAAGATGAAAAACGTCTAGCGCTGCAAAACACCTTTGAACAGGCACTGGTGGTCGAGGCCTCTGGCGGCCACAAATATGAAAGCAAGATTGCCTACCAGGTTTGGGAAGATAACACTCTGATTTTTCGTTCACAAAGTGCCCCTCAGGAGCCTTTAAGTGACCGGATGGGCTATGCAAGTCAGACGTTAGGGGATTACGATTGGCGCACTTTTTCTCTTTCAAGCATCTATAGCCACAGCGTGCCTGAACTCAGGAGTAACACTATTCGTATCATTGTCGCAGAGCGTGAAGATGTGCGCGGTGAGATGGTGGATAAAATTGTTACTCAAACACTTTTGCCTGATCTTATTGGGTTGCCTATTCTTTCACTCTTACTCTGGTGGGCTGTGGGTTGGGGGTTAAAGCCGCTACAGCAGCTGGCCAACCTGATCAGCAAGCGTGCGCCAACCCACCTGGAGGCGATCAACCTGGAACCGCTACCTACCGAGCTTGCTCCCGTACAGAAAGCCCTGAATCGTTTGTTGTTTGAAATCGAAACCATGATAGCCCGTGAGCAACGTCTGATTGCAGATGCTGCTCATGAACTACGAACGCCTTTAGCAGTACTCAAAATTCATGCTCAAAATGCTCAGCAAACTCTGGATCAAAATGATAGAGAGGTCGCACTGGAGCAGCTCACTCTGGGCGTTGATCGCTCTACCCGTATTGTCTCTCAGTTACTGACTCTGGCGCGGTTGGACCCTCAAGGACAGGATAATACTCTGCAAGACATTAATCTGGCCCAGGAAAGTCGATCTTTGCTGGCCCAGCTGATGCCTTTGGCCTGGGAGAAAGAGATGGAAGTCAGCCTGGATATCGATGAAGCACTGGATTGGCGCACCCAGATGGAAACAGGTTGTTTAGAAATTATCCTGCAAAACCTGATCAGTAATGCCGTTAAATTTGCGCCAGCAGGCACTGAAATTGAAGTGAAGTGGAGTCAAAATGAACACGAGTTTGTACTGCAGGTGAGAGATCATGGCTGTGGCGTTTCTGATAAGGATAAACAACGCCTGACAGAGCGCTTCTTTCGTGAAGGAAAAGCCTCTGGAGCAGGATTAGGCTTAGCCATTGTAAAGCGAATTCTGGAACGTCATGAGGGGAGTATCACGCCGCGGGATACTCCAAACGGAGGCCTGACTATCCAGCTGTCATTTCCAAAGATCTATACTCCTGAGTCCAGCTCTCCAAAAGCCCCGGAGGATGATCAAACAAAGGTTAGATCATAGAGTGCGACTGAACAAAAGAAGCTTCTTGCAGTAATCATAAAACAACAAATCCCGTATAAAAATTACTTGTTTTTTATCATCAAATATGAAGCGGAAATCCTTGCCGCTTTTCCTTGCCATAGGATTTCACCTGCCGCTTCCCCTTAATAAAAACGGCAAAGCCTCCGCTATAGTCCCACAGGTAGGAACAATAAAAATAAAAAATAATGACATTTAGCTGCATGATAGCTGCTTAAATACTGATAATGAGTACAATATAAAATATTGGCATGCCCCGTGCTTGATAGGAGTTAAAAGAGTTAGGGGGATTTCACCATGCTAGGTCAGATCTTAAAAAGCACTCTAGGGCTACCCAGCAATATGCTGGCAGTGCAAAAACCTGAGCCCAATACAACCGATCCAAAAGAGCAGCAGAAGCAAGATGCTGAAGGTAGTGTAAAACATCACTATCGTCAGGTTGAACTCTCTGCGGCAGCTAAAAATCTGAATAATATTGCAGAGGATACAGGCGTAGATTGGAAAGGTGTTGAAACACTCGGTAGTCGACTCAGCCAGAGCTTGGATGTGGTATTCACCCAGTACGGAATTGATACCAGTAAGCCGATTAATATTAATGTCAACCCGTTTACAGGTATGCCTTTTGTGGGAGAGCACCCGGATAAAGCCCGTATTTCTCAGCTATTGCAAAACAAACCTGAGTTGATGAAACAGATTCAAACCATCAATTCAGTGGCTAACTATAGTTACCAGAGTTCGCAACGGGATGGCACTCAGTCTGCGGCACCGACTACGCCTCAGGCCAGTCGTGTGCAATCTGCATTGAATCAGTATACGCAGAACTCACAAAACAGCTTGGTTTCTCTGCAGTTTGATAAGCTGAATGGCTTGATCGTCAGCGTTGATAATCACTCAGTAACCTCTAAACCTGCTGAAAGCGCCTAAGCTGTATCAGATTTACGCCTAACTCTTGCATCCGGTGTCTGTCTGATGCTCTGCCGGTTAAGCCAAATGCTTAGAACACATCAGGCAATAATGATAAAAATATAAAAAAAGCACTCCGCTTGGAGTGCTTTTTTCCGTTTCAGGCAAACCGCTTGGCTTTAACGACTTTTCAGATTACCGAAACAAGCTTGGATAGGCCTAAAATTAAGCCAGAGCAGCAAAT
The DNA here is from genome assembly GCF_000422425.1 of Oceanospirillum beijerinckii DSM 7166. Taxonomy (GTDB): domain Bacteria; phylum Pseudomonadota; class Gammaproteobacteria; order Pseudomonadales; family Halomonadaceae; genus Oceanospirillum; species Oceanospirillum beijerinckii. The sequence goes on from NZ_AULT01000011.1 coordinate 46,835, forward strand.
ACTTTGTCACGGATATCGTCAACAGAACCTACGCCCGCAATATGGCTGTATTTAGGTGCTGCTGCCGCATCCTGAGCTTCCCAGGACTTGTAGTAATCTACCAGTGGAGCCGTTTGCTCATGGTAAACACTCAGGCGGTGACGTACGGTTTCTTCCTTGTCATCTTCACGTTGAATCAGGTCTTCACCCGTTTCATTGTCTTTGCCTTCCACTTTAGGTGGATTAAATACTACGTGGTAAGTACGACCGGAAGCAGGGTGTACACGGCGACCACTCATACGCTTGATGATCTCTTCGTCTTCAACAGCGATCTCAACCACGTGATCCAGCTGAACACCTGCTTCCTTCATGGCATCTGCCTGAGGAATAGTGCGTGGGAAGCCGTCAAACAGGAAACCGCCCTTACAGTCATCCTGAGCGATACGCTCTTTTACCAAAGAGATAATCAGCTCATCAGAAACCAAGCCGCCGGTTTCCATAATCTCTTTTACTTTCAGGCCCAGCTCAGTGCCTTCTTTAACAGCAGCACGCAGCATATCGCCAGTAGAGATCTGAGGAATACCATATTTCTCACAAATGTACTGAGCCTGCGTACCCTTACCTGCGCCTGGAGCGCCCAATAAAATTAACCGCATGGAGTAATGCTCCCTTATTAATTTCTAATTATTAAAATCGCTAAGTTTTTAAAACGTCTGCTCTGCTTGCTACCTGACCAAAGCACCCTCAGATCAGGCTAGCGAATCTGTCATCCTGTGTATTATCCGAGCTGTCATATCAAGTTTTCTGATGCCACTGGACCGCTCAGGAAAATCTGCATTTTCCATGAATTACACGAATAGGAGACAGACAATACCCTCACACTGTTACAAAGACAAGGATACGTTCGTTGTAGCTAAAAAAAGCCTAATAAAACAATCGTTTGTTCCTCTAAGACCATAGGCTAAGCTGCAGCACAGCAATTTTCCCGGCATTTTTTCCAACGATACTTCGTACAACTTTTTGATGAAGAAATAAACACCAGTGAAAAAGACCTTCATACCATTCCAGATAAGTTTCTTGATATCTGAGTAGGCTGGATAAGCGAAGCGCCATCCGGCATTGGCTCCGGTATCTGATGATTGTCGGAAGGCGCCTTGCGGCTTTTCCGACCTACAACAACTTATCTTGTTTGGTATTATCTAATGCAGATAACCACTAAACAGATACCTTAAGATTCTGCCGCCAGTCGGATACCAAAAGCCATCATAATGGAGCCAATCACACCATCCATCCAGCGCATCGCTTTTTCACTGCTTAACCATTGCCGGGCTTTCGCCACCATCAGAATCAACAGCAGCTGCCAGAGATTACCAATGACAAAGTGCACGCCGGCCAGGAACATTGATTTCAACATGACAGATTCATGAGGCTGGATAAACTGTGGTAGGAAGGCCATATAAAACACGATGGTTTTTGGGTTAAGTACATTACTTAAAAAACCTTCCCGAAAGGATTGAGTCAAAGATACACCTTTTCCTGCCAAGCTATTTTTGGCGTCGGTATTAACCGCCATTGCACTCAGGCCTTTGCCCCAGGCGCTACGCAAGCTCTTAAAGCCTAACCAGATCAGATAAGCCGCACCCACCAATTTTAACAGGGCAAACAGACTAGCCGACTGCAGCAGAATAAAGGAGATCCCCACGGCGGATACCAGTGCATGGACAAACAGGCCACAGCAGATGGCAAAACTGGTCGTCAGGCCATCTATACGACCACCACGCAGGGTGTTGCGGATAACTACGACGGTATCAACTCCGGGAGACATGGTTAACAGGGTGATCGCGACAAGAAAGGTAAAAAAAGAGGCATCAAAATATGAAGCCAGCTGCATCAGGATATCGGACATTTTCAGCTCCCAGGTTAAAAATCGATTATAACCTCAGAAACAAAATTGTCAGTGTGATTAACTAAAGTTTGCATTGAAAAGCAGTGAAGTATTCTGCCTCTTTTTTATTGTGATAACACAACTCTCATCCAAGAAGCGGCAAACACTAGACAGAAAAAAAGCGGTATTCCGAAGAATACCGCTTCACAGGCACATGTATCGTTAATGGATACAATGGAGTCTCATCAAAGCCCGCAAACTATGAGTGGCACCTCACAGTATTACATCAGCATTTGACGAATATCAGCGATAACTGCTGCAATAAACGCAGTAAAGCGCGCTGCATCAGCACCGTTGATCGCCCTATGGTCATAGGATAGCGACAACGGCAGCATTTGCCGTGGCACAAAGTCGCTACCATTCCATACAGGCTTCATGCTGGCTTTCGACACACCCAGAATCGCAACCTCCGGCGCATTTACGATCGGCGTAAAGGCAATACCACCAATTGAGCCCAGGCTCGAAATAGTGAAACAGCCACCTTTCATATCATCCGCTGTCAGTTTCTTCTTCTGCGCACGCGCAGCCAGGTCTGCAGTAGCATCTGCCAGTTCCCAGAGCGATTTCTGGTCAACATCACGTACTACGGGCACAAGTAGTCCGTCTGGCGTATCTACCGCAAATCCAATATGAATATATTTCTTCTGAATCAGCTTGCCACCGTCTGGGTGCAGAGATACGTTAAATTGAGGGTATTTCTGCAGTGCATAGGCACAAGCTTTCAGAATAAATGGCAGAGGCGTCAGTTTAGAGCCGCGCTTCTCTGCTTCGCCTTTCATTGACTTACGGAATTTCTCCAGCTCGGTGATATCCGCTTCGTCAAATTGTGTTACGTGTGGCACGTTCAGCCAGGAGCGGTGCAGGTTCATTGCACCCACTTTTAGCAGACGACCCATCGGCTTCTCTTCAATCTCACCAAACTGGCTGAAGTCTACCGCTGGGATTGGTGGAATACCGGCACCGCCCGCTGCAGCTGCCGGAGCGGCCGCTTGCTGAGGTGCAGACTTCACCTGCTGCATCACTTGCTTCACGTAAGCCTGAACGTCTTCTTTCAGGATACGACCACGAGGACCGCTTGGTGTGACATCCAGCAGATCAATACCAAACTCACGGGCGGTCATACGTACCGCAGGACCGGCATGGACTTTACCTGTCTTACGACCGCTTTCAGCAGATGCTACTGGTGCAGCAGCAGGCGCGGCCTGAGTCACTGTGGATGCAGCCGCAGGAGCTGAAGTGGGTGCCGGAGCAGCTGCAACAGGCTGAGCGGCTTGTGCAGGAGCCGCTTCCATCACTTCCATTACACCAACCAGGTCACCCTGATTTAAGGTTTGGCCTTCTGTGATATTAAACTCAACCAGCTTGCCTTTATAAGGCGCAGGTACTTCCATGGTCGCTTTGTCCGTTTCCAGAACCAGCATGCCGTCTTCGGCATCCAGCTCATCACCAACGGAAACGGATACTTCGATCACAGGCACATCGTTGTTACCGCTCAGATCCGGTACAAAGATCTCTTTACGTACAGGACCGGCAGCAGGTGCAGCTACTGGAGCAGGTGCTGCTGTGGATGCAGCTTCAACCGCTGGAGCCGCTGCCACAGGAGCTTCTGCCGGTGCAGGCGCTGCTGCACCCACGGTTTCAACACGTAGGATCTCGCTGCCTTCGGTCACTTTGTCACCGGTATTCACCAGGATCTCAACAACCTTACCGGCAACGGGTGCAGGGACTTCCATAGAAGCCTTGTCTGATTCCAGTACGATGACGGAATCTTCTTCAGCAATCTCATCACCCACAGCGACGCTGATTTCGATCACTTCAACTTCACCGCTGTCACCGATATCCGGTACGCATACGGTTTCAACTGATGCTACAGCAGGCGCTGCTGGAGCAACAGGTGTAGGTGCTGGAGCTGCTTCGGCTACCGGTGCTGCGGCCTCAACAGACGCAGCTGCGGGTGCTTCTGCCGCACCTTCAATTTCCAGTTCCAAAATGTCATGACCTTCGCTAACACGGTCACCCACGCTCATTTTAATCGCTTTGACCACACCCGCTTTCGGGCTGGGTACGTCCATGGAAGCCTTATCAGACTCCAGAACAATCAGTGAATCTTCCGCATCGATCTTGTCACCCACTGCAACACAGATCTCGATCACTTCTACATCACTGTCTCCGCCAATATCTGGCACTTTGATGATTTCGGTACTCAAAGCTCTCGCTCCTATAATCTGTCTGACTGAGCCTTGTCCAGGTGTGCATTTTTCGTTTTGTGCACAGCTGTCATATCTATTGGGACAAGGCCATCTACCTGTTCTGTTATATGTTGCCGGTTATGCGTGATAACCGGCAATATCCTTCAGGGAATTAGCTAGGTGTTAGCTAAGGAATTAACAGGTCAGTGGGTCACATTTTTCTGGGTTGATGTTGTATTTAGCAATCGCTTCGGCAACCACTTTACGCTCGATCTCACCACGCTTAGCCAGAGACTGCAGTGCAGCCACCGCCACGAAGTAACGATCCACTTCGAAGAAGTGACGCAGCTTCTCGCGAGTATCGGAGCGACCGAAACCATCAGTACCCAGTACACGGTAATCCGTCGGGATAAAGCTACGCACCTGATCTGCATGCAGTTTCATGTAATCGGTCGATGCGATGACAGGACCCTGGCGACCTTTCAGGCAAGAAGTAATGTATGCATCTTGCTCTTCTGCTTCTGGGTGCAGGAAGTTCTGACGTTCAACGGCCAGACCATCACGGCGCAGCTCATTAAAGCTGGTCACACTCCAGATGTCGGCTTCAACGCCGAAATCTTCTTTCAGCAGCTCAGCACCGGCGATCACTTCACGCAGAATGGTACCGGAACCCAGCAGCTGAACTTTACGCTCTGCTTCGCCGCCTTCCTGCAGCAGGTACATACCCTTGATGATGCCTTCTTCAGCACCTTCAGGCATAGCAGGCTGCTCGTAGTTCTCGTTCATTGCGGTCAGGTAGTAGAAGCAGTTTTCTTTCTCTTCGTACATGCGACGCAGACCGTCCTGTACCACTACCGCCATTTCGTAAGCGTACGCTGGATCGTAAGTGACGCAGTTTGGAATGGTGCCTGCCATCAGGTGGCTGTGACCATCCTGGTGCTGCAGACCTTCACCATTCAGCGTTGTACGACCGGCAGTACCACCCACCAGGAAGCCCCGTGCCTGAATGTCACCGGCTAACCAAGCGATATCACCGATACGCTGGAAACCAAACATAGAGTAGTAGATGTAGAACGGGATCAGCGTGTAGTTGTGGTTACTGTAACTGGAACCCGCGGCGACCCACGCAGACATTGCACCGGCTTCAGAGATACCTTCTTCCAGGATCTGACCTTGCTTGTCTTCGCGGTAGTACATGATCTGGTCGGCATCTTCAGGCTTGTACTTCTGACCTTCAGAGGTGTAGATACCCAGCTGACGGAACATGCCTTCCATACCAAAGGTACGGGCCTCATCCGGTACAATGGGTACCACACGTTCACCGATCGCTTTGTCTTTCACCAGACCGGACAAGATGCGGACAAAGGCCATTGTCGTGGAGATTTCACGACCGTTAGAGCCTTTCAGCTGCGCATCAAAGATCTTGTTGTCCAGTCCCGGTACTTGCAGTGCTTCAAAGTTCGCACGACGGGCTGGCAGATAACCACCCAAACGTGCACGCTGAGCCTGCATGTACTGCATCTCAGGGCTGTCATCAGATGGCTTGTAATACGGTACGTCTTCCAGCTGCTCATCGGTCACTGGAATACCAAAACGATCACGGAACTTCTTCAGGCCCGCAATCTGCAGAGACTTCACAGAGTGGGTGTCGTTTTTCGCTTCGCCATCTTCACCGATACCGTAGCCTTTAACGGTATGGGCCAGAATAACGGTAGGTCTGCCGGTGGTGTTCACTGCTTCATGGTAAGCGGCGTACACTTTGTATGGATCGTGGCCACCACGGTTCAGACGGTAGATATCTTCATCAGACATATCCTTAACCATGTCGGCCAACTCAGGATATTTACCGAAGAAGTGCTCACGGGTGTAAGCGCCACCTTTCTGTTTGTAGTTCTGGTATTCACCGTCAACGGCTTCATCCATACGTTTCTGCATGATGCCTTTGCTGTCACGCTCAAACAGAGGATCCCAGAAGCGTCCCCAGACCACTTTGATTACGTTCCAGCCTGCGCCACGGAATACGCCTTCCAGCTCATCCATAATACGGCCGTTACCACGAACAGGGCCGTCCAGGCGCTGCAGGTTACAGTTGATCACGAAGATCAGGTTGTCCAGCTTCTCACGACCGGCCAGAGAGATTGCACCCAGAGTTTCCGGCTCATCACACTCACCGTCACCCAGGAAAGCCCAGATCTTACGATCCTGCATCGGCTTCTTACCACGGCTGTCCAGGTACTTCATCACATGAGCCTGGTAGATCGCACCCAGAGGACCTAAGCCCATGGATACGGTTGGGAACTGCCAGTAATCCGGCATCAGCCAAGGGTGTGGATAAGAAGAAAGGCCATCGCCATCCACTTCCTGACGGAATTTGTCCAATTGGTCTTCGCTCAGGCGACCTTCTAGGAAAGAACGGGAATAGATGCCTGGTGCGGTGTGACCCTGAACATAAATCAGATCACCTTCGAAATCATCTTTCGGTGCACGGAAGAAGTAATTAAAACCTACATCGTACAGGGTGGCGCTGGACATAAAGCTTGAGATATGGCCACCAATACCCGGGTTCTTCTTGTTGGCCCGCATCACCATAGCCATGGCGTTCCAACGAATCACGGAACGGATACGACGCTCCATAAACAGATCACCCGGCATACGGGCTTCACGGTGAACCGGAATCGTGTTGCGGTGTGGTGTCGTCACTGAGAAAGGGGGTTGCGCGCCATCGCGACGCAGACGGTTACCCAGTTCGCTCAGCAGGAACTGCGCGCGATCTTCTCCCTCGCGATCCAATACAGAATCAAGTGATTCCAGCCATTCCTGGGTTTCAATTGGATCAAGATCTGCTCGTGTATCCAGACTCATATTATCAACTCTCCGCATTTTTCCGATTCAGCCATTCCACAGATCATGTGGTTTGTTTTTGTGATGTGCCTTAAACCTGCTCTCAGGCAGTTTGTAGTTAATTTACACCACAAATGTTGCAGGCTTTTTAATCTGTTGTAGCGTTGTGAACTTTTCTTTCACAGGCTACGGCCAATTTATATCGCTTGTGCGAGATACAAATCTCGTTGCAGGCCCCGTGAATATTCAGCCCCACGGAACCCTGGGCAAAAACCTTTACAATAAAGGGTGACCCTTTAGTTCTTGTAAAAATACTACAAAAAAAATCCAAAGACAAAAAAATGCATGGCTGAAAAGGGTATTTACAGTCATAAAATTGCAAAGAAATGACTTGGATTCGCCTTAACATCCTGTTGTTATCAGTATTTCCAGAAAAACGAGACAAAATTACACGCTATAACCAGTAAGGTAGTCAAATCAGAGCTAACGCTCTTAATCGAGTGCTGCTATAGGCTTGACAAACATCCTCAAAAACTCGAGAAGCGATGTTACACGGGCAAGATCTTAACCCCGGCCTAACCATGCTGCACCTCGCACACCACTGGAGTCACCGTATTCAGGCGCAACGATTTTTGTTAGCACCTGATCACTGAAGACAAACTCCGGCAGGTCACGCTGTATATGAGTGTAGACTAAATTGATATTACTGATACCCCCTCCCAGAACAATAATGTCTGGATCGAGGATATTAATGACATTGGCCAAGGCCGCCGCCAGCTGACGGCTGTAGAGCTTGAGCGTTCGTAAGGCTCGATCATCACCTGCCATCGCTTGAGTGGCAATGAGCTTGGCATCAGGCAGTGCATGATGAATGTGATTCAGCTCGGCATGAGTACGACCCAGGCCAGGGCCAGAGAGAAAAGTCTCGATACAATTGACTCTGCCGCAGTAACAGGGGCGAGGCGCAAATTGGTCAACGACATTGACTGGCATAGGATTATGCCCCCATTCACCCGCGATACGATTTATACCCTGAATCAGCTGCTGCTTGATGACCAGGCCACCGCCAACACCCGTGCCCAGAATAACACCAAAAACATGGTTATAACCTCGGGCAGCACCATCCATCGCCTCCGACAGGGTAAAACAGTCCGCATCATTGGCTATCAAGACGACTTTTTTGAGTCGATCCTGCAGATCTGCCCACAAAGGCTGATTATTTAGGCAAGTAGAGTTGCAGTTTTTCATCAAACCGGTTTTTGCCGAAATCGCACCGGGGGTGCCGATGCCTAGACAATCAAAATGACCAAATTGAGATTCAGCCCAAGTTACCAACACATTGATCGCATCCAGAGTGGCTTCGTAATTGCCTTGGGGTGTCGACAAGCGCTCTCTAAACAGCCCTCTACCCTGCTTATCCAGTACAGCGGCTTCTATTTTGGTGCCGCCCAAGTCTATACCTAAGTACATCACTCTCTCCTGAATTCTGAACGGTTTGATGCCTGTGTTGGTCCGGATACTTAGCCTGCGGAATCCCTCTAAAAACAGGTCTGCATCTTCGCCAGTGGATGGGATTCTGCCGACCCCTTCAACTGGTGTACAATTCACAGTGTATTACCAATAAAATGAATAACCTACTGTTCAAATCATACCCTATCAAACGGCTCATTTAGCCGCTTGTATACAGGATAGACCTGTTACAGAACAGTAAGTGCAACTCAGTAAAGCATAGTGCGATCTTGCATAAATCGGCCAAAGGTGACCCTGAATGAGTTTTCTGGATACTCTGCAACGCCACATGGATACTTTTAATCAGCTGCAATCTTTTGAGGCTGCAGTGAACAATCTGGCCGATCAGGTAGAACACTGTATTAAACAAGGCGGCAAAGTTTTGTTTATGGGTAACGGTGGTAGTGCAGCGGATAGCCAGCATCTGGCTGCGGAGTTTGTCGTGCGCTACAAGAAAGAGCGTCCGACCATGGCCGCGATTGCACTGACGACGGATACCTCTATTCTGACCGCTCACTCCAATGACTATAGCTTTGATAGCGTCTTTAGTCGTCAGATTGAAGCATTGGCCAGACCGGGCGATATTGTGATTGGCCTGTCGACTTCGGGCAACAGCCCGAATGTGATCGACGGTATTGAGCAGGCCAAAAAGGTTGGCTGTATCACTTATGCCTGGACTGGAGAGAATGGCGGTAAGCTGCTAAATGTTGCCGACGAAACTTTCCGTATGCCCTCCAGTGAAACCGCTCGTATTCAGGAAGCTCATATGCTGATTGGTCATTGGTTGTGTGAAGAGATGGATGAGCGTTTCAGTTGAGGCAGAGCTGAACCGGAATCCTTCTGATTAAAAAGCGCCGGTGTGGTGACCCCGGCGCATTAGTCTCTTAGTGACGAATCGCCATAAAAATATCAAAAAAGGTAGTTGGCTTTTCAATCTCCAAAGGGATATGAAGACGTCGTGCAATATCCGTTGCTGAAATTAAGCCTCTGATTTGCTCTTCCTCTTGATCAACCACCAAGCAATGCTGTTGGCGGTTCTGTTTCAGTGTCTCCAGTAGCAGGTCAATCGTTGCCTGACTCAGGGCGGTATAATCTAATGCCATCAACTGGCTTCTGGGAATCATCAAATCCTGAACTTTGACTTCATCCCGCGTCATGCCACCGGATTGCTGAACCTGGAAAAATTGCTGATCATCCAGTTCATTAAGGCTGATGATACCAACCAGTTCTCCATCTTGATCAACAACAACTTTCATACGAACGTGAGCCTTGCGCATCAGGGATTCCGCATGCATTGCAGCCAGATTGTGCATAACGGATTGCGGCACATGCTTTTTAAAATCAGTAAAAACAGACAGTGCTGAATCGGCAGGGCTTAAATGATGAAACTCTTCTGGATGCACCAAGTGATAGTCCGCACCCACAGGCAGAAGTTCTAATGTTTTCATAAACACACCACTCAAAATTAGACAAATAATAAACTCGATAACGATCAGATATGCGTTACGAGAGGCCAGGAGGAGCCCGGATAAGGGACTGGCAATATGACGTAAAATTGAAAGTGGTATTAACGCTTAAAAAGGAAGGAGAGCGTCCGGTTTCTTTCAGGACTAACGAATAGGTTGTCGCCCGTCCCGGGTCACCGTTATCTAAATCGGCAAGATCTGGAGCAAAGCTTGATACAGCAGCTGTAACTGCGCACTGATGGCTCTTTTCAACACTGTGGGCCTGAGGTGACACCAAAGTAGTGAAGAGCAGGGTGAGAACCAAGCTTAGAGAAATGTATAAAGGCCGAATTTTCATAGATCAATTCCGCTGGGCTGTAGTCACAGATTAGATCGAACCCAGCAGAACTGCAATACTTTAGTTATAGATTAGGTGACTGAAGTTATTTGACTTCTTCGCCGTGGGCTTGCTTATCCGCATGGTAAGAGGAGCGCACCAGAGGGCCGGAAGCCACATGCTTAAAGCCCAGTCCCTCGGCAATCTCACGCAGCTCATCAAACTCAGCGGGTGGTACCCAGCGGTCGATTGGCAGGTGGTTTTTCGAAGGCTGCATATATTGACCCAGGGTCAGCATATCTACATTATGGGCACGTAGATCTTTCATCACCTCGATCACTTCCTCTTTGGTTTCACCGACACCCAGCATCAGACCGGATTTGGTTAATACCTCAGGGCAGCGTTCTTTGTACTGTTTCAGCAGGTCCAGAGACCACTGGTAATCTGCCCCTGGGCGCACCTTGCGATACAGCGCCGGTACGGTTTCCAGATTGTGGTTAAACACATCCGGCGGCGTCTCTTGCAGGATATCCAGTGCAATATCCATACGGCCACGGAAATCCGGTACCAGAACTTCAATCTCGATGCTGTCCATACGCTGGCGGGTTTCAGAGATACAATCCGCAAAGTGCTGAGCACCGCCGTCACGCAGATCATCACGATCCACAGAGGTAATGACCACATATTTCAGACGCATATCCGCAATGGCTTCCGCCAGTTCACGCGGTTCATCTTCATTTAACGCTTTTGGACGGCCATGGGCCACGTCGCAGAACGGACAGCGACGGGTACAGATATCGCTCATGATCATAAAGGTAGCAGTACCACCATTGAAGCACTCGCCCAGGTTTGGACATGAGGCTTCTTCGCACACTGTATGCAGTTTACGCGTACGCAGTGTGTTTTTAATGCGTTTTGCTTCTTCAGAAGCGTACATACGCACCTTCAGCCATTCCGGCTTACGGGGTATCTCTTCCGTTGGGATAATTTTTACCGGGATACGGGCGACCTTTTCGGCACCGCGCAGTTTAACCCCTTCTTCTGCCTTGCTACGTGCTTGTGCGGCTTTGGCTTTTGCTACGCTTTTGGCGATATCAGCATTATCAGAGCGTGTTTCACTCATAAATTAATCCAGCCCTTTATATTCTATTATTTGCGGGTTACCCAGTCCTGCCACCAGGTAATCTAGCACCCATTGTGTTGCTTGCTCAGGGGTCACCTGAGGAGCCACTTCTGCCAGTTGTGTCATGCGCATGCCCTGGTATCCGCAAGGGTTGATACGCAAAAACGGCGTCATATCCATATTCAGATTAAACGCCAGACCATGAAACGAACAGCCCCGGCGAATTCTTAAACCCAGCGAGGCGATCTTAGCCGATGTATCGTCAATATCCACATAGACACCTGGTGCATCCGGTTTGGCATAAGCTTCAACACCGGACTTTTTCAGTGCATCCACAACAGACTCTTCCATCAGGGTTACCAGGTGACGCACACCACTGCCCAGACGTTTTACATCCAGTAGCAGATAAACCACCAGCTGACCGGGACCATGAAAGGTGACCTGACCACCGCGATCTACCTGTACCACAGGAATATCACCGGTATCCAGAATATGCTCCGCTTTACCTGCCTGTCCCTGAGTAAATACCGGTGGATGCTCCAATAACCAAATCTGATCCGGTGCATCGCTATCGCGGGTATTGGTGTAGTCCTGCATACGCTTCCAGGTCTCTTCGTAAGGCACCTGCCCTAAATAATGCACCTGAATGTTCGCCTGGGGTTTTATGCCTGGTTGGGATTTTGCTGTATCGCTCAAGGTCGTCTCCTGATCAGATGACCATCTGTACGCGACCTGTTGCTTTCAGGTCTTCAAAAATCGCTTTTAACTGAGGCTCACCTGTAGCGGTGATAATCACGCGCACCGATTGAAAACGACCATTGCTACTTTCCTGCATGCTGACATCTTTCTCGTGAAAGCGAGCGTGTTTTTCCACAATGCTCAATACCAGCATTTTATAGTCCGGTGCAGCTCGACCGATAATCTTAATAGGATAAGCACAAGGGAATTCAATTTTAGGTGCTTCTTGGTTACTCATCGTTTTTACCTTCAGAAAACGACAGACGGGGCCTATTTGCCCCGTCCTTTTGACATAAATATACGTGATTTACTCAGTTTTGGAGCTCACATGGACGAATACCCTGTGTTATGGGGGCTCGTCCAGTAGATTTCCAGCGCTAATTTTATTTCAAGCAGATACTATTCCAGACATGGCCTATTTCGGAGATCAGTTTTCAATATGACAAATAAGTTTTAGCCTACCAGCTCGGTGAAGAACATCACGATGCTGTCCCACAGGCGCTTAAAGAATCCACCTTCCTGTACAGATTCCAGTGCAACCAACGGGCGCTCCGCCAGCACTTCACCATCAAGACTGATTTGCACCACGCCAAAGTTTTGGCCTGCCTGAACCGGTGCTTTAATCACCTTGTTAACATTCAGTTTTGCTGTCAGTCTCTGGGCTTGGCCGCGGGGAATAGTCATATAAAGATCATCTTTGATGCCTAGCTTGACCTTCTCTTTCTCTCCGGCCCACAGGCGTGGCTCATTCAGCACATCACCTGATGAGTAAGGCTTAAGAGTTTCAAAGTAACGGAAGCCATAAGCCAGTAGCTTTTGGCTTTCACGGGAGCGGGCTTCATCACTCTTAGTGCCCATCACAACCGAGATAAGGCGCATATCGCTACGACTGGCAGATGCCACCAGGCAGTAACCTGCTTCTTCGGTATGGCCTGTTTTCAAACCATCTACAGATTTATCACGCCATAACAAGCGGTTTCGATTAGGTTGGCGAATGCCGTTATAGGTAAAGTATTTCTCAGCGTAAACACTGTACTGTTCGGGAAAGTCCTTGATGATATGATCGGCCAGTAAGGACAGATCACGTGCTGTCGAGAAGTGGCCATCAGCAGGCAGGCCGGTAGCATTGGCATATTGGGTATTTTCCATGCCTAACACGCGAGCTTGCTGAGTCATGAGATCGGCAAATGCATCTTCGCTACCGCCGATGTGTTCTGCCACGGCAACACTTGCATCATTACCGGACTGAATAATAATGCCTTTCAGTAGATCGGATATCGCAACGGAGTCACCCTCTTTAATAAACATACGTGATCCTGGTGCTTTCCAGGCTTTTACACTAATACGTACCTTATCTTCAGGGGTAATACTACCTTTCGCGATTTCCGCTTCCACCAGATAAGCCGTCATCATTTTTGTTAAGCTGGCTGGTGGCAGTCGCTTGTCCGCATTGTGTTCGACCAGAACGCGGCCGCTGTCGGCATCCACCAGAATATAGGAGTTGGCGGCCAGCTTAGGTGCTGCAGGAATCAGTGCAGCAGCCTGAGCTGTTATAGAAAAGAGTAAGCTTAATGTGGTCGCGATAACTACAGTTTTGGCTTGTAACTGCCTAAAAATCCTCATGATAACAGACTCTTACCTTTTCTCTTTGTTGAGTTTTACAAACGTAGTGTTTTACTGGGTCTTAGATTATAACATGTTGAGATAATTCCGCATGGATCAAGACCGAGTGTCCACCTCGAAAACGATAGGGTTGGCAAAACCTTCCTTTGCCAGCATATTCATCAATATCTGCAGTTCTGAGCGTGTCGCAACAGGGCCAATTTGAACCTTGTACAACATACGCTGATTCACTTCTGATGATATGATGCGAACGCTCTGGGAGGTTTTTTTACCGAGATTAGCGCTAATCCGTCGCGCAGACTCAGGCTTACCCATAGCCGCAACCTGCACTATTACAGGGGGGGTCAGTGCATTAAATTTAGGGTTCATGCCACCTTTCCATGTGACAGGGTCAATAGCCTCTACGCGTACTTTAGCAGTGCCTTTCTTAATCATATCTAAGCGAATTGCTGCAGCATAAGACAGATCAATGATGCGATCATCATGGAAAGGGCCGCGATCATTAACCCGCACCATTACCTGACGTCCGTTCTCCAGATTGGTCACCAGAACGTAGGTTGGCAGTGGTAGGCTCTTGTGAGCTGCAGAAAGCTGATACATATCATAGACTTCGCCATTGGATGTATCATAGCCATGAAATTTTTTACCATACCAGGATGCCGTGCCTTCAGCCTTATAACCCAAACTGGAAGGCATAATCTCGTACTGTTTGCCCCATACGGTATAGGGTGAACGATTACCCTTGGCGCTGGGCGGTTCATACACCAGTGTAAGTTCTTTAATCTTGCTGGTGTCAAAAACCTCATCAGGTGCTTTATCCTGAGTCAGGGCATAGCGGGAGCTTGAATTGCTCTCATTTTCAGCACCACTCTGTCTTTGATTAACTTTGTCACCGCTACAGGCTGCAAGAAACACAGTGAATAGTGCTAAGCCAGACTTAAGGCTGTAACTGTTACCTGTACTCATTCTTGCTGATCAGCCTTCTTGATTGCCTGACTAAGTTGATGTACAGCCATGGCGTACAATCTGCTGTGATTATAACGTGTAATAACGTAGAAGTTGTTCAAACCTAACCAGTGTTCTGTACCCCGTGCACCTTCAAGTTTGATAGCATTAGCCATGCCTTTATAATCAGTTTTCTGCAGACTTGTGAAGCCCAGTTGAGCCAGCTGACTCACCGTATGTTCTGGCTTCAGGCTTTTGTTCAGTACTTCTTTGTAGGCTTCGCCTTCAGCTTTGACTTTCATGACGACTGGTTGGTTTTTTTCCCAGCCGTGTACTTTGAAGTAATTGGCCACGCTGCCGATCACATCTGCGGGGTTATCCCAGATATTGCGCTTGTTATCGCCATCAAAGTCGACGGCATAAGCCCGGAAGCTGCTTGGGATAAACTGAGGCATACCCATGGCCCCTGCGTAGGAACCTTTCAGGCTAAAAGGGTCAACGCCCTCTTCGCGGGCGAGAATCAGGAACTCTTTCAACTGTTTGCGGAAAAACTCAGCACGGGGTGGATAGTCAAAGCCAAGAGTGCTTAGGGCATCCATGACACGGTAGCTGCCAGTAATACGGCCATAGAAAGTTTCGACGCCAATAATCGCGACAATCACTTCCTTATCCACGCCGTATTTCATCTCTGCCCGTTCCAGAAGGGCTCTATGCTTGCGCATAAACTGGACGCCTTGGTGCGTGCGCTTCGATGTCAGAAAGATCTTACTATACTCTTTCCAGGTTAGTCTGCGTTCTGCCGGACGGGAGATGGCATCCAGAATGCTTTGCTTTGTCTCTGCCTTGGTCAGCAACCCCTGCAGCGCTTCGGGATCAAATTCATGATCCTTGACCAGCTCATTAATAAAGTCATTCACTCTTACCTGGCGTTCATAGCCTTGTTGAGAGTTGTCTGCAGATGTGGTGTCTTTTGTCTCAGTATTTGCGGTTACCCAACCGGCAGGTAGCAACAACGCTAGCATACCGGCATTTTTTAACCAGCGTGATACTTTTACTGAGCTCACAATCTTTTGTCCCATGCTTTACCGTTCCAAGCCATATATCTGTTAGTGGCGCGTTGTAAGTAAGTTCGCCACTCTACCAAACAGAAAAATGAAAAACATTATTATTTTGTATCTTCTGAGTACGGACTCAGATGTTATTCACAAAACCCAACTCTCTGTCTTTAAAACTATTTATGTATCAATCAATTTATGATCGCTATTCTTCACACGTGATAGGCTATTGTCCTGCTTACTTGTGAACCAGGGTCCTATGGGTATGAATTGACATTAAAATACCGAATCCGGCCAGTAGGGTTACACTGGAGGTGCCTCCAAAGCTCACCAACGGTAAGGGGACGCCTACTACGGGTAATAACCCGCTCACCATACCAATATTGACAAAGACATAAACAAAAAAGGTTAATGTAATGCTACCTGCCACAAGGCGTCCGTATGTGGATGGCGCACTTAGTGCGATAAATAAACCTCTGCCAACAATGAGCAGATAAAGCAGCAGGATAGCGCAGACACCAACCAGCCCCAGTTCTTCAGCTAAGACTGCAATAATAAAGTCTGTATGCCGTTCTGGCAGAAATTCCAGCTGAGATTGGGTGCCCTCCAGCCAGCCCTTGCCGTAGATACCACCTGAGCCAATAGCCGTTTTTGACTGAATAATATTCCAGCCTGCTCCTAATGGGTCGCTTTCTGGGTTTAAAAAAGTGAGTACCCGCTGACGCTGATAGTCACGCATCACATACCAGAGTGCTGGTAAGGCAGCGATACCTAAGGCAACAAAACCACCAATAAGTTTCCAGCTTAATCCTGCCAGTAGAACAACAAAGAGGCCTGCTGCAGCAACCAGTAGCGAGGTACCTAAGTCTGGTTGCTTTGCGATCATTAGGACAGGTAAGGTCAGAATGACTGCGGAAACCAAGAGGTGTTTCCATCCCGGAGGTAATGGGCGGTGTGCTAGATACCAAGCCACCATCATCGGCATGGCTAATTTCATAACTTCTGAGGGCTGGAAACGGAACAGGCCAGGTATCGCCAGCCAGCGTTGTGCCCCCTTGGCTCCTACACCGATCAATAGTACGCCGATCAGTAAGGCTGCACCGCCAAGATAGAATACAGGTGACCAGCGTTGTAACATGCGTGGGTCAAGCTGAGCGATGATAAACATTACAATTAAGGCAAAAGCAAAGCGAACCCCTTGTCTTTGCACTTCATGTATGCTTTCGCCAGCTGCGCTATAAAGCACAAACAAACCACCGCCAATCAGCAGGAGCAAACCGCTTAGCAGCCAGAAGTCCAAATGAATACGTTCAAACCAGCCGACAGGACGGCGAAAAGCATGGGTGGCATCAGGCAATTGATGCATGAAATCCTGAGTGCTCATGGCGTGGTTTCCTGTTGTTCCTTACCTTGGGCCAGACGCTCCGGTGTTAAATAAGCATCGAGAATCATACGGGCAATCGGGGCTGCTACACCGCTGCCGCTGCCAGCATTTTCTACGACAACGGCCAAAGCAATTTGGGGGTTTTCTAAAGGTGCAAAGCCAACAAATAAGGCATGGTCTCTGTGGCGTTCTGCCAGTTTAGATGCATCATATTTCTCGTTTTGCTTGATGCCTTTTACCTGGGCTGTTCCTGTTTTTCCTGCCATGGTATAGCGTATTCCGTTTGATATCTTCCGGGCGGTTCCTTCCTTACTATGAACCACGGCGACCATGGCATTAATGACCTGGTCCCAGTAGCTATCATCCGATACTTTAATATCTTTGGGGAGGCTATCAGAGGTCTTGTAAATGGGGGTGTTATCAACGCTCTCCACAATACGTGGTTGAACCCATTTTCCTCTGTTTGCTAATAGCACCATTGATGTTGCCATTTGCAGAGGGGTTGATAGCCAATACCCCTGGCCAATACCCACGCTCAGGGTCTCTCCGGGGAACCACGGTAGCTTGCGGTGGACCTTTTTCCAATCACGACTGGGCATCAGGCCGCTACTGGCCTGAGGGATATCCAATGCAGTATTAGAACCAAAACCAAACTGACTCATAAAAGGATGAATACGATCAATCCCCAGGTTATAGGCCAGGTCGTAGAAATAGGTATCGTTAGATACTACAATCGCTTTCTTCAGGTTAACCCGGCCATGGCCGACACGCTTCCAGTTTCTATACAGTCGATCATCATTTGGTAATTGGTACCAGCCCGGGTCATAAATAGAGCTGGTAGGATTAACAACCCCATGCTCAAGTCCTGCGAGCCCCATAAAGGCTTTAATCGTTGATGCAGGTGGGTATTTTCCCCGAATTGTCCGGTTAAACATCGGTAAGTCATCAGAGGTGATAAGATAGCGGTAAGTATCAGTATCAATACCGGATACAAAAAGATTAGGATCAAAACTAGGGGTGCTGACCATGGCCAGAATACCTCCGGTTTTGGGGTCAATAGCCACAAGGGCGCCACGAAAACCGCCCAGAGCCTGAGTTGCCACTTTCTGCAGCTCTGCATCCAGATGCAGCTTGAGTGATTGGCCCTGCTTGGGTAGCTCTTCTGACAGTATACTCAGTACCCGTCCCCGGGCATTGGTTTCTACTGTTTGAACACCCACCTCACCGTGTAGTTCTTTTTCATATTGACGTTCAATGCCACTCTTACCGATATAGTGAGTGCCTGAGTACTGGGAACGATCCACTTTCTCCAGATCTTTTTCACTGATTCTGGATGCATAGCCCAGTACGTGAGCGGTTAGCGGCCCATAAGGGTAGTGGCGAATCAGCTGGGCTTCGATACTGACCCCTGGCAGGCGATAACGGTTAACTGAAATACTGGCAATCTGTTTCTCATCCAGCTGGCTGAGTAACAAGGCGGCCTGAAAGGGACGGCGACGGCTGTAAGCCTGTTTGCGGATCTCTTCTGTTCTCTCTTCATCCAGCTCCAGTACGCTCGCCAGTGTATCAATCACTGCGGGTATATCTTTCGCCTGTTCACGGACAAATGTGAGGTTATAGCTGGGTAAATTTTCCGCCAGAATTCGTCCTTCCCGATCGAAGATCAGGCCTCGGGTGGGCGGCATCGCCCGCACGTGCATGCGGTTTTTATCCGAGCGGGTCGTGTAGATATCATACTGATAGACCTGCAGATAAAGCATGCGGCCTATTAGTACCAGCATCAAGAGGACTACAAAAGCAAAGGCAACAAAGACCCGCTCCCTGAACAAGCGATATTCGAGTTCAAGATTTTTGAAGGTGCGCTTTTCCGACATCCGGTCGTTACCGTAACCCTGACTGATCAATTATCTGTGGTAAGGATGGCCCTGAATGACACTCCAGGCGCGATAGATTTGTTCTGATAGCAGGATTCTAACCATAGGGTGAGGCAAGGTCAGAGGAGATAGAGACCATTGCTGGTTAGCCCTCTGTTTGCATTCATGAGCAAGGCCTTCAGGTCCGCCTACCAGTAATGCCACATCCTGCCCTGACATCTGCCAACGTTCAGCCTGTTCGGCCAGTTGCTCAGTGCTCCAGGGGTTGCCCAGTACTTCCAGGGCAACCACATGGTCTGATGGCTGGATTTTAGCCATCATCAATTCACCTTCCTTGCGAATGGCACGTTCGATATCAGCATTTTTGCCGCGGTTGCCCGGTGGAATCTCAATCAATTCCAGTGAGAACTCCCGTGGCAGGCGCTTGGCATATTCCTGATAGCCCTGCTCAACCCAGCGGGGCATTTTCGTTCCTACCGCAATCAGTTTTACCTTCAAGAAAGGGCCTCCTCGGCCTTCTCTTGTTCAGCATCTTCCGGCAGATCGCTCCATAGACGCTCCAGGTCGTAGTGTTCACGGGTATTGGGCTGCATCACATGCACCACAATATCACCGAGGTCAACCAGTACCCATTCACTGCCCTGGCCTTCAATGCCCAAGGGCTTAACGCCTTGCTCCTTCACTTTTACAATGACATTTTCTGCCAGAGAAGCAACGTGTCGGGAAGAAGTACCACTGGCAATCATCATAAAATCAGTTACGCTGGTGCTACTGGCAACGTTCAAAGTAACGATGTCATTGCCTTTCAGTTCTTCCAGCGAGTCAATTACCAGCTGCTTGAGTTGTTCAGTTTGCATAGGACCTCAGTAGTAGATTAAGCAGATGACCGACAATTGTCTTATAAGTTAGAGCGGCTTTGTAGCTTTATGTTCAAAAAAGGCTAAAAAATTACTCACTTTCGATATAAACCCTGGTTTTCCAGGTAGTTCAGGACAGACTCTGGCAATAAATAACGGGCAGATTGTCTGACTTGCAGCTGTTCGCGTATATAAGTTGCTGAGATTTCCAGCTGAGAGGGTAAACGTACCGGAATAATTTTCCCCGATACATGCTCACTCAGTGTGTGATGATCAATCTGCTGCGTTTGCCAGAGTTGATACTCAGCAGAGCTGTCATCCAGTTCAAAACCGGGGCGAGTGATTACAATCAGGTTGGCTAATTCCAGAATACGCTGCCACTGATGCCAGCGAGTAAAGGCTGCAAAGGCATCGACGCCCAGTACCCAACATAATACCGTCCCTTCCCCCAACTCCCGACGCATACTTTCCAGGGTATAGACCGAGTAAGAAGGCTGATCCAGATTAACCTCACGGGGATCAACAACCAACCCAGGTTCATTCTCCGTTGCCAACTGCAGCATCGTTAAACGTTGTTGCGAATCTGCACCGGGATGATCACGGTGCGTGGGTTGATGGCACGGCAGTAAACGCACCTCAGACAATCCTAATAGTTGCTGCAGTTCAAGTGCTGAACGTAGATGGCCATGATGCACAGGATCAAAAGTGCCTCCCATCACCGCTACCAGATTATTATTCAGTGTCGACATCGATCTTTCACAAGCTCTTTAAGTTCAGGTATGTAATACAGGTGCGCAATAAATGACGGATAAAAATAATGCCCAGATACCAAACAGTATCTGGGCACTTGGTCCAGCCGGATTTTCGTCAGTCCGCTCAACTACTGACGGATATGACCATCACCCAGTACTACGTATTTCTGTGATGTTAAGCCGTCCAGTCCCACGGGACCGCGAGCATGGATCTTATCAGTAGAGATACCGATCTCAGCACCCAGTCCATATTCAAAACCGTCGGCAAAGCGGGTGGAAGCATTTACCATCACAGAGCTGGAATCCACTTCAGCCAGGAAACGGCGGGACAGAGTGTAGCTCTCTGTCACAATGGCATCAGTATGATGTGAGCCATAACGATTGATGTGAGTAATCGCTTCATCTATACCTGCTACTACTTTAATGGATAAGATTGGAGCCAGATACTCTGTGCTCCAGTCTTCCTCCGTCGCTGCTACCGCGTTAGGCAGAAGAGCACGGGTCTTGTCACAACCGCGCAGCTCAACACCTTTTTCACCGTAGGCTTCTGCCAATGTAGGCAGGACTTCAGCAGCCACCTGTTCTGATATCAGTAGGGTTTCCATGGTGTTACAGGTGCCGTAACGGTGTGTTTTGGCGTTAACAGCGATATTAACCGCTTTTTCCAGATCCGCCTGGGCATCAATATAAACGTGACAGATACCGTCCAGGTGCTTGATCACTGGCACAGAGGCTTCACGACTGATGCGTTCGATCAGACCCTTTCCACCTCGTGGTACAATTACATCCACAAAATCAGGCATGGTGATCAGCTCACCTACCGCTGCACGATCTGTGGTTTTAATGACCTGAACCGTGCTTTCCGGCAGGCCAGCCGCTTTCAGGCCTTCAGCGAGACATTCTGCAATCGCCTGGTTGGAATGAATCGCTTCCGAGCCACCGCGCAGAACCACCGCATTACCGGACTTCAGGCATAGACTCGCGGCTTCAACCGTCACGTTTGGACGGGATTCGTAGATGATACCAATCACACCCAAAGGCACACGCATTTTACCGATCTGGATGCCGCTGGGACGGTAGTTCATATCAGTGATTTCCCCTACGGGGTCCGGCAGAGTAGCAACCTGACGCAGGCCTTCGATCATGGTATCGATCACCTTAGGTGTCAGTGCAAGACGGTCCAACAGTGCGCTTTCCAAGCCGTTTGCGCGCCCATTTTCCAGATCTTTTTCGTTAGCCAGAGCCAATTGTTCACGGGCCGCATCCAGCGCTTCTGCCGTTGCCAGCAGAGCTTTGTTCTTCAGACCGGTATCCGCTTTCGCAATTTCACGGGATGCTTCACGGGCCTGACGACCCACTTCCTGCATATATTCACTGATATTCATTATTTAAATCCTGAGCCCCTTTTTAATCTTGGTTATTGCTCATAGCACAGCGAAGTGAAGTCATTTTGATATTTTCCGTACCAAAGGACAGAAAAGGGTATCGTTTGCCTAATCCTTCTACTATTGCTGCTTTAAAGATCCCTGTGGGATCACAATTCAGGCTTAAGGGTAGTCCTCCTGAACTGCAGGCCTAAATACTACCTGAAGACGAGCTTGCACAACATACACACTTTAACAAAAGTATTTCGATCGCCCTTGGTCTGTGGCCCATTTTAGTAATGCGATCTGTACCTACCTTTCAAAGCTTTAACAGGTATAATCCCTTGAGACCTCATATCTTATATAAGCAGTGACAGGAACAGGCCGATAACGCGAATGGATAGCAAATATAAAGCCCGTTTAAATGCCAGCTATTTTCTTCTGGCGGGCATCGGTAGCCTGATATTGGGCTGGAATCATTTCTATAATGCTCTACCGGAAAATGACTTGATCCCTCCTGCTGGAGTTATCCTGGCTATTGGTGGGGTGATCTTGTTTCTGTGTGGCGCTTACAACATGTGGTTAGTTCGTCGTCCCAGCCGGGTATTGCCGTTGCTGATACTACTGGTATTTGGTGGCTTCAGTGTAGCCGGGCACTGGATCCCCTCATTGATGAGCGCCTATTGGGCCTATATTTTGCCGCTCTACTTATTTAGCCTGCTATCGTTTAAACCGGCGCTATTGCTGACGCTGACCTACGCCATCGTATTTAATCTCTCCAGTACGGTGCAGTTGGAGGGGGTGGAGCGATTGCAGGTGCTGTATCTGTTCTGGAGTGCGACCACCATCGCTTGTATCTTTATCTTTACCAGTCGTGAGCGACAACAGCATTTGCGGGCTTTGGTCAGTATCGACTCCGAAAGCGGTGCCTACAACTATCAACAACTGCAAGAGGATTTACCACGGGAACTGGCCCGTGCAGACCGGGAAAATACCAGTTTGGCAGTACTTTGTTTTCAACGGCGCAATGATCAGTCTCGCACTACTCTGAAAGACTTAAGTGATCATATCCTTCCGCAGCTACGTCCTTTTGACCGGCTCTATCGTCACAAAGATTATCTAGTGGCCTTACTGCCTTCGGCTAACTACAAAGATAGCATTCACTTTTGTGCTCGGTTTCATCGTAACCGGGCGCCAGAGATCGCTGTTGCGGCTATTTTGCCTGGTGAACATGACACCGAAGAAGAAATTTTACAGAAGAGTCAGGAGGCTATCGCTGAAGCTGTAAAGCAAGCAAATGATGCACCCATGTATCTGATCAGTGATTTTCTGGATACTACGGAAGGATTTCATAATGTTTGAGTTGAGCCCCCAAATCGCCCTGCTCAGAGAGAAGGTCACTGCAGCCCTGTATCTGTCGTTGGCTATAGTACTGGCGGTAACCGCTTGGTATAACTATCTATTGGGTTATTATGATCAAATCTTATGGCCAGCCCTAACGGCACCCTTCGTGTTAGTTCTGGCGTTGATACGCTTCTGGCAACCAGGGGATAAGGCAAACTTCATCGCTTTTCCTGTGTTGTTTTTATTGGGGTGTGTACTGCTTAATGCTGGACAGTTGAATGACCCCATGTATCGTCAATGGCTATACCTGCTACCGGTATTTATCTATTTCATTTTGCCGGTCAAACAAGCCAGTATCAGTTTACTGGCCTTTGTCCTGGTGTTTATCCTGTTTCGGAGTGATTTAACCAACGCTTTTCTTTTCTCTGAGCTGACCATCCATTGGGCGATGTTTGCTGGCATTAGCTTTATCTTTGCATTTACCCAGGAAAAGCAGACTAAAGTGCTGGAACAACTGAGTGGAAAAGACAGTACCACAGGTGCTTTTACTTCAAGCTTATTAGATAAGCGGCTTGTTGAAGAAGTTGCCCGTGCCAAAGAAACCAGGCGTCCTTTGTCTGTTCTTCAGGTTACCTTATGCGAATTGGATGATTACACCAGTCAGCATGGTGAACATGCGGCTAAGAAACTATTGAAGAAAGTCAGTCAGACCATGCAAGATAGCTGTCGTACTGGTGATGAACTCTATCGCATCAGTGAAAACACTTTGCTGCTTTTACTGCCTAATACCTCTATTAACGGCAGTCTGGTGCTCAAAGAGCGGGTTTGGCAAAAGCTATCCAGTCAGGTTGAGCTGGATAATATCACCTCAGATATTAACCTGAATCCTGCGACTTTAGAGCAAGGAGAGGATGCTGGCCGCTTCTTTAGCCGGACGCTGAAGATTCCCCAAAAACCTATAGAGCATTCGATGTAGTCGTTTTGTTTAACAGGGATTGTTTAAGTCTGCTGTTCTGAAGCTCTTTTGTCCGCAACCTACTTATCAGAAGATAGCTTATGTCCGATCACCTAAAGGGGCTAACCAGCCTGCATTTAGGGTTGCTGCTGTTTGGCGGTACCGCAATTTTTTCGCAGACCTTGCAGCTTAACGCTCTCGATCTCACTACTTGGCGCTGTCTAATCGCAGCGGCTTTACTGCTGGGCTGGCTATCATTGCGGCGTAAGTCTTTACGTTTTGATAATCGCAAAGAATGGCTAGGTATTGTCGGTTTATCTGTTTTAATGGGGCTGCACTGGGTCACCTATTTTCACTCCATGCAAATTGCGGGAGTGACCGTGGGTATGTTGGCACTGTTCACCTATCCGGTAATCACGGTATTTCTGGAGCCTGTTTTTAATAAGACCCGCCTGCAGATACGTGACTTGTTTGCAGCCTTGTTGGTCGTTGGCGGTGTGGTAATGATGACTCCATCACTCAACCCTGATGATCCTATCGCTATGGGAGTCTTCTGGGGTGTGATTTCAGCGTTGCTGTTCACTTTGCGTAACCTGACCATGAAAAAGTATTACAGCAGTCACAGCCCGGTAAAAACTATGGGCTGGCAGACACTGTTTGTCTTTATCATGTTGTTGCCGTTTAGTAGTGACGAGGTGTTATCACTGGATGCTGATCAGTGGCTCCAACTGTTATTGTTGGGCACTATCTTTACTGCTGCACCTCATACACTACTGGCCAATAGCCTACGCTTTCTGAAGGCGAGTAGTGTTAGCCTGATCTCCTGCCTGCAACCGGTTTATGGTGCGGTTTTGGCGTTTATCCTGTTGTCGGAGCAGCCAGAAGTAACCACTCTGCTAGGCGGCTGTTTGATTATCGCAGCAGCAGCTAATGAGACACTAAAGAAGAAAACTTAAGACTGGAAAAGTGTAACGATGTGACACCTGTGCGAATTGAAAGCAGCCATTCGCACAGACAGACCAAAGATTAGATGAGCATGGTCAAATTACGCCTCGCCCCATCTTGGCATCAGCTTTTGATCAAAGCCCAGCTGATCCAGAATACGGGCGACAATAAAGTCCACCATATCATTCACCGACTGCGGATTATGATAAAAGCCTGGACTGGCAGGCATAACCAGCGCGCCCATGCGTGTCAGAGTTAGCATATGCTGCAGATGCACTTCGTGGTAAGGCGCTTCCCTATGTACCAGAATCAACTGGCGACGCTCTTTTAGTGCGACATCTGCGGCACGCTCAATCAAATTATTACTGGCGGCCGTAGCAATTGCAGATAGCGTTCCAGTTGAACAAGGACACACCACCATCTTATGAGGTGCACCGGAGCCTGATGCGACGGGGGACATCCAGTTTTCCCGACCATAGACCTTGATCTGATCGTCATCCGCATGAAAGCGTTCTAACAATGCAGCCTGCAGCTTCTGACTATCCGCCGGAAACTTCTCTTCTGTTTCCGTAGCGATGACCACATGCGCAGCCTTTGAAATTAACACGGAGACTTCGCAACCCAGCGCCACCAGACACTCGATTAAACGGATACCGTACTGAGCACCCGACGCGCCCGTTAGGGCCACTGTCACTCGTTCACGGTGCGGGGGAGATAAAAGATCTTTTTTCACATCACTTCCAAATAAAACGGGGCCTCAGATCAAGCCTATAGCCCAACCATCAACCCCGAGTGCACGACAATATAAGTATACTCTGTTCAGCGTCAATCAGATCATCAATGTGCGCTCTTCTTTTGGACATGATGATTTGCACTGACTGTTATGACACTCTCTTTCCCTATATTTTACTCACTTTGAGTTTCTGGCGATTGCCATTCGGGAAAGAATCACTGTGCTGCCAGCGCATCCAACAGCTTTTGATGAATACCACCAAAGCCACCGTTACTCATCACGACAATGCGATCACTGGGCTGACTTTGCTGCACCACACGCTTGATCAAATGATCCAGGCCAGATACCAATTCCGCCGGTACCGGTGAGTTGGCGACTACGCTGCCCAGATTCCAGTTTAACCCCTCCGGCTGATACCAGAACACCTCATCGGCGTGTTGAGTACAGTTCACCAACTGATCCTGCAGAGTACCCAGACGCATGGTATTGGAGCGCGGTTCGATGACGGCTATCAAACGTCCTGGCTCTTCACTTGCCTGATCCGCATCCATCAACAGTTGACTACGAGCACCATCTAATGTGGTGTTAATCGCCGTGGGATGATGAGCAAAATCGTCATACACCCGTACACCGTTCACCTCACCACGCAGTTCCATACGCCGTTTTACATTTTGGAATTCAGATAATCCCTGCGCTGCGATTTCAGGTGTAATACCCACATGACGAGCTGCGGCAATGGCTGCCAGGGCATTGGCAACATTATGCTGACCGGACAGGGACCAGTTCACCTCGCCCACTTCTTCACCTTTAAACAACACCTTAAACCGGCTGCCATCGGCTTTTAGCAATGTGGCCTGCCAGTCATCTTCCGAGGCCACTGACGGATTAAGAGCAATGCTTTGGGAATCGGTCCAGCAGCCCATATCCAATACTTCGGAGAGTGCTTGGTTATTCTGGTGAATAATCAGGCCTTCACTGGGTACTGTGCGTACCAGGTGATGGAACTGACGCTGAATCGCATCCAGATCCGGGAAGATATCGGCATGGTCAAACTCCAGATTATTCATCACCAGTGTACGGGGTTGGTAGTGAACAAACTTGGAGCGCTTATCAAAGAAGGCGCTGTCGTATTCATCCGCTTCGATAACAAAGAAGGGCGTCTCACCGATGCGCGCCGATATGCCAAAATTTTCTGGAATACCGCCCACCAGAAAACCCGGTGCCATCTTGGCGTATTCCAGTAACCAGGCCAGCATACTAGTGGTAGTGGTTTTGCCATGGGTACCTGAGACAGCCAATACCCAGCGCCCCTGCAGCACGTGATCAGACAACCACTGCGGACCTGATGTATAGGGCAACCCCTTGTTTAAAACATATTCCACCGCCGGATTACCACGGCTCATAGCGTTACCGATAAGCACCAGATCAGGCGCTGGCTCCAGCTGCTGAGGATCAAAGCCCTGAGTAATCTCAATCCCCTGCTCCTCTAGCTGAGTACTCATGGGGGGATAAACATTGGCATCACAGCCTGTGACTTTGTGGCCCAACTCACGGGCCAACAGCGCCAGACTACCCATAAAGGTGCCACAGATGCCGAGAATATGCAGATGCATGACTACTCCTGTAAAGATGACGGCGGGAATAAAGATCGGTGCAGATTATCACGGCAGGGCAGATGCACTCAAAATATTCTCTAGCGACTAATGCCTCTGCCAGCTTGTCCCGCTATTTAATACCAAACCAGATAAGTTGTTGTAGGTCGGAAAAGCCGCAAGGCGCCTTCCGACAATCATCCGGTATCGGAGTCAGTGTCGGATGGCGCTTCGCTTATCCAACCCCTGAAATCAAGAAACTTATCGGGAACGGTATAATAGCCCCTCAGACAAAAACGGCTACCTGATTGAGGTAGCCGTATGCAGCGATAAGATAGACTCAGTCTTTTATTTCAGATCAAAGCGATCCGCATTCATCACCTTCACCCAGGCTTTGACAAAGTCCTGCACAAACTTCTCTTTATTGTCATTCTGGGCGTAAACTTCAGCGTAGGCACGTAAAATTGAGTTGGAACCAAACACCAGATCCACACGGGTTGCGGTCCATTTGGTTGCGCCACTGCTTCTATCTACAATGTTGTAAGAATTACGGCCGGTTGGCTCCCAAGTGTAGCTCATATCGGTCAGATTAACGAAGAAGTCGTTACTTAATACGCCTTCGCGATCGGTAAAAACACCATGCTTGCTATCGCCGTGGTTGGCACCCAATACCCTCAGACCACCCACCAGAACGGTCATTTCAGGTGCCGCCAGCCCCATAAGCTGAGCCCGATCCAACATCATCTCTTCCGGCATCACCGCATAATGAGCTTTCTGCCAGTTACGGAAAGCATCATGTACAGGTTCCAGCACTTCAAATGAGCTAATATCGGTCTGGGCATCGGTTGCATCACCGCGACCAGGGGCAAAAGGCACTGAGATATCGACACCCGCATCTTGCGCCGCTTTTTCCACTGCCACACTACCGGCCAGTACGATCAGGTCCGCCATGCTAACCGGTTTTCCAAAGGCGGACTGGATACCTTCCAGTGCATTCAGTACCTTCTGTAGCCGCTCCGGCTCATTGCCTTGCCAATCTTTTTGTGGCGCTAAGCGAATACGGCCACCGTTGGCTCCACCGCGATAATCGGAACCCCGGAAAGTACGGGCACTGTCCCAGGCGGTCGCCACCAGATCAGAAACGCTGAGACCTGAGGCCAGAATCTGCTGTTTTAATACGGCAATATCAGCGGCGTTAGGGATATACTCAGGCGTTGGAATCGGGTCTTGCCAGATCAGATCTTCTGCCGGTACATCTGTGCCCAGATAGCGGCTCTTAGGCCCCAGGTCGCGATGGGTCAGTTTAAACCAGGCACGGGCAAAAACATCTTCAAAGTAGGCCTGATCATCGCGGAATTTCTCAGAGATCCTGCGATACTCAGGATCGATTTTCAGCGCCATATCCGCATCGGTCATCATCGGCATACAGCGAATGGATGGATCTTCCACATCCACCGGCATATCTTCTTCAGCGATATTCACCGGCTGCCATTGGTTAGCACCCGCCGGGCTCTTGGTCAGCTCCCAGTCATATTTGAACAGCAGCTCGAAGTAGCCGTTATCCCACTGGGTCGGATGACTTGTCCAGGCGCCTTCGACACCACTGGTCACCGTATCCCGGCCAATCCCCCGGGTTTTATGATTGTTCCACCCCAGCCCTTGCTCGTGGATATCCGCTCCTTCCGGCTCTGGCCCCAAGTTAGCCGCATCGCCATTGCCGTGGGCTTTACCCACCGTATGACCACCGGCGGTTAACGCCACCGTTTCCTCATCATTCATCGCCATACGCTCAAAGGTAACGCGCATATCGGCGGCTGTTTTCAGTGGATCAGGGTTACCATCAACCCCTTCTGGGTTAACATAGATCAGCCCCATCATTACTGCAGCTAACGGGTTTTCTAACTCTCTTTCACCGCTATTATCGCTGCTATAGCGACTGCCTTCACCGCCGCTAGTGGCCAGCCACTCTTTTTCAGAACCCCAGTAAGTATCTTTTTCCGGATGCCAGATATCCTCACGGCCACCGGCAAAGCCAAAGGTTTTAAAGCCCATGGATTCATAGGCCATATTACCGGCCAGTATCATAAGGTCAGCCCAGGAGAGTTTATTACCGTATTTTTGCTTGATCGGCCACAGCAGACGACGTGCTTTATCCAGGTTGCCGTTATCCGGCCAGCTATTCAGTGGCGCAAAACGCTGGTTACCTGTGTTGGCACCACCACGACCATCCGCCACCCGATAGGAACCAGCCGCATGCCAGGCCATACGGATCATCAGGCCGCCGTAATGCCCCCAATCCGCAGGCCACCAGGACTGGCTTTCGGTCATCATCGCTTTCAGGTCAGACTTTACCGCTTCCAGATCAAGGGTTTTGAAGGCTTCTGCGTAGTTAAAATCCTCACCCAAAGGATTGGTCTTGCGGTCATGTTGATGCAGGATGTCAAGATTCAGGGCATTGGGCCACCAGGCCATCACGCTATTACCCGATTCAGTGTTGGCTCCATGCATCACAGGGCATTGGCCGGATGATGTGCTGTTCTGGCTCATAATCAAATCCTTATCGCACTTTGTTAATAGATTCCCGTAACGTTAGAAGTGGTCACCACATTGCTAAGCGATCATTAAGAGTCGTATGCAAATCCATGGTGGTCCCTACAACGTGGGTATCTATTAAAGCTAGTCAGCTTTCTTCTAAAGTGATATCTGGATTTTCCTATCAGGGTCATAGCCTTTACCTATACTGCGGGTTAATTCTCAAGTACGGTTATTGGTAAAAAGCCTCTAATTCGCTGC
Source organism: Oceanospirillum beijerinckii DSM 7166 (assembly GCF_000422425.1). Taxonomy (GTDB): domain Bacteria; phylum Pseudomonadota; class Gammaproteobacteria; order Pseudomonadales; family Halomonadaceae; genus Oceanospirillum; species Oceanospirillum beijerinckii. Next base: position 77,157 of record NZ_AULT01000011.1, read on the forward strand.
GCCAGCCACTATTTTTTATTCAGGATAATGCACTAAGCTGCTGAAAAAACATTAGTTTAATAATTGAATGCTAAAAACCTGTTTTAGAGCCATGCAAAAGATGACAATTTCGAGTAAGATTGCCCGCATTTTTTCGTGGCTAAAAATACTAGGGCACAACTGAGGGCCGTGGTATTTAGCAACCTTTTTCATATATGAACCTAAGCGACTCTTCAGGAGCCTGATTCAGCGATGAGCAAGCAAAACGCATTTTATGCCCAATCCGGTGGTGTAACGTCCGTCATTAACGCCAGTGCCTGTGGTGTGATCGAAACTGCACGCAAACACAGCGACAAAATTGGCACAGTCTACGCGGGACGTAACGGTATTATCGGTGCTCTGGTAGAAGAGCTGATTGATACCAATGCCATCTCTGATGACGATGTTGCTGCACTGCGCCACACTCCTGGCGGTGCTTTTGGTTCCTGTCGCTACAAGCTGAAAGATATCGATACGCATCGTGAGCAGTACGAGCGTCTGATCGAAGTGTTTAAAGCCCATGATATCGGCTACTTCTTCTACAATGGCGGTAACGACTCCGCCGATACCTGTCTGAAGGTTTCTCAGATCTCTGAAAAGCTGGGTTACCCAATCAAGGCGATCCATGTACCTAAGACGGTGGATAACGATCTGCCAATCACCGACACCTGTCCAGGTTTTGGTTCTGTTGCTAAATATATCGCGCTGTCTACTATGGAAGCGGGTCTGGATATCAAGTCCATGTGTGAGACCTCTACCAAGGTCTTTATCCTGGAAGTGATGGGTCGTCACGCGGGCTGGATCGCTGCTGCCGGTGGTTTGGCTCAACAGGCTGAAGATCAGCCACCACACATCATCATCTTCCCTGAGATCGCATTTGATCGTGCAGCCTTCATGAAGAAGGTTGATCAGAGTGTTAAAGATCACGGCTACTGCGTCATCGTCGTTTCTGAAGGTGCGCACTACGAAGACGGCACCTTCCTGGCCGATGCGGGCACTAAAGATGCGTTTGGTCACACCCAGCTGGGTGGTGTAGCACCGACGCTGGCGAATATGGTACGTGAAGAGCTGGGTTACAAATACCACTGGGCCGTTGCGGACTATCTGCAGCGTGCTGCGCGTCACATCTCTTCCAAAACCGATCTGGACCAGGCTTACGCTGTAGGCCAGGCGGCTGTAGAGATGGCTGTAGCGGGTAAAAACGCGGTTATGCCTGCGATTATCCGTACCAGCAATGCGCCTTTCGCCTGGACAATCGAAGAAGCGCCTCTGGATCAAGTGGCTAACGTTGAGAAGTTTATGCCACGTGACTTTATTACTGAAGATGGCTTTGGCATCACTGAAGCGTGTCGTGAGTACCTGGAACCATTAATTCGTGGTCAGGCTGAACTGCCGTACGATGAAAAGACTGGTCTGCCTAAATACGTGCGTCTGGAGCATGTACTGGCTGAGCAAAAGCTGGAAAAATTTGAAGCTTAAAACTTGTTCTTAAGAGCACTCTTAAAAGCGCTCTGAGTAACAATAAAAGCCCGAAAAACCCTATCACAAGATAGGGTTTTTTTATGCCTGAGGATTGGTTATAACAGCAGGCGTCGGTAAAATCAGATCCGGTAGGTCTATACTGCAAACAGTTGCCCAGAAAGGAACGTGCAATGAAAAAGTTTCTCGCCAGTCTGTTTCTGCTGTTTTTCTCCCTTAGTGCCCACAGCCAGATGATTCGTATTGCCACCGGTGAGTACGCCCCTCTTTGTTCCAGCTCTGCCAAGCATTATGGTTTTGTCAGTCATGTGATCGCTGAAGCCTTTGCCCGAGAGGGGCACTCGGTAGAGTTTGATTTTCTGCCTTGGAAGCGTGCTTTACATCAAACGGCTAACGGTGAATACGATGCCACCAGTTGGTGGGTGTATAGCGAAGAGCGCGCCGTTAACTTCCTGTTTAGTGATACTGTGGTAACCAATAGCGTGCACTTTTTCTATGTAAAGGCGCATAACTATGACTTTGATTGGGAGCAGGTATCTGATCTCGATACTTACCGAATCGGTTTTACCCGGGGGTATTTTTATACGCAGGCATTTACCGACTATAAAGAGAAGAACCCTGATCGCTTTGATGTTGTTAATACCGACGAACAGAGCTTTAAACGCCTGATGTTAAAACGTATCGATCTTTTCCCTGTCAACGTAGTGGTTGGCCTGGAACTGCTACGCACCAAGTTTGGTCCTAATGTGATTCATCAGGTGGCCTATCACCCTCGCCCCTTAAGCTCTAAGGATGGCTTTATTCTGTTTCCGAAAAATAAAGCCGGGACAGAGCAGATTCAGAAAGCTTTTAATAACGGTCTTGCCAAGTTAAAAGCTGACGGTACCTATGATCAGATGTTGGAGAATCTGCTCTCTGGCTACTATTCAAAATGAGTGGGTCTATCTAAAAGATCAGCCGCATTGGGAGTCTTGAGCACTGATATATTTAAGACTCCTAATGTCAGGAAGCAATAAGAGCACCATAATTTTAAAGCCTTTTGGGCATTAAAATGGATCAGACCTTAAACTTGCTCAGTTCCTGGTCTTGTTGAGCCGCTAAATTAGCCATCGCCTGGCATTGCTTCTCCTGCTCCTGAGCCTGATCCGACACCTGTTCACTCAATGCTTTGATGCGTTGAGTATTGGCATTGATGTCATGGGTTGCTGCACTTTGCTGCTCTGCTACTGTCGCAATCTGTACCGTTACCTGATTGATCTCACTGATATGCCTCCTTACTACAGATAATACATCACAGGCCTCTACTGCAACAGACTGGGCTTCAGATGCTTTATCCCGGCTGGTTAAGATGATCTTCTCGGCTCGCTGTACGCTACTTTGCAGATGCACAATCATATCGTGGATCTCTTCGGTGGATTGCTGAGTTCTGGCCGCTAAGGCTCTGACTTCATCTGCTACCACTGCGAAACCACGACCACTTTCTCCGGCTCGTGCAGCTTCAATCGCGGCATTCAGTGCCAATAAGTTGGTTTGTTCAGCAATGCCTGTAATTACTGTCAGAATGGATTCAATGTTATTGCTGTACTCCGATAATTCCTGGATGGTTGTTACCACCTGTTCCATATCATTAAACAGATCTGCCACGGTTTGTCGGGTATTTAGCATCACATTTGTCCCTTTATCCGCTAACTGGTCGGCGGCATGCACAGAGTTACTGGCTTGTTCAGCATGTTGTGCGACGGACTGTGAGGTTTGATGCATCTCGTGAGTGGCCAGGGCCAGTTTATCCAGTTCCTGCAACTGTGCGGCAATGCTGTCAGCAGCCGTAGAAGCTGATTGTGATGTGGATTGGCTGTTATGATGTACATCTTTAGTGATCTGTTTAATGCGGCTAATCAAGCCCTGCAGGTGGTCAATAAAGTGATTAAAATCCTGGGATACCAAGCCAAACTCATCATTGGACTTGACGGACAAACGTTGAGTCAGATCACCTTCACCGCGGTTAATCTCCAGCAGCGAAGCATGTAAACCATGCAGTGGTTTGAGCAGAGCGATTACTGCGTAGTACAGCAGCACACAGCAGATCAGAGCGCTGATCACGGTGGCAATCATGGCATTGATACCCAGTTGCTGAGCATCGGCCATTACCTTATCCTGCTCCAGCACAACGCCGATATACCAGTGTTTGCCGTACAGCTGCTCCAAAGGATGGAACGCGGTATAAACCGCTTGCCCCTGAGCCGAAGCTTCAATCAGATTATGATTCAGTTGTGGTTGATTACCGGCAAACTGATCACCTAATAGTTCAGATATCGATTTACCATAGAGGGTATTATCTGGGTGACTGATAATGCGGCCATCCTGATTCAGCAGGAAAGCGTAGCCTGTACCGTTAAAGCTTAGGGTGTTCAGAGCTTCGGACACGGCTTTCAGACTCAGATCGCCACCAAAAGCACCTTTAAATTCACCCTTGTCGTAGAAGTTTGCCACCGCTGAAATCAGTAGCTCACCGGATGTCGCGCCAATGTAGGGATTGGTTAGCACTGCCTGACGATGCTGCTTGGCTAACGGATACCAGGGGCGTTTGCGGGCATCGTAGCCTTCACTTTTGGAGTTGGGGTTATTGGAGATCTTTTTACCGTCTGTCTCCAGGCCGCCAAAAATTAATAGAAACTCTTTTTTCAACAGCGGGTTATCAAAGGTCTGCTGAATTCTGTCACGACTGAAATCCTGATTAATACTCTCTGCCATCATATCGATCAGACGTAGCTTGCCGTTTAACCAATGGGTAATCTGATGGCCTAAGATGCCCATCTCTTCCTGGGTGCTTTGTTCTGCTTTATCAAACAGTGTCTGTCGGGCGCTTTGGTACTGTACCCAGGAGAAAATGGATAAAGTTGTGACCACAATCACGGAGGCCAGTAAGGCGATTTTATGGGATGTTTTCATCGCTTTCTGACCCCTATACTTCAATGATTGTTATCAGATTGAGTTTCACTAAAGAGACAATCCTCCATCGCTCCTGATGCTCAAAAGCTTGTCCACTCACTTGATCCCCTATCGTCACTGCTGCAGTCCACATAGACACCCACCTGATTTGATTTTTAGTTATGGTTTTTTGCTGGCTAATTAGCTCAAGCAAGGACTAGAGCAAGTCAGGTGCCAAGGATAGAGTGTTTCTAATCAATTGATTTAAAAGGGTAAATATATAAGAGGTTAAAGCACTGATAATGGAAGGGGTTATAACCTGAGTTATCGTTTAAACAAGCAGAAAGCTAATTTGATAATCTAACCTGTTGAAATAAAAGGATTTAATCAGTGTCTCAGCTGGGTATAACCTGGGTTATTGCCATAACTTTGGTTATACCCTTTTTATCCGGTGCAACGTTTTAAATTACTCCTGACACTCCCTGTCAGTAGGTTCCTCTTAGACTCTATTTATCGCCTGTCACGGGGCATCTCGACCTCAGATATGCAGAGACTCTGCTACAGGCCATAACCTCTTTTGTACAGTCAAACGACGAAAGAGATATTTAAATACCGCACAATTAAGAGAATAAAGTCATGGAAAACAATGTTGTAGAAATCGTAAGTTTTAAACTGAATCCAGGCGTAGAAAAAAATGCTTTCCTTGAAAGCAATATTGCTGTGGAAGAGTTTGTTAAGACCTTGCCTGGTATCCTGTATCGCTCTCTGTGCTGTAATGAAGAAACAGGCGAGTGGAGTGATATTGTTTACTGGCAGACTATGGCTGATGCTAAGCATGCTCAACAGGCCTTTATGCAATCTGAATGTTGCGGCAAACTGATGCAGCTGATTGATCCCGAAAGTGTTTCTATGCAGCATACTGAGGTTCTGGCTGCACTGGAATGCTGTGTACAAGCAGAAAGCGCTTGATAGATCCTGGCAGAGCTTTAGTTGATCGCTTTCAGCCGGTAGAGTCGCGCTAAAATATCTGATGCTGCATTCACGGATTGATCACCTTGGGTATCAATCCGTGCTGTAAAACCTTAAATAAATGCAGTCGTAAGAGGCTTCGATGAATAAGAAGGATCTCCAATGAATAAGGCTGAGCGCCTGTTCCAACTGACTAACCTGTTAAGGGGACGTCGGATGGCAATTACTGCCAAAACATTGGCAGAAAAGCTGGAGGTCAGTGAGCGCACCATCTATCGGGATATCCAGGCGCTGGAGCTTTCAGGTATTCCTGTTGAGGGAGAGGCAGGGATTGGTTATCGCATCCGGCATAACTTTGAGTTACCGCCACTGATGTTTGACCGTACCGAAATTATCGCTCTATTACTGGGGAGTCGTATGGTTCAAGCCTGGTCCGATAAGGAGCTGGCTGGGGCGGCTGGTCGTGCCATTGACAAAATCAACGCGATTCTGCCTGATGATCTGAAAGCCCTGGCTGAGCAGCAAACTCTACTGGTCCCAGACTATTTTGTGCAAAGCAATGATGCTGACCTCAGTCAACAGGTGCGTCAGGCCATTGAAGAGAAGCGTCAGATCCAACTGAGTTATAACCGTGCAGACGGCCAATACTCAGAACGTGTTCTCGACCCGTTAGGTATGGTCTATTGGGGTGGTAAATGGACTTTGATCGCCTGGTGTCATTTGAGGGGTGACTATCGGGAATTTCGTATTGATCGTATGCAGCAGATTACCCTATTAGAGCAATATTTTGACACGGGTCCTGAGCGTAACTTACAGCACTATATTGCGCTGATGACGGCCCAGAGTTATTAATTTAGGCAATTTTCGTTAATAACTGAGTGACAGAGGAAAGAAAAAGTAGCAGAAGGAGCAAGCTGTCAGCCCATTCTTTGGCATATCTCTTTCTTTTATATCGCCAGCTGTTATATATCATTTACTCTTCATATCGATAGCACCATCCCAATTACGCTCAACCTTATTCTTGAGTAGCTGAGCGCAGGTCTTACAATGAAACTTCAGAGCTTCATCTTTTGGGAACAACTTGAGACCTTTGTTAAAGTACTTTAACGCACGATCAAACTCTTTTTTATGGCGATGCTGTAAACCCATAGCGATATATTTTTCGGCCTTGATCTTTGCTTCCTGCATCTGCCCTGAATCGGTCTCCAGAATCTCATAGATCTCAATAGGTTGTGTTTTGCCCTTCACCCGCAACCAATCCAGAATTCTGTGTTTAAACATATCCCGGTCTGGTAATAAGTCCATGGTCTCACGGCTGGCAATAATCTTAGCACCGTAGAATTTGGTTAAGCCTTCAAGGCGGGAGGAAACATTCACTGCATTACCAATCGCAGTAAACTCCATGCGCTCATTACTGCCGACCGTGCCGATCATGACGTCACCGCTGTGGATGCCAATACCGGTCTCGATAGGTGGATAAGAGACACTACGACGGTGCTTGTTGTAGATCACCAGGGCATTCTGCATACCAATAGCAGCTTGAATTGCAGAGTAGGCACTGTCTTGTTTCGACTCCAGTTCAAACAGCGCCATGATGGCATCGCCAATAAACTTATCAACAAAGCCACCATTCTTCTGAATGGAGGGCTGCATCCGTGCCAGGTAAGAATTCAGAAATTTAAAGACTTCCTGAGGTGTCATAGGCTCTGATATTTCTGTAAAGGAGCGTACATCGCTAAATAAAATGGTGATATAGCCGTCTTCGACATTACCAGGGGTGATAAACTCCAGCCCTTTTCTGTCTTTGCCTGCACGTAGAACAAATTGCTTAGGCACAAATTTTTCAAAGGCTAAGGCAATTTTTTGCTCTAATTGAAGTGCCCGATGAGCAATGATTTTCTCGCGTTCCAGTGTGGAAATACGATTCGTAATGCCCAGCGACAGCAGCACTACTTCAAACACAGAGCCGATATGAATTGCATATTCGGTATAGAAAATACTGGGCAGAATGCCTAGCCCTTTTAGGGCATAGACGACGGCACCCATGATCAATAATGACCAGGCGGTAAGATAGTATCCGGTGGATAAACCTCCTTTGGCCAAACAGATAAAGCCCGCTAATAGGAGAATGACCGGACTGATAATTGCCAGTGCTGCACTCATCATTATCATCAATGAGTAAGGCAGGACGATAGATACCACGGCACCGAGTAATGCCAGCCAGAGCAGTGCCGATAGGAGAATGTCCATCATCGGAATCGTATTACGTGTATCCAGGAAGCGGCGGCTAAAGAGGTAGCCCGCAAAAACTGTCAAAAAGACAAACACAGGTAAGCTTTTGTTCGCCCAGAGAGGATAGTTTGACCAGAAATACTCAAAGGCGAAGCCATTTAATGACATCTGCATCACAGTCAAACAGGCGATATAGGCGACATAATACAGATAAGCACGGTCTCTGATACTAAAAAAGATAAACAGGTTATAGAGTACCATCACCAGCATAACGCCGTAATAAAGGCCAAAAACGTATTGCTCAATATTAACCTTCTCGATATAAGCCTCCGGTTTCCATAGCGTCATGGGCAGTTGCATTGAGCCCTGAGTCTGAAAACGCATATACACGGTGCGGTTGGCCAGTGCTGGCAGTTCGAGATCAAACAGGAAGTAACGGTGCAGAATATCCCGCTGGGAGAAGGGGTAGATATCACCGGTTCCCTTCTGCTCATAATTACCGTAAGCATCGAACAGGTAGAGATCGATCTTGTCATGCAGAGGGTAGGCAATTTCTAATAAATAGGATTGCGCTTTGGCCGATTCGTTGGCTAGATCAAATCGGACCCAATAGCTGGAGTCCGTTATGCCCAGATTAGGAATCTTAATCCGGCTAGGCCTGAACTTACCCTGATATTCAGCGGAGATAACGTCACCGATCTGCAGTTGGCCAGTGACATCTTCCAATAGCTGAATATAGCGGCCGAGAGGGTATTCCTCTCTGTTATCGTTCAAAAGTACAGGAGTACTGGCAAATAGACTGATAGGGTACAAGCTTAAAAATAAAACGACCCATTTGATATTCAGGCACTTCATCTGAGCTATAATCTTTGCCAACTGTAAAGGTATCCACTGTTTCTGAAGTCGATTTCTGCTGTGATCATCAGAGTCTTTCCTGCGCACTTAGAAATAAAGCTGCAAAAAAAAGCATCTTACTGTTAAAGCTTATAGCAGATTCTGGTTAAACCTCCTCCATGAAATTTCAATCACTATTAATCTGATGATTGAACGTTTTCCCCAGGTGGTAGCACGATAACTTTCAAGGCAATGATCTTGACTTGAAAGCAATGGTTGACTCTTTCAGTCTGATAACTGCTCTATCTGCAAGGCAGCGCTATCATAATTAGAATCATAGAAGTATCAAGCATCTTTAGATGTTGGGGAAGATTTTCCATATAAATGGTATGGTTATGGCTCAAAAGCTGCTCTGATCATCACTGTTATTTGCGAAAAGTCAGGTTACACCTGTTTGTCTTCAGTTAAGCTATTTTATCTCACATAGTGGTTTAGTTTTGTTCCCTATTCCTGGTTTCTGCTATACAGGAGTAATTGCAGCTCTGCCCCACCAAGGATTGACTAAGCTAATTAATAAGTGCTGTTTTGGTTAAGGAGACCTCCATATGAATACCTATTCCAAGCTGAGCCTGCGTTGGCAGATCGCTCTTCCTATTGTCATGCTCAGTCTGTTGATATTGCTGTTGGGTTATACTGGTTATTCTGGTATCCGAATAATGAGTGAGCACTCTGCAGTGGTAGCCGGTAAGTTAAATCCTGCTACCAGTGCCATTTTGAATGCAGATCGGGATCTGTATCAGGCGGCAGCGGCGATGCGTGATTACGTCACTATTGAGCAAAGTGGTGGTGATAAGCAAGCTGCAAAACAGGATTTTAATGATAATGTAGAACAGGCAACCAAGCGTATGATGACCGCGCGCCAGTTGGCTGGAGAAGCAGGTATGACACTGGCTTCTGAGCAGGCGTTTAAGCAATCTCTGTCTCAATGGCAAAGTCAGGCGCAGCAGGTCTTTTCTCTGGCGGATCAAGGCCAAATACCGCAGGCGTTAGCTTTAATTCAGGGGGGTGAAGGCAAAGCCTTTGGCTTACTTAGGGATCAGTATGATCTTTTAGGTGAGCAGATCGATCAATATGGGGGCGCTTTGGCTGAAAAGATTGCTCAATCCTCTAATACGGAGGAAAAGACAATGCTTCTTGTATTAGTGGTCTCGTTGTTTATTTCCCTTATCGCAGCCACTTATATTAGCGGCCTTATCGTCAAGCCTTTATTACAGCAGGAACGCTTGCTCTCATCTCTTGCCGATGGTGGCGGTGATCTCACTCGCCGTATTCCTGCAGAGGGTAAAAATGAAGTGGCAGCGGTTGCCCACCAGGTCAATCGCTTTGTGGACTTCCTGCAAGGGATGATCTCGGAAGCACAAACTCACACTAATAATATGAATCAGGTGATTGATCGTCTGACAGAAAATGCAAGCCAAACAAAAAGCAGTGCTCAGCACCAACAGCAAGCCGTCCAACAAGTCCATACTGCTGTGAGTGAGCTGCAAAATGCGATTCACGAGATCGCAAATAATGCCCAGCACACTTCAGGTGAGTCAAATCAGGCCAGTAAGGATATTGCGGTATCAGGTCAAGCCATTGATCAATCTTCCAGTCAGATCAATACATTATCTTCTGATATGCAGAATGTGGTACAGCAGATCAGCGAGCTGGAGCAGGAGAGCAACAACATCGCTTCAGTATTGGATGTGATTGGCGGTATTGCGGAACAAACCAACTTATTGGCCTTGAATGCTGCAATTGAAGCGGCGCGGGCTGGTGAAGCGGGTCGGGGGTTCGCAGTAGTGGCCGATGAAGTTCGCACTTTGGCCTCTAAAACCCAACAGTCGACCCAGGATATCCAGGAGATGATTGATCGCTTACAAAATGGTGTAGCCAATGCAGTACAAGCGATGCAGCAGGCTAATGGCCAGGTTTCCAGTACGGTAGAAAGTGCCGGTCAGGCTTCGGAAGCGCTGAATAAAATTGTTGGGGCGATCAATAATATTAACGATATGTCCGCCAGTATTGCTGCTTCTACCGAAGAACAATCCTCAGTGATTCAGGGCATGACGACGACCATTGATGATGTCAGTATGCATTCGACTGAATTGAGTCAGCTTGCAGATCAAACACATAGTGAAGGGGATCAGTTGTACCAATCTATTACCGTGCTGGCGGGTCACTTGAATAAGTTTAAGGTTTAGCTTGATAGTGTCTGCATTAACCAGCGCTTAATCCGTTCTGCCGGTTCAGATAAGGGTACCCGATTGCTATGCACCAGATAGAGGTGTCGGTGAGCGGGTATCATAAAGCGGCTAAAACTGATCAAGTGGCCGGAATCCAAACTTTGCTCCGCCAGTAACTGGTCTGCCAGTGCGATCCCCAGAGAGCGCTCTGCCGCATCCAGCGCTAACTGAGCATGATCGAAGTGGAGGGCAGATAAGAGACGATGGTCCATCTTAAACAGTGGATAAAATCGGTGCCAGTCCGGGTGTAGAATATCGTGCACGAGAGTGCAGCCGGTCAGATCGCCATGGAGCACGCCCGGGAAACGCTCCAGATATTCAGGGGAGCATACGGGTCTTAGTTCCAGCTCTTTTAACCGATGACAGCTTAGAGTGGGATCTGGTTGGGGGAGATAACGAATCGCTAACTCAGAACCATCATCGGCCAGATCTTCAATATGGCTGGAAGAGACAATGCGCAGATCCATCTTACGCTGATTTTGAGTGCTCGGTTGTTGGCTTGGACTGGCTACTTTTTTCTCGGCGTCTATTCCATCAAGGTCTTTTTTGCCTACGGCCTGTTTTCCAAAGTCACCGGCCCCTATCTGATCACTATCTTGCTGTAAAAACTCCTTCAGATGAGCTCCTAACCAACGGGCTGCAAAGGATTGTGTCGTTGCTAATTTGAGCGTACGGCTATAGGTCAGCTGTTGCACTGAGTGAGTAACACCGATCGTCTCCTGCATCAGAGGGTTGACCCGATTGAAATAGGTTTGTCCTAACGTGGTTAAGGTGATGCTACGGGTAGCCCGTTCAAATAAGCGTCCGCCTAACCAGGCTTCTAAAACCCGTACCTGCTGACTAACGGCACCAGGTGTCACCGACAATTGATTGGCTGCTTCCTTAAAACTCAAATGCTGTGCTGCAACGCAGAAATATTGTATCGCTTTTAGCGGCGGCGCCTTGATCATGGTAGAGCCTCTTATAAGTTGTCTCGGCTATTGAGCAAGTTGAGCAATATAGATGAGAAAATCTATTCCATAAAGAGGAAATAAATCGTTTGTTTCCGTTCTTTTGATTCATGAAGATACCCCCCTGTAAAAGCATATAGACTTAGGCAAACATTATGAGCACTCTACGTATCAATCCTTGGTGGGTTGTCGCTGCAGCAGCAGTTATTCTGGCTTATAACATGGGGATTCGCTTATCAACCAGCTTGTTAATCCCGACGATTAATCAGGATATCGGTATTCCTCAATCGGAGCTGGCCTTTGGCTTTGCGGTACAAAACCTGATGTGGGGTGCGGTTGCTCCCGTTGCAGGTTTGATGGCAGAGCGCTACGGCACAGTGAAAGTATTGTTGGCTGGTGCCGTGTTATACGGGCTGGGTCTGGTGATATCTGCTCTGGCAGAAAGCGGCGGTTTGTTCTTTATGGGTAACGCTATATTTATCGGGGTTGGCGTTGGTGCCAGTACCTTTCCGATTGTGCTCGCGGCAGTTGGTAAACGCTTTCCTGTTCAGAAGCGCACCCTGGCGTTAGGTGTCGCCAGTGCTGGAGGTTCTCTGGGACAGTTTGGTTATGCTTTTGCGCTGGGGCAGTTAAACCCTATGGTCGGTTGGTCTGATACCTTGTTGATCTTTTCGGGTACTACCTTGGTCGTATTTGCCCTGGCGGGCCTGCTGAAAGATGAGCCTAAAGGTGAGGGGGGTAAAGATGACCAAAGTGAAGGCTCGGCAGGCAATAACCCACCCAGCACAGTGATGGCTGGCAAGCAAAAGCAACCTCTGTTTAATTGGCAGGCCATTGGCGATGCCTTTAAGGTACGTGACTATCAACTGCTGAATATTGGCTTTTTTGTCTGTGGTTTTCACGTTGCCTTTATCACCGTACATATGGCGGGATTTGTTAACCTGTGTGGTTTACCGGCCAGTGTGGCGACTAACTCGATTGCTTTGATTGGCCTGGTGAATGTTGTTGGTAGTATTGCAGCGGGCTGGGCGGGGGATCGTTGGCATCAACCCTATTTATTGGCGTTGATTTATGGCACCCGAACGCTATTGATTATTCTGTTGATGGTACTGCCCAAGACCTATGAAACCTTTTATATGTTCTCGATAGTAATGGGGATGTTATGGCTATCCACCGTGCCACTAACCAGCGGTTGTGTTGCGCATCTGTTTGGCACTAAAAACCTGGCGTCTCTGTTTGGTATTGTAATGTTTAGCCATCAGATTGGCGCTTTCTTCGGTAGCTGGTGGGGTGGACTCTTGTTTGATTGGTATGGCGATTACAGTTTGGCATTGAGTATGAGTGCAGGCTTAGGCCTGCTGGCTGCGCTGGTGCACTTGCCGATGACGCCAAAACGTTTCGCTGCAGTAGAAGCCCGCGTTTAAGTCATGACAGAAAGTTGAGTTTGTGCGATTAGCTGGAAATGTCACAAAATCACAATATTGACTCTATAGTCATGCAATGTGACTACCTTAAGGTAGTGAGCAAGTTAAGAGCTGCGATTATCACGCAATCGCCTTGACGTTACCCTGACTGTGCGCGTTGCAAGGATGATGGATAGGATCTGTTATGGATGACAGATGGGGGAAGGAATCCTAAAAAGGACATGTAGATAGGAATCGATAGGGATATTCAGGAACATAGGGAAGAGCTGACAGGACGTCGGGTGGAATGGATGATCTGAAGGATGGGCACAAGCCCCAGGATACTGCTTGAGGCCAAAGGAGTTGGCCTAACTACTGGTTCAACTGTTAAATCCAGAGTCATAAGATAAAACCGTGTAACAGGCTATCACTGAGTCCGCAATGGCCAAGGATAGGCTGATATGAATAAGCAACAACTTGAAGCACTCGCACGCGAAGCTGCTAAATCGACCGAAACGACTTTCGGCAAATGCTCAAAAAGTCACTGTTGAAACGGCTCTCAATGCTTAACTGGGTGATCGCCTGGGATACGAGAGGCATAGCAGAAACACTTCATCTAACTCCCGCACTGATTAATCCAGCAAGACTATCTGTACTGAGAATGGACAGATAGAGATCAATACTCCTCGGGATCGTAAAGAGGGTTTTGAGCTTCAACTGGTCAAGAAGAGACTATCCTTAATAGAGGCCGGTGATTACCGAAAGGATCTCCCTAAGGTAGATTGGTTTGAGTTATATGGTGTTAATCCAATTACTATCCTGCTGATTTCACTTTTGTTCAAGGGATTTTGCGATAGTTTTTTACCCCGTGATCTAAGCTTTGATCCAGCGCTGGTTTTATTGTGCTTTAAATGGTCATATCACTGACACCCTGATATAACATGAGTATGAGCATTAATCTGAAAGTGAGACTTTTCTATGCTTGAGCACCTCTTGGAAAGTATTGATCAGCAGGACTTTGAAACCCTGTCTGAGGATATTAAGCGGTCATTGGGGGAGCACAGGAAGTGGATGAACAAGATCACGACGGCATTGGTATTACGCCAACCTTTAACTAAGCTGGATTTTGTCGCAGAGGATGCGCATAAACATTGCCAGTTCGGTCGTTGGATGCAGAAACTGCTAGCTGATCCTATCTTCCAAAAAGGCTCCTTTCTAAAGCTGGAGCAGTACCACGAAGAGCTGCACGATAGAGCCAGGGTGCTGATCGAGCAGTTGAATCGTGGTGAGAATGTCAGTGAAGATCTGTTCATATCCTTTCTTGAAAGCCGGGATCAGTTTTTCTATATGGTATTGGAAATTCTGGAGTTCTCGGTAATTAACAAACATCAGTTTGATCCAACCACTAAACTGATGAATCGTCGCAGTGTCGATGCTTTGTTGGCACACGAAGTGCACCGCATGCAGCGGGATGAAGGCGCAAATACCTGTATTGTCCTAGGGGATATTGATCACTTTAAACGGGTAAATGATACCTATGGTCATGATGCAGGGGATCGCATGCTGGAAATGGTGGCCGATGTCTTTCATCAGGCTATCCGGCGCCACGATACTGTATCTCGTTTTGGTGGTGAGGAGTTTCTGTTTATTTTTCCTGATATGAATCTGGCTGAAACCTGTGAGGTGGTGGAGCGGGTACGTAAAAAGCTGGCCGAAGCGGCGCTGGATTATCAGGGGCAGCAGATCAGCGTAACGTCTTCCTTTGGTGTCACTCAGCTATGCCCTCATTGTGAAATTAAAGATTCCATTAAACGGGCAGATATTGCTCTGTATCAGGCTAAAAGTTCCGGTCGAAACTGCACTGTTTCTATTGATGTTGCGCGTATGATCGCACAAAAAGAGATGAATTTTTCTGAAGAGCAATTAGTTGGTCTCACTGAGCGTGTATGTAGAAAAATAGGGTGAAAGTCAATTTCTTCTGGTTGATATACCTATTTTTTCTGGTGTTCTTAGAATTTTTTTAAATTTCTTTGTAGCGTATCTATCTAAAAAAAATGCGAAGCAGCATAAATCGGTATAAGGGCTGTGGTTCTGTGACCTATGGGTCATGTTCTGTCGGATCACTATTTATCGGCCTTTAGTCGAATTAAGAAATAAAAACTAAAGCATTACAGCAGGTTAAATGTAAGACTTTAGATGCAATATTCGCCAAATTGATAACCTGTTAACCGGTTTTAGACCAAGACATTTGAAACAGAATCCGTATAATTCTGCGCCATCTAGCCGGAAATAAGGACAAAATGTCTCATCTAATTGCCTGGTATCGGGCAGGATGTTAATCCGGTCACTATAACTAAAACAGGGATATCCAGAGACGTCGTTTGCCTGTTGGGAATGACGAGGCCAAAAGCCCACTTCTGGTGTCGGCTCAATCCCAATAATTGACAAATGGCGAAGCTCGTATGACCGCAAAATCTGCAGATGTGTTACTAGTAGGGGCGGGTGCGATGAGCACTACCCTGGGTATGCTGCTGAAGCAGCTGGATCCTACCACTAACATCATCATGGTTGAACGTTTAGACCATGTTGCCCACGAAAGTACAGATGGCTGGAATAATGCCGGTACAGGGCATGCCGCATACTGTGAGTTGAATTATACACCTGAGCAGGCAGACGGTAGCGTCAACACTGCCAAGGCTTTTACCATCAACTCCGCTTTTGAAGTTAGCTTGCAGTTCTGGTCCTATCTGGTTGAACAGAATGCGATGCCTTCCCCTGAGCAGTTTATTAATCCAACCCCGCACTGTAGTTTTGTCTGGGGTGAGAAGAACGTTAACTTCCTGCGTACCCGCTATGAATCCCTGAGTAAAACCGAGTGCTTCAAAGACATGGAGTACAGCGAAGATCATGAAGTGATTCGCCAGTGGATGCCTCTGGTGATGCAAAACCGTGACCCGAATCAGCCGGTAGCGGCGACGCGTGTGCGTTATGGCTCGGATGTCGACTTCGGTTCTGTAGCACGCAACATGGTAAAACACCTGGAGCAGCAAGACGGTTACGAGCTTCTGCTGGAACACAATGTTCAGGATCTGAAAAAAGATCGTGATGGCCGCTGGAACGTTACTCTAAAAGATAAAAATGGCAGCAATGTGACAATCAATGCGGGCTTTGTCTTCCTGGGTGCTGGTGGTGGTGCTTTGCCTTTGCTGCAGAAAGCCGATGTGCCTGAAGGTAAAGGTTACGGCGGTTTCCCTGTGAGTGGTATGTGGCTGGTATGTAAAGACTCTGAAATTGCAGAGCAGCACATGGCTAAGGTTTATGGTACTGCGCCAATTGGTGCGCCACCGATGTCCGTACCTCACTTGGATACCCGTGTGATTAATGGTAAAAAAGCCCTGCTGTTTGGTCCTTTTGCCGGTTTCACTACTAAGTTCCTGAAAAAAGGGTCTATGTTCGATCTGCCGTCCAGTATTAAAACGGACAACCTGAAGTCCATGTTGTCGGTAGGTATGAGCAATATGGATCTGACCCGTTACCTGATCAGCGAAGTGCGTCAGTCCCACAGTGCCCGTTGTGATGCGCTCCGTAACTTCTTCCCTGATGCAAAAGATGATGATTGGGAACTGGCGATGGCCGGTCAGCGTGTGCAAATCATCAAGAAAGACCCAAAAACAGGTTCTGGTAAACTTGAGTTTGGCACTGAAGCGATTACTACAGCAGATGGTTCTCTGGCTGCACTGTTAGGTGCGTCTCCAGGTGCTTCTACTGCTGTGAACACTATGATCAATATCGTAGAAAAATGTTTTGCTGAGCGTATGGAAACCCCTGAGTGGCAGGCGAAGATGAAAGAGATGGTGCCTTCTTATGGCGAGTCTCTAACCGATAATGATGAACTGCTATCTACGGTTCGTCAGCGCACTCTGCGTGTTTTGAAGTTGGATCGTGAGACTGAAGCCGACGAGGCCTAAAGTCTAACCGCTGAGCTATCCGGTTAGGGTTTAGCAGCGTATAACCGGATTCGATCATAAAAGCCGGGTTTTATCTTTATGGGTAAAATCCGGTTTTGTGTATTAAACCGGAACTTATTTGTTTTCTTACCAAGCCATTTTGCTTTTCCCTTGAGGTTTTGGCGACAGGCTGTTACCTGTCATTTGTTAATCTATACTTTCCATTCTTCCATTCTTCCATTCTTCCATTCTTCCATTCTTCCATTCTTCCATTCTTCCATTCTTCCATTCTTCCATCCTCAGACCATTGGCTGCTTTTTATCGCCGAGCGCCTAGTGGATAGCATATTCGATGCGGCTAAATGTTACATTGTGTCTTTATATGTTATATTGCTAAAATTTGAATTAGAAGATATTGAATTTTGCTGCAGATTTTTGACGGTATTAAGGCTTTTATCGCCTTGGTCTGAAGCGCATTTCTAATGCGCTTTCATTAACCCTCATGTGCTGCAGCCCCCACCCTTAGAGGCCTCTATGTTCAGCCGATTCCGTATCCGTACCCGTCTGGTGTTGGGTTTTTCCCTGTTGATGTTGTTGGTCTGTGCTGTTGTCATTCCTTTCCTGTTATCGGATATGAAGCAGTTGATTGAAGAAGCAGAGCACAGAGAGCTGAAAAGTTTGTTTAATCAAGTGCAGGCCAAAATTGAATCTGAAGAGCGATTGGCAACGGCCATGGCCAGTTATGTTGCTCAGGAGCCACAAATTCAGTCAGCACTGGTCAGAGATGATCGTGACAGTTTGAAAGTGAGTACCGAAGCGGGCTTTAAAATCCTGAAATCCGAATTTGGTTTAAGGCAGTTTCAGTTTCATCAGCCTCCTGCGACCTCTTATCTGAGGGTGCATAAAACCGAGAAGTTTGGTGATGATCTATCAAGCTTCCGTGAAACCGTTGTTGTGACTAATCGTGAGCGCCGTGCGGTCAGTGGTATCGAGAAAGGTGTCGCAGGCCTGGGGATTCGTGGTGTCGTACCGATACATGTGCAGGGACAGCATTGGGGGTCGGTGGAGTTCGGCTTTTCCCTGGGGCAGTCTTTCTTTGATCTGGTGAAAGAAGAGATTGGTGCTGACCTGGTGGTGCATCAAAAAGCCAGTCAGGGTCTTCAATCTTATGCTTCAACGCTACAGGGGCAGGAGCTATTGGGTCTTTCTGAGTTAAATGCCGTGTTGCGCGGTGATGATCTGATGGCTCAACTGGATCAGAATGGCCGTCATTATGCGGTATATGCCAATGTGCTGAAAGATTTCTCCGGTCAGCCTGTGGCGGTACTTCAGGTGGCGATGGAGCGTGATGATTATCTGGCGATGTTTAATACCTCTGTTCAACATTCGGTGATGATTGCTGTACTGTTCCTGATCGCGGGTTTGATTGTTGCGGTAGCGATTACCCGCAGCATTGTTAAGCCGCTCGATAAGATGCGTATAGCAGTGGATAATATCTCAATGGGTGATGGTGATCTGAGTCGTCAGCTGGATACCGACGGTAATAATGAACTCAGTGAGATTGCAGGCTCTATTAACCGCTTTATCAATAATATTGAGGATGTGGTGAAAACGTTGATGAAATCGATTGCTACGGTTTCCAGTTCCGGCTCTGAACTGTTTGATATCACAGAGAACACCATTACTCAGGCACGCAATCAGCAGCAAAGTACTACGGAAGTGGCGACTGCGATCAATGAGATGACAGCGACGGCTCAAGAGGTTGCCAATCACACGAACAGCACTTCAGAGGTCACTGATCAGGCGAGTCAACAAGCAAAAGAAAGCTACGAGATTGTGCAGGAGAGTATTCGTACCATCCATGAAATGGCAGATAACGTGAACTCGACTGTTGAGATGATTAATCGGGTGAATCAGCAATCTCAGGAGATTCACACCATTCTGGACGTGATTCACGGTATCGCCGAACAGACAAATCTGCTGGCACTGAACGCTGCGATTGAAGCGGCCCGTGCCGGTGAACAGGGCCGAGGTTTTGCGGTGGTCGCAGATGAAGTACGCTCTCTGGCCAGCCGCACCCAGGATGCCACGGCACAGATCAATCAGATGATCACTGAACTACAACAAGTAACGGGGGAAACCACCGATGTCATTACCGAGAGTCAGCAGCATGTCGGGGCGTTAGTTGAAGTGGCTAATGAATCCGGTAAGGCATTGAAGGCGATCTCAGACGGCATGCAGCAAATCAATGATACCGTGTATCAGATCGCCAGTGCAGCCGAGGAGCAAAGCCAGGTTTCCGATACCATCAACGAGAGTGTCAGTACGATTGCCGTAGGTGCAGAAGAGACCTATGCCGGAGCCGGTCAGATTATGCAGAAGTCCTCATTGATGGGCGGAGAGATGACGGCACTGATGGCCATTGTGCGTCGCTTTAAGGTGCGTAAAGACCCGGCCACAGAATTGGCGGTGGCCCGTAGTGCACACCAGGCGTGGAAAATGCGTTTACGCACCTTCCTGGATACAGGGAAAGGGATCTCCATGAATCAAGCAGTATCCGCCCATGAGTGTGATTTTGGTCGTTGGTATTACGGTGATGGTCATGAGGTTTGTCGCCATAATGCAGACCTGAAGTCGATAGAAAGCCCTCATGAGCAGTTGCACCAGCTGATTAAGCAGATTATCCAGCACAAAGAGCAAGGCGATATGCCGCAAGCAGAACGGCTTTATCATCAGGTTTGTAAGCTGTCTGATGAAATCGTGGCAGGCATGGATAGCGCTATTGAGCATTATAAACATCATGGCTAAGCCCGGCCTGACTATGATTATCCGTTAAAGTCGCTAACACAGAGCAGTCGTATTTTGCGGCTGCTCTGTATGCTAAATGCTGACTTGCCCCTTATGACAAACTTGCCCTCTGTTGCAAGTGAAGCACTGCTTCAGCCCCCCCGCTTTGCACACCGAACCAGTCCCGGCTTTTTGACGTATCGAATTTATTCATTCCTGAACGTAGAGCCATCGATGAAATACCATAGCTTACTGCCGCTCTCTGCTCTGGCAGCCTTATCTGTGTTGACTCTATTGATCCATATGGACGTCATTCCCAGTGGTGAGATTCTATTATCACAATTACAGGGCATGTTATTAGGCCAGGAAAGTCTGGCTAATGATTTATCAGAAACTTCCTCTGCAGGCCGCAGCCTTAGCGATATCAGCGTGTCGTCTGCGCTTTTGCTATTGTTGATTATTCTGTTGGAGTCGATTGTCTATCTGGGGTTTTATTTTCCCGGTCAGTTCTTTGCGGTCGTGTTGGTGGTGTTAGCGGACCCTTCCTGGCTGGATATGTTAGTGTTGACTGTGGTGATGGTGGCTGCCGCAACTCTGGGCTCTTTGATCAACTACGGTTTGGGTTATTATTGTGTTGGTGGAAAGCCCGTTGGAAGAGAGCCTGAAACCGGGATGAAAGATGATTTTTCTCTTAGAAATCTGCTCCTGGCGATGTTGCACACCAATGCTCTGGCCTTTTATATGTTCAATCAGGGCGCTGAACGGCACCCTGTGCGTGTGGTCTTTCTTGCGGGATTAATCAATCTTCCCTATTACCTGCTTCTGATAGCCGGGACCACTCTCCTAAGTCGTCAGGTGATGTATGTAGCTGAAACACCACAGGTTTTGTTGATGTTTCTGTTGCTTTGGCTGGTAGTTGCGCTTTGGCTGGATAAACGTAAGATAAGTCATCATGGCTCTGTATAAACAGTGCAAGTCCGCTTCAGAGGTAATTCCTGAATATCTCAAGTACTGTCTTGCCGCACTCTATTGCCGCATTCTACAGGCAGTCTGATTATCTCTTTTATTATATAAACTGACAGGATATCGCGTGCTAGATACCATTAACCCAGAATCTTTGCTGAAACTGACCACTATGAAAATGCCGTTTGGCAAATACCAGGGTCGTGTATTGATGGATTTGCCAGAACCTTATCTGTTGTGGTTTGGCAAAAAAGGGTTCCCTTCTGGTGAGCTGGGTATGTTGATGGCTCTGATGCTTGAGTTGCAGATTAACGGTCTTGAGAGCCTGTTAACCCCACTTAGACGATCCTAAGGCTTGGGTTGTGTTTATGAATCCTCTGCTTTTCTGAGTTAAAACGCGATTCAAAATATTGTAATCTGGTACCTCTGTATTCGGTGTTTACAAAGACGCGACAATTATAGGCTTGTTATATTTGATGTGCTGGATTAAAACTTAGTGGGTATAGCATGAAAAGCTACTGATATTGCTGCGTTTACAGGATGTTCACATAAGCATCTGTCCTGTCCGAGGTTTGTACGTGTATAACGAAACCAATTTCGATCACCTTCCGGTGTTAAGTGCTCTCAGTGATATTGCGGGTTTTGAGCTGGTGCCGGATATTATCTGGATCTTTGACCTGGATCGTCACGGCTTCTGGTGGGGTAACTCCAGTGCACTCAAATTTTGGGGTTTGGATCGGGTTCAGCAGTTGATCGATAAAGACCTGTCGGCTGATACAGAAAGCGCCCGCCAGCGTACGGAACAAACCTTCTACAAAGCGGTTGCTCAGGGTATGACCGTTGACCCCTGGACCACTTACCCCAATGGTAAGCCCAAAACCCTGATGATGAGACATAAAGCCGTCTTACTAGGTCCTGAAAAACACCGAGGTATCATTGCA
Source organism: Oceanospirillum beijerinckii DSM 7166 (assembly GCF_000422425.1). Taxonomy (GTDB): domain Bacteria; phylum Pseudomonadota; class Gammaproteobacteria; order Pseudomonadales; family Halomonadaceae; genus Oceanospirillum; species Oceanospirillum beijerinckii. Next base: position 98,895 of record NZ_AULT01000011.1, read on the forward strand.
TTTATCAGTGAAGAGGTGAACCTGGGAGAAGACCCGGAAACCCTGATTTTTGCCGAAGCGGTGCGCTACACCTCTGTTGCGGTGACCAGTTTCACCCTACAAGGCAAACCTATCTTTGAAAATCCTGTTGCGGCTGAACTCTATGGTTATGCCCGTGGTGGGCTGGATGCTGCGGGTACTGGTAATACCACTGATGCGTTAGACCATAGCGATGGCAGTGACAATACACTCTCTGAATTTGAGCGCCGTTTTGCTGATCCCGCCGAAGGTAAAGCGCGTTTGGCACAAGCTCAGGCGCATCAGGATGGTCAGCAGGAACATCTGATGCGTACGCAAAAAGGCATTCGTCGTCATGCGGTGAATATTCGTACCAGCCGTCATCCTTTGACCGGGGACTATCTGACGCTGGTGTCGGAATATGATGTGACGGAGCTACATGATGCATTGGCTGAGGCTGAGTGTGTTAAAGAGGAGCTGAAAAAACAGGCCCATTACGATGCGTTAACGGGTTTACCCAGCCTACGTTTGTGCAAGGATCGTATGGAGGAGGCGTTCTCTCAAGCCAAACACGGTAATAAGCAAGTGGCACTGATGTTTGTTGACCTCGATGGCTTTAAATCTGTGAACGATAACTATGGTCACGATGCAGGAGATCAAGTGCTGAAGGCTGTTGGGCAGCGCTTGTCAGCTCTGGTTGGCGCAGAAGACACTGTTGGTCGTATCGGTGGCGATGAATTTATTATTATCCTGCCGGATATCAGCCATAAAGACGATTCTGCACAGATTGCCGAACGTGCCATCAAAGATCTGTCGCAACCGTTTCAGGTTGAGGATGAGGTGTGCCAACGTGTGAATGCCCATATTGGTGCCAGTGTGGGAATCGCGCTGTACCCGGTTTCAGGCCAGAGTGCTGAAGAATTACTGCGCGCCGCCGACCAATCGATGTATCAGGTGAAAAGAGCGGGTAAAAACAACTTCTGCTTTGCCAGCGAGTGGATGGCTTAATATTATGCTCTAAGACAGATCCACCACGGTTTAAGGTAGCGGTATTACTGTTAAAAAATCTATTTGCAGGCCTTATAGGCTAGTGGATGTTTAACTGAAATAGATGATTTAACAGCCATTGCCCAGCGGGACCGATTGCTTTTTTTTCCGTCCACACTACATCGATACCCTGCAGAGAAGCATCTTGCTGATAGACACGCTTCAACACAATCAGATCGCCACTTTCAAGTTCTTCCTGCACCACGGATTCGTGCAAACTGGCCCAACCTAAACCAGCACATAACAGCTCTGCAATAACAAAAGGGCTTTCTGCATACCAAACTTTGGGGCTTAGAATATGGGCGTTATGGCTGGTATCTTCCGGGTTTAAGCTTTTAGGAATGAGCTGGCGATACTGACGCAAGTCACTATGATCTACCTGTTCCAGTTGTGCCAGAGGATGATTTCTACTGCATACCGGCATGCGTCGTGAGTGACCGATTCCGCGGAACTTAAACCCCTGAGGGTAATTCTCCTGCTCCAACATAATCCCCATATCTGCCCGGCCTGTGCGAATCAGCTCCGCAACATCATTGACACCTGGGTCCAGTAGCTCCAGTTCAATATGAGGAAAGGCCTGCTCAAATTTTACCAGTAGTTTAACCATCGCTTGAGTAAAGAGATTCTGCTCAATAGCAACACAAAGTGCGCTCTCTTCACCCAGGTTTATCGAGCGGGCTTTATGGACAAATTCATTGTGGCTCTCCAATACCGCATAAGCGGATTTCAGTAAAGACTCCCCCTCGACGGTCAGTTTGGGGCTGCGGGTCGAGCGGTCAAACAGTTCCACTCCGGACTCAATCTCCAGATTGATCACGGCATTACTGATGGCCGATTGTGCTTTTTTTAAACGTCGGGCTGCGGCAGAAAAAGAACCGGTCTCTGCCGCTGCGACAAAGGCGTTAAGTTGTTCAATATTAGGCATTTTGCTGCTCTCCATAATGCCGCTGTTTTCTTTGCTATCAGGATTATCAGGCTATGGACCTGAAGCCTACAACGTAGTGTAAGTATGAATATATCTGAAAAGCAGATAGAAACTAACTTTTATATATCTCAATAAACAATAGAATGCCCCCTTAACTGAACCTTGATGCCTTGAATAGGTTTGAACCTGGATCTGGACTGGATTAGACCGGGTTGAATTGTATCTATTGCTTGAAGCCTGGTAAGTATTGGGCTTTGGCGATATAAAAGTGAGCGGAGAAATGGAACAGAAAAAAATAGTCGTGAGATCAGGTTGGGATCGGGCTCGGTATGTCGTGAGCTTTGAGATTCTGTTACTGATGTGTCTGGCACCAACAGCGGCATTACTACTTGAGCGTGAGGCACTGGATATCGGGGTTCTGGCTGTAATACTGAGCATCAAAGCGATGATCATTAACGTAATCTACAACTACTTTTATGATCGCTTTGATATCCGTCGTGGTGTGGTGCCAACCGGGCGTACTACCCGTCAGCGTTTGATTCATGCCTTAGGCTTCGAAGGTACTTTAACGCTAACCTCACTGCCACTGGTGATGTGGTGGTTGGATATGAGTGTGTTAGAAGCCCTGATGATGGATGCCGCGATGATGGCCTTTATCGTGATCTATACCTATGCCTTTACTCTGGTCTATGACAAGCTGTTCCCTGTGATTCAGCCGCATCAGGAAGAGATTATTGAAGGGGCTCAAATGGGCTGACCTCAAGCCTTATTATTATCCTGATGACTCGCATAAACAAAAGGCAGAGCACTGGCTCTGCCCTTACTATCTAGCCTTCTTTCCTGCGTCCCAGCATCTACAACGCACATATCTTGTCGAGGATATCCTTCATCTTATGATCATTTTTTAAGCTGTCTTCATAATAATGCAAAAACTCATCGGTCGATTTATTAACAATCTGCAACAGCACTTTCTCCTGGGATTCTGTTAGCCCCCAGTCATCAAAGGCTTTTTGAATATCCATCAGCACATTATCCATAATCGCATGAGTGGCTGTTTTATAATTGCTGTACTGTTGGCTACTGTCCATCATCGCCTGCTGGGCTTCAGAGAGCAGGGCTGAGAGCTTAAATTCAGTCTCCAGTTCATGGATCACTCTGTCAGCCGCTTCAGCAAAGGTGGCGATATAACCCCGATAGCGGTCATTAAGCTCACTATCATCCTGAGGCATATTTTTCGCCAGAATAGAGATTTTACCGCTACTCATACCGATACGGTTTTCATATTCCAGGGTTTTACCATCGCTGACCAGGCGATTCAGAATCTCTTTCTCCAGGGGGGATACGGGGTTTTGTCGCGCCGTAAATACATCCCCTTTGGAAAAGCTGACTTTAACGGTGCTGACCAGATGAAACTTCTCCAGGGCATTTACAATGGTATTGCCCAACCCGGAAACGGAAGAAACAACAGACAGATCGCGAAAGAAGTCTATCACTACCTCCAGCTCACCGGCAGAGGTCAAAGCAGAATGCGCCGTAATGAAAGCGTTATCTTTATCCTGCTGAATACTTTCTCTGAGCTTTTTATTCTCAACCGCTAAACGTACTTTTTGTAACAGCTCATCCGGCGATGCAGGTTTGACAATATAGTCAGAGCCACCGGCATCATAACCGGACATCTTCTCTTCTGTAGTATCGTGGGCGGAAACAAAAATCACATCAATGGTCTGGGTTTTAGGGTTCTGCTTTAACTGGCGACAGGTTTGGTAACCGTCCAGTTCTGGCATAGAAACATCTAACAGAATCACATCTGGTTGCTTCGACTCTGCAGCTTCCAGACCCATAACCCCATTATTAGCAACAATCACCGAGTAGGCTTTGGACAATGTGGAAAACAGGAATGAGATATCAATAGGAGAGTCATCAATAATCAAAACGGTGGGGCGTTGATCTTTACTCATGATTGAGTTCCTGTGTGTTCGACAAGTTGAGCCAGCATCTGTTTGGCCGCTATCACATCGAAAATTCGCATAGTGTCCAGTAACCGATGTAACTCAGGGTAGTGTTGTGCGGAGACTCGATGGCATAGGTTTTCGACCAGATTCAGGGCCTCTGCATAATCATTATCAAAAGCAATCTGTGCCAGTTGAATATCACGGTGAATCTCCTGGCGATTCAGCGTTGAGCCAGAGGTCACTATATCCTGCTGTTCCTCCAGTTGTCCTATCGCTTTCTCAATCTCGACCAGAGTCAAGCGGTGACAATGAGCAAATTCATTTTGCAGCTGGTTAAGCAAAGACACATCCTGATTTTTCAGCGCCAGCTCCAGGGATTTGGCCACTTCTGATAACTGATGAGCACCTAAATTGAGGGCCATTCCTTTCATGCTGTGAGCTTTTTTTAGCGCGTCGTCAATATGGTTATTTTCGATCAGACGATCCATCTGCGAGGGCTCTGCATGATGGGAACGAACAAACTCTTTCAGCACCGCCAGACACAGGGCAGTGTCGTGATTGATGCGCTCCAGAGTGTCCTCAAGGTTCAGAATTTCCGCCATCGTTGCTTACCTTGCATGATTATTTTGCTGGGGTGAGTCGAGTATATAATAGCTTATTGCCATTTGGCTGATCATGATGTTGATCAGCTCAATAAACGCAGAACAGCCTTGTTAATTTGACCTTTAAATAAAGCTGCATGAAAATTACATCTTGATGTAGCCTTTGTAAAGTCAGTGAGGCTTGATTACCTATAAAAGATAAGGTTTTATGGATTTGTATAGCTTATCTTGGTTGAAATATTGTCTGATTGCCAGCGACAGCTATAGACTTGGCACACTAAATAATGGGTTGATCGATGGTATTCAGATTCCGCTGATCGGATTATATAACCACAGCGATATACTGGCGGCCAGCCACATCACTACACCATAAGCCAGATTACTGCGTAGAATCTGACGGGCGCTGATAAAGTAGCGCCCTCTTAGCGACAAGCTCATACCTGACATGGGACTACAGGCCGTACCGATTGCCCAGCTGGCCAGAAACACCATCGCCAACAGATCAACCGGTGGTTCAGTAGGCAATAAAATCCCACTGACCGTCGCGATACTGATTACCGGGTGAACACCAATCAAAGACAACACCAACATAGCTAATAGCAACAGACTAATCACAATAGGTGTCAGAGCCGGAATCGGCAGCAAGTGCCCGTAAAGCATAAAGAGGCTGTTTAATCCTGCCGCCATCGTACCTGCGGTTAAGAACAGTGCCAGCTCGTTCCCCATACGTGCCAGACGATTCTGACTGTGTTGCTGTACTTTTTTCACTAACGGCTGTTTCTGCCACGCCAGAACCGCAATCGCGGTCAGTGGGGCCAATAGGCTGATTAACTGCAGCACCGATAGCTCTGGTATAAACACACGACCGGCAATGACCGCACAGGCCAGAAAAGCCGGAAGTATCAGGTTCTTCATACGCATCGGATAGCCGGTGAACTGTTCCGCTTTTGGCCGAAGTTCAAAATAAGTTATCGTAAGAGATAATATCGCCAGCGGAATACCGGCTTGCATCAGAGTTAATAGATCGGCACCAGGAGCGTAGGTCAGAGCCACCGCCAGAGCGGCAAAAAAAGGGGACCAAAAAGCAGCGGCACAAAAACCCCTTGACAAAACCTTAAGCTGACCTTTCTCAATCTCACCAGTACAACAGCCCGGTTGTCCCTTTGCCGAAGCAAAGCGGTCACCCATAATAAAAACAATAGAGATATTGATCACGGCACCAAACAGATGCAGACCAACCAGGGTTTGCTTTAGGGCTGATCTTCCCCGTGGTGAGTCCTCTTCTGCTTCCTGGGTATCGTTACCCGCAATCAAAGAGAGAAAACTGACCGCCATCAGCATAGCGAGAATATAGCTGTTAGAACTCAGTGCCTGAACAATAGAAACAGTCTCGCCCTGACTATACGCCCACCCCATACCCACCACGCCGACGCCAAACAGCACCTGTGCTTGTTTTTTAGTGCCTGCTGCCAGGTTCTTCCAGCTTAAAATCAGTGCGCACCACAGCAAGAGCGCAGGCCAGATAATCGCAAGGCCAGTAAAAGGAATGGCGATAATCAGTAATAATGCCAGCACCATTAAAGCCCCGATGCTTTGGCTGAGTTGAGAGTGGGTCCACTGGGTTATCATAGCTACCTGGCTGACGGAAAAGATCAGGGCATAAAGCCCGAAGCAAATAATCAGATGATCAAATATTAGAAGAAGTGCTGATACGATAGAGTCTGGCGCATCATACCTCACGTCAAGGATGCGTCAATCTGTAAATAACGATAAATTCTGCCCGTAGACACTTGCTGGCTTGAGCTAAACTGATTTCCTGTTATGCTCTGCGCCCTTGAAGATTTCTGTTCCGAGGTTAACCCGTGCCCTTACCTGTCGTCGCTCCCGAAAAATACGCTGAACTGTTGGACGAAAAAGCACAGCGCATCCGTGCCCAGTTTGCTGAGTTTAATCCGCCTGAGCTGCAGGTGTTTGACTCCCCTGACAGTCACTACCGTATGCGTTCTGAGTTTCGGGTTTGGCACCAGGGCGACGAGACCTACTATGTGATGTTTGATATCGGTGAAGATCCGAAAAAAGATCGTAAAACCGTGCGTATGGATCAATTCCCTGTCGCCAGTAAACTGATCAATAAGCTGATGCTGGATGTGATGGAAGCAGTAAAAGGTGAGCCTGAACTGCGCCGTAAGCTGTTCCAGGTGGAGTTTCTGACCAGTCTGTCCGGTGAAGCCCTGATTACCATGATCTACCACCGCGCATTGGGTGAAGAGTGGGAAGCCCTGGCTCGTGAGCTGCAGACCAAACTGAACGCCAGCATTATCGGTCGTAGTCGCAAACAGCGTATTGTATTGGATAAAGACTATGTGATTGAGTCCTTAAAAGTGGGCGAGCGCACACTGGAATATCAGCAGGTGGAGAACAGCTTTACCCAACCTAATGCCGTGGTGTGTGAAAAGATGCTGGCCTGGGCAGTTGAGTCTACCCAAGGTATCGGCGGTGATCTGGTTGAACTGTACTGCGGTAACGGCAACTTTACCCTGGCGCTGGCTGAGAACTTTGATCACGTTGTAGCTACTGAGATCTCTAAGACCTCGGTAAAATCCGCTCAGCTTAATATTGAGCGTAACGGTATCAGCAATGTGCAGGTAGCGAGGGTTTCCAGTGAAGAGTTTAGCGATGCGTTAGCGGGTAAAACCGAGCTGCGTCGTTTAAGCGAAATGGATCTGGATAGCAAAAACTTCACCACCGTACTGGTTGATCCGCCTCGTGCAGGCTTGGATGATGCGACGGTGGAGCAGGTAGCCCAGTACGATAATATTGTTTATATCTCCTGTAACCCGGATACCCTGTACGACAATCTGAAAGCACTGAGCAAAACCCACCGTATTGAGCGTTTTGCTATGTTTGACCAGTTCCCGTATACCCATCATGTAGAGAGCGGTGTGTTCCTGGTGCGTAAGTAATCTTCCTGCTTTGCTTCTGTCATATATAAACAGCCCCGATAGTGATATCGGGGCTGTTTTTGTCTCAGGCCCTGTTAGGTTTTATTGAGGATACAAAGGTGCCAGGCCTAGTGGCTTTGTCTCTTTTTCCGGCTTAATCTGTTTTACGATTTTAGCCAGCTCTTTACCCTGCCAGCTTTTCGCATTGGCTTGTGGGCCATACAGTGCAGCCTGTAGTTCATTTATAGCCTGCGTAAATGCGATATCAAGACCGGGGGGTAATTGAGGTGTTTCAAGCTGCTTCCATTGCTGCCAGATCTGCCAGGCTTTTTCAGCATCGTTTTGCTGGCAAGCGGTGGTCATCGCCTTACGAAAAATATCCTGCTCTTGTTGCAGTCCTTGGTTTTTAGCGGACAGTGGACTTTTCTGCTCCGTGAGCAAGTGACCCAGGCGTTTAATCTGTTGCTGTTGTCGCCATAGAAGAGCTATCAGAAAGAGGCTCACAGCAGAGATGGCGGCGGTGATATGAGGCCAGTAACCCGCTGAAAATTGAGTTTGGATCACGGGTGTCGCCTGACTTGTGGCTGCAGCTACTGGCGGTGCAGGTTGAGTCTCGACTTGATTAGGGTCTGCCTGAATGGAGAGTTGCAAACTGTTTAAGTTGACGTATTCCAATTGATCCTTTTCAACATTCCACCAGGGAATCGATATTTCTGGCAGGGTTAAGGTGCCTGGCTGAGTCGGGATCAAGGCTATATTCAGGCTTTGTTGGCCAAGGATACCGCCATCCAACATGGTATCTTCCTGTGTCGGTTGCTCAGGGTACTGGCGTACCTGATCCGGTAAGCTTAGCTTCAGTGGCGGTAGCTGAGCGGCGGTTAAGCCCTCTGCTTTCAGCTGCAGGGTGCGGGTTAATGGTGAGCCTGCCTGCCATTGGCTAAAGTCGCCGCTCCATTGCTCAGACAGTGTCAGTTTATTGGCCGGTAACCAGGTGTGACCCTGAGGGAAGCTGTCTGGAATCGGTTTGACGTTGATACTGTGTTCAGGACTTTGAATACGGATATGTTTCAAGCCGCCCAGAGAGTAGCGATTCTGTTGACGAATACGACCACTAAAGGTCTGTGCCGGGAAGCTGAGTACACCGCTTTTTTGCGGATAGATGGCAAAACGCCACTCTGCAACGTTGTAGAGTCGGCCGCTGACACGGGCTTCATAGTCGCGGCGATTACCCAGCTGCAATTGTAGAGCATCTTCCAGTTCTAAATCGGTCAGGCCATGGTCTGAGATAGACGTGGCGTAATAGAGGCGTAGGGTATAGATCAGCTGCTGTTGGACATAGATGCTACCTTCCTGGTCAATTTCACTATCCAGAAAAACATCGGCACTTTCTTCGCTGTTCACCGGGGCGCTGCTGACCTGGAGTGTGATAGGTTCACTCTTTTCACCGTCCAGTGTAATGGCCGGGATGGTAAGTTCGCCGTTACGTTTGGGCAGCAGAGTGATTTCCCATAGCTTTTCACTACGATTTTGTCCGTTAATAATCTGGATATTGGTGCGCACCTGCTGGGTAAGAATTTCGAAGTCTACAGACAGGTCTCGCAGGTCAGGTTGCTCCAGGCTAATCACATCATCAGAGCGGATAAATAATGTGAGACTCTCATTTTCCGCTAATTGAGTTCGATCAACGGTCACTTCAATAGCAGCCAGAGCTTGCGCGCTAAATACCAGAGTCAATATTAAGCTGATACTGAGCAGTAATCGCTGAAGGCCGAGGGCGAACATTTGAGTTAAACATGTTCTATTTAAAGGGGAGCAATTTAATAGGGTGTGTGCAATCGATACGATTACCATGCTTCTCTTCCTTCCGGTAAACGCTGATTTCTTAAGCTGGATTGGTATTCAAATTTACGTCGTAAAAGCCCTGCAGGATCATCGGGTACACGGCGTAGCCACTGTTCCAGGGAATGATCTTCTTCACTTTTTGCTTCAGAAGGCTCGCCGTTGTTTTGTGTATTGTGTCCCTGCGCATCCTGTTCCTGGGCGCTTTGGGAGCGCTGTTCGTCTTGTGCTCCAGTGCGATCCCTTTGCTGTTGCTCGTGGTCCTGACCTTCCTGCGCGCTTTGCTGTTCTGGCTGATTCTGCTGCGTGCTGCTCTGGGCTTCTGAGCCTGTGCCGTTTTGTCGCTGATCTTGTTCAGAACGCGTCTGTTGCCCTTGGCTTTGTTCTGAAGGGTTTTGCTCGGAGGCGTTTTGCTGGTCTGTATTTTGTGAACCCCCTTGTTGGCTATCTTGTTGGTTATCTTCTTGCTGATCCTGAGAGTTATCTTGTGACTGATTCTGCTGCTGGTTTTGTTGTTGTAAAATTTTTTCTACCAACTGGCTGTTGTGTTGGGCATCCCTGTGTTCAGGATTTTGCTTCAGAGCCTGAGCATAGGCCTCAAGTGCTTGCTGATATTCTCCCTGTTGTGCGAGGGCGTTGCCACGATTGTAGTGGCTATCAGCACTGTTATCCTGACCGTAAGCTTCTACAGCTTTATCGTATTGACCATTACGGTAGTAAGCGCTGCCCTGCCAGGCGGGGTCACTCATCAGCTGGCTGGCTTTGCCGTAGTCCTGTTGCTCGAATGCCTGCTCACCTTCGATTTGCGCCTGTTCTGATTCACTCAACCAGAAGGCATAGCTGGGCTTAGGTGTACCGAGCATGAAGAGTAAAGGTAGCACCATCAGCCAGCCGCGACGAAATGCCAGCGCCGCTAATGGCAGTACGGGCAATAAGAACCAGTGTCCTTGTTCGATCCATAGTGGCACCTGAGCTTCGGCCTCTTTGAGCGCCGGATTGATGGCGACTTCTGCCAGCAAGTAATCCAAGTCACTATTATCCAGTTGCATATGACTGAGACGGGCAGAGGTTTGCTCTTGAAGGTTGTGTAGTGGTGTCATATCCAATTGGCTGATAATGACGCTGCCTTTGTTATCTTTGACAAAACTCTGATCTCCCAGAGGAATTGGTGCCCCTTCTGCAGTGCCAACGGCCAGAATACTCAGTTGAACATCTTTATTAAGCTGTTTTCTGATGCCTTTTAATGCCGCTTCGTCCAACCCGTCTGTTACCAGAAGAATACGACCTTTCTGGATACCCGCTTGGCGCATCAGTTGTTGTGCCTGACCGATACCAGCTTCTGCAGCACTGCCCAGTTTGGGCATCAATGCGGGTTCCAGTGCGGGTAGCAGGTTGCGAATAGTGGCGGTGTCAGAGGTGAGAGGGGTTGCGGTATAAGCATCGCCTGCGTAAACCACTAACCCGGTCAAGCCTTCCTTGCGCTGCTCTAATAGATCCATCAGTTTAAGTTTGCTGCGTTGGGCTCGGTTGGGTTTAATATCTTCTGCCAACATAGATAGCGACATATCCAGTACGATCACCAGCGCATCCTGCTTGCTGAATACTGGACGGGATTGTTGACTCCAACTGGGCCCGGCCAGGGCAAAAATCAGTAAGATAATGGATAGAACAATCCAGGGGATATAGTTGGACTCTTCTTTAGGTGCCTGCAGCAGTTTAGCTTGCAGGTCAGCCCGCATTCTACCCCGCCAGGGGTTAGCGGTATGGCGGAATTTCAGATACCACACGACCTGTATAAGCAGGACGGGGATCAGTATCAGGGCCCAGGGACGGGCAAAGTGAAAGCTATCTAACAGCTCCATGGCATTACCCAATAATTATGATTGTTGTGTTCTGTTAACGTACATTTTATGACGTACGCGCCATAGCCTGACAAACCAGCGTCCTGCCATGGCGCATATCAGACTGATCACCGCCAGCAGCAGTGGCCAGTGCAGCAGGCTGTGTCTTGGCCTGAATACCTGGTTGTCCTGCTCAATGGGTTCCAGTTTATCCAGTTGCTGATAGATCTGATCCAGCTCTTCTGTACTGCGAGCACGGAAGTATTGACCACCGGTTTTTTCTGCCAGCGTACGTAAAGTGTATTCATCGAGCTCTTGTGACGGGTTAATGCGACGGGAGCCAAACAGGGTTTTAACCTCTAATTCATCAGCACCGACACCTATGGTATAGATTTTAAGCTTTTGACTGGCTGCCAGCTGTGCAGCCTGGATCGGGTCAATCTCACCGGCAGTATTGGCGCCATCAGTTAGCAATACCAGAATCCGGCCATCTTCCGGGCGATCTTTCAGTCGCTTAACGGCCAGGCCAATCGCATCTCCAATAGCCGTTTGTTCACCGGCCATACGCAACTGAATCTCCTGCAGTTGGCTGGAGACGGTATTTCTGTCATGGGTCAGGGGAACATGCAGATAAGCTTGGCTACCAAACACGATCAGGCCTAGGCGATCACCTTCCCGACGCAGAACAAAGTCAGAGACGATCGCTTTCACGGCAGTTAAACGATCCGTCGGTTCCTGCTGTAAGCGCATATCTTCCATCTGCATACTGCCAGAGATATCTACAGCGAGCATAAAATCATGGCCTTTATTGGGCAGTGGAATGGCTTCGCCAATCCACTGGGGGTGACTGGCAGACAGCAGCAGCAGCAACCATAACCAGCTGGCAAATAACAGGCGTTTCAGGTTTTTCCGACTGTAGCTGTGTTGAACTCTTGCTTTGTCCCGGGACTGCAAATAGCTCACCTTTAACAGATACTGCCGATTAGGTGCAGCCGGGAAAAAGTAATACACCAGTACCGGTAAAGGCAACAGGAGCGTTATCCAGGGCCAGATAAAGTCCAGTTGAGAGTAGAAATTGGTTAAGCTTGACGACAGATCCACTGCTTTACAGTCTCCATTAATACCTTCTCGTCAAAAGCTTCAGCCTCAGGCTGATAGAGTTGTATCAACACCTGACCAGGACCTGAGGTGAAGTCATGGGTATGGCCGCTTTTATCCAGAAAGCTCAGCCAGGCATTACCTGAAAGAGAGGCAACCTCTTCACGGCCGTAATACTCAATGGCCATACGCCGTAGTAATACATTCAGTTCATTCAGTAACTGCTGAGATTGGTTGTGTTGCTGAAATCTATCCTGCATCTGGCTGAGTTCATTCAGGGCATAGTGACGTGTACGGCCTTGCAAGTTACGACGCTTAAGCCAATAGAAACCCAGTAAGCCGATAGATAGTGTCAGCAGTAGCGCAAGTGCAGGCCACCAGTTGTGTAGCAGTACTTGCCAACCTGGCGTCGCAGTGGGCAAGTGAATATCTTTTAACTGCTCCAGCAGGGGTTGCTGGTTGTTCATTGCTTTAGCTCCTGCACGATGTTTATCCTGTACTCTCTTATTTTTTGCGTTATAACCATTTGATTTAGCGTTTTATTTTGCCGACCCTATAATAGAATTAAAACCATTTTTTGTATGTGATTGCAGCTTGTATATTTTGTCAATCAAGGAACCGCTCAGGCAAAATACTGTTTTAACACCTCTGCGGGGTGGTCTCTGGTGGAAAGTGAGATCAGCTGTCCTCCGCTTTTCAGCAGAGCTTGTTGTAACGCCTGTTGACGCTGCTCATATCCTTTGCGATAGCGGCTTTGATCTTGTGGTTTATCGCCATCAAAAAATACCTGCTGTCGCCCATCTGTTAGATTGCAGGGGCCTTCAGGAAGTTCATATTCCAGAGGGTCAGATACCTGAATAGCCAGCAGATTATGGCGTTTGCTAATCTGTCGCAGCACGGAAAAATCTGTCAGGTCCAGAGACCAGAAATCACTGATAATCACCATCAGATTGCCATGTCCGGACTGTGCAGCCATCTGTTGCAGTACCTGATTCATACGCCCAGGTTGAGCTTGGGAGAGCTGAGCAGATAAGGGGGAAGGGTTCTCTTGATCGATATCGCTATCCAGTGCTTTGCCATACTGACACAGGGCTTGTAATAGTGGTAACAACCCCTTCTGACGGGCTTTTGGCTGAATCAGCTGATAGTGACTACCGTTAAATACCAAGCCGCCACAACGATCTCCCTGAGAGAGGCAGGACCAGCCCAGTGTGGCGGCGATATTAGCGGCTTGTTCAGCTTTGCTGCGCTCGCTGCCAAATAACATACTGTGGCTCATATCCACCACCAGATGCACCGGACGCTCTTTTTCTTCCAGAAATACCTTGGTATGAGGCTTTCGGGTGCGGGCGGTAACCTTCCAATCCATCAACCGTATATCATCTCCAGGTTGATAGTTACGGATCTCACTTAATTCCATCCCGCGGCCCTGAATACGGGAGCGGTGCTGACCGGCCAGGCTTGAGCGTGATTGCGTTTTCAGATGAGCGCCCAGAGCACTCTGATATCTCTGCCAACCGATGAGCTGTTGAAGGCTTAGCTCAGGCAGAAACTCGCCGCCTTCAACCGCTAGTGGCTGAGGCATCAGTCGATTACTGAATTTTTTCCAGGTTTGTTTCAGCATAGGCTGCTCCGCATAACCCTGTTTATTCGCTTACTGCTACCTGGTAGAAAGAGCTGTGGCATAAGAAATGAAAAAGCTTTAGGCAACAGGGACATGCTGTAACAGATGCTGGATCACCTGATCGCTATTAAAGCCCGCTGCTTCCGCTTCGTAGCGCAGAATCAGGCGGTGACGAAATACATCAGGCAGTAGCGCTTGCACATCTTCCGGGGTTACAAAATCACGTCCCGCCAACCAGGCTTGGGCACGGGCACAGCGGTCCAATGCCAGTGTGGCGCGGGGGCTGACACCGTATTCAATCCAGCTGGCCAAATCCTGATCATATTGTTCCGGTCGTCGAGTAGCGTCCACAAGGTGCACGATATATTGCTCAATGGCTTCTGCCATATAGATATCCAGAACACTTTGACGAGCCTCAATAATCTGCTGCAGAGTGACGACAGGGGCTTCTGACACATTATTTCCCTTACTGAGCAGAAATTTCTGCTCTTCCCGCACCAGGCGTAAAATTTCCAGCTCTGCTTCGGCAGAGGGGTAGTGCAGGTTTACGTGCAGCAGGAAGCGATCCAGTTGCGCTTCTGGCAGTGGATAGGTGCCTTCCTGTTCAATGGGATTCTGGGTCGCCATGACCAAGAAGGTTTCCGGCAACGGATAACTGGTATTACCTACAGTTACCTGACGTTCTGCCATCGCTTCCAGTAGCGCCGCCTGCACTTTTGCTGGTGCGCGGTTGATCTCATCGGCAAGGATGAAATGGTTGAACACAGGACCTTGTTGAAAGCTAAAGGCATTGCTCTCCGGCTGATAGATATCGGTGCCGGTAATATCGGCGGGCAGTAGATCAGGGGTAAATTGAATACGTTGAAAACTGCCTTCCAGGCCTTCTGCCAGTGTTTTAATCGCTTTGGTTTTAGCCAAACCCGGGGGGCCTTCAACCAATAAGTGGCCGTCTGCCAGAAGTGCGATTAACAATCGTGACAGCAGGGTTTCCTGGCCAATAATTTGTTGTTGCAGGTGTTGATTAAGTTGCTGAAAGACGTCGCGTATTGTCATGATGTTCCTTGCTTTCTGCACTTCTATTTGCGTTTCACTTTTAAAACGAGATCCAATGTTGACCCTTTTTTATCGGCCCTGTTCCCGTTTTTTGCATGATGATTGCCGACGAAATTTTGACTTTTTGTCAGATAAAGTATGCATGTCAGCCGGTTTGTTTCTGACTATATTGTCTGATTTTATTTAGATCTGACACAGATATGGTGTGTTTTCTCTAAATTACAACATTATGAGAATAATTTTTCGCCTTATGCTTTTTTGTAATACAACTGATGCTTAATGGTTGATTTGTACTATGTTTTCAACAAAGCTTAACCAACATCGGTCAATTCTTTTTTACCAATAGACATGTTGTCGTTACATTGTGTTAACAAGTGTGGTGCTATATCGACTCAAACAACGATCTTTTTTGAGCGCTCAACCAGGCAAGGGATTCAGAGGAGTGTCTGGTTAATATGGGTTATGTCTAACCGGTATATCGCTCACCATAAGTCGTAACGTCGAGTGCCTGAAGGTAAGAAAAAGATCGAACAACAACTCCAAACAGGGTACAGGGCAGAGGTCAGCAATGATGTATCAAGCCAGTGAAGGTCATAAGAAGTTTCTCAATCGACTTGAGGAACAGCTCACGTCACGCTTCTCCGAACAGCAAGTCAAAGATATCACCCATTTTTCCGGTTTTTATTATGCATCCGCGTCCCTGGACGATTTAGCAGAATATCGTCCCGATGATCTGTACGGTGCTACGGTATCGACTTGGCACTTTGTACAAAAGTATGACCGTAATCAGCCTAAGATTCGTGTCTATAATCCGGATTATGAACAGGATGGTTGGCAGTCGACTCATACTATTATCGAAGTTCTGCAGAAAGATATGCCTTTCCTGGTGGACTCTATTCGCATTGAGCTGAATCGTCGAGGTCTGACCGTACATACTATCCACAATGCGGTGCTGAAGTTCCAGCGTGATGCTGCTGGTCAGTTACAACAAGTGGCAGGGCATAAGGCTGAGCTGGATGGTGCTGAGCACGAATCCCTGATCTATATCGAGGTGGATCGTCATACCGATCAGAGTGAGCTGGATGATCTGGGGCTATCTGTCACTGAAGTGATGACAGAGATCTCGACCGCTGTTAATGACTTCCCAGCGATGCGTGAAAAAGCACAGGTGTTGTGTCAGGAGCTGTCCAATAGCCACCCACCGCATCTGTCCAATGACAACATTCAGGAAGCCGTGGATTTCCTTGATTGGCTGGATCACGATCACTTCACCTACCTGGGTTATGATGAGTATGAAGTGGTTGATCAGGACGGCAAAAAAGTTCTGAAGCAGGTTGAAGGATCTGAACTGGGTGTGCTGAAGCTGGATGATGATCGCTACAGTGCGCAGTCCCGTCATGATATGGCGCTGGATGCCCGTCAGTTTGTCCTGATCCCTGAACTGCTGAGCTTTGCCAAAGGCTCCTCTCATGCTCGTGTACACCGTCCGGCTTATCCGGATTACATCACCATTAAGCGTTTTGACGGTCAAGGCCAGTTAATTGGAGAGAGCCGCTTCCTGGGTCTGTACACCGCATCGGTCTACAATCAGTTGCCGGGCAATATCCCTATTCTGCGTAAGAAAGTGGATGCGGTGATGCAGGCATCCGGCCTGGACCCGAAAGGCCATAACGGTAAACATCTGACCCAGATTCTGGATGTATTTCCTCGGGATGACCTGTTCCAGATCGATCTGCACGAATTGACTGAAACGGCCTTGGGTATTCTGAATATCCGCGAGCGCCGTAAGGTGCGTCTGTTTATCCGTGAAGACAGCTTCGGTAAACTGTATTCCTGTATGGTGTATGTGCCGCGTGATATCTACAGCACAGAGTTCCGCCATAAAGCACAAGAAATTCTGTGGGAAGCACTGGATGCCAATGGCAGCGAGTTCCATACCTATTTCTCTGAATCAGCCCTGGCTCGTACCCAATTTATTCTGCGCTTTAACGGTGATACTGCCCCTGAGTACTCTATTAAGGAGATTGAGCAGAAGATCATCAATATCGCCCGCTCCTGGAGCGATGATCTGCTGGAAGCGCTGGTCGAGCGCTATGGCGAAGAGAAAGCCAACCGCTACTATCATGCCTACAAAACAGCGTTTCCTGCCAGTTACCGTGAAGATTTCAGCCCGCGCGGTGCTGTGATTGATATCGGCTATATTGAACAGCTGAGCGAAGAGCGTCAGGTGACTATGAGCTTCTACCGTCACCTGGAAGATCAGGGGCGTCACCTCCAGTTCCAGTTATTCCATGAAGATGAGCAACTACCGCTGTCTGATGTGATTCCAGTATTGGAAAATCTGGGCATGCGTGTGGTGGGTGAGCACCCTTATGAGATTCAGCGTGCGGACGGTCGCACCATCTGGCTGCACGACTTTGCGCTGGAACCGGCAGGTCAGGGCGAAATCAATCTGAGTGATATTAACGAAGTCTTCAAAGATGCTTTCGAACAAACCTGGAAAGGTGCGGCAGAGAATGACTCCTTTAACCGCCTGGTATTAACGGCGCGTCTGGGCTGGCGTCAGGTAAGTATGCTGCGTGCTTATGCCCGTTATATGAAGCAGGTGCGCTTTAACTTCGATCAGGGCTATATCGCTTCCACGCTGGAAAGTCATTCCGATATTACCGCTCTGCTGTTAGATCTGTTTACGCTGCGCTTTGATCCTGAAGCCGGCTACAGTGAAGATGCTGAAGCGGCGCTGGTTGAGAAGATCAATGAAGCGTTGGATCAGGTGCAGAGCCTGACCGAAGATATGATTCTGCGTCGCTATATGCAGCTGATGCAGGCAACCCTGCGGACTAACTTCTACCAGCCTGATGCCAATGGCCAGGTGAAGAGCTACATCTCCTTTAAACTGGATGTGAATAAGATCCCGGATGTGCCGCTGCCACGCCCGATGTTTGAGATCTTTGTTTACTCGCCGCGCGTTGAAGGTGTGCATTTGCGTGGTGGTAAGGTGGCTCGCGGTGGTCTGCGCTGGTCTGATCGTCATGAAGATTTCCGTACCGAGATTCTGGGTCTGGTAAAAGCCCAGCAGGTGAAGAATGCGGTGATCGTACCTGTGGGTGCTAAAGGTGGTTTTGTCAGCAAGTGTCCTCCGGAAGGCGGTGATCGTGATGCCATGCTGCAGGATGGTATTGAATGCTATAAAACCTTTATTACTGCCCTGCTGGATGTGACCGATAATCTGGTTGAGGGTGTGGTGGTTCCGCCTCAGATGGTGGTACGTCACGATGAAGACGACCCCTACCTGGTTGTGGCTGCTGACAAAGGCACGGCGACCTTCTCCGATATCGCCAACAGCATCTCTCTGGAGCATGGTTTCTGGTTAAAAGATGCCTTTGCTTCCGGTGGTGCAAACGGTTACGACCATAAGAAGATGGGTATTACGGCTCGCGGTGCCTGGGTATCAGTACAGCGTCACTTCCGTGAACTGGGCCATAACATTCAGAAAGATGAGTTTTCTGTTGTGGGTATCGGTGACATGAGTGGTGATGTATTCGGTAACGGCATGCTGTTATCGGATAAGATCCAGCTAGTGTGTGCCTTTAACCACCTGCATATCTTTGTTGATCCAAACCCGGATGCCGCGGCCAGCTTCCGTGAGCGTAAGCGCATGTTTGAACTGCCGCGTTCCAGCTGGGCGGATTACAACAAAGCGCTGATCTCTGAAGGCGGCGCGATTTTCTCCCGTGCGGCGAAATCTATTGATATCAGCCCGCAGATGAAAGCGCGCTTCAATATCACAGAAAACCGTATGGCACCTAATGACCTGATCTCTGCGATCCTGAGAGCGCCTGTGGATCTGATCTGGAACGGTGGTATCGGTACTTATGTCAAAGCCAGCACAGAGAGCCATGCGGCGGTAGGCGATAAAGCCAATGACAGTCTGCGTATCAATGGTAAAGAGCTGAACGCTCGGGTTATCGGTGAAGGCGGCAACCTGGGTCTGACTCAGCGTGCCCGTATGGAGTATTGTCAGAAAGGCGGCTCTGTTAACACGGACTTTATTGATAATGCCGGTGGTGTGGATTGTTCGGACCACGAAGTTAACATTAAGATTTTACTTGATGAAATTGTCAGCCAGGGTGATATGACCAACAAGCAGCGTAATCAGCTGCTGGAAGATATGACCGATGAAGTGGCTGATCTGGTACTGCAGAACAACTATGCTCAAAGTGGTGCTCTCAGCCTGTCCAAGTTGATGGCCAAAGAGGGTATCGGTCAGTTCCGTCGCTTTATCAATGCACTGGAAAGTGAAGGCAAGCTGAACCGGGCGCTGGAGTTTATTCCTTCCGATGAGGCTCTGCTGGAACGCTTTAATCAGGGTGGTGGTTTAACCCTGCCAGAACTGTCGGTACTGATCTCTTATGCTAAAGCAGACCTGAAACTGGCGATTGTGGCATCGGACCTGCCGGAAGACAGCTACATTGAGAAGGAGATGGAAAATGCCTTCCCGCAAGTGCTGGTAGATAAGTTCAAGCCGGCCATGTACAACCACCGACTGAAGCGTGAGATTGTGGCCAATCAGCTGGCTAATGATCTGGTACACCATGGTGGTATTGCCTTTATTCACCGTCTGATCGACTCTTCCGGTGCCGAAGCCGCAGAGATTGCCCGTGCTTATGTGGTCGCCCGTGACGTCTTTGGTATTCATAATCTGTGGAGCCAGATCGAACAGTTGGATTATCTGGTTTCCAGTGACGTACAATACGGCATGATGATGGAGCTGATGCGACTGATTCGCCGTGCAACCCGCTGGTTCCTGCGCCCACATCTGGCCAATATGAGTGTCAGCGATGTGATCGCATTGTACGAACCCAAGGTACGCATGTTGAGCGAAGATATCGGTGAGCGCCTGAAAGGTGCGCAGCTGGAGCGCTGGACTCAGCGTCGTGGTGAGCTAATCGATCAGGGTGTTCCTGAGCTGTTGGCCGACCAGATTGCAGCGACTTCCAGTCTGTACTCCCTGCTGGGTGTGGTGGAAGCCGAACGGGTCACTGGCGAGAAACTTCCTCGTGTGGCCGATGTCTACTTTGAATTGGGTTATCAGCTGGATCTACAGTGGATCAGCCAGAAAATTACCGAGCTGCATGTCCATGACAGCTGGGAAGCACTGGCCCGTGAAACGTTCCGTGATGACCTGGATTGGCAGAGCCGTGCTTTGGCGATCAGTGTACTGCAGATGGAAGACGGCGCTCTGGATGTGGAAGAGCGTGTTTCCCAGTGGATGAAACGTCATCAGCATCAGGTATTACGTTGGCAGCGCATCATGGATGAGATCGATTCCGGCGGCAAAGCGGACTTCCCTATCTTCTCGGTAGCGATGCGCGAGCTGTTCGATCTGGCCCAGATGCAGATGGAAGCATAAGTTAATCGAGAACCATGTCTGAAGTTATTATTTCACTCAGTTTAAGTGCGGAGAAATATCTGGAGTATTATCGCGGTTACGCCACTGGCGTAATCGCCTACGATACCTGGGGGCGGCGGATTCAAATCCCCGCCAATATCCTGCGGCCCTTTGTCACAAGCCAAGGGGTCCATGGACGCTTCAAAGTCAGCTTTAACAGCGAAAATAAGTTTCAGTCGATCGAGCGGGTGTAGATACACCCGCTTTTTTGTTTTTTAGACCAGCAGTACTGATAAATTGTCATTAGAATACGTTTAGGCTGTCTTGTGTGAAAGCACCAGTTGATTCTTACCATTACGTTTGGCTTCATATAAAGCATCGTCTGCGGCTGATATTAGTGCTTCTGGTGTCCTGCATTTCTTATCAAGCTCGGCTAAACCAATGCTCACCGTTACTGAAAAACTGTCGAACTTTAAGCGCTCAATGTGTTCCCGAATACGCTCACCCACTTGAGACGCTTGTTCTCTGTCGGTGTCTGGCATAATCACAGCCAACTCTTCCCCACCATAGCGGGCCGCGATATCCATTTCCCGTATTGACTGATTGATACTACCGCCTACTTCAGTCAGCACTCGATCACCGGTCTGATGGCCGTGGCAGTCGTTAACCTGTTTGAAATCATCGATATCGATCATTAAAAGGCACAGAGAAGTGTTGTTTCTTTGTGCGCTATAAATACTTTTTTTGATAATGACATCAAATACATCACGGATATAAAGCTTGGTCAGCTCATCAACGGTAGCGGCCCGACTGACAAAATTACTTTTATCTTGCTCAATTATCTTTGGCGCTGATAAGTTGTCTGAGAAATTAGTTAAATAGTCGAGTGTAGCCACACTTAAACCAACATCTCTCTGAAGCGTATGGTTTAACTCTTCCATATGGCTATTGATTTTTGACCACAGGCCCTTAGCATGCTCTTCTGTATAAGGCTCATGAGTCAGTGACATAAGAAGGGTCGAGTACAAGCGGTCAGGATACCGTTTTTCGTAGAACCTTAGCCTGTCTTTAGTGGAGGTAATATAATTTATCTGCGTGAGCGTAAGCGAATCGGATTCAATTTCGATCACTTCTTCAAGTTGCTGATTGTTATTCTTCATTTGATTTCCCTCCGGTCTGAGCCGGGATTGCACTCTGCACCCCTGTCTTTGGACGCTGTAGAGAGCCGACTCAACCTCACTTCGACCCCCTCTGATTCAAACATGCTCAATAAAAGATAGCGCTATTTGTAAAAGAGGGAGTTCGCAGTTCCTGAGGCTTGTCTCTATGGGGGGATCGTGCAAACTGTTCCCATTGATGAGATATCAATAAGATCATAACACGTTATTAAAGCTCTACAGTCATAACATCCCATGACTGAACGTCTGAACTGAAAGGTTATAAATCATCCGAAGGGAAATCCTGCAGAGGCCCAAGAGCATGTTCATCACGATGGAACAGGGGGCCGGATTGCATATACAGAGTCAGCAACTGAGCAACCGTTGTCACTGAAGACTGATGGGTGCGCTCATAACCATGAGAGGCATCCAGAGCAAAACAGATCAGTCCCGTACGGATATCGCTACCCGCTTCCAATGCTGCCGCGGCATCACTGCGATAATAGCGAAATACATCCCGGCTGAATTCCAGGCGGTGTTCTTTACACAGGTCTATCAGATGATGAGTTAAGTGGCGGTCAAAGGGGCCACTGGAGTCCTGCATCGCAATGGTCACGCCATACTCTGAAGTGTTTTGTTCAGGGGCGATGGTGCCATTATCTACCGCCAGCAACTCAGCCACATCGCCATGTAATATATGGGATGCACCAACACCGACCTCTTCCGAGATGGTAAACAGCAGATGGCAATCCATCTCCAGAGGCTGATTATGCTCTTTGATCGCTTTAGCCGCGGCCAGCAGAGCGGCAGCACCGGCTTTATCATCCAGAAAACGGGATACCCAGAAACCGTTAGCGCAGAACTCTGGCTGAGGGTCTACAGCGATAATATCACCAACATTGATCCCTGCGGCTTCGAGATCTTCAGCGCAGGACAAGGTATGATCCAGACGTAGTTCAAGATTGTTCCAACTGGCTTCCTGTTTATCCACTTCACTGCCGTAAGTATGACCAGAGGCTTTTTTCGGCAGTATGGTGCCCCGATAGGTGCGGCCACTTTCGGTGAATACGGTCACACGGGCGCCTTCAGCGGAGCGCGCAGGCCAGGTGCCAATAGAAGCGATCTCCAAGCGGCCATTGGCTTTATATTTACGAACGATAGCACCCAGGGTGTCCAAATGGGCCGCAATTGCCCGATCAGGACTGTTCTGGCGACCATAAAGATTAGCCCGAATAGCCCCGCGACGGGTCAGTTCGTATTCAATGCCCAGATTTTCCAGTTCATGGCAGACCCACTGTACCACGCTGTCGGTCATACCGGCTGGACTGGGAATGGTTAACAGAGGCATCAGGGTATTTTGAAGATAATCCTGATCAATAGTTAATGCTTGCATAGTGGCACCTCAGGATGGCTGTGTTTGTGGAAACAGCAGATCGATCAGCCTTTCTGCTGTAGGCTGAGGCTCATGGTTGGCTAATCCCGGTCGTTCATTGGCTTCAATAATGTGATAAGCGGGTTTATCCGGGGCGTCGACCATCATATCCAACCCAACCACAGGAATATTCAGTGCTTTAGCGGCTTTTTCTGCGGCATCGGCAAGTTGGGGGTGCAGTTTTTGCGTCACATCTGTCATGGTGCCACCGGTATGCAGGTTCGCCGTCTTACGCACCGTCAGGGTCTGGCCACAAGGCAAGATATCGGCCAGTGAAAATCCTGCGTCAGCAATACAGCGCAGGGTTTCGCTATCCAGAGGGATATAGCTTTCTCCGCCAGTGGCTTTGGAGCGACGGTGACTCTGTTTTTCAATCAGAGTTTGAATATCATCCTGGCCATTGCCTGTAATGCGGGCAGGAATACGTATAGATGCCGCTACCACCTGATAATTGATCACAACAATTCTCAGATCCTGCCCTTCAACAAACTGCTCGGCAATAGCGGTGTCACCTGTCGAGCACACCTGTTTCCAGGCATCCAGTACAGAGCCTTCATCGCTTAAATCGACAAATACATGATCGCCCTGCTCACCATTAGCGGGTTTAATCACCAGGCGTTGGTGTTGGTGGAGGAAGTCCAACAAGTCACTACTATTTTTAGGAGAGATTTGCTCTGGCACGGATAAGCCGACCTGATTGAGTACACGATGTGTCACCGCTTTATCACTGCACAGGCTCATTGCCACTGCACTGGTCAGATCGGTAAGGGACTCCCGACAGTGAATGGTTCTGCCCCCCAGAGACAAGCTGAAAAAGCCCTGTTCCGCATCCTGTATATCCACCGCGATGCCTCTGCGACAGGCTTCTTCGATAATAATACGGGCATAAATATTTAACGTTTGTGGCGGTTGCTGGCCGGTATAAAGCTTCTCGTTAACCGCATTGCGATTTTTGATGCAGTACACGGGAATTGCTTTAAACCCCAGATGCTCATACAGTGCAATCGCCTGATGGTTATCGTGCATCACGGACAGATCCATAAAGCTGCGCCCCTGGGATTTAAAGTGGGCTGCCAGCGCCTGAATCAGGGCTTTGCCCAAACCGCTCCAGCTGGTTTGAGAATCTGTTGCCAGAGCCCATAAACTGGAACCGTTATCAGGATCGTTAAACGCTTGCTGATGATCCACTCCTGTGATCACTCCAACAATATCCCCGCTGCCCACTTCCCGTGCCACCAGCATGATCACACTGTCATTAGCATCAAGGCTGGATAGGTAGCCTTCCCGCACGGGTATCATATGGCGGCTCTTATAGATGCGGTTAATAGCGTATTCATCCGCAACAGCCGCAGGTTCAATGACCAAACCTTTTGGGATGTCGGGACGAATGCTCGCGCTTAGGTCCAGACGATAAGTCAGTGAAGGGTCCAGAAACAGTTCCTGTGGGTACTGGGATACCAGTACCTGGGGGTTTCTGACATAAAGGGCTATGTTGCGCTGTCCGTGGGTTTCATCCCGCAGTACTTCCGTCAGTTGTGTATCCTGATTAAAGGTCTGACTGAAAATCAGGTTACCCCAGCCACAGTCCACCTGACGGTTCATATTGGCACAAGGCTTCGCCTGGCTGGGTCGCTCCCCCCAGTGTTTCAGAGAGACCATGCCGGTAATATCCATGGTTGTTTCGCGTTTGGAAAACTCATGACCCGTTTGCATGTTCACACTCCTTATATCTGATGGGTTTGTAGCCAAAGTTCCAGTAAAGCCACCTGCCAGAGGCGTGAGCCACGCAAAGGTGTCAGATGCTCTTTCGGATTATCCAGCAGGGTATCAATATAGTGAGCCTGGAACAGACCACGTTCACGACAGGCTGCGCTGTTTAAAGTATCGCGCACCATCTCCAGGTAAGGGCCTTCGATATACTTCAGAGCCGGTACCGGGAAATAACCCTTGGGACGATCAATCACGGCATTAGGAATTACATGACGGGCGGCCTCTTTCAGAATCCACTTCCCATCATCCTTAACCTTAAGCTCAGGAGGCATTCGAGCAGCCAGTTCAACCACTTCGTGATCAAGGAAAGGTACACGAGCTTCCAGACCCCAGGCCATAGTCATGTTGTCGACACGTTTAACCGGATCTTCGGTCAGCATCACTGTTGTATCCAGCTGCAGTGCACTGTTAATGGTGCTATCTGAGATGCCGGAAGCGAAATGATCACGCACAAAATCACCGGCATAATCCTGCTCCACCCAGCGAGACTGGACCATCTGCTGATAACGCTCGAAGTTCTGATCCATAAAATACTGGCAGTACGTCCCGGCATCGGCTTGCGGTGACATAAGCGGTGGATACCAGTGATAGCCACCGAACACTTCATCGGCACCCTGACCAGATTGCACCACCTTCATATCTTTCGATACTTCCCGTGACAGGAGCCAAAAAGCGATATTGTCGTAACTTACCATAGGCTCAGACATCGCTTTAAAGCTCTCGGGCAGATGCTTTAACAGCTCGTGGGAAGGAATCTCAATCTTATGGTGTTCGGTGCCAAAATGTTTAGCAATCAGGTCTGAGTATTCAAATTCATCACCACGCTCACCTCCTGACGCTTCAAAGCCAATAGAGTAGGTATGCAGTGGCTGCGCGGAGTATTGGGCCAGTAAACCGGTAATCAGGCTGGAGTCCACACCGCCAGATAACAGCACCCCAACGGGCACATCTGCGATAGAGCGACGCTCGACGGCTCTATGTAATCTGCGTAGTAAGGCTTCTTTCCAGTCCTCGGTGGACATGCCTTTGTCCGATGACAGCTGTTTATTGGACAGTTGCCACCAACGAATCTCCTGGAGTTTCTGCCCCTCACGCCAGACCTGGTAAGTGCCCGGCTCCACTTTTTTAATCTCTTTTAGCAGGGTCTTAGGCGCTGGGACGACGGAGTGGAAGCTCATATAGAAGTTAAGCGCGGCAGGGTCTAATTCAGGGCTGACTAACCCCGAGGCCAAAATAGCCTGTGTAGTAGACGCAAACAGGAGGGCGCTGTCGGTATCAGAGTAGTATAGTGGTTTGATGCCTAAGCGATCCCGTGTCAGTACCACTTCGTTGTTACGCCAGTCGTTAATTGCGATGGCGAACATGCCATTAAAACGTTTGAAGCTCTCCTTGCCCCAGGCATGATAGGCCTTACCAATGACTTCAGTATCACTAACAGAAAAGAACCGATAACCCTTTTCTTTAAGAGCCTGTCTTATTTCCTGGAAGTTGTAGATACAGCCATTAAAAGCGACATCCAGGCCGAGTTCAGGGTCTGCCATGGGCTGCTGTCCCTGATCTGTCAGATCAATAATCTGCAATCTTCTATGGCCCAGGGCAGTATTGTTTCTGGTTAAAATCCCTTTGGCATCAGGGCCCCTTTGGCGCATCGAATCTGTCATTTTTTCAATGGTTGCGCCCAGTTCAATATTGGGTGTCCGGGCAATAATCCCGGCTAAGCCACACATAAATCCTCCAGATAATGTAGTGATGACTGTCTTTTTATTATTACATCACTAATGTTTAGTGTTCAAATTATATTTTTATGAATATCACCTGAAATTGGATTTTTAGGAAGTGATATACAAGGGGGTAAAGGCAATCTAAAGAGAAAGAAAGGGGGAGTATTCAGACAAAAGCATCCCTTGAGCCATTAGCCAGAGCATATCGGAAGTACTTCTATATAAATTTGTGTGAGCGGACTGGGATAATCCGCTCTTTGATTTCAGCGCCTAAAGCCAATGCTTCCAGCGCATGATAATGACCTGAATAATGCCGGAAATAACCAGCAACCAGAGCACATTCCAAAAAGCTTCAGGGTTTTCCATACCCGGTAAACCACCGACATTAATACCCAAAAGGCCTGTTACAAAGCTCAGAGGCAAGAAAATAGCGGTAATAATTGACAGTAAGTAGACGCGGGTATTGGCTTTTTCCGCCAGATGATTGGACAGTTCCTGTTGTACCACTACGCTTCTTTCCCGCATTGCTGCCAGGTCTTCCAGATGTCTGACCAGTCGATCATTAACCTCCCTGAGTTGTTTCTTCTGGCTATTTTCTAACCAATCAATTTTTTCTGTCATTAATCGATTGATCGCTTCTTTCTGAGGGGATAGATAGCGCTGCAGGGTAATCAGCTGGCGTCGAATCGTTAGCAGATCCTGACGAATATTGTCATCGCCTTCGTTGAGCATCTTGTCTTCCAGGTCAGACAGCTGCTCTTCGTAACGCTCGATTGTTTCACCAATATGCCAAGTCAGGTGATTGGCAAGATCCACCACAAGCTCTGGTGCTGACTTAGGTGCCTGATTACGCTGAATCTGATCACGCAGATCCTGCACCGAGGTCAGCTTGCGTCGACGAACACTGATGACTCTATGCTCTTCCACCCAGAGCCGAATTGAGATCATATCATCTGCTGATTGGCCCGGGTTCAGGTTAACCCCTCTGAGAATCAACAGAATACCTTTATCGCTGATGACACACCTTGGACGGGTTTCTTCCGCCGCCATCGCTTCAACAATCACGGGGTCAACCAGAGAATGCTGATTCAGCCAGTCCATTGTGCTCGAATTATTCAGATCAAAATGTAGCCAGGCAAACCCACTGGCTAACCGGCGATTTTGCTCGCTTTCCGAGGAAATAAGCTCACCTTTGCCTTTTCCATCAAAGTGATAGCAATGTATTAAGGCATCTTGCTGTATGTTTTCTATTGTCATGACTATTTAATAAATCTTCGTGTTGTAATAAGTGGTAAATGTTTTTTATCTTTCAAATAAAAACACATTGACTCTCTTTATCCTGCAGTATAAAAAGCGCGCTCTTTAAAAAGCCAGACTAATATTTAAATATAGTCATATAGAGAAAAAATATGCATATGGATCCGGCAATGCCTCATGTTGTGGGCATTACTTTGCTGATACTTTTAGTCGCGTTGGTGCTTAAGATTCTGAAGCAGCCTCATGTCGTTGCTTATCTGATCGCGGGTATGGCACTAGGTCTCTGGGGTTGGCTTTGATTCCCATGCTGATTGTTTTAGGTATGCAGGGTGCTGGCGAGGTTTCAGGTTTTACCGTTATAAAACAATCGATAGGTACACTGCTGGCGGTTGTATTGTTTGCCCTTTTGGTGAAGGCAAAACAGGTTCGCTTGCCTTTAGGCCAATGGTTGAAAGGGGATAAAGAGCTGCAAGTGTTTGCCGTGCTGGGATTGTGTCTCGGCTTCGCTTTGATTTCGGGATGGTTTGAACTTGCAACCGCATTAGGTGCTTTTCTGGCTGGAATGCTGGTGGGGGCAGCGAAAGAAATGCAGTGGGTTCACCATACTCTTGAACCTATGAAGGTTGTGTTTGTCGCACTGTTTTTTGTTTCTGTGGGCTTGCTGCTTAATCTCAGTTTTCTACAGCAAAACCTTTTATTGGTGCTGACTCTAGTCATGGTCACCCTAATGGGTAAAACCTTGCTGAACAGTTTGATCTTGAAAGGTGCGAGTTACTCATGGCGGGAAAGTATCGTCACAGGTGCCATGTTGTCGCAAATAGGGGGGGAGCTTCGTACTAACCGCTGTAGGGTTTCAAGCGGGCATGATCAGCGATTTCGGCTATCAGCTGGCTCTGAGTGTTATTTCAATTACACTATTGATCAGCCCTCTTTGGATCGGTATTGCAGAGCGGAAATTTGGGCTCAGCGCGTAATAAAAATAAAACTATTAAAAAACAAGCTTGTAGAAGTAAGCTTAATATGTTGTGGTAAATAACCAAATATGCCAGAGCAGCGCAATACACACTGACACAAAAGTGTTTCGATATTTTTGGCTAAAGGCTGAATCATCAAAACTATTGGCTAAAGAGAAACTCTAATGTGGGGGGCTTAGATAATCGGTAAAAAATATACTTATATCAGCTCCCCAGTCTTTGAAAAATGACAGAGACTGTAAACCAATATTGAAAGAGGATAAACACAGGCGTTGGACAAAGAGATTATGTTGCTCCTGTTGCAAGAGCACAAGTGGTTAGTATCTATTCTGGTACTGGTTTCTTTTCTGCTGATACGTTGGTTCTGCGTTCGGCTGATCAAACGTTTTCGCAAAAGCGATGAGCTTGATCCTAAGCGCTGGGTCAATGTGGTTAATAATCTGACCAGTCTGATGACAATCATCGCATTAATCATTATCTGGTCTTCTGAATTAAGGTTTATTGCGTTATCCATCGCAGCCTTTGCCGTGGCGCTGGTAGTGGCAACCCGGGAGCAGATTCAATGCTTTTTGGGAGCACTGTATGTTGCCGGAAGCCGTGCATTTTCAGTGGGGGACTGGATTCAGGTTGGCAGCTCCAAAGGTGAAGTGGTCAGTAGTGATTGGCTGACAACAACCCTGCTTGAAGTCGACCTTGATGGGAAAAGCTACGGTTATACAGGTCGAACATTGGTGATCCCTAACCATCAGTTTGCCAGCACCGTAGTCTTAAATCTGAACTTTATGCGCCGCTATATCACCCATAGTTTTGAACTGGTGCGGGAAGATGACCCGATTGATGTGGTTGATGCGAGACGCTTTTTACTACAGCGTATTGAGTTATACAGCGAGCCCTTCTGGCAGGTTGCTGAGCGTTATGGTGCATTAATTGAGAAGAAGTTGGGTGTTGAGCTTAATATGAATCAGTATGGTGTGCGCTTTATCACCAATAGTACGGCAAAGAATGTATTTCAGGTGAGTTACTTCTGTCCAACCCAGGAAGCCGTTGAAATAGAGCAAAAAATTACAGAAGACTTTATGACATATTGGTATGAAAAAACGCATGGAAGCCAATTTCGGTCAGTAGCAGATCTGGCTCCTGATTCATTGGAAGAGCCGGAGAACCAGGGCATAACCGAAGCGTCAAATTGATATAGGCTGTACAAAATATGAAGAAGAAAACGGTAGGTTGGCGTGAACATGTGGCATTCCCGGAGTTGGGAATTGATGAAGTTATCGCCAAGGTCGATAGCGGTGCCAAGACATCGGCGTTACATACATTTTTTATTGACCCCTTTAAAGGGAGTGATGGCAGGGATTGGGTGCGTTTTGGTTTGCACCCTGTCAGGAAAAAGGAAACACCGGAAGTCATTGCCGAGGCTCCTGTGAAAGAAATACGTAATGTCAGTGATTCCGGTGGTCACGTTGAGGCCCGCTATGTGATTGAAACCGAGTTTGTGGTGGGTAACACCCGCTTTATGGCAGAGTTGACCCTGACCAACCGGGAAAAAATGGCTTATAGAATGTTATTAGGACGCACGGCGTTGAGAGATCATTTTGTCGTAGATTGTGATTTATCTTACGCTCAGAAAAAGCCAGCCTTAAAAAAACAGATCAGTTAAGAGGAAAAAAATGAAAATTGGAATTTTGTCACGCAATAAAAAACTGTACTCAACCCAGCGTTTAGTTGAAGCGGTAGAAAGCCGTGGTCATGAAGTGCGAGTGATTGATACCTTAAAATGCTATATGGATATCACTTCTTCGTCGCCAGCGATTTGGTATCACGGGGAAAAACTGGAAGGCTTTGATGCCATTATTCCACGTATTGGTGCATCGATTACTCAATATGGTCTGTCGGTTATTCGCCAATTTGAGATGATGGGCGCTTACACCTTAACAGAATCGATTGCTCTGGGGCGCTCCAGAGATAAGCTGCGCTCTTTACAGCTGCTTTCCCGCAAAGGGGTTGGCATGCCAAAAACCGGTTTTGCCCACAGTGTCGACAATACTAAAGACCTGATTAGCCTGGTGGGTGGTGCACCTCTGGTGATTAAACTAACAGAGGGTACTCAGGGTAAAGGTGTTGTACTGGCTGAAACCAATAAAGCCGCAGAAAGTGTGATCGACGCATTTCGTGAGCTGAAGGCCGATTTCCTGATTCAGGAGTTTATTAAGGAGGCCGGTGGTTCAGATGTGCGCTGTCTGGTCATCGGCAAGAAAGTGGTCGCAGCTATGGAGCGTACGGCGGCGGAAGGCGAGTTTCGATCCAATCTGCATCGCGGTGGAACAGCAGCATTAACGAAGTTAACTCCCGAGGAAAGAGCTACGGCGGTTAAAGCGGCTCAGTGTATGGGGTTGAATGTAGCGGGTGTGGATATCCTGCGCTCAAACCGTGGCCCATTGGTGATGGAGGTGAACTCATCCCCTGGACTGGAGGGCATTGAAAAATCTACTCACAAAGATATTGCAGGTATGATTGTTGAGTTTGTAGAAGCTAATGCTAAGCCAAACAACACCCGAACCAAAGGCAAAGGTTAATTAGAACCTGTTGTTAATTATTTCTGGGCTTCAGGGACACAAAAGATGAAAAAAGCGGAACCAATCACAATAGCGGGTACCATCATTCAGCCAGGTGAGCGCAAGACGCTGAATATCCCGGTTGCCGCCATGATCACCAATAATGAGATTGGCTTAACGGTCAGGGTGATTCATGGTCGAAAACCCGGCCCCGTTCTTTTGGTCTCTGCAGCGATTCATGGGGATGAGATTAACGGCGTTGAAATTATTCGCCGTTTGCTAAAGCTGAAGCAGCTTGGACAATTGGTTGGCACTCTTATCGTAGTGCCCATCGTTAACATCCATGGTTTTCTGGATCATAATCGCTATCTGCCTGATGGCCGTGATCTGAATCGGAGTTTTCCGGGTTCCCCGAAAGGCTCTCTGGCAGCCCGCTTGGCGAATACTTTTTTGACCGAGATCGTATCGCACGCGGATTTTGCCATTGACCTGCATACCGGTGCCCGGCATCGGTCGAATCTGCCGCAGATTCGCTTTGATCCTGATAGCGAGCCTTGTGAACGGATGGCGAAGGCTTTTGGTTTGCCAATTATATTGCACTCGTCCCCGAAAGAGGGCACTTTCAGAAAGTCTGCTGAGGCGTTAGGTATTCCTGTGATTCTGTATGAAGCAGGGGAAGCTCTACGCTTTGATGAGGTCTGCATACGCGCAGGCAAAAATGGCATTGTCAATGTCATGAGACACTTGGGGATGATTCGGCGAGCTGCACGTAAAACAGAGCAGGAGAGCACTGTAGCGCTGAACTCGATGTGGATACGTTCACCGGCCAGCGGTATTTTAAGGACACTGATTCCACTGGGTGCCAGAACGACAGTAGGCAGCGTCATTGCCATTGTCGCAGATCCCCTTGGCGAGTCTGAGATTGAGGTCTGTGCTTCTTGTGAGGGGGTCGTTATTGGTCGCGTGAACCTGCCTCTGGTTCATGAAGGTGAAGCGCTCTTTCATATTGCTCGTTTCAGTGAGAATGCCGGTGATATCGTCGATCAGGTTGAGTCTTTTACTGATGACCTGGATATTGTTACGGTGTTAGAACCGCCTGTTGACCCGGAGCTGGCACCAATAGCCAATTAACCGGTTCATAGCCACACCCTGCTTACCGGCCAGTCTGGCCGGTAAAACCTGGAAGATGACTGCTTGTGTCTTCTCTGCGATCCATAGAGGACTAGTCTGAACTGGAAGGAACTCTACTCTTTCCAGCAATAAGTAAAGGCTGCGGAGACATAAGCATTTGGAATAAGCGTTACAGTATGATTTAAAAGCTTTTTACTCATTTCTCCCCATCTTAATCTATTTTTGTCTTACTGGGTTAATGGCTCTAATATGATGCAGCAAGAGGCCGTATTAACGGACAGTTTTCGCTTTTTTTAACGTAGAGATACATCATGGCTGCAACGAAAACCAAAGCTCAATTTTTGGTGGTCAGTGACAATCCTCATATGTCGCAGTGGTTAGCTTCAGGCTTGGCGCTGTGTTTCCCAAAAGTAAAGCTGTACACGTGTTCTCAGCCCTCACAGCTCAGAGAGGGTGAGGTAGTAGGATTGAAAGCCATTATTTGTTCAGACAATCTTTTTTCTCAGATGGTTGACGTATGCGAAAGCTATGGTTGGCATTATCCGATACTCGCGGTAGGCGGTAATAGAAAGCCAGAGCCTTTAACCTTTGAAGGGCAGTTCACAATAGATTTCCTGCCAATGGATCTGGTTTCTCCTGCAATCCTTAAAATGACGATCAATTCACTTTTAAGAGATTTTGTAAAAGATCAAAAGCTGGTATCTCTCGCTCATTATGACAACCTGACCGGTGCCGCCAACCGGCACCTTTTTACAGACCGTCTGAAGCAGGCGTTGGAAAACGCCAAGCGTTATCATCAACCGATCTCTTTAGCCTACTTTGATCTGGACAAATTTAAGCCGGTTAATGATACCTACGGCCATCACGCCGGTGATGAGCTGCTGAAAACCTTTGTGCAACGTGTGAAGACCAAGCTCAGAAAAACAGATACTCTAGGACGATTAGGTGGTGATGAGTTTGCTTTATTGCTTCCTCTGACGGATCTTGATGAAGCGGAGTTAATTATCCAGCGAGTGCTTGAAACCTTATTGTTGCCACTGGAGTTTGAAGGCGTTGAGCTGAGTATTAAAACATCGATTGGTTTAGTAGGCTCAAGAAGCGGTTTGGATCAGGTCACACTGGAAGTAACAAGCTTAATGAAAGAGGTGGATCAGGTGACCTATAGTGCAAAAGCACAAGGGAAGCATAGCTATGTGGCAAAGGAGATCGGTGCCTGAGCATCAAATCTTAACTATTACCCATTTGCAGTTCGAGACTATCCAGCATTCCTGGGACAAGAGTTAATTTTTCTGACCTATGACCCATGTTGAGATAATCTTAAAAGAGATCTGCTACGTTTTACTAAGTAGGTACGCCAAGCCTGGGTAGAGGTTTATCGAGTAGTTGCCAAGGTGATGAAAGAAGCTGCATACGGTCGCCATTAGTACTTTTTATACAGATCCCCTCGTCTGTTTTTCTCTACAGACGACAGTTATTCTGCAGGAGCTGGCTATACAGCATGTGCTTTTACAGCGTAGATCAAGGCAAGGAACGCCAAAGCAGAGTGTTGTTGACAATAGCCCTCCTAGCCCTCTTTTTTATGCTCCAGGTAAAGGCGGCTTTCCGACCTTTTCCAGCTCCCTTACAGCAATACTGATGTATACAGGCATTTATTTTTTTTCAGCAACACTGGCATACCTTAGCAATACTTCTGAAAATACAATTGATAATAATTTTCATTAATTTAAAATGGCCGCATATTTGCCATCTACTGTCCCATGTCTGAATCTGTAAAAAACGTAAAGATAATGGCGTTTCCAGCATCGGTAATGACAATGATTTGCATTTTGTCTAAAGTTAACTGTATCTAAATGGATATTTGCCCCATGCCCATCCGTCAGCCTCAAGCAGTCTTATCACCTATGGCGGCTAAAAAGCGTAGAGGCACTTATAAGCTGGTGCGTCGTTTGACGCCGTTACTGAGTGCCATCCTTTTTACTTATGCCCAACCGAGTCTGGCTGCTAACGACCCGTTAAGCCAAGGCGAAAAGCAGGTCGTTAAAAGCCATCAGCAAAGTGAAAAGCGTCAAAAACAGATTGATCGTTTAGAGTCTGACACTCTGGAGCTGTATCAGGAATATCAGCAGGTCTTGCGTCAGGCAGAAACGACAGAAGCCTATAACCGTCAGCTACAGCGCTTAGTGAATAGCCAACAGGGTGAACTGAATAGTCTGCAACAGCAGATTAATTCCATTGAAGATACCGATCAGGCTCTGCTACCTATGCTGGTACGCATGGTCGAAATGCTGGACCGTTTTGTGGACAGCGACACGCCATTCCTGCAACAGGAACGTCAGGATAGAGTCCAGCGCCTTAATACACTTATGGATCGCGCGGATGTTAGCCTGGCAGAGAAATACCGTCAGATTCTGCAAGCCTACCGTATTGAGATCGACTACGGTCGCACTCTGGAAGCCTATGAGGGCAGTGTAAAAACCACTCAAGGCGAGCGTCAGGTCACCTTCCTGCGCCTGGGCCGTGTGGCTCTGTACTTCCAATCCGCCGATGGTCAGATCAACGCCTTATGGCAGCCACAGCAACAAGAGTGGCAAGCCCTGGGACGCGAAGATGCTCCCGTACTAAAACAGGCTATCAAGATGGCCCGCCAACAGGTGATCCCAGACCTACTTAATCTGCCTCTACCCTCTGTTCAGGAGAAGGATGCATGAGCCTTTTTCAACGTCACTCTCTAATGCCTGGTTTTCTAAAACCTCGTTTTCGCCAAAGTATTGAACATCGTATTCAGCAAGGCTTTAAACAGGCTTTAAAACCCTTGGCAGTCGCGGCACTTTTGGCTGTGCCTCTGACGATAACCCCGGCTCAGGCGCAAAATGCGAATCTGGATAACCTGTTAAAAGAAGTCCAAAGCTTTACCCGTGCCGACCAGCAACAAGATCAGGCACGCGTTAACGACTTCAACCAGAGCAAAGCCCAGCAACAAGCGGATTTAACAGCCGCCCAGCAACGTTTGCAGCAGGCGGAAGCCCATCAAAACGCGCTGAAAACCCTGTTTGATCAGCAGGAAGATCAGTTAAGTGAGCTGGAGACGCTGCTTAAGCAGCGCACAGGACAACTGGGTGAAGTGTTTGGCGTAGTTAAGGAACAATCCGGAGAACTCAAAGAGCTGCTGCATCAATCCCTGGTGAATGCCCAATATCCAGAGCGGGAAGACTCCCTGGCGTTCGCCGGTTCAAAAGCGATTCCCGGTATGGATAAGCTGCAAACCTTATGGTTCCAGTTGCAACATGAGATGACTCACTCAGGCAAAATCACCCGTTTTGAGACTCAGGTTGCCGATACGAATGGTCAGTTTACCCCGCAACAGGTTGTAAGAATCGGTGTTTTTAACGCCATCAATAGCCAGGGGCAATTCCTTAATTGGAATCCTCAACAGCAGCAACTGAGTGTACTGGCCGGCCAGCCCGATCAGCAGGCACAGCTAAACGCCAAAGCCTTTGCCCAAGGTCAGGGGGATCATGCCCTGGTGGATATCAGCTCAGGCCAGCTGTTGTCTCTGCTGGGTCAGAAACCCACGCTGGAACAACAGATCCATAAAGGCGGTTATGTGGGTTATATCATTTTGGCGCTGGGTGTTTTAGGCCTGTTAACTGCAGCCTGGAAATTACTGGCATTGACCATTACCCGTGTAAAAATCCGTGGCCAATTGAAAAACTCAGAACCGCAGGCAAACAATCCTCTGGGTCGTATCCTTCATGCCTGTCAGGGACGCTACACTCTGGAGCAGCTGCATAATCGTTTAGATGAAGCGTTATTAAAAGAGCTGCCAAAACTGGAATCCGGTCAATCCATTCTTAAACTGCTGGCCGCTGCAGCACCGCTGTTAGGCC
The DNA here is from genome assembly GCF_000422425.1 of Oceanospirillum beijerinckii DSM 7166. GTDB lineage: Bacteria > Pseudomonadota > Gammaproteobacteria > Pseudomonadales > Halomonadaceae > Oceanospirillum > Oceanospirillum beijerinckii. Next base: position 135,091 of record NZ_AULT01000011.1, read on the forward strand.
TGTTGGGAACAGTGACCGGTATGATAGGCACCTTCCAGAGTATCACCCTGTTTGGCACCAGCGATCCTAAGCTGATGGCGGGCGGTATCTCCCAGGCCTTGATCACCACAGTGTTTGGTCTGATCGTGGCACTGCCGATGCTATTCTGCCACGGCCTGCTGAGTAGTCAGAGCCGCAATCTACTGATGCTACTGCAGGAGAAAAGTCTTGCTCAGCTAAACAACATGCCAGTGCTGGCAAATACTGCGACGACTCATTATGAGCAGACAAAAGCAGACAGGGTAGCCGCACAAACCGGACAGGTCAGAAAAGGGGAGACTAGCGGTGAAGCCCTGGTTTGATGATCTGCTTTTCTATCTACAGCAGCACCAGCTCACGCTAGAGCAGTTTCTGCAGGCAGGCGGTTGGGTGATGAGCCTGATCGGTCTGCTGTGCATGCTGTTATTTACTCTATTAGCTGAGCGCTACTGGTTCCGTTGGATCACATTTTCCAGCCTGCTGCGCAGCAGCTATGGCACTTTGGCGCAAAAACCTCAGGGTTGCTTTGCGCCCTGGTGGCAACAGAGTGTGTGCTGTGATCTGCGTCTGGCTATTCAGCAGCGCTTACCTCTGATACGCACCCTGATCGCCATGTGTCCTTTGCTGGGTTTGCTGGGTACCGTATCCGGCATGATCCAGGTGTTCGATGCCCTGGCCGTCAACGGTACAGGCAACCCCAGATTAATGGCCGCCGGTATCGCCAGCGCCACCCTACCGACTCTGGCAGGTATGGCCATTTCTGTGACCGGTTTACTGCTGTACAGCCACCTGAAAAGCTGGAGTGATCGTAAAAGCGAACAGCTACCGATTCTATTGGCCCAAGCCTCTAACAACGTCAGCCATCCCCATCTGCAGAAGGATTCTCGCTCATGAGGCGGATTCAGTTTACCCAAACCCAGGACGACGCCGGCATTGATATGACGCCTATGCTGGACGTGGTTTTTATCATGTTGATCTTTTTTATTGTCTCCACTTCTTTTGTACGCGAATCAGGTATTGAGGTGAATCGCCCCTCTTCCCAAACCAGCAGCGAACAAACTCAAAGTGTGGTGATGATCGCTATTTCGGCTCAGGGACAGATCTGGCTGGATCGTAAAGCCACCGACGTGCGTATGGTTCGCCCGGTACTGGAGCGCTTGCGTGCTGAACAGCCTGGATTAAGCGTTGTGGTTCAGGCCGACAGTAAAAGTACTACCGGTGATCTGGTTCAGTTGATCGATCAGCTGCGTCTGGCTGGCGTGCAATACACAGTGGCGACCAAAAGCTCGGATTAATCATGATTAAAAGTGCCTCAGTCCGTTTTCTGCTCCTTGTACCGCTGGGTATTACACTGGCGGGTGTGTTTTTTGTGCTGCTGGCCGGGATGGTACAGATGGATCAAATCAGAGCTCTGCCGGAAGATGAGAATCTGGCCCTGCATCTGGTCCCACTGCCTGAAGAAAGCGAACTGGCTCTACGCCACCGCGACAAGCCCAAACCACCGGAAGAGCAGCCGGAACAACCGGCAATGCCTAAGATGCGGACCTCCACACCTCAGGTCTCCAGCTCACCGACGGCATTAAATCTGGATGTGGATATTCCCCAGGTCACGGTTGATAGCGACTTTCAGTTGGATGTGGATCTCAGTCAGTTCCAACCGGCGGAGCCTGCGCAGATCGGACAACCTGAGTTAAGCATTGTGAATAACCCCACACCTCTGAGACGTGTCGATCCTCGTTATCCTCGAAAAGCGGTTAGACGAGGCATCGAAGGTGAAGTGGTGGTGGAGTTTACCGTCGGCCCGGATGGTGAAATCGTGCAAGACTCGATTCGCATCATCAAATCCCAACCCCAGGGCGTTTTTGACCGCAGCAGTCTTCGTGCTCTGGCTCGCTGGCGTTTCCAACCTAAAATCATTGCAGGAAAAGCGGTGGCTTTCCCAGCCCGCCAAACCCTGGTTTTCAAACTAGAGAAATAATGCAGGCCTTTGTGCACGCTTAAGCCAAACAGATGGAAAAGATTATGACAGCTAAGAAAACACGGGTAGCGGCAGACCTGGCAGCTGTGATGCAGCGCTTTACAATCAAACGCCTACTGTCTGTTGCAGCGCTAACCCTGTTATTAAGCGCCCCTCTGACCGCTCAGGCAGAAGATCAGCGCCTCAGTCCGGGTGAGTATAAACGCATCCAACAGGTGCAAAGTCTGCAGGTGGAAGCCCGCTGGCAGGAAGCGAAAAAGACAATCCAGCGTCACTTAAAGTCGGAACCCCGTCCACTGCTGGAAGCGATGTTATGGCGCAGTCTGGCTCAGGTTGAGTTACAGGAAGCCAACTACGAAGCCGCTCTGCCTGCCCTGAAAAAAGCCTGGCAGCTCGAACAACTGCCCGAGCAGGAGCAGCTTAGCTTACAAGGCATTATAGCTCAGCTGATGCTACAGCAAGAGGAGTACAAAAAAGGGATTCCTCTGTTTGAAGATTGGTTAAGTAAAACCCCAGTTACCGAACACAAAGCCCGCCACTATCTGGTATTAGCTCAGGCTTATAGCCAGCAGGAAAAGTGGGCCAAAGCGCTGCCCAATGCACAGAAAGCCGTTGAGATGACCGCCAAAGTGCCAACCAGTTGGTACAAGATGTTAGTGGGTCTGCACAGCCGTCTAGAGCAATGGCCACAAGCCATTAAGGTGCAAAAAATTGTGGTTGGCCGTGAAGCCGATACCATGAGCCAATGGCGTCAGCTGGCACTGCTGCAGTATCAAAGCTCCCTATCGTCTAAAAAAGCAGCGAATAAAGCCTCTAAACAAGCCTCCAGTAATAAAGTACGCAAGGCAGGCAGTGTAGCTCTGGCGACCCTGCGCATGGCCTATGAACGCCAGTTGTTTAATCAGTACTCTGATTATCAGCTGTTAAGCCAATGGCTGAATGCCAATGGCTTACCTTATAAAGCCGCTCAGGTGCTGGAGCAGGGGCTGAAGCAGCCAATATTACAGCCGTTTGGCCAAGAACAGCTTACACAGCAACGTCGCTTGGCCCAGTTGTGGATTCGTGCCAAAGCCTTACCTCAGGCAGAAGCAGTGTTACACCAATTGGCCAGGGTGCAGCCTGAACCTCAACTGCTACAACAGTTGGCTCAGCTGCAGATCCGACAGCAGCAGTGGCACAAAGCCGAGCGCAGTCTGAAGCAGTTGCTGGCGATGTCACCTAATAATTATGGCGATATTCTGCTGCTGCACGGCATCACACTGGTGCAGCTGGAGGAACGGGATAAAGCCAACCAACAGTTCCAACTGGCATTAAAAGAAGATGGCAGTAAACAGGGGGCGAAACAATGGCTGAACTATCTTGCTGCAACAGCACACAGTAGCTAACTCGCAGCGACAGCACACGGCAGGCAATCCTTAACAACCGCCAACCCTTAACAACTGATCAGATAAGACAGAACCATGAATGCGATGACCTCTGCCAGCTTGCTACAAAAGAACATCCGCGTGTTGTTAATTGAGGACGACCCTCAGGTCAGCCAGCTGGTGGCGGACAATCTGGCCAACAAAGGTTATCAGGTCGAGCAGTGTTTTGATGGTGAAAGCGGGCTCACCCAAGCCGTAGCAGAATCGTTTCAACTGATCCTGCTGGATGTGATGCTACCAGAGCTGGATGGCCTTACCCTGCTCAGTCGACTGCGCAAACATAAAAATACCCCGGTTATCGTTTTATCCGCCTGTGGCGGTGAGCAGGACCGCATCAACGGTTTTAATACAGGGGCCGACGATTACCTGCCAAAACCCTTCAGTATGCAGGAGCTGGAAGTACGTATGGCAGCGATACTGCGCCGTTGCTATCAGGAAGCCAAAAGCAGTAATCCGGCGCAACTGTGCATTGATGAGCTGCGCCTGAACCGCCTGGAAAAAAGCCTGTGCATTTATCAACAGCGCATTGATGTCACACCTATTGAGTTTGAACTGCTGTGGCAGCTGATGAAAAACCCGGAAGAGACTTTAAGTCGCCCTTACCTATATCAAACGGTCTTAAATCGTTCCTATAGCCGTTATGACCGTAGTCTGGATATGCATATCAGCAACCTGAGGCAAAAGATCAAACAGGTATTACCGGGCAGTAGCCTGATTCGTACCATACGGGGTCAGGGATATCGCTACCAATGACTAAACGATTGTACCTGCTGCTGGCACTGTCTTCCTGCTTGGCTCTCCTGCTGTTTGCTGCGCTACATCGAGTAGATGAAAAGTTGCAGCATCAGCTTACAGAGATCTCTCCTGCTCATCAGCAGCAATTACTGGATTACGCCCGTCAGGCTGAAGCCCTTTATACAACTAACGATCAGGCGGGTGCTGAAACTTTCTTTAACCAATTGGAGCGTCAGCACAAGACCTGGGCCGCGGTTCTGAGCCATGAACAGGTTGCTTTGCTCGGTACTCAGGTGCCTAAGGATCAACTCAGCCAACTGAGCTTTCAACGCAAAATTCAATGGCCGGTGCACTCTCAATGGCAACAGGTGATTATTGGGATTCATTTCCAAAACCACCCTGCCAGTTTTGTCATTCGTTTACCGCAGAGCATGCACCCTAAACCCAATCTGAGCTTAGTGCATATCTCTCTGGCACTGGTGTTACCTATGTTGCTTATGCTGGTCTTTATTCACCGGCTCTATCAACACCTGATTCGCCCGATCAATATTCTGCAAGCTGCGTCTCAAGCTCTATCCCGAGGGGAGTTCAATCAAGCCGTGGCACCACAACTGGGTAAGCGCAAAGATGAACTGGCGCAACTGGCCCAGACTTTCGATACCATGACTGATCGTATTAATGCACTCATCAGCTCCCAACGCCAAATGATTGGAGATCTATCCCATGAACTGCGCGCACCTTTGGCTCGTATGAGTCTGGCGTTGGACAGTCATGATTTAACTGCTGAAGAGCAAAAACAGCGTATACAACGGGAAATTGCCCTGACTAACCAGTTGGTCGAGGAGACTATGACTTTAGCCTGGCTGGACAGCGAACATAGCCAAACCCTGAGTCCTCAACATCAGGAAGCTGTGCAGCTGAGCCTGCTGCTGGATCTGATCTGCGACGATGCCGAGTTTGAATTTCCTCAACTGAGCATCCAACGCAACTATCCCGCAGGGATCCTGCTACACAACAGCCATACCCTGGCACTCAGTCAGGCCATTGAGAATATTATCCGCAACGGTTTAATGCATAGCCCGGAACAAGGCGTGCTTTTTGTCAGTGTTCAACAAAGTGAGCATACACTGCATATCCAAATCAGAGATCAAGGCCCCGGTGTCCCAGAAGATAAACTGGAGCAGATCTTTCAACCGTTTTATCGCCTGGATAAAGCCCGTATGCGCAAAAAGGGCGGCTTTGGTTTAGGCTTGGCTCTGGCCAGAAAACAAACACAACGTTTAGGCGGCGAGCTCAGTGCTCACAATGCACCTGAAGGTGGCTTAGTGATGACACTGCAACTGCCTTTATCTCCTTTGGGTACAGTCATACAGGGATAACTTTTCTCATTACTTAGCGCTCTGTTTTATACATTAAGCTGAATCCTCACAGTCTGGGTTGCTACCCTCACTAACAGCGTAAAAAGTTGAAACATAAAAAAACACTTAAGAGAAGATATCGATATACCAAAATTAATTATGCGAATATTTAATTATTTCTTGTCAAACACCTGTTTTATTTTTTGGTTTATAACAGCTTGATTGCAACGATTTTTTAATATTGTTTAAAACGCAATTGTCATCAAAATGCTACTTTTTCAACTTAACTTGCGTCTTTCTGTGTTGACTCCTGTAAATGCTCGAATAACTTTATCGGCGAAAATAAAAACAATATCAGGTAGTCCCATCATCGGTTTAATTCTGAACCTGATGATTTTCTGCCTGGCTAATACTGCATATGCAGACAAGGAGTTAGCACTCATGAGCACAAACACCCTACCTTCCGGTCTTTCTCAGGAAAAGTATCAACAGTCACTGGATTTCGCCCGCTTGGCTTCTCAGACTTACGACTGGGATGATTATCTTGTCGTCAATGTGGCCCTGAATGTATTCACGGGTATTTCCGATATTAAAGCCCAGGACTTTACCACCGAGAATTACCACAGAATTGAGAACGGTGGCAGCTATATCGACTGGATTGGTAGCGAAGGTCTGGACTATGTTCTGTTTGAAGAAGATGACGGTGACTTAGTCTTGGCTTTCCGGGGCACAGAACCCCTCTCTGCCGTCGATTGGGCTGAAGATATTGAGCAGGCTTTTGGTCAGTCTGAGCAATACGAGCAAGCAGTTGACCTGGCAAAAGAGCTACAGGTCAGTGTTAATCAATACAATCAGGATAATGGTCTGCAAGGTGAAGCCGCGATTGAACTCTCTTTTACCGGCCATAGCCTGGGAGGTGGTCTGGCCACCGCAGCGGCTTTAGCCACAGGTGAGGAGGCCATTGTTTTTGACGCTGCTGGTTTATCAGCCCGTACCATTGAAAACCTGCAACTTGATACCTCCAATGCCTCTGCAATCACCAATTTCAATGTTAAAGGTGATTTTCTAAGTGACCATAACGGCCAGATGGATCGCTCAACTTTAGGCTCTGAGCTGGCAGGTGTCGTCGTAGAGCAACGCCAGTATGGTGAAACCTATTGGCTGGAAGGGGTTGATGACAGAGCGGACTTTGGTGGCTGGCTGGTACCAGATGACACCTTTATCGCGGAACAGGCTGAAGCCCTGCTGAATCACGCCTGGCACGTCTTCACTTATCAGCTGGAAGATATGGCATTTATTGCCTGATCCATACCCAGTCGTGCACTGCCTATTTAGGGCCATTGATGTTGACAAGCGATAAGTGCTGCCCTCGAATCGATTAACTTGCACCTATAAAATCACAACAATAGGTTGTCCAATTTGTTCTGCAAAATAAGCGACTGATTCAAGTTGTTGAGGGACAAACTTGAATCAGTTGCTTAAATGCAACGTATCAACAGGCCTTGATATTATAAGCGCCCTAAAATACCACGGGATTGGCTTAAGTAAGGGAAAAGAGCGGTAACAGGCTATTTTGAATAGTCCCTAACCGCTCTTGGGGCAGAGATGAAAAGCTGTCGTTGAAAAGTGTTACAGCTTACTCGCTCATACCGTGAAACTGGCTGACGCGGTGGAAGATATGATTGTCACAACGGTGGCAACGTTCAATGGGCTTGGTCTGAGTCACCACCACCATCTTATCGCAATTGGTGCAGGCAAAGGTGCCTGCAGTTGCCAGCTCGCCTTCCAGATAAGTGCCCATATCGCTTTCCAGCTTCTGCTCCAGCTCCAGCTGATCCAGTCGGGTTTTATCTGCAACAGATTGTAGAGCACGGACCAATGAGAGTTCCAATGCACTCAAATCAATATTGAGCCATTCCCCCAGACCACGGCCTGTACTACTGACAAAACTCCCCAGGTGCTCCAGATCTCTTGAGAGCCAGGCTGTTAATAGTGCAATCTCATCTTTGGTTAAACGCTCAACGCCTTGCTCAAACTCAACAGCGTCTTTGACTTCCTGCTGCAGTGCTTCAAGGGTTTTGATCTCCACATCGGCCAAACGCCCTTCAATACGGGATAAAGCGCTGTCATAGTGACGGACCAGTTTATCCTCACGAATCTCATTTTTCGGCTGATCAGACATAACACCTCCTGGCATACACACTAAACACCTCAACAAAGGTCATATTAATAGCTATCCGGCTGATGTTCGATAAATCCTGCCGCAACGCTGTTACGTCGTTCGTTGTAAGTGCATATCGAAATAGTATAAGTTTGAGTATTCACTAATTCACCTGGCCTGTCATCCCTGAACAGCCTTTATTGCTCTAACAGTTTGCTTTTATTAGTAAATGCTCTTTTATTTATCTGTTTATCGACCAAAGGAGATGACAGTCGGCCGATAGGATTTAATCATGTGTTGATCTCATTTGAAGCGTCTACTTTTTTGCATAGCACAAAACAGTGCACCATAAGGATGAAATAGCGGAGAAAGCATAAGGGCGACACTACCTGTTAGCCCCGGTCTGAGGTAAACTTGTCTGTTTTAATTCATCAAGATTTTTCTGGCTTGTCAGCTTAGGCCTGCTCACTGAATAACCCTTAATGGTCTTTAACCGCTTTGTTAAATAAGCCCATTAAGCTGAGCGTATCGGCCCGAGACAACCCGGAGCTATTTGTTAACCCTTCTGGTTACAAACCAGAATTGCAAGGTAACCTGACCGCAATGGACGAACAGTACACTCCCCATAAGATCGAACAGGAAGCGCAGGCTTTCTGGGAAAAGAACCAGTGTTTTAAAGCGGTAGAAGATGCTAACCGTGAAAAATTCTACTGCCTGTCTATGTTCCCGTACCCAAGTGGTAAGCTACACATGGGTCACGTACGTAACTACACCATTGGTGATGTACTGTCCCGTTATCAGCGACTGCGTGGTAAAAACGTGCTGCAGCCTATGGGCTGGGATGCGTTTGGTCTGCCTGCTGAAAATGCGGCGATCAAAAACAACGTCGCTCCGGCCAAATGGACCTACGAAAACATCGATTACATGCGTGACCAGCTGAAGCAACTGGGCTTTGCTTACGACTGGGATCGTGAAATCGCCACCTGTCACCCAGAGTACTACCGCTGGGAGCAGTGGTTCTTCACCCGTTTATTCGAAAAAGGTTTGGTCTATAAGAAGACCTCTGCGGTGAACTGGTGTCCGCACGATATGACCGTTCTGGCCAACGAGCAGGTGATCGATGGTTGCTGCTGGCGTTGTGACACTGAGGTTGAGCGTCGTGAGATTCCTCAGTGGTTCCTGAAGATTACCGATTACGCGGATCAGCTGCTGGACGACCTGGACAAGGTTGACTGGCCTGAGCAGGTTAAAACCATGCAGCGCAACTGGATTGGTAAATCCCGTGGTGTTGAACTGCGTTTCGGCCTGAAAGACCGTGCAGAAGAGCTGGAAGTATTTACCACCCGTCCAGACACTCTGATGGGTGTCACATACGTAGCGGTCGCGGCTCAGCACCCACTGTCTCTGGAAGCGGCTGAGAACAATGCTGAACTGGCAGCGTTTGTTGAAGAGTGTAAGCACACGAAAGTGGCCGAAGCCGATATGGCGACGATGGAGAAAAAAGGGTTGCCTACGGGCTTTACCGCGATCCATCCGCTGACCGGCCGTGAAGTACCGGTAATGGTGGCTAACTTTGTACTGATGGATTACGGCTCAGGCGCAGTAATGGCGGTTCCGGGTCACGATCAGCGCGACTGGGAGTTCGCGACTAAATACGGTCTGGATATCGAACAGGTAATCGAAGCAACAGATGACGCTGAAGTTGATCTGAGCAAAGAAGCCTATACCGAAAAAGGCCGTCTGGTGAACTCTGGTGAGTTTAGCGGTCTGGAATTTGAAGCGGCGTTTGATGCGATTGCGGCCAAGCTGGAAAGCGAAGGTAAAGGCAAGATCACCATCAACTACCGTTTGCGTGACTGGGGTGTATCCCGTCAGCGTTACTGGGGCGCGCCAATCCCTATGATCAGCTGTGACAGCTGTGGCGACGTTCCTGTACCTGAAGATCAACTGCCAGTGGTACTGCCTGAAGACGTTGATTTCGATGGTGTAGGCTCTCCAATTAAGAAGATGCCTGAGTTCTACGAAACTACCTGTCCTAAGTGTGGTGGCGCAGCAACCCGTGAAACCGATACCTTCGACACCTTTATGGAGTCTTCCTGGTACTACGCCCGTTACGCTTGTCGTAACCAGAACGAAGCGATGCTGGATTCTGAAGCGGATTACTGGACACCAGTAAACCACTATATCGGCGGTATTGAGCATGCGATTCTGCATCTGCTGTACAGCCGTTTCTACCACAAACTGCTGCGTGACGAAGGTCTGGTGAACTCTGATGAGCCGTTCCAGCGTCTGCTGACCCAGGGCATGGTGCTGAAAGACGGTAGCAAGATGTCCAAATCCAAGGGTAATACCGTTGACCCACAGGAACTGATTCAGAAATACGGTGCCGATACCGTACGTCTGTTTATCATGTTTGCAGCACCGCCAGAACAATCTCTGGAATGGTCTGATTCTGGTGTGGAGGGTTCTAACCGCTTCCTGAAGCGTCTGTGGAAAATGGTACAGACCCATGTAGATGCAGGCCCAGTACCGGTACTGAACCCAGAAGCACTGAACGACAAACAGAAAGAGCTGCGTCGTAAGACTCACGAAACTATCGCTAAGATCAGTGATGATATGGAGCGTCGTCTGACTTTCAATACTGCAATTGCTGCAGTGATGGAGCTGAGCAACGCCATCATTAAAGTGAACGACTCCAGCGATGAGATGCGTGCGGTTCAACACGAAGCGATCGAAGCTTGCGTTGTGATGCTGTCGCCGATGGTTCCGCATATTGCACATACCCTGTGGCAGATGCTGGGTCATGAAGATGCCGTGATCGACACTGCCTGGCCAACTGTGGATGAAAAAGCCCTGGCTCGTGACTCCATCCAGATGGTGGTTCAGGTAAACGGTAAAGTGCGTAGCAAGATCGAAGTCGCTGCAGATACGCCAAAAGATGCTGTTGAGGAAGTCGCCAAAGCCGACGAAAAAGTGGCTAAGTTCCTGGAAGGTGTCACCATCCGTAAAGTCATTGTTGTGCCAGGTAAACTGGTCAACATTGTGGCTAACTAATCACCCTTAGTACCGACAAGGATTTGCATTAGCAGATGTTTAGGATTATAACTAAGGGGTCAGCGGCAGTTTTACTGGCATTGCTTGTCAGCAGCTGCGGCTTTCAGCTACGAGGGTCAGCCGGTTTTCCGGCTGAACTCTCGCCGCTTCACCTCTCATCCCAAGCCAATACACTTTATAATGCGCTCTCTACCCAGCTGCGTCAGGGCGGTGTAGTGTTAGATGATCAGACGGAAAACGCCCATTGGCGTCTATGGCTGTCTGAAGTGCGTCATAGCAAGAAGCAGACGACCTATACCTCCGGTGCCAGCAGTTATGATCTGCAGTCTGAAGTTGATTTCCAGCTACTGAATAAAGCCGGTAAAGCGGTCACAGCGTTACGTACACTAAGGACATCACGAGCCTATACCAGTAACGACAATCTCTATAGTGAAGCCAGCGATATTGCAGCACTGAGATTTGAAATGGAACGTGATCTGGCCAGCCGCATAAGCCGTCAGTTGAGTCAGACTCAACTTCCTAAACCTGAACAAGATCAGCCCTGAGCCTGACACTACAGAGTTTGTGAAAGAGACTTTAGCAGCTTTAATAAGCGCTAGGCTTTGATTGGCTAGCGCTTTATTGATTAGCACCAGCGTTTTAACAACCCCACGATAAGGCTTTTCAGCCCTTTTTTTGGATCTTGAAGCGTTCACGGATATAACAGCATGAAAGTTTTTGCAGATAAGCTGCCGGATCAATTTAAGTCCGGCATGAAAGCGATCTACTTTATCGCCGGTGATGAGCCCCTGCAGATGCGTGAAGCCTGTGATCAGGTCCGTGCCGCAGTGCGTGCCATGGGTGCCGAAGAGCGCGAAGTTCACCATGTAGATAACAGTTTCCAGTGGTCCACCCTGCACGATGCCAGTGCCAGCATGAGTCTGTTTGCCAGTCATAAACTGATCGAGCTGCATATGCCATCCGGCAAACCGGGTAAAGAAGGCAGCCTGGCACTGCAAGCCTACGCTAAAAACATCTCGGATAATAAAGGCCAGAGTGACAATACCTTGCTGATTATCTCAGGTAAGCTGGAAGGCTCGTCCACTAACAGCAAGTGGTTTAAGTCACTGGATGCTGTCGGTGTTTATGTGCCGGTATGGCCAGTGGATGCACAACGCCTGCCGGGCTGGATCACCCATCGCCTGCGTAAAGCGGGTTTTCAGGCCACACCTGAAGCGGTTTCGTTATTGGCTCAACGGGTCGAAGGTAATCTGTTGGCTTGCGACCAGGAAATCCAGAAACTGCGTCTGCTTTATCCTGATCAATCCCATCTGGATGATCAGGCGGTACTCAACGCGGTACACGATAGCTCTCGTTTTGATGTCTTTACCCTGACCGATGCCCTGTTACAGGCCGACCCGGTACGCACCAGTCGTATTCTCACCGGCTTAAAGGGCGAAGGCGTGGAAGCACCGATTCTGCTGTGGGGTATTGCGCGGGAATTACGCCAGCTGATTACACTGAAACACAGAACCGATCAGGGCCAATCCTTTGATCGTATCTGCCGTGAGTTAAGAATCTGGGATAAACGCAAACCGCTTTATCAGCAAGCCCTGCGTCAGCATTCGCCGAAACAACTGCATCAACTGTTACAGCAAGCTGAGCAGGTGGACCGTAAGATTAAAGGTTTGGAAAAAGGAGATAGCTGGCCTTTGTTAAGCCAGTTGTGCCTCAGTTTTAGCGGCTTTCAGGCTTTTAAGCGCTAAATTGATTCCATCAAATACGACGCTAAACTGCCACCCTTGCGCTGGCAGTTTGTTTTTCTACGCATGCGCCAGAGAGTTTAAGGCATGCTTTTTTGGCTTTAATCGCCCTACACTCAGGCCTCTCAAAGCATCAAGGAGTACTGACCACACCTGTTTCAGGCTTTGACTCTTTAGGCTTTGGAGCTTTTGGTGTTGACGCTTTCTGTTTTGACGCCTTTGAGATTGAAACGTGACGCACAATGCCAATCAGGCTAATCGCAATCCAGAACAGCTCAATAATCACCGAAGACAGGTTCCAGTTTACCAGCAGGGAGATCAATAACAGGATAGCCCCGGTCAGGTTCAACAGGGAATAGCGAATATCCCTGCTGTTTAAGCGCTCTGTCTGTAACAGATAAAACGCCAGCACCACCAGAAATACTCCCAGGTTACCTACCAGATCAAACCACGTATAACTCATCTCTTTTTGCCTCTGCTCTTGCCGTTTCTTGATTCATAAAACAAAGACCTAAGAGCCATAAATCAAAAACAGCAGACCGAAAAAAAGCCCCCTTGCGTGTTGACCAGAGGTCTAACGCCAGGAGGCTTTTCAATGTTATAGCGAAGTTGTTATGTTTGAGCAAGTAAAAGACTGCTGCCCATTGATGAAAAATTAAGCATTAACACAGGTTTTAAATTATTCAAAGAATCATTTGTGAAGCCAATCAACTGTGCCGTGACCATTGAGTAGCAGCGTTAGTCCGCATCCACACCAGCCAGGGACTCTGCCAGTTGTAACGGCTCAACCTCAAAGCCTTCCAGATCGGCATTCCAATTAGTGCCGATCAGAACACCGTCCTGATCCAGTTCTGGCAACCACTCTTGCACAAATTCTTCGATCTCAATCTTAGTGACCTGATAATCTGCCCATTCTTCCACACAGTGTACTTCGGCATCTTCCTTATCGGACCAAAACGGAATCACATCAGTATCTTCGAATTCCTGAGAGTCAACAATCACCCAGCCATCATCCGATTCAATACCCCAGACCTCGCCATTAAAGCGAATCTCTTCAATAAACAGAGCACTATTATCATCCAGATTATCGGTCAGACGTGTCATAATAAATCCACCAAGATTAGATCAGCACTCAGCTGAAGAGTCATAGCCATACACAACCTTTCTTTTTGCCCGCCTTGATGGATGGTTTTTATCGGAAAGGTTCTGTCTGGTGATTAAAGCGATGTACATCTGCTCAGAACAAAAGACTGGCCGCGCCAGACTGAGCAGTTAAGTATCGGCTAAATAGCCTCATTGCCGCCAGATTAGCACGCTTTGTCAGAATTTCTACTGAAATTACGCACATTCTTGACCTTGTTGCATTAAAAGCCTAGATTGCCTGCTGATTTTTGCTGTTTTGGCTCAAACAATGAGCTCAAACAAACTGAATCAAACAGTATTTCTCTCAGGATTCTTTTTCACTATGGCACACCAGATAACGGCGCAAAACCTGATCTGTCCATTGGATCAGCAACCCTTAATCCAGCAGGATAATAGTCTGCGCTGCAATAGCGGGCATAGTTTTGATATCGCCCGTCAGGGTTATGTCAATCTGTTGCCTGTACAGAAAAAACGCTCGAAAGACCCAGGCGATAGCAAAGAGATGATTGTCGCTCGTCAGAACTTTTTAAATGCGGGTTTATACCACCCCATTTCTGAGCAGTTAAACCAACTGGTAAGCCCACTAATTGCTGAAGAGTCTGCAGCTAGTATTCTTGATGCGGGTTGTGGTGAAGGCTATTACCTTGACCAATTGGCCTCTTCACTGAGTGAGGGTCACAACCTGATCGGCCTGGATATCTCCAAATGGGCGGTACAAGCCGCTGCACGACGCAATAAGCAGATCACCTGGATTGTAGGCACGAATGTGCAGCTGCCAGTCGCACCCAATTCGCTGGATATGCTGATCTGTATGTTTGGCTTTTACGATCTGGAAAAGTTTACCCAGTGGCTGAAACCCGGCGGCTACGTGGTACTAGCAGAAGCGGGTAAAGAGCATCTGATAGAGCTGCGCGAGCTTATCTATCCTGAGGTCCGTCGTACCCCTCTGCCCGATATCAGTCAAGCGTTGGAAAACGGCTATCAGCTAGTGGAAGAGAAAAGCCTGCAGTTTAAGCCTGCTACTTTAAATAAAAAGCAGATCACAGACTTGATGGTAATGACGCCACACCTGTACCGTGCCAGCTATGCAGGTAAACAGGCGGCAGAGGCGCTGACTGAGCTGGATATTACCGCTGATGTGGTATTCAGAGTGTTGCAGTACAACTAGCTTCTCCCCATAGAATAGACAGCACCGAAACGCTACTTTAGCGTGCCTGAGGAATATCAGAAGTTATTTATGAATGCAGGACGGTGCAAGGTAGAGTTTCGGTCTGGGTGGATCTGACCGCCCACTGAGATCGACTTGAAAAAACGGGGTCTATGGCAGACGATATATTATTTTTTTATTTCAGTGCATCAGAACCCAATTATCACTAAAGTTGCGATCTTCGCTTTAACACATTGAAAACAATAAGAATTTTCTCTAAATTCCTCTATCATGTAACTGATCTCTATCAAAAGGTTGGCAGTAAAAGTCTTCAGAACAGAAATAATGATTGAATTTTACTTTGGGCCGCTATATTCTGGCCTCGGCTTGAAGTTTAGCCGTGTATTATGCCTGCTTTTCGGTCTTAATAGTCTCGTCCTGTACTTCATAATTTAACGAATAAGTTTCTGCCACCTTGTCCCTACTGGGACGTTAAAATTATTTTTTAAAATTTGTTTATAGGAAATTATCATGTCTAAAGTGACTGGTACTGTTAAGTGGTTCAACGAAGAGAAAGGTTTTGGTTTCATTCAGCAGGAGAACGGCCCTGACGTTTTCGCTCACTTCCGTCAGATCGTTGGTGAAGGCTTCAAAACTCTGAAAGAAGGTCAGCAAGTTGAGTTCACTGTAACTCAAGGTCAGAAAGGCCCTCAAGCTGAAGAGATCCGCGCTCTGTAATATCAGACCGCAAGGACTTAAGCTTTACTGATTTGGGATCAAGCTCTGCTGGTAACAGTATTGATGCAAAGCTAAGTCGGTAAACGCTGGAAAAAGCACAATCTTTGATTGTGCTTTTTTTTTGCCTGTTGTTTTTATTCACAATTATGGAGGGGCGTTAGTGATCGATCGCTTCCTTTGAGCCAATATCATATGAAATAGCGAAGAATTACTACAGCTGTCGACACAGTTTATCCTCAGGTCCACCTCCAGGAGCGATAAAGCTCTCGCATTCATACGACCTCTTTGCCTTATACATCAGCTAGTTACCTGATTAGCAATATTTCCATTAGATTTCATAAATGCGTCAAAAAAATGTCATCAATGTTTCAATTGTAATATTTCCGTCATAAAGCCAATTGATAATGCCCTCATCAAAAACTATTAGCCCGGATGCTTAGGTATCCGCTCTCAAATATTAGGTTTGTGTCAGGACTTAGCGATGAACACAGCAACATCCACAAATACAACACAACAGAATTTTATCCGCTGGGTGGGAATTACCGCTCTGGTTTATCTGCTATTGGTCGCCGTTGGCATGATCGGTACTGGCTTTAAATGGGCCACTGCAGGGCATGCTAAAGAACTGTTTGAGTTTGCTTCCAACCCATTTGTTGGCCTGATGATCGGTACGGTAGCCACAGCACTGATCCAGTCCTCCAGTACCGTAACGTCCATTATTGTAGGCCTGGTAGCCGGTGGCCTACCGGTAGAGATGGCGATCCCAATGATTATGGGTGCCAATATCGGCACCACTATCACCAATACCATTGTGAGCCTGGGTCACATTCGTAACCGTGATGAATTCCGTCGTGCCTTTGCTGCAGCAACGGTACATGACTTCTTTAACCTGATGGCGGTGATTATCTTCCTGCCACTGGAGCTGATGTTCGGCATGCTGGAAAAAATCAGTGCTTACCTGGCTGCTCTGCTGGTCGGTGGTGAGTCTCTGAGCATGAAGAGCATGAATTTTATCAAGCCGCTGATTAAGCCGGTAACGGGTGCAACTAAAGATCTGTTCTCTGCACTGCCTGAGCCAACCAGTGGTATTGCTATGATCGTTCTGGGTATCGCTCTGATCATCTTCTCTGTCGCTTACGTCGGTAAACTGTTGAAGAAAGTCCTGGTAGGTCGTGCAAAAGATATGCTGCACGGTGCCATTGGTCGTGGTCCTGTAAGCGGTATCGCGTCTGGCAGTATCGTGACGGTACTGGTTCAATCTTCTTCCACAACCACCAGTCTGATGGTTCCTCTGGTAGGCACCGGCGTACTGAAGCTGAAAGATATCTACCCGTTTACTCTGGGCGCTAACATCGGTACCTGTATTACCGCCCTGCTGGCTGCGACAGCAGTCAGTGGAGAGATGGCGATGTTTGCTCTGCAGATCGCACCGGTACACCTGAGCTACAACGTATTGGCAGTAATCACTATCTTCAGTATCCCATTCCTGCGTAACTTGCCACTGGTACTGGCTGAGAAGCTGGCTGAATTGGCTGCTGTAAAACGCCGTATCGCATTTGGTTATGTTTCGACTGTGTTCTTCTTCCTTCCTGGCTCATTAATTTTTGTTGCAGCCTAAGCAGTCGGTATAGCAATAGATAAATAAGGCCGCTGTAATAGCGGCCTTATGTGTATGAATTTTCAGCACGAACACCTTAATCAATACACGCATCGTGGTGACGAGTCTATTGTGAAATAAGCCCGCTAAACTAAATGCTAAAATTTATCTTAGCGGGCATCGGTAGGAAGCGGTGTGGTATCAGACAAAGGTTATCCAATCACTAACAGAAGTGAAATCGTCACAAGAGTACACGTTTACTCCTTCATCGGTTCCAAACTGCATACAAGAGAAAAACGGCTTTCCAAGCATCAAAATCAGCCTTTCAGCACATAACTACCTCTTATCTTGGTTAAACCTTGGACTATCATAACAAAAGGAAATACCCCTAATGATGTCAAAACAAAGTGCAACCGGCTGTGGTGTCGGCGCAGTCTTAATGTGGGGACTTTTAGCCCTGCTGGGGAGTTCCACTACCAGCATACCACCCTTTCAGTTGCTGTTTATCTGCTTTTTAATCTCAGCGGGGCTTATGTTATTTCAACGCCTGATGCAGAAGAAATCCTTGTTGGTTAAACCTGAACTCAGCCCGCGTTCCTGGCTGTTTGGCATAGTGGGGCTGTTTGGCTTTCACTTCTGCTATTTTATAGCATTAAAACTAGCCCCCGCGTTGGAAGTCAGTTTGATTGTTTACCTTTGGCCATTATTACTTACAGTGCTTGTCGCGCAGCAGGGGAGCCGCTTAATCGCTTTCATCGGTGGTGGTATTGGCTTTGTTGGTATCGCATTGCTGATCCTGTCAAAAGATAATGCAGTGGCGGCGAACAGTAACTTTCCCGCAGCTGAGCAAACCCTGGGTTATGTACTGGCCTTTAGCTGTGCCGGTATCTGGTCCTGTTACTCCTGGTATCTGTCGAAAGTACCTGGCAAGGTCGAAGATGTAGGCTGGTTATCCCTTGCGGTTGCGGGTTTCTCTCTGCTTGCCCATTTACTATTGGAACCGGTGAACTGGCAACTGTCTGCTAATGAATGGCTGGGCGCTCTCTTGTTGGGGTTGGGGCCTGTCGGTGGTGCGTTTTACCTATGGGATATCGGTATGAAGGGAGGCAATCAAATATTACTGGCCAGCTTTAGTTTCGCCGCCCCTTTGATTACTGCTATTTCACTCGTGATTGCAGGGGTTAGCGACTGGTCGTTGGAAATTCTGCTGGCGCTGGGACTGGTGATGCTGGGAGCAGGGATTGCTAACTGGAAAGGACAGCCTAAAGATACAAAGAAAGAGAGGGTGAAAACCACGCCAGCCTGATCAGGCCGACTTTATTGTCTCTGCTCAGGCACCTGCAACCACGCTTAATACAACTATCTAAATCAGCAGGCCACGCAGCTGGTTTGCTCTACAGGGGTTTCGGGGGTGCTTTCTGTGCTTTAAACTCGGACTGACAAGCGTTTTTAGCAAGGACAATAAAAGATGACGAACAAAGCACCTGTGATTTACCGCACAACCATTCAACCTGAGTGGCTGGATTACAACGACCATATGAATGTTGCTTACTATGTGCTGATTTTTGATCATGCCGGTGAAGAGGTGGTGAAAAATATTGGCCTGGGTGCTGAGGTCACTAAAAAGACGGGGATCTCCTGGATGGTGTTGGAAAACCATATCACTTATAACAATGAAGTGGTGTTGGGCCAGCCAATCGAGGTGCGTATGCAGCTGGTGGATCATGACAGCAAACGTCTGCATTTCTATTTTGAGATGTACGCACAAAATGACGATGGTACTGAGTACCTGGCATCAACTCTTGAGCAGATGGCGATGTGTGTCGATCTAAATGCCCGTAAGAGCAGCACTTTCCCAGCTGAAATTCTGGCTAATATTGAAGTTTTGGCTGCTGAACAGGCTGATCTACCTAAGCCAGAAAATATCGGCCGTACAATTGGTATTCGTCGTAAGTAATCTCTGAATGAGTTAAGTGATTAATTCGGTGGGGACTGGGTTTTGCTGATTCTGAGGGATGACAAAAAGCCTCTAAAAGGCAGGGAATCCTTTCCCTGCAGCGATTCATCAGTCTCGTATTAGTTAGGCTCTTCGACGTTTCATGTGGATTTACCTGATTGCACCTGGACATCTATTGGGCTACCAATCAGGTAAATCATATTGATAAAATTCTCCGTATTTCGATACCCCCTTGCCCTGGCTCGGGCAGCCTGAAAAAGGCTGTTCATCCCTTCCAAGCGGGCATTGGTTAAGTCTGATGTGATACGCCTGATAAT